>VBWC01000014.1 GCA_006218035.1 Gammaproteobacteria bacterium
TGTTTCAATCCTCGCGCGCTCAATCGAGCGCGCGCAACGGCAAGATCCTCTATAAAGTCCGTGATGACTTTGGTTTCAATCCTCGCGCGCTCAATCGAGCGCGCGCAACAGCCGGGCCTGATTATTGGGTGGAGAACGGACTGGAGTTTCAATCCTCGCGCGCTCAATCGAGCGCGCGCAACAACGGCCGGCCGTTGACGATGGCGTGGGCCATCGCGTTTCAATCCTCGCGCGCTCAATCGAGCGCGCGCAACCGGCAGCCCGGTATCGGGGTGGATGTGGTAGGCGACGTTTCAATCCTCGCGCGCTCAATCGAGCGCGCGCAACCGCTTATACTCCGGCCATGTTGAGGAATTATCTGGTTTCAATCCTCGCGCGCTCAATCGAGCGCGCGCAACCGGCGCTCTCTACGGCGTTGTCGATCTGCTCGTTCAGTTTCAATCCTCGCGCGCTCAATCGAGCGCGCGCAACTCAGGCTGAGTGCGGTGATAGCGGTAGTGCAGTCTGTTTCAATCCTCGCGCGCTCAATCGAGCGCGCGCAACAGTGAGGTACCCGATCGCGCGGCGTTGCGGATCGTTTCAATCCTCGCGCGCTCAATCGAGCGCGCGCAACAAGTGCTGAAGCGTGCCTATCGCGCCGCGGGGATGTTTCAATCCTCGCGCGCTCAATCGAGCGCGCGCAACTGCGGGCGGAAACTGGCGCACAAGCAAATCCGGCAGTTTCAATCCTCGCGCGCTCAATCGAGCGCGCGCAACATTGTGATGCTCGTATAATCAACCATTTACGCCAGTTTCAATCCTCGCGCGCTCAATCGAGCGCGCGCAACATGCAGCCATGCCGTTGACATGTCCATGACACCGGGTTTCAATCCTCGCGCGCTCAATCGAGCGCGCGCAACTTCTGGCCTTTCGCTCATGCGTACACCCCCTCCTCGTTTCAATCCTCGCGCGCTCAATCGAGCGCGCGCAACCCTGCACCACGGTTCGTACGCCATGCGCATCAACGGTTTCAATCCTCGCGCGCTCAATCGAGCGCGCGCAACGAGGAGGTGGACTTAGTAACACACCTGCATCAGGTCGTTTCAATCCTCGCGCGCTCAATCGAGCGCGCGCAACGGGCGCCATACGCGCCGCTGGCGGCGCGCAAGTGGTTTCAATCCTCGCGCGCTCAATCGAGCGCGCGCAACGTGTTGTCATGCAGCGAGGGCGACGTCAGCCGCGAGTTTCAATCCTCGCGCGCTCAATCGAGCGCGCGCAACTAATAATCAATAGGTTGCAGCGCGCTGCCAGACGCGTTTCAATCCTCGCGCGCTCAATCGAGCGCGCGCAACAAGCAACCTACCGCAATTTATCCAGCAATCGGCGGTTTCAATCCTCGCGCGCTCAATCGAGCGCGCGCAACCAATCGAGCGCGCGCAACCATTCGCGCAATTGGCGCACGACTTGCGGGATGTGTTTCAATCCTCGCGCGCTCAATCGAGCGCGCGCAACTTGATCTCCAGCAGGCGCGCGATATCGGCACTGGCGTTTCAATCCTCGCGCGCTCAATCGAGCGCGCGCAACTGTCGTGCTGCAAGTGCTGATAATACCAGACGTTCCCGACACGAACGCGCGAACCCCCTCAAAACTTGCCACGATCTAACCGGTACAAGAAATTTTCTTCCGGGTATTTTTATGTTCATCAACATGTTATTTCCGGCGCGAACTCCCCGCCCCTTTTCCCATTGCTTGGGGTTCGCGCGACTCATACCACCAGGGGCCCTTCAAAATCCACTGCACGAAATTTTCCGTATTCTTTCACGTTACGATCCAACGGTTCAGTCAGGCGGTACAGCCGCAGGTTATCTTCCTTCTCATTGATCTCCGCAAGCAGTTCGCGCTCTAGTTGCTCGCACTTTGCCAAATCCACCTTGCACTCAAACACGGACTTCTGCACACGTTGCCCGTGGCTCTCGCATACCCTGGCGACGCGGCGCAGCCGTTTTCGACCAGCCCTGGTTTCAGTAGAGACATCATAGGAAACAAGAATCAACATGGTTACTTATACAGAAACGGCACGTACCCCTCCATCTCGCCGCGAATTGTGCGTGCGAGAAAACGCGCCTGTAATTGCGGCAGAAGACCAATGGGCACCTTGGTTTCCAGCAGCGGGTGCGAGACTTCTTCCTGTTTACGTTCTTGATAGGCAACCACCACCGCCTTGCGCGCATCGTCGTGCAGATACACCGCTCCGCCCGGCCGTTCGTCGAAATCTTTGGCGCTCACCTGGGCACGATTGATGAGCGTCAGGGCCAAACGGTCAGCGATTACGGCGCGGAACTCTTCCATCAAGTCCAATGCAAGCGCGGCGCGGCCTGGACGCACAGCGTGCAGAAAGCCTAATTGCGGATCAAGACCAACGCTCTCAATCGCTGAACGGCAGTCGTTCATCACCATGGCATAGAGGAATGACAGCAGCGCATTGAACCTGTCCTGCGGCGGACGGCGTGTCCGGCCATCCATCTGAAACATTTCACGCTGCTCCCATCGCACGACATGGTTGATCGCTGAAAAATAGTTCTTCGCCGCGTCTCCTTCGACACCTCTCAAGGTATCGAGATCGTTCACACGAGGCAGATTACGCACAGAGATCGCCAGCGCCTCCGCGCCCACTGTCAGTCGCTTCTGGTCTTCTTCGTTTGCCGCTTCACGTGCGCCACGCAGCAGCACCTGGCGCGCGTTGCGCAACTTTCCGGCGATCACTGCCTTGGCTATGTCAACAGCGAACACCGGATCCTCCGCTTTTCGGAATTGCGCCTGACGCAACAGAATGTTACCGCTGACAGGACCCTCCACGCGCGCCTTGAACCGGCCGTTCCGATCCAATAACACGATGCTGCGCCCGTCCTCCGCGCAACGATGCATCGCACCGGGCGACATCATGACATCGCCGAAACATACCACGGAGCCGATATGATGCAGCGGTACCTGCATCTTCTTCTCCCGCTCCACCTCAATTCGCAACGTGTCATTTTCCAAATGCACATAGGCATTCGGCGTCATGACGTACAGCGTATTAAGGAGTTGGCGCATTTTGTGGGCTACTACACCCTATGACGTCGTTTCCAATAGTCTGGCTTGCGATGCAGGTGCGCAACGGCAATAACCAGTATGCTGTTTCCGGAATATTGATAGATAATCCCATAGGGAAACCGTTTTAAAAGGCAGCGCCGGGTTCTGGTTGAAAATTGAGGCCATGCTTCAGGAAAGGCGGCTATCCGATCCAGCGCGCGCAAGACCTCGATCAAAAACTCATCGCCCAAACTATGGCGCTCACGGTTGTAATACTCAATCGCACCATCTAACTCGCCCTGGGCTGTTTCCAGAAATGCAATTTGCATCGATCCTGTCATTTGTATTTCTGGAGCACTTCCCCAATCTTCAATGCCCTTACTTCACCGCGCTCATAGGCATCGATACGGCCTTTAATCTCATCCATCCATAACTGATCGATTTCCCTGTCAGGAGAATCGAGGCTTGCCAACAAATAATCGACAAGTTCGGCTTTGCCACTCGGCGGTAACGCCAATGCCTCTTCCAGAACTTTTTTTGGTACGCTCATGGTGCACCTCATGTCATCTCGTTGCCCTGAATGGCAGCAGAATAGCGATTTTAACCGTTTCATACCTCACAATGCGGCATCAGGATCAAAAAGCTTACTACGTAATACATGAATCTTACCGACTTTTCCCAATGTCTGCGGCTGACAAATCTCGCTGAGCGAACAATGACGGCAACGTTCGTCGTTCACCGGTGGCGGCAATACGCCTGATTTGAGCAGCGCACGCACGGCCATCACGGTTTCCTCGACTTTCTTGCGCAACTCGTCCGTAATCTCCACCTCGCGCCGCCGCCGCGAGCTGTGGTGATAAATCGCACCGTGCGTGACTTTCTTGCCGGTCATTTCTTCGAGACACATGGCTTGGGCGGCGAGTTGCAGGTCGTCGTGTTCTTTCGAACGACGTGGGCCGTGTTTGTATTCCACCGGATAAGGCACGTCACCCGCGTGGAATTCCACCACGTCCGCCTTGCCGGCCAAGCCGAGTCGTGCGCAGAACAAAGGCAACGCGCGTTCCACGCGCACGCCGTCTTCGAGTTGTGAGTCCGGCTCGTCCACGCGCTCATGCACTGCGCGACCGCGCAGCGTGTACACGTTCTCGCTGAACACTTGCTCGACGTGAATCAACGCGCACTGTCGCGGACAATAGCTGTAGTGCTGCAAGGCGGAGATCATGATGGGATCGTCCGCCTCCTGCTGTGCCATTGCTAACCCACCTTGCGTTCCAACGTTACGCCTTTTGGCCACTCGTGGTCGTTGATTTTCACCGTGTAGTCACTGAAATCACGCGGCACGTTCACGCCTCTCACGCCTTCATTGAGCTTCGGCTCAACGCGCGCGAACAGGCTGTGTGCATGCGCGTTGCCCAATTGCGAATCGTGCTTGAACACGTAGAGTCCGCGCGTCGCCATCTCGCCGCGCGCGGCGGAGCGGTCATGCTCAAACATGTTTTCGAGAGCTTCCCATAGCAGGATCAAGTCGTCTTCGGAAAAAGTGGTTTGTGCTGCGAGGTGCGAAGACACGAAACCGTGCGCTACGTAAAGACCATAAGGCACAGTGTGTTTTCGGCCCATGGTGCGGTTATCGCCACCTTGTTTCTCGGCTTCCGCTTCGGTAGCCACAGCCATGCGCGTGATGGAATGTTCTTGCGCCACGATGGGATCGACTGAGCGCGCGAAGGTCAGTTGCACCGGACCGCGGACTTGACCGCAATTCACACCGGTAGACATGACCGCGCCGAAGGTGCGCACGTCGAAAAAGTTCTTGCACATCCACGCGCGCGCTTCATCCACCTTGTCGCCACCTTTGCGTTTTTTGTCCTCGCTTTTTAGCAAATCTCCCGCGCCAATAGCTTCATAGGCGCGCTCGTGCTGCTTATTTAGGATTGCCTTCTCCTTGACGTAAATCTCATAGTGCGGCTGTTCCTTTTTTACCATACCAACGTAGTTGCGTACTTTACGTTTCAAACACACATCCGTGACCAACCCGCGCGCGGTCTCCGCATCCACACGCGGCAAATTACCCGCGTCTGGGTCGCCGTTAGGGTTGCCGTCTTTTACGTCGAACAACAACACAAAGTCGTACCGGTTTTGAATCGTCATGGTCATGCTCCCTCGATTGATGTGTCATGCTTTTTGAAGAAATTTTGCCGCTGGTGGTAGTAGCCAATGGCGAAGCGGCCTTGATCCGCCAGCGGCAATTGCGCCGGGAAATCACCGATGTCGTCCAAAATCTCGCCAATACGCTTTTCCAGATTCACCGCGCGGCCGCGATTGTCCAGTTTGGCGATGTGGTGGTTCTTCAATTTCAGCAGCGTCGAAAATACCGTCACCGGCGTGCTCGATGCCGCGCCATAAAAACGGTCACGAATGGTGGCATTGATGCCGGGGCTGGCTTCTTCTTGAATCTTTTCCAGCACGGCAAACAAGCGCCCGAGTCGGTAACCGGCGTTGGTGTTGCTTTCATCTAAGGACACTTTAAGTTCCTCCTTCATGGTGGAATTGGAATAGCGTGTGGCCCGATTGATACAGGCCTTAATCAGAGCGGCGCGTACATACGTCACTTCGTGCTCGGCACGAATGCGCCGCACCACCGCAGCCAGCAAGGTTTGCGGATAAGGCAAGCCCGCGAGAACGCTGCGCATCAACTCGCCGCTGAGATTCGGCGGGATATTTTCCGCCTTGCCTTGCATGGCCACGGATACGAGCAAGCGAAATAAGGTCGGATACGGCGGGTCAAACTCCGCACGCACAATCGCAAGGTCATCGAAATGCTGCCGAACACACGCCGCCATTTCCGCAACCGTCGTGTTGTGCCAAAAGCGTATGGCGATGCGCGCCGCGTTGGGCGCCAAGCCCAGCACGAAGAATCGGGTCTTACCTTCGTCTTTCTCGATCAACCCGTTGTCGATGGACTTGTAGAGGCTTGCGACAGCGCGCACGTTGCGGTCGGGATCATCCTTAGGTGACTCGCCGAAAATATCGACGATGCCTGTTTCCAGATCGGTGGGCTTATCGGCCCAAAATACCGTGCTGGAGTCTCCCACCTGCAGGCGCTGCGTCGAGTCTTTCCGGAGCAGGTGATTGAGCGCCGTGGTATAGCCGAATGCGGCGTGCTTGCCGACTGGCGCATTTGTGCCCTGTGTTTTCCCGTAGGAGTTAAACGCATCGAGATTGAACGAAACGATGTTGGCGCCCGATGTCTGGGCACCCCACACGCCTTTGATCGCCGTATGCAGCCGCTCGATCTCTTCATTCTCTCCGGTCACCAAACAAAAACCGTCTTTGCTCTCCACGCTACCTTCTGACTTTATGGCCTCCACGACTACGGGACGCTGACATGCCAATTCGAGATCGCCATGCAGACGAAAAGTGAGGTTCGGATTGGTCTCAATAATTTCTTGCCACACGGCGTATTGCGACAGTGCGCTCAAATCGGCGCGCTTCAGGAAACGCAGCACCGCTTGCACGCCCCCATCGGATAGTGCCGATGCAGGCAGCGACTCAATCCGCGCGACGAATGCCTGATGCTGTTCCACAACGCGTTCCGGCTTTCCCTTCGTATCGACACCCAACACATATTCCGTGTTATCCCAGAAAAGATTGGCAACGACACCGGAGGTTTTCTTGACACCCTGCGGAACTAGATAGGCGTGCGCTCGTTTTTTCCTACCGTCACCCTCGCGTGTGTCTTCTATCTGTACTGGATTTCCCTGTGCATCGATTTCGATAATGAAAGGAATCTCTTTCCACTCGAAACCCGGCGGCGCCATGTGCGCACCCGGGTCGGTGCTCTTGCGTTGGTAATAGTCGTACAGCGCGTGCAATATCATCCGCGCACCTCCTCGCTATCCAATGCCGGAACATCCAACACGCCGTTCACAAGTTGTGCGCGAAAAAAGCGTGGCTTTGGGTCAGCGGCATCGCTATAGTCCAGATCGTAGAGCATGTAGCCCAAGTCGCGGGTTTCGAGAACCGCTTCCGGCGATGCTGCGTTCGTATCCACCAGACTGAAATGCGCCGCAAACTCGCGGCATCCCAGATAGGGCTGATTGATGCATTGTCCTTTCGCGGCGCGGCGTTCGAACATGCTCATGAACTTCACCGCAGCGTTCGGCTCGACATCGGAGTCGCTTTCGTCGCCGATCTTGCGTTTGCTCAGATGGGGGTAGTTGGGCTTGTGGAAACTCGGATCGCGCAACTCGAAGTGCGCATGGATGCGGTATCTCACGTCGCGCAGAAACAGCCCCGCCCGTTGCTGGCGCTCGTCCTCGACAAATATTCCGAGCTGCCCCGTACTCGACTTCATCGCGGCTTCAATGTTGCGCGTCGAAGCCACGCAACCGACTTCGTTACGCCGCAGGTTGATCCACTTGATGGGATGTAGCACTTCGATCTTGCTCACCTGCCAGCGGATGGCTGGCTTCCACAGAATGGCCTCGAACACCGCACGCGCGGCTGATGGCGTTATCACGTCGTAGCTCACGCGTTCCACTTTCATCTCCGGCCGCGTGAAGCAGGCAAAATCGCCGCTGACTTCCAAACAAAAGTTTTTCATCGTTTCTCCCCTACCCAACCAAGGCATTTGGATCAAGGTTCGTATCGCCCACCAACACACCCAGTTCGGGATGATAAAGCGCATCCGACGTTTGTGCGTACATGTCCGGATATTCCTCGCGCACATCGCCGTTGCCCAGCAGTTTCTTGAATTGGTATTCCGGCAGCGACACCGTGTAACGCTGAAGCTTGCGCATGAGCCAGCGTTCCGGGCCTCCTTTCTTTAATCTGCCGATCAACGCGGGGCTGTCGCCGTAGCGCACGATTACGCTGCGATAGCCGGATTCGTCGATCAACTGGAAGCGTTGCGCGGCAGTACGGAATTGCACTTTCAATTGATCGTCGCCTTGCCCATCAGGTTTCAACAAGCCTTCAATACCCTGCTTATCCAGCGATGGCGCTTTCCAATAGAGTTGCTCGAAGTAGCTTTGAAATAATTCCCGCCGCAGCGGATTCTCGTGTGACTCAAACAGCAAAGACACGGTTGTTTCCGCCGCACGGCGTAAATGGCCCGGCGGTGCCGGCTTGGGCGGTACGAACACGAACACCTCACCGCGTTCCAGGTTGCCCTCGCGGTTGCACCGGCCCGCCGCCTGCGCGATGGAGTCGAGACCGGCCAACGCGCGGTATACCACCGGGAAGTCCACATCCACGCCCGCCTCGACAAGCTGCGTGCTCACCACGCGCACGACCTCGCCCGTGCTCAATCGCCGTTTGATGTCGACAATGACGCGCGAGCGATGTTCGCCGCACATCAGCGCCGACAAGTGCACCGAGCCTTTGGGCAGGCGGTGATGCAGCTCACGCGCGTCAGCACGGGAGTTAACCACTGTCAACACGGATTCGTGTGCTTGCATGCGCTCTGCAATCTCATCCCAACTTTTTGTCTGGTGCAGGTCTTCGGGTAACTCGACAGTCACTCGCTCCAAATCGCGGTAGAGCGAATCGGGGTCGCGGACAATTTCGCGCACACCGTCCAGCCCCTTGAAGGTCCAGCCAAAACCGCTGCGACTATTCAGGGCGGGCTGCGTCGCCGTGGAAAGAACGAACGTCACACCATAATGCTGCGCGAGAAGATTCATCACCGTCAGAATGGGTTGCAAGAATTCGGGTGGCAATAATTGCGCCTCATCTAGAACCACCACGCTGTTGACGATGTTGTGCAGCTTTCGGCAACGGCTGGTTCTGGCCGCGAACAAGGACTCGAAGAACTGCACGTTGGTAGTAACGATGATGGGCGCGTCCCAGTTTTCGGTCGCTAGGCGGCTCTTCACGGTTTCTTTGTCCGGATCGAGGTTGCTGTGATGTTCCACCACCGCGTCGGGAAAGATCGCGCGGAATATATTGGCCGTCTGTTCGATAATGCTGGTGTACGGAATGACATAAATCACGCGACGTTTCTTCACAGAAAGTTTGCTGTGGTGCTCAGCACGCTCTAAAGCCACCGCATGTTCTAGCGCGAACGCCAGACTGGACAGCGTCTTGCCACCGCCGGTCGGAACAGTCAGCGAGAACATGCCGGGCGCATCGTTCGCTTTTTCGCGACACTGGCGCAACACCTCGGCGCGGATGCGGTTCACTTGGGTGGGTGCGGCGCCGGAAAAATTCTCGTTCATGTGAGAATTGAATCGCCGTAACAACTCTTCAACCGCCGGATACCCGACGCGTTGTGACGCCTTGTCCTCATCCATGAACGTTTCGGTATCGAGAAAATCTGCGTCCACTAAACACGAAAACAGCATCCGCACCCAAAGTGCAAATCCGTCAGATTTGCCCACGGGCGGGCTAGCCGGTTTGGTTTGCGCGAGAATCGCTTGCGGTATCGGCTGACTGAGCGCGCGTTCCAAGTGACTTTTATCGCCCAGCCGTGCATTCAATGCCGCACCGCCGGTTTCGCCCGAATGCCAATCTGGCAATCCCGCATGATGCCCGGCGATGAGGTACGCCAAGATGCGGCCATGCACACCGAATTGCCCCACCGCGTGCACTGCCCCGGCGGTGGAGTGGTCCACACGGCCGACCGGACCTTCAAGATGCGCGTCGGGGTCGTAGCCGCTGACGGATTTGATGCGCCGCTGGAATTCCTTGCTGTATTTCCCGAGGTCATGCCACAACCCAGCAACGTGTGCCCAGTCTGCGCTGCCAAAGACTTGTCCAAACTCAGCGGCTAACCGGGCGACATGTTGGAGATGATCGCGCAAGTCGTGTATCACGAATTCATCGGCTTCGCTCAGGCGTACATGCGCGATAAACGGTTCGGCGCCGCCGCACGTTGAGCTTTCGTCGCCCGGCTGAGGGTCCATCGGGTTACCGTCCTTAACTTTGGTGGAAACAGACTTCTACCACACCAACCCGGTCAAAACGTGACCAGGCGCAATTGTGTTTCTTATCCCGAGTAAACCGCTGCGGTTTCTTTCGCCAGATTACTCACGTGAGTGCGCAGGGTTTTGGGGCCGATGACTTCTACCTCGGGCCCGTAGCGTAAAATGTCGCCGGCGAGTTCGCGCGGGTCGCTGTAGGGCACGCGCAGTTCGTAGCCGCCGCTCTTCAGCACCTTGCCGTGTTGTTGCGGGTGCCACTGCTCGTCGGCGACCCAGCGCGCGGCCGATGGCGTGAAGCGCAGCACGGCGGTCGCCTTGGGCGCGCCGGCGAAGATGCCGTACGACGAGGCGACGTGGCCGTCCAGTCGCTGGTCGCTGATGTCTTTTGCCGCGTCGTCGAGTATGACGACGGGATGCAACCGGTCCAGCGAGAACGTGCGCAATCCGTTGCTGTTATGACACCACGCGTCGAGATACCAGTTGGCGCGGTAGTACACGAGGCGCTGCGGCGAGACGGTGCGCTCCGTGGTCTGGTCACGCGCGCGGCCGTGATAGAGCAGGCGCAGGCGCTTTCGTTCGAGCAGGGCTGACGTGATCTTGCGGAAGTGCTCGATGTTCACCGGCCGCGCGGCCATCTGCACGATGCGCACGCGCCGGTCGAGTTCGGGATGGCCGATCGGTTCTTTCGCGATCAGCGCGGCGACGCGCTGGCGGATCGGTTCGATGTATTCATCGAGCACGCCGGGTTGCAGGTCCGAAAGCAGCCGGTAGGAAACCATTAGCGCGTAGAGTTCGTCGACGGAAAACCACAGACCGGGCAGTTCGCAGAGGTTGTCGTCATCCTTGCGGCATAGCCAGCCACGGCGTTTGATGTCGTATTCCAGCGGCATGTGCATCCGGTCGCGTAAAACGTTGATCGTCCGGCGCACGGTTTTTTCGGAGCATTCCAGTTCTTCCCTGATTCGCTTTAACGGTACCGGCTGGCGCGCCCGGCGCAGCAGGTGGTCGAGCGCGATAACGCGATCAACTTTTTTCATGAGCAGCCCCGGCGCAGGATTACCATGCACAGGCAACTGTACCGATGATGGTCTGCACTCGCTGAAACGGGTTCGCGAACAGGTTTCTTCATCTTCGCCTTTCCCTCGGCTGTACTGCTTTTAAAAAAGCTCTGATGTGTCGTCATTCCGGGCGGAGCGTAGCGGAGACCCGGAATCCAGTGCTTTTGAAACAGTGTGTTACTGGATTCCCGCGAAGTTTATGCCCGGAGGGTGCGGGAATGACAACAAGGGAGACTCTGAATAAGAGGTTTCTTGTCATTTCGACCGTAGGGAGAAATCTCGATGTGATTGAACGGCCTCGCGTCTTTGACCGAGAAGATTTCTCGCTTCGCTCGAAATGACACTTGATCAGAGCCTCCCAAGATGATTAATCAGAGTTTCCTTAAGCATTGTATGCACTCGCATGGCTGCCGGGAAAGGATTTGCCGGGGATGCATGGCAAACCGGTGCGGGCGGTACGCACCGCGGACGGCGCTCAACCGCGCCGGGCATCTTTCGGACATAATGCGCCATGGTATGGAGACGCCACATGGTCGCACGATTTTCCCGCCGGCCTACGGGTCGCGGCGTTCGTACTGCTTCTTGGTATCGAAGGTTTTCGTCAGATCGCTTTTGATTTCCGGATTGCGGTTCCGGGCCCGCCGATCTTTGCTGCGCCGCTTGAAGACAGCGAATACCAGTAACACCAAGGCCATCGCCAGCAACACGCACCCGGCGCCGGCCAGCGCCAGCGCCGGCCATATCAGCAACCAGTAGCGGCTGACGCGGGCGCCCTCGGCATAACCCGCGTGGTAAACCACCGGCGTGTTCTGCCCGACATCGAACAGCGATTCAAAGTAGCCGATGCCCTCGGCAATCATCTGTTCGCCATCCGGGCCGACAAAACGCACCATGATAAAACCCTGCGCGGGAGGCGCCAGCGGCACGCCCGGCCACAGGCCTTTCCTGTCCGGATTGTTATCCAGACTCTTGGCAACGATGACGCCGATGGCACGCTCGCCGGTAAACAGCAATCCGAGCTCCTCGCGCGACACGATCGCTGCCGCAACTATCAGCGCAAAACCGATTAACCCCACGATACGGTGCATCATGAAACCTGTCCCTCAATAACGCGCCTGCCGACGGGCGCGCATGCGGATTCGGCGAAATCCCCGCCAGGGAAGCTCTGATTAATTTCTTGTTCGTCATTCCCGCGCAGGCGGGGGGCCGGAATGACGACATATCAGAGGCACCCTAGAATCTGCCACAAAAAGTCCTGTTGTTGCACGGAAATTTGTTGACTTCACCTGAGCGGCGAACTCTAATGGCGGGCATACTCGAAATAACCTGCAGTGTGGCACTACCGGCACGCGCGTCCAGCAGTTGCGCACTTGATCGACAAATTCTCTAGGACCAAGAAGGGGAATCAGCATGGCATTTCAACTAGCTCCATTTCTTGCACAGTCTGTTCCAGGCGTCGGTCTTCTCGGCGCGATCGTTGGCGGATCGGCGGCGCTGGCAAAGAATTACAAGGACTATAAAAAGGGCACGGTAGACGCGAAGCACGCCTCGGTGGATGTCGGCAAGGAAACTGCGGGCGCCGGCATGGCGACGGCGGTCAGTGCCGCGGCAGTCGGCGTGGTCGGCGGCGGGCTGGCGGTGTCACTGGTCACCGCACTGGCGGTTGCAACGGGCGCCAAATATGTCTGGGACCGCTCGATGGAACAGGTCGATGTGATCGCCGCAAAACACAAAAAAGAAGATCCCTTCGAAGAAGCGCTGGACGTCGAATAGTCCAGACCCGGCAGTCAACTCGGCCGGTCAGTGATCACGCCAACGCCCGGTCGCGCACCTCTGCTGCCGGGCGTTTTGTTTTTAATCCACGACGTGTCGCGTACGCGATATCGATTCAATGCACCGGCGGACAGTCCAGCGTGCGCATCGGGTGCTTGCTTGCCCAAATGTCGACTGCTTCCGCCGGCAACGGACCACTGATGGCATAGCCCTGCGCCTCGTCGCAGCCTTCGTCGCGTAATATGTCGAGGACGGCGCGGGACTCGACGCCCTCGGCGACCACGCGCAAGCCGAGATTGTGCGCCAGATTGATCGTGGATCTGACAATAATCGCGTCCTGCTCGCTTTCCAGCATACTGGAAACAAACGTCAGATCAATCTTGATGGTCTGTATCGGCAGCTGCTTGAGATAGGCGAGCGACGAATAGCCCGTACCGAAATCGTCGATCGTCAGCCTGATGCCCATCGCGTTTATCCGTTTCAATATTTCGAGCGCGCGTATCGGCTCGCTGATAAAGGCGCTCTCGGTGATTTCGAGTTCCAGGTGTTCCGGTGCCACGCCGTGTTTGTCGAGCAACCGCTCCAGTTCATCCACGCAGCTTTCGTCGATGAGATTACGCACGGAAAGATTGACTGCGACGGGCACCACCACGCCGGCCGAGCGCCATCTGTTGAATTCCGCCAGCGCGTTATCCAGCACCCAGAACGTCAGCGGCCGGATCAGCTCGCCCATTTCTGCCAACGGCACGAAGTGGCCTGGTAAGAACAGCCCGTGCACGGGGTGCTGCCACCGCACCAACGCCTCGAAACCGGCGACACGACCGAGCGACAGATCGAGCTTCGGCTGGAAATGGAGTACCAGCTGGTTTTCACGTATCGCATTGCTCAGCTCGGTAAACAGCGCCAAACGACGTGGCGAATGCGGGTCATAATCGGGCGAATACACCGCACAACCGGCGACATTCTGTTTCGCCCAGTACATGGCAACATCCGCGCACCGCAGCAATGAGCTGGCGTTTTCGCCATGCTCGGGGAAAACCGCGATGCCGATGCTGGCGCCGGTCTCGATCTTGAATCCGTCCAGATCAAACGGCTGCCTGACCACCTCCGCCACTATGTCCGCCAGTCGATACAGATCGGTTCCCTGGTGGATACCGGTAAGCAGTATCGCGAACTCGTCACCGCCCAGCCGCGCTACCTGCACCGGCCAGTTATCGAGCATGTCGTTGAGACGCGGACCGACCTGTTTGAGCAGCACGTCGCCCGCGTGGTGGCCCAGCGTATCGTTGATTTCCTTGAAACGGTCAAGATCAAGCAGAAACAGCGCGACCCGTGTCTGCGTCTGTTGTGCCGCGGCAATCGCGGCGTCGATGCTCGTGTAAAGGAGTTGCCGATTCGGCAGATTCGTCAGGGAATCGTGGGTGGCCTGGTACTCGAGCGCCTCGACGTGGGCCCTCCGATCGGTAATATCCCGGCTGCTGACCGTCAGCGCAATCACCTTGCCGTCCCGCAGCACCGGGCCAACATGATTCTCATAACTGATGCTGTGGCTGTTGACGAGGTAATCAATCTCAAAGAATCCCGGCTGACCGGTGTTGACCACGTCCTGATAGCATTGCTGCATCAGCGGACGCTGCGCAGGGCTGACCCAGTCGTACACGGAGGTACCGACCACCTGTTCGACGGTCAGGTCCGGGACGGTGTGATTGATAAACAGGATTTGGCCGCTGGTATCCAGCAACATCACATGATCCGGCGTACTCTGCGTGATCGAGCGCCATTTCGCCTCCGAAACGCGCAGCGCGTTTTCCGCGATCTTGCGCTCGGTGATATCCATGACGACGCCGACCATCCGGACCGGCTTGCCGTGTTCGTTACGGTGCACCTCACCCTTGCCCATCAACCAGTGCACCGCGCCGTCCGGCCAGTGGATACGATGCTCGACACCATAGGGCTCGCCGCGCTCGAGCGCCGCGACAAGTGCCGCATCGAGCACCGGTAGATCGTCCGGCACGATCAGCGCGCGATACGCGGCATAGGTACCGTTGAAACTTCCCGGCGCCATGCCGAACACCGCGGCGACACCGTCCGACCACTGCACGCCGTTCGTTTCGATATTCCATTCCCACGTGCCCATGCCGGCCGCGTTCAGGGCCGTGCGCAGCAACTGTTCGCTGTGCCGCAGCGCGTCACCGGCCGTTTTGCGCTCGGTAACGTCCTGAACCGTGCCGAACATCCCGACGGTGTCCCCGGCTTCGTTACGAATGAACTCGCCCTCCGCCCAGACCGTCCGTATCGCACCGTCCGGCCAGACGATGCGATATTCAAGCGGCGCGACCCGACGTTCGGCAAGCACCGCGTATTGCGCATCGAGAATCTTGTCGCGATCGTCCGGGTGAACGGCCTTTTCGAGCACGCACTCGACGGTGCCGTCGAATTCATCCTTCGGCAGCCGATGAATCCGGTGCATTTCGTCCGACCAGGTGAAGGTATCGGTCGCGAAGTCCCACCACCAGCTGCCGATATGCGCCAGCGCCTGCGAACGTGCCAGAATTGCTTCGTTGCGTATCAGCGCGTCTTCGGCGGCTTTCCGGTCGTGAATATCGCGGCCAACCGATTGCAGCTCGATGATTTCGCCGTGGTCGTTGAAAAAGGCGCGATCGGCCCATTGCTGCCAGCGCCATTCGCCATGGGCATTGATGGCCTGATGCTCGTCGACGGCCACCGGGTTCTGCGGCGTCAGTGCCGCCAGCTTCTGGCGCAGACGCTGCTGATGTTCCGGCAGGATCAGTGGAAAAAAACTGGTGCCGATCACCTTGTCACGGCGGATGCCGAAGTACCGGCAATAACTTTCGTTGACGAAGGTACGGGTACCGTCCGGTAGCCAGCGCACAATGAACTCCGTCTGGTCTTCGACGATTGACCGGTAGCGCGCTTCATCGGACAAGGAGTTATCGTCCGCGGCACGGCGCGTACGGGCTTTCGGCTTGCTGCGTGTCGTGGTCTTCCGCTTGGGCATCAGGTATCAGACGGGAAACATACAAGAGACGCAGTATAGGGGTAAATTACGCGCGCTGCCAAGGCGTCGGCGGTCACTGGTAGCAGCAGTAAAATCCCGACGAAATTGATCAACCGATGGGAAGAACGGAGCGTAACAAATTTACCAATGAACAGCATCCAACCGGGACAGTAATCGGTTGCTCAGACGTTAAAGCTTTCGCCACAGCCACACTCGTCCTTGACGTTCGGATTCTTGAACGTGAAGCGTTCATTCAAACCATCCCGGGTAAAATCCAGCACCGTACCGTCAATATAGGTCAGCGCCTGCTTGTCGACGATTACCTTCACACCGTGGTTTTCATAGACGAGATCTTCCGCGCCGATCTCGTCGGCGTAATCAAGCACGTAGGCGAAGCCTGCGCATCCGACGGTCTTCACGCCAACGCGCAGACCGGCACCCTTGCCGCGCCGGGCCAGTACTTTCTGCACATGCTGCGCCGCCGCAGCTGTTATCGTTACCGCCATAATCCTCTCCTCGTTCGCATCACCGCATTACACTCGCGCCAAACACGCGCCTCTGCTCCGTCAGCGCCTGCAGCGCGGCTATCAGCCTGTCTATATCGGCAATCGTGGTGTATTTGCCCAGACTGATGCGTAACGAGCTGCCGGCCAGCGCCGCGTCGATCTTCATCGCCAGCAACACGTGGCTGGTGTCGGTCCTGGCGCTGGAACATGCGGAGCCGCTGGAAACCGCGATCCCGTGCTCATCGAGATACATCAGCATCGTTTCACCGGCAATGCCGGGCACGGCAACCGGCACGGTGTTCGACAAGCGTTGCGCCGTGCCGCCGAGGATCACCACCTCCGGTAACCGGCCGAGCTGCAGCTCGAGGTAATCCCGCAAGCTCTGCAAATAGTGCCGGCGTTGATCGAGCTCGTGGCGCGCCAGCTCGGCCGCCTTGCCGAATCCGACGATGCCCGCGACATTTTCGGTGCCGCTGCGATACCCCATCTCATGACCGCCACCGTGCAATAACGGCTCGATCTCCAGCGCCTTGTCCACCACCAGTGCCCCGACGCCCTTGGGACCGTAAATCTTGTGCGCCGAGAGACTCAACATATGAACGCCTGCGCTGGCGAAATCGATCTCTGTCTTGCCGGCCGCCTGTACCGCGTCGGTATGCATGATCGCACCACGTTGCCGCACGCGCGCTGCGAGGGACGCAATGTCCTGCACGACCCCCGTTTCATTGTTCGCCCACATGACGGACACCAGGTCCGGATTTCCGGACAACGCCTGCTCGAGAGCGCCAGCGGTGACCGTACCGTTGCGATCAACGTCGATCAGCTCGACCGTCCAACCGTAGCGCGCCATCGATTGCGCCGTTTTGAGCACCGACGAGTGTTCGATCGCGCTGACCGCCATCCGGCCGGGCGGCCGGCGGGCGGTCGCCCCCTTTAACGCCAGATTATTGGCTTCGGTACCGCCGCTGGTGAATACCACCTGGGACGGATGCGCATTGACGAGCGACGCCACCTGCCCACGCGCAGTATCAATGGCCGCCCGCGCAATCCTGCCCTTTTGATGGATACTCGACGGATTGCCGAACTGATCGAGCAGAAAAGGCAACATCGCCTCCCGCACGTCTTCGTCGAGGGGCGTTGTCGCGTTATTGTCGAGGTATACCGTCACAACTCATTGCGGTGAACCCGCACCACTCGCGGAACTGCTAGCGTACGATCGAACCCGCGCCGGCGATACGGGTAACCTTCGTTTCCGCTGTGGCGCGCTCCTGGCGCGCGGAAACGTCCCGGACATGCTGACGCTCGATCAACTGCCCGAGGCTGATGCCCTGCAGGAATTCGTAGATACGACTGCTAAGATCCATCCAGAGCTCGTGCGTCAAACAGGGATCCCCATCCTGACAATTCGCCTTGCGATCGCAGTTGGTCATCTCGATATTTTCATCGATAGCCTTCAGCACCTCGACCACGGCGATTTGACCCGCCGGCCGGGCCAACCGATAGCCGCCGCCCGGACCCCTGGCGCTTTCCACCAGACCGCCTTTACGCAGACGAGAAAACAATTGCTCAAGATACGACAGCGAGACACCCTGCCGATGCGAAATATCGGCCAATGGTACCGGCCGGGAGTGCGCGTGGATGGCGAGATCAAGCATTGCAGTAACAGCGTAGCGACCTTTGGTTGTCAGTTTCATTGCTGCCCCGTTTCCTTATTCTCTGATAATCACAAGGGAAATCCTCTCAAACCCGACTATTTTAGTCAAGTTATATTTTTCACCGCTTTATCTGTGCCCTTGGCGCCTGATTTCGCTGACTGATCATCGTCGGGCAAAGACGAATCGAGTTCGCGCGCCTTCAGCTCGGGCAACGGTAGCGTATCCACCTTGCCGCCCAGCTGCTCGACGCTGTGGCTGATTTCCGCCATGCGTGTGTCGACGGCATGGATATGATCCAGCATCTTGTTGATCGCCTGCGCCACGGGATCGGACATATTCTGTGTCACTCCATAGGCATCGAAACCGATTTTCTGCGCATAGGCCGCCCGCTGCTGGTCGGTTTCCGGTGCCTCGGTCCGCACGACATGACCGGGCACGCCGACCACGGTGACACCCGGCGGGACATCCTTGAGGACAACCGCATTGGAGCCGATCCGGCTGCCGTCGCCAAGCACGATCGGGCCGAGCACCTTCGCGCCGGCGCCCACAACAACATCATTGCCCAGCGTCGGATGCCGCTTGCCTTTGTTCCAGCTGGTGCCACCGAGCGTAACGCCGTGATAAAGCGTGCAGTCGTTACCGATCTCGGCCGTCTCGCCGATAACGACGCCCATGCCGTGATCGATAAAAAAGCGGCTGCCGATCTTTGCAGCCGGATGAATTTCGACGCCCGTGAACCAGCGCGCCAGCGACGATAGCATACGCGCCGGCCATTTCAGGCCGACGTTCCATAAGCGGTGATTGAACCGGTAGAAAATGACGGCATGCACGCCGGGATAGGTCGTCAGCACCTCGAAGGTGTTGCGCGCCGCGGGATCGCGGTCGAACACACAGCGCACATCTTCGCGTATTCGGTCAAACATGGGGCTTTCCCGGGTCAATAGCAAACATCAGTATACGCGAGCGGGGCGACCGATTATCCATGCAAGCGGCGGCACGCGAAATTCCCGCTACATCCCGCCGGAGCCGCGGGCCCGGTTGACACCCTCCACTGCCGTCAATATACCGCGCAGTATGTTGATTTCCGTCTTGTCAGGTCGTGCCCGGTTAAACAGCAGTTTGAGTCGCCGCATCAGCTGACGCGGACTGTCCGGATCGAGAAATCCAATATCCAGCACTACGCGGTGCAAATGATCATAGAAGTTGCTCAGCTCGGTTGCCGTCGCCAGATCCTCGCCGGTCGTCTCGCCGGCGACCCGATTCGCAGTTTGCGTCATCATCAATTCGTACGCGACTACCTGCACGGCCGCGGCAAGATTCAGCGAGGAGTAGCCGGGGTTCGCCGGTATGTTCATCAGGTAATGGCAACGCTCAAGCTCGTCGTTCGTCAACCCGGAATGTTCCCGGCCGAAGACGAAGGCGACATCGGCTTCCGGCTGGCGCGCCACCATCGCCGCCGCCTCACGCACATCGATCTGCGGCCAGCGCAGATTGCGCACACGGGCGCTGGCACCGATGACCAGACGGCAACTTTCAATCGCTGCATCCAGTGTGTCGCATACGCGGGCACGGGCCAGCAGGTCATCGGCTCCGGAGGCCAGCGCGGTGGCCTCGGCACTCGGAAACAGGCGGGGCTGTACCAGGACCAACCGCTCCAGACACATCACCTTCATCGCGCGCGCCGCCGCCCCGATGTTGCCCGGGTGGGTCGGATTCACCAGCACGATTCTCACATTGGCCAACATTCGCCCCCCTGTTATCTGCGACAATACCTGTGTACGCGGCGCATTATAGCCGCACCGCAACCAACGGATCAGCGGTATCTCTGGTATGCTAGGCGCCGTTTTCGGCAACCATAGCGCCCGCGGCTGGATTTTCGTCATGCACCCCATTGTAAATATCGCGGTTCGCGCCGCACGGCGCGCGGGAGACATCATCATGCGGTCTGCCGACCGGATCGATACCGTCAGCGTCGTGACCAAGGGCAAGAACGATTTTGCCAGCGACGTCGATAAACGCGCTGAAGCGGAAATCATCAAAATCATCCGCAAGGCCTACCCCGGCCACGGCATTCTTGCCGAGGAAAGCGGTGGCGACAGCTCCGCCGACACGCTGTGGATCATCGACCCGCTCGACGGCACGACCAATTACCTCCATGGCCTGCCCCACTATGCGGTGTCGATCGCGATGCAGCATCGCGGCAAACTCGAACATGCCGTTGTTTACGATCCGGTCCGCCAGGAATTGTTCACCGCGAGCCGCGGCGCGGGGGCGCAGCTGAACGAGAGGCGCATCCGCGTCGCCCCGGCAAAAGACCTCTCCGGCACCCTGCTGGGTACCGGCTTTCCGTTCCGGTCCGAGCAGCACATCGACGCCTATCTGGGCATGTTCAAGGCCCTGTT
Source organism: Gammaproteobacteria bacterium (assembly GCA_006218035.1). Taxonomy (GTDB): domain Bacteria; phylum Pseudomonadota; class Gammaproteobacteria; order VBWC01; family VBWC01; genus VBWC01. The sequence goes on from VBWC01000014.1 coordinate 20,388, forward strand.
CCAGCACGCGGCCGATATCCGCCGGCCGGGATCGGCGGCGCTTGATCTGGCCTACGTCGCGGCCGGCCGCCTCGACGGCTTCTGGGAAATCGGCCTCAGTAAATGGGACATCGCCGGCGGCGCGTTGCTCGTTCGCGAGGCCGGCGGGCTGGTCGGTGATTTCGCCGGCGGCGAAAACTTCATGGAGTCCGGCAACCTGGTCGCCGCCAATCCGCGTGTTTTCAAGGAGATCCTGCGGACGATTCGGCCGCACCTCACGCCGGACCTGCAAAAATAGGCCCGCCGATCGTAAAGCCGGGCAGCGCCACAGTCGGCAAACCTAACGCTGTTCGCACACCGTCGGGCCGGTCGCACCGCGAAATATAGGCCGGCCCGGACTTAAGTTTTGCCGCCAACTTCCGACATAAAACGTGTTACTCAGGGGAACACTTCACGATGTTGGACGACAAAAAAAAACGTGTTTTTGGCAGCAAGGCCCAGGAAATGTTGATGCAGGACATCCTTGAAAATGCGCAGGAGCTGGCGCACTTGCTTGGCTACCAATGCTCGCCCTGCGACTTCGAAATTATCGCGATAGAAAAGCCGGACGACGAGCCACTGCGCAATACTTCTGCCGACCCTTCGAACATCGTTTGTTATCACACTGAAAAACAACGGCGCGTCCTCAAACGCCGGGCGTAAACTCAGTCGTTCCGCGCGCCTTTCGGCGCTAGAATTTACGGTCGTGAACTGATAGAGTGCAAACTCGTTACTGCTGTATTTTGTTTAGCTCCCGTAGTTGCCTGGCTGGGATCGTCATGATCGTCGCGCCGTGCTGGCTGGCGCAACACCGCCTCGGGATGGCCGTCTGAGCACGCGGGCAACTTCGGGACGAAACCGTTATGAACTACGCCGTCAAGGAGCATGAATGAGCCGGCCAGAGCTACCACTGGTGGTGGAACCCGACGCGCTGCAGCAGCATATCGGCGACCCCGCGATACTGATCGTTGATCTGTCGAAACCGGGGGTATATGCCCAATACCATATTCCTGGCGCCGTACATCTCGACTACGCCGAAATCATCACCGCCCGTCCGCCGGTCATGGGGCTGTTGCCAGACGCCGCGGCGCTCGGCAAAACGCTGTCCACGCTCGGCATCACACCGAACCACCATGTCGTCGCGTATGACGAAGAGGGCGGCGCCAAGGCGTGCCGGTTCCTGTGGACGCTCGATGTAGTCGGCCATCCGCACCACTCGTTGCTCAACGGCGGACTGCACGCCTGGCTCAACGAACACCATGTGACCAACAATCAGGAGCCCGCGACGAATTCGTCCAGCTATACGGTAGCCATCACCGCGGCAGCACAGGTCGACAAGGCCTACATTCTTGCCAACCTGGACAACCCGTCGCTGGTGTTGCTCGATACGCGCAGCGAGGCCGAATACAACGGCACCGATAAACGGGCGAACCGCGGCGGCCACATTCCGGGCGCGATCAACGTGGACTGGGCCCGCACCACCGACCGCAACAACATGCGCCTGCGTCCCGAGGCCGAACTACGCTCCATGTACGAGGTGCTGGGCGTGACCCGTGACAAGGAAATCATTGCCTACTGCCAGACGCATCACCGCTCGTCGCACACCTACTGGGTGCTGCGGTCGCTCGGTTACCCGAACGTGAAAGGCTATCCCGGCGCGTGGTCCGAGTGGGGCAACAGCCCGGACACACCGGTCGAATAGACTCATAAACTGACGGACGATACTGATCGGGATCCATGGCACGCGTCCTGAACCCATGACTTCCTCGCCACAACCTGCTGTCGGCCGGCAACCGTCGGTGTCGATGTTTTTCGAGGAACCGCCCGCGGAACATCACGCCGATCCATTGTCGAACGCGCCGTCGTCCCATACGCCGATGATGCAGCAGTACCTGCGCATCAAGGCACAGCATCCGGACATGCTGGTGTTTTATCGCATGGGCGATTTTTACGAACTGTTCTTCGATGACGCGCGCAAGGCGGCGAAGCTGCTGGATATCACGCTGACCGCACGGGGCCAGTCGGCCGGATCACCGATTCCGATGGCCGGCATACCGCACCATGCGGCGGATGGCTATCTCGCCAAGCTGTTGCGGGCGGGTGAGTCCGTCGCCATCTGCGAACAGATCGGCGATCCGGCCACAGCGAAAGGTCCGGTCGAACGCGAGGTGGTGCGCATCGTCACGCCCGGCACCGTCACCGACGAGTCACTGCTGGAAAATAATCGCGACAATCTACTGAGCGCGGCACACCAACAGGACGAGGCATGGGGGATCGCGACACTGGATATCGGCAGCGGCCGGCTGACGGTACTGGAAGTGCACGGCGTTGATGCGCTGCGGGATGAACTGGATCGTCTGAAACCTGCGGAACTGCTGATCAGCGAGGAATCGGCACTGATTGCGCTGCTCGGCGCGCGGCGCGGTGTCACCCGGCGCGCGCCGTGGCATTTCGATCACCCGAGCGCCGTGACCCAGTTAACGCGCCAGTTCGGTACGCGTGACCTCGGCGGATTTGGTTGCGACGCGCTACCGGCAGCGGTTTGCGCCGCCGGCAGTCTGCTGCAGTACGCGCGCGAAACCCAGCGCGCCACCTTGCCGCATATCCGCGGCATCATCGTCGAGAGCCGCGACGACGCGATCATTCTGGACAGCGTCAGCCGGCGGAATCTCGAGCTGGACACCAATATTTCGGGCGGCACCGACAATACGCTCGCCGCCCTGCTCGACCGGACGATGACCGCCATGGGCAGCCGGCAACTGCGCCGCTGGCTGCACCGGCCATTGCGCGATCGGGATACGCTGCGCCTGCGCTACCACAGTGTCGAGGCGCTCGGCGAAAACCACTTCTTCGAGGACCTCCGGAAGATTCTTCACGGCATCGGCGACGTCGAACGTATCCTCGCCCGCGTCGCGCTGAAGTCGGCGCGGCCGCGCGATCTGACGCAGCTGCGTCACGCGCTGGGCAGCCTGCCCGGCCTGCGTACCATCCTGGCTCGCCTTGATTCCCCGCGCATCGGACAGCTGCACGAGGCGACGGGCGAATTCCCGGCGCTGCATCGATTGCTGGTGAGCGCGATCATCGACAACCCGCCGATGTTGATCCGCGACGGCGGCGTGATCGCGCCCGGTTACGATGCCGAACTCGACGAGTTACGGGCGCTCAGCGAAAACGCCGGCCAGTACCTGATCGATCTCGAGGCGCGCGAGCGCGCACGCACGGCCATAAACACGCTCAAGGTCGGCTACAACCGGGTTCATGGTTATTACATCGAGGTCAGCCGCGCACAGTCGGGCGGTGTACCGGATGACTACATCCGCCGCCAGACGCTCAAAAACGCCGAGCGCTACATCACGCCTGAATTGAAGCTGTTCGAGGACAAGGTATTGAGCGCGCGGGAACGGGCGCTCAGCCGCGAGAAGTCGTTATATGACCAATTGCTGGAGCAACTGCTGCCGTCGCTACCCCAGCTGCAACAATCCGCGGCGGCGCTTGCCGAGCTCGATGTGCTGGCGACCTTCGCCGAGCGCGCCGATGCGCTCGATTTTTCCCGGCCCGAACTGGGCGACGCCCCCGGCATTTGGATCGAGGCCGGACGTCATCCGGTGGTCGAGCAATGTCTCGACGAGCCATTTATCGCCAACGACACGCGGCTCGACGCAGACCGGCGCATGCTGATCATTACCGGGCCGAACATGGGGGGCAAGTCGACCTATATGCGCCAGACGGCGCTGATCGTGTTGCTCGCGCATATCGGCAGCTTCGTACCGGCGGAACGCGCGGTACTCGGGCCGGTGGACCGGATATTCACGCGCATCGGCGCGGCCGACGATCTGGCCGGCGGGCGTTCGACATTCATGGTGGAGATGACCGAGGCGGCGAATATCCTGCACAATGCCACACCGCACAGCCTGGTGCTGATGGACGAGATCGGCCGCGGCACCAGCACCTTCGACGGCATGTCGCTGGCCTGGGCCTGCGCCGATCACCTGGCAAGACACATACGCGCGTTCACGTTGTTCGCGACGCATTACTTCGAACTCACCGCGCTGCCGGATTCCTGTGATGGCGCCGTCAACGTGCACCTGGATGCGATCGAGCACAACGACCGCATTGTCTTCATGCACGCCGTCAAGGACGGCCCGGCCAGCCGAAGCTACGGCCTGCAGGTGGCGGCGCTGGCGGGCGTGCCGCGCGAGGTGATCGACAGCGCCGGACGTTACCTCGCGCAACTGGAAAACAAACCGCTGACACGCGATGCCGCCGCCGGCAACCCCCAGCCGTCGCTGTTTCCGCCGCCTGCGCATCCCGCGATTGCCGCTCTCGAGGCGACTCGTCCCGATGAACTGAGTCCACGCCAGGCACTGGACACACTATACAAATTGCAGGAATTACTTTAAAAACGTCGGGTTAAAAAACAGTACCGGGGCCTGTTCCAGATCACTATAATATGGCGCTTTGCTGCATGGCCAGGCGGAGAACTTGCGGAGAACCCAATGACGTATGTTGTTACCGAGAACTGCATAAAGTGCAAATACACCGACTGTGTCGAGGTGTGCCCCGTGGATTGCTTTTACGAGGGGCCGAACTTTCTCGCCATCGACCCGGAGGAATGCATCGACTGCAGCCTGTGTGAACCGGAGTGCCCGGTGGAAGCAATATTTGCCGAGGACGACTGCCCGGAAGACCAGCGTCACATGCTCGAGCTGAACGCCGAACTGTGCAAGGTGTGGACGGTCATTACCGAGAAAAAAGACGCCCCGCCGGATGCTGACGAATGGAACGGGGTAACCGACAAACTCAAGTATCTTGAACGCTGATCCCGCATCGCCGGCCAACGCCTCTCACTCGTCACTCGTTATCGTGCATTATGCCGAGGACCCGCTCGCGGTCCTCGGTAACCTTATCCTCGACCGACACGCCGCATCGCTGCCCGACCTGAGCGGCGCGGTGGTCCTGCTGCCCGACATGCAGACTGCGCCGCGGTTGCGCCGCCTGCTGCTTGGCGGCGCGCGGCAACGTGGCCACGAGGCGTTGCTCGGCCCGGCGATCACCACGCCGCGCTTGTGGCTGCGGCAACAGCGTCCCGCGACGCGGCGCTTGCTCAGCATCCCGGCACGCGAGCTGTTGCTGGTCGAGGCACTGCACGATCATCCGGTATTGCTGCGTCACGGCAGCCCGTGGACACTGGCGGAAAATCTGATCGCGCTGTTCGATGAATTGACGCTGCAGGAAACCGTCCTGCCGCGCGACGGCGACGAGTTTCTACGACAACTGGCCGACGCCTACGGCGTGCCGCCCGGATTAACGCAGGCATTGTCGAACGAGGCCCGGCTCGTGCATACGCTCTGGCACGCCTATCACCGCCAGCTGAGCGAGGCAGACGCCAGCGATGACAACAGCGCCTACCGCAGCGGACTCGAGACGGGACCAGACACCGTCCCCGCCGGGATGCACTGCTACCTCGCCGGCGTCGACCGGCTGTTCCGGACCGAGACGGCGTGGGCGAAAAAACTGATCGATGCGCGACGGCTGACGGTGATCGTCCACGGACGATCGGACACCGCCGCTGGCGCAAACGGCCACGCGGATGCGCCGATCGCGCGACTCTGTCGTGACCTGCAGGTGGCACCGGACGCGACCAGGCCCGGGCCGCGCGACAGTTTCACAAGGTTTCTCGACACCGCATTCGCCACGCCGGAAGATGACGCCGGCAATGACGCGTATGCGCCGCTGGCGCTGCGGGCGCAACGATTCGCGGCCGGGGATCCTGACAGCCCGGCGACGACGCGCCTGTTTGCCTTCGCGGCCGACAGCGCCGAACGCGAGGCGCAGGCGATCGATCTGCAGGTGCGCCGCTGGTGGCTGGCCGGTCACCGCGACATCGGTATCGTCACCGAGGACCGGCGGCTGGCGCGCCGCGTGCGCGCGCTGCTGGAACGCGCCGGCATCCGCTTGCAGGACGCCTCCGGCTGGGCGCTGTCGACGACCAGCGCCGGCGCTGCACTGGAACGCTGGCTGGAATCCGTCGAGGAGGATTTCGCGCACCTGCCGCTACTCGACCTGCTCAAATCGGCGTTCGTGTTTCCACAGCGCGATAGCGCGTGGTTGCAAGGCGCGACGTTTCGTCTGGAACAGGACATCATGCTGCACGAGAACGTCGGCCGCGGGATCGAGCGATACCGGCGACATCTGCAATTCCGCCGGCAGCGTCTCGGCTGGCCGGACACCGGCGTCGATGAACTGCTCGACGCGCTGCAATCCGCGGCGGCGCCGCTGACGGCCCTGGTCAATCTCAAAACGCATGCGCCAGCAACACTGCTAGACGCGCTGGAATCCAGCCTGGCGAAGATCGGCATGACGCAGCGATTCGCCACCGATCCGGCCGGCACGCTGATACTCGAACAGATCAGCCGCATGCGCGCCGCGCTCGACGGTTGCCGGTTGCGAATGACCTGGCGCGAGTTTCGCGCCTGGCTGGGACGACAGCTCGAAACCAGCAACTTCCGGCCACATACCGCCGCCGACGGCGTCCAGTTGCTCGGCCTGGCGCAAAGCCGATTGTGCCGGTTCGATGCGCTGGTCATCGGCGGCGCCGATCGCGAGCACCTGCCGCGACACCGGCAGGATTCGCCGTTTTTCAACGATGCCGTCCGGCACGAATTGAACCTCACGACGGGCCACGAGCATGTGCAACTGCAGCTGCACCACTTCCGCCGCTTGCTGGAGGCCGCGCCAACCGTTCTGATCACGCATTGCGGTACGCGCGACGGCAACGAACAATTGCCCGGCCCGTGGGTACAGTTGTTGTCGTCCTTTCACCGGCTGGCGTACGGCCGTGATTTTTCGGACAACGACCTGGGCGTGCTGGCCGGCCGCCACGATACCATGATCGCCGACCGCCAGACCGACCTGCCCGCACCGCGCGGCATGCCTGCGCCGGCAATGCCGATGTCGTTACTGCCGGACGCGATCTCGGCGTCGTCGTATCAGCAGCTGGTGAATTGCCCGTATCAGTTCTTCGCCGCGGCCGGGCTGAAACTGCGCCCGGCAGACGCGGTGCGGGAGGCGCTGCAGAAGGACGATTACGGCGAAAAAGTCCATCGCATACTGCAGGCGTTTCACGGCGGACACGCGCGCCTGCCGGGTCCGTATACGGGCACGTTCACCGAGGCCGGCCGTGTTGCGGCGAGCGAACTGCTGGAGCAGATATCCCGCCAGGAATTCGCTGCGAACGTCGAAGACAATTTTCTGCACCGCAGCTGGTTAACGCAGTGGCTGGCCGTGATCCCCGCCTACATCGACTGGCAGATCGAGCGCGCGCCACAGTGGCGTGTGCTGCGCGTTGAGGCGGAGCAGAAACGCAAGCCGCTGGGCGACACACTGACGATTGCCGGCCGTATCGACCGCATCGACACGGGACCGGACGGCATCGCGATCATCGATTACAAGACCGGCAACACCCCGACCAGGGACGACGTGCTGAACGGCGAGTCGGTGCAACTGCCGTTCTACGGGTTGCTGGCGGATGTCGTCCCGCACCGCGCGGAATTCCTGAAACTCGGTGATGACAGGAACGGGGTCAAAAGCGCCACCTCGCTCGAAGGCGCGGAACTCGACGACACTGTCCGCCACCACAAACAGCGCCTGACCGACACCTGGCAGGCGCTGCAGGCCGGCGCGCCGCTGCCGGCATGGGGCGACGACCGCACCTGCGCCTGGTGCGCCATGCAGGGCGTCTGCCGCCGGCAGGCCTGGACCACCGCGTCGCGGGATGCCGCACCGGCACCGACATGACCACCCTGACGCGCGCATGATGCCTCCACATGACTGAACACAACGACACCACCGATCCCGCAACGAGCGCCGCGGTCGTTGCCTCCGCGGGTACCGGCAAGACCTGGCTGCTGGTGACACGCCTGGTTCGTCTGTTGCTCGACGGCACGACACCGGACGCGATTCTGGCCATCACCTTCACGCGCAAGGCCGCTGCGGAAATGCAGACACGTCTGCTGGATCGGCTGTATGCGCTGGCCTCGGCCGGGGATGACGCGCTGCACGCGCAACTGTCGGCGCTCGGGGTCGCGCCGTCGCCGCCCACCTGCCACACCGCGCGGCACCTCTATGAGCAGGTGCTGCGCAGCATCCGGCCGGTCCGGTTCTACACGTTTCACGCGTTTTGCCAGGACATCCTGCGGCGTTTTCCGCTGGAGGCCGACGTGCCACCGGGATTTGAACTGATCGAGGACACCGGACTGCTCGAGGCCGAGGCCTGGGACGCGCTGGCCGCCGAAACTACCGCGCACCCCGACGGCGAGACGGCGCAGATGCTGACGGCGTTGCTCGATGCGTGCCGTGGTCTGCCGAACACGCGCGACGCGATCGCCGCGTTTTTCTCCCATCGCGGCGACTGGTGGGCCTACACGGCGGAAACAGAGGAACCCGTGTTGTGGGCGACCGATCGCCTGGCGCGGCAGCTGGACATCGCACCGGATGAACAACCTGCCACCGGGTTTTTCGACAAAACCAATACCGCAGCGCTGCGCGAATTCCAGTTGCTGCTGAACCAGCATGCGACCGCCACCAACCTGAAGTTCAGCGACGTGCTCGATCAGGCGCTGGACACGGTCACCGACATTGGCGCGCGGTTCGCACGCGCTGCCGACGTTTTCATCACCGCCGACGGCAAACAGCGCGCATGCAGCTCGACCAAAGCACGCATCAAGCAAATGGGAGCGGACGGCGATCAGCGCTTTGTCGCGTTACACGAGCAGCTCGGCGCGCAGATACTGTCGTGTATCGACCGGATAAAAAAACAAAACACGCTCAACGCCAACCGCGCGTGGTATCACACCGGCACACGGTTTCTGGCGCACTATCAGCGCCTGAAGCTGGAGCGGCGGCAACTCGATTTCACCGATCTCGAGTGGAAGGCCTGCCAGTTGCTGAACGAATCCAACAACGCCCACTGGGTGCAGTACAAACTGGATCAGCGCATCGACCACGTGCTGGTCGACGAATTCCAGGACACCAACCCGACACAGTGGCGCCTGCTGCTGCCGCTGCTCGAAGAACTCGCGGCCGGTTCCACCGAGCGCCGCCGCAGCGTGTTTCTGGTCGGGGACAACAAACAGTCGATCTATCGTTTCCGGCGGGCCGATCCGCGGTTGTTTGATAACGCGCGCCGCTGGATTGCCGACCGCCTGAACGCGGTCGACGGCACGCTGACGTCGTCGTATCGCTCGTCGCCGGCGATCATCGCGTTCGTCAACCGCGTATTCGACGCCGGCAGACTCAAGACGATGCTGCCGGCGTTCACCGCTCACGACACCTATCGCGATGAACTGCCCGGCACGGTGGAGATTCTGCCGCTGGTGGCGCGGGACGAGCCCATGGACGCTGAAGTAGCGTCATTCCGCCGGCCGTTGCAGGCTCCGCGCGTGCTGGCCGAGGACCGGCGCTACTATCACGAGGGCGCGATGATCGCGGCGCGGATACGCGAGCTGATCGACAACCATGTGCTGTTGGGCGGAGGACCGGACGCACGACCGGCCGGGTACGGCGACATCATCATCCTGGTACGCAACCGCACCCATGTACACGCGTACGAACAGGCGTTGCGCGATGCCGCTGTTCCATATATCGGACAGACGCGCGGCACGTTGATGGAATGCCTGGAGGTGCAGGACATGACGCACCTGCTGCGGCTGCTGGTTGCGCCCTACGACAATCTGGCACTCGCGTCGGTACTGCGCGCACCGCTGTTCGATTGCAGCGATGCCGAGCTGATCGACCTGGCACTGGCGGACAGCGGCGACGACGCGAAGGCCGAACTGTGGATCAACCGCCTGGAGCGCGTCGCCGCCGACCGGCCCGAGGCTTCCCCGCTGCGGCGCGCCTGGCAACAGATCAACCGGTGGCGGGGACTGGCCAACACCCTGCCGGTGCACGATCTGCTGGACCGGATCTACCACGACGCGAATGTCCTGGAGCGCTATGACGCCGCGTTTCCGCTGCATCTGCGCGCCAGGGCACGCGCCAACCTGACGCGCTTTATCGAACTGGCGCTGGAGGTCGACAGCGGCCGTTATCCGAGCCTGCCGCACTTCCTCAACCGCCTGGAACAACTCAGGACCCACAGCGCGACACTCGACGAGGCGCCCATCGCCAGTCCCGACGGCAGCGTGCGCATCATGACCATCCACGGCGCAAAAGGCCTGGAGGCGGGGGTGGTGTTTCTCGCGGATACCGCCAACACAGGCAGCCCGGCCAACGCCTATGGTGCGCTGGTCGACTGGCCGCCGGCGGAAAACCGGCCCGGCACGTTCCTGCTCACCGGCAAGAAAGAGATGCTGGACAGTTTTTCAAAAGACCGGATCGAGGAACGCAACATCGCTGACCGTCGCGAGGAAATCAATCTGCTGTATGTCGCCCTCACACGCGCTCGCCAGATGCTGTTTATATCCGCCAGCGCGTCCGCCAGGACCAGCGATTTCAACTGGTACCAACTGATTGCCGAAAGCCTGGCGCCGGATGACATCCGTGCGATCGCGGGCGGCTGGCGAGATTCTTATGGCGCGACCACGACGCAACCCGCGATAACTCCGGCCAACCCGGTGCTCCCGCTGCCTGAAATCACGCCCGCGCTATCCACGCCGCTGCAGGTCACGACGCGTCACCGCGAAATCGCACCGAGCCTGACGGCAGACTCTGCAATCACGCCACACGCTGTTGACGACAACGCGCGCCTGCGCGGCACCGTGATACACCGTATGCTGGAGTGGCAGGCAAAATATCCGGAATACCGTGACGACACAGCCCCGGATCCACTGGTTAACGAATTCGCGGCCGAAACCAGCGTCGCCAATCTGTCAGCCTGGTGGCGGGAAGCCCGCCAAGTTGCACTGGCGCCGGAGTTTCGGGATCTGTTCGATGCCAGTCGCTACCTGCGCGCCTATAACGAAATCGCGATCCAGTACTGGCTGGACGGGAACATCGTGCACGGCGTCATCGATCGACTGGTCGTCGCCGAAAACGGGGTGACTATCATCGATTACAAGACACATCGCGACGTGACCGCCGGCAACCTCGCCGAACTCGCGCAGCACTATGCGGAACAGATGCGGCTTTATCGCACCGGCGTCGAGCGGCTGTGGCCCGGCAAGCCGGTCAGGGCGCTATTGCTGTTTACCGCATGCGCGGCCACGGTGGCTGTATAGCGGTTCGCGGAAAATCGGCCTGTCCGGCATGCGGCTGGCGTCACTGGTGCGATTGCGCAAGAAAACCGGCGAGGCGCTTCGGTTCGACATAGCCCGGCAGCACGGTGCCGTCGGCCAGCACCAGCGTCGGCGTGCCGGTCAGCCCGATCTTCGCCGCCGCCGCCATATGATCGGCGACCGGGTTCCTGCATTTCTTCACCTCCGGAATTTCACCGGTCTTGGCGAGCGTCATCGCCGCGCTCCGGTCCGCGGCACACCACACGGACACCGCCTTTTCGGCCGACGGCGTGTTGAGTCCGCTGCGCGGGTAGGCGAGATAGCGCACCGTGATACCTTCCCGATTGTAGTCCGCCATCTCGCGATGCATTTTGCGGCAATAGGTGCAATCGACGTCGGTAAATACCGTGACCACATATTTTTCCGTCGGCGCACGAAATACGATCATCGTTGACTCGTCAATCGCCGCGATCAATTCGCGCCGGCCAACGGACCGGGTCTTTTCGGTCAGATTATCCATCCGGTCCTTGACGTCAAAGACGTCGCCCTGCACCACGTACCGGCCGTTCCTGGTGATGTAGAAAATCTCCGGACCGAAAGCGACCTCATATAAACCGGGAATCGGCGACTCGGTGATGCGATCCGGTTTTTCGCCGGGCATCATTTTCGCCAGCTGCTGCTCGATTGCAGCCAGCTCCGGGGCGTCGGCATACAGGCCGGACGAGGCCAGAAACATAATCAACAGAATCGCTATTCGCACAGGGTACACCTCATGTAAGTCGGCCGTCCGGACGGCGAACGGATATCGTCGCCATTCAGCCATATCTATTGAGAATTACCTATAAGCCTGACACGTCCAACGGCTGTCATTCCCGTACCCTCCGGGTATAAACTTCGCGGGAATCCAGTGCCGTTCACAACCACTGGATTCCGGGTCTTCGCTGCGCTCCGCCCGGCATGACGGTCGCGATGTGTTGTCACGTAATTTGGTAATTCTCGATAATATGCCTATTCTACCTTTCGACCATCCATGCGCCTAATTTATCCGCGCGGGTGATGCCTGGCGTGCAGGTCCTTGAGGCGCTCGCGGGCGACATGCGTATAGATCTGGGTCGTCGACAGGTCGCTATGGCCAAGCAGCATCTGCAACACTCGCAAATCCGCCCCGTGATTGAGCAAATGGGTCGCGAATGCGTGACGCAGCGTGTGCGGCGACAAATGCCGGGTGATACCACCCTGCCGTGCGTAACGCTTGATCAGATACCAGAATGCCTGGCGCGTCATGCCGCTCCCCCGCTGTGTCACAAACAGCGTGTCCGACATGGCGCCTTTGAGTATCTGCGGTCGCGCGTCATCCAGATACCGTTCCAGCCAATGCAGGGCCTCGTCACCCAGTGGCACCAGCCGCTCCTTACCCCCCTTGCCGCGGACATGGACGACACCCTGACGGTAATTTACCTGACTGACGCCGAGTGTCACCAGTTCTGACACGCGCAAACCCGACGCGTACAGAACCTCGAGCATGGCGCGATCGCGCAGTCCCAGCGGCAACTGCGTCGGCGGCGTATTGATCAGACGCTCGACCTCCTCCTCAGTCAACGACCTCGGCAGCGAGCGCTCCAGCCTGGGCGCGTCGATACGGGCGGTCGGGTCGGCGGTGATGACGCCCTCGCGTACCAGATACTGATACAGACGCCGCATGCTCGATAACAGCCGCGCCGTGGAGCGCGCGCTCAAGCCACGCTGCACCTGGTTTGCCAGATATTCGAGCAGATCGCTGCGCTGCGCGGCCATCAGCGTACATGAGCGTCGTGTCAGCCACACCGCAAGCCCGTGAAGATCGGTGCGATAGGCGACCAGCGTCGCTACACGCAGGCCGCGCTCCATCCACAATGCATCAAGAAACCGTTCGATTGTATGGCGATTCGCGTCCCCGGGAGGCGACTCCGTCCCGCCCGGCACGTTACTGACCGCGTTCATGCGCAAGCAGTCTGGCCTTGAGCTCCAGCATCGGACCGTTGGTCTGTCCGCAGAATCCGCCCAAAGCCGATGACGATACAACGCGGTGGCACGGAATGATGATCGGCACCGGATTATGCCGACAGGCGCCGCCTACCGCACGGGCTGAGGTTGTCAGTCGGCGCGCCAGGTCCCCGTAGGAGCAGACGCTGCCCGCGGGTATGTCGCGCATGGCGCGCCACACGCGTTGCTGGAAGGCCGTGCCGCGCGGTGCAAGCGGCACCGTGAACTGGAATGCGGGATCGCGAAAATACCGGCGTATTTGATCTACGGCGACACGGCCGGCAACCGTGGCCGGGTTAAGCAGTTGCGCATCGCCAGCCAGGAAATTGATCGCGGTAATTCGACCGCTGGCCAGCTCCACGCCCACCCGGAGCGTCTCGAACGGCGACCGCAATACAGCGGCGTCTGTGTCGGCGGGACTGGCCCGCCGACGACTTTTTGTATAACTGCCGGTGCCGCTGTTGAGCATAATCAGCACAACGCTCGCCGTGAAACCGCCCCAGTATAAAAAAACGGGTGTTATGTCACCATAACACCCGTTCTCTCATCCCCGGAAAATTACAGGTGCGTTACAGCTTTTCCTTGATACGCGCCGCCTTGCCCTGCAAATCACGCAGGTAATACAGCTTGGCCCGGCGGACGTCACCGCGGCGCTTGACGGTGATACCGCTGATGATCGGGCTATGTGTCTGGAAAACGCGTTCCACGCCGTCACCGCGCGCCATCTTGCGAACGGTGAACGAAGAATTCAGGCCGCGGTTCTTTTTCGCAATGACGATGCCCTCATAGGTTTGCAGGCGCTCCCGCGTGCCCTCGACAACCTTCACCTGCACGCTGACGGTATCGCCCGGCGCGAATTCAGGGATGTCCTGCTTCATCTGGGCGGCTTCTATCTGTTCAATTATGTTGCTCATCACTATATTTCCTGGTTACGTAATCCTGTTGTCAATCCTGCCCGGTTTCTTGCCGAATAAACTCGTTGAGCAACGCTCGTTGACCTTCCGTCAGTGCCGCATGTTCCAGCAGGTCGGGGCGCTTCCGCCACGTGTTTGCGAGCATCTCCTTCTCGCGCCACGCGCCGATCGCCGCGTGATCACCGCTCAATAATACCTCGGGCACCCGCAGTCCGTCGATTTCTTCCGGCCGGGTATAGTGCGGATAGTCCAGCAACCCGGTCGCAAACGAGTCCTGCGATGCCGACTGATCGTGCCCCAGCGCTCCGGGAATCGTCCGCACCAGCGCGTCAATCACGACCATCGCGGCGAGTTCGCCGCCGGTCAACACGTAATCCCCGATCGACCATTCCTCGTCGATCTCCGTGGCAACAACGCGCTCATCGATCCCTTCGTAGCGCCCCGCCACCAGCACCAGACCTGGTTGCGCCGCCAGTCGGTTGACGCCCTCCTGATCGAGACGCCTGCCTTGCGGCGTCAGATAAATCACCGTACTACCGCCCGCGTCTTTTCGAGCCGCGCGGATCGCGGCGCGCAACGGCTCGACTCGCATCACCATGCCGGGGCCCCCGCCGTAGGGCCGATCATCCACCGTACGGTGACGATCATGCGTATAATCACGCGGGTCCCAGCACTTCAGTGTCAACAGGCCGCGATCTGTCGCACGCCCGGTAACGCCAAACTTCATCACGGCGTCAAACATCGGCGGAAACAACGTGACGACATCAATACGCACGGCACCGTTTCCTAGAAGTCGGGGTCCCAGTCGACCGTGATAACACCCCCCGCCAGATCCACATCCACCACGACATCGCCGCGAATGAAAGGTATCAGACGCTCGCGGTCACCCTGCACGATCATTACCGCGTTGGCGCCGGTGTCGAACAGCCGGGCGACGAATCCGAAATCTGCTCCGGACCGGGTAACGACCCGCAGGTTTTCCAGATCGGCCCAGTAATATTCGCCTTCGGGCAACTCCGGAAACTGATGCCGCGTTACCGCAATTTCGGCACCCACCAGCTTGCTCGCTGTATCGCGATCATCAGAACCGACAGGATGGACGACCAATCCCTTGCCATGCGGCTTGCGCTGCGTTACCTCGAAAACTTGCCAGCCGCTATCGCGCTTGAGCAACCACGGTGTATACATCAGTATTTCGGTCGCGGGCACGGTGTAAGATGCCACCTTGACCCAACCCTTTACACCATAGATTCCGGCAATCCGGGCCACCACGATACGGCGCGCTTGATCGTCTTGCGTCGCGCCGGCGGCACTATCGCCTCCGCCAGAGCCTGGCTCGCCTTTGCCGTTAACCGAACTCAGGCTTTGTACTGCGCGATCAACTGGGCGACGCGATCGGAGGCCTTCGCGCCCTGCGCCAGCCAGTGATTGACCCGCTCGGAATTAATGCTAAGACCCTGTTCGCCCGCCACGGCAATCGGGTTATAGAAACCGAGCCGCTCAATATAACGTCCGTCACGCGAGTTACGGCTGTCCGTCACCACGATGTGATAAAACGGACGCTTCTTCGCGCCATGACGGGACATACGAATTGTTACCATGTGGCTTACACCCTCCTGCAACGACTACATGGGTGCCGACGTATGTCGCACCCAATTAGGAAAACGCGATATTTTACGCGAATTTAGCGAACTGGCAAGGCCGATTCACTGACACCGGCGCGGCGCGGCTAAAATTGTAACTTGCTGTATTAACGAGGCAATACCTGGGAACGCCTAAAATGGCGTGGCGCCGCCCTTGAAGTTTCTCAGCAGTTTGGCCATGCCACCCTTTGAAAACTGCTTCATCATGCGCTGCATCTGGGTGAATTGTTTCAACAGCCGGTTGACGTCCTGAACCTGCGTACCGGACCCGGCGGCAATGCGCCGCTTGCGCGATCCCTTGATCACGTCCGGAAAATGCCGTTCGTGGGGCGTCATCGAATCAAGCATCGCTTCCATTCTCCGCGTCTCTTTGTCGTTGACCTGGTTTTTCGCCTCCTTGGGTATCGAGGCGATCCCCGGCAACTTATCGAGCAGCCCGGCGATGCCGCCCATCTGGCGCATCTGCTTCAGCTGGTCACGAAAATCCTCGAGATCGAAACCCTTGCCCTTCTTGAGCTTCTTCGCCAGTTTGTCGGCCTTGTCCCGGTCAATCTTATGCTCGGCTTCCTCGACCAGGCTGAGGACATCGCCCATATCGAGGATGCGCGACGCGATACGGTCCGGATGGAACGGCTCCAGTGCGGCAATCTTTTCACCGACGCCGAGAAACTTGATCGGTTTGCCGGTCACCTGACGTATTGACAACGCCGCACCACCGCGGGCATCGCCGTCGGTCTTGGTAAGAATTACGCCGGTCAACGGCAACGCGTCATTAAACGCCTGCGCGGTGTTGACGGCGTCCTGGCCGGTCATGCTGTCCACGACAAACAACGTCTCCACCGGGTTGGCCGCGGCGTGGATACGCCTGATTTCATCCATCATGTCGCTATCAACGTGCAGGCGCCCCGCCGTATCGATAATAACGACGTCGATAAACTGCTTGCGCGCATGATCAATCGCATGGCGCGCAATAGCCACCGGATCGTCGGTATCCCGGCTCGGGAAAAAATTCACGCCAACGTCGCCGGCGAGTTTTTCGAGCTGGGCGATGGCGGCGGGCCGATAAACATCACCACTCGTCACCAGCACGGTTTTTTTGTCACGCTCTTTCAGTCGCAGCGCCAGCTTGGCGACCGACGTTGTCTTGCCGGACCCCTGCAGCCCGGCCATTAAAATCACCGCCGGCGGCGTGACGTTCAGGCGCAGCTCCTCGTTGGCGTCGCCCATCACATGTACCAATTCATCACGGACGATTTTGACCAGCACCTGCCCCGGAGTCAGACTCTGCAACACCTCCTGCCCGACCGCGCGCTCCTGCACGCGCTTAATGAAATCGCGTACCACGGGTAACGCAACATCGGCCTCGAGCAGCGCCATGCGGACTTCGCGCAGCGCATCCTTGATATTGTCTTCGGTAAGCCGCCCCTGACCGCGCAGGTTTTTGACCGTGCGGCCGAGACGTTCTGTCAATCCGTCAAACATAGGTAAAATATCCGGAGTTCTGAGTATCACTGCCCCGGGGGCAGTGGCCATATGTGGCGGACGCGGGGTCTATCTCGATCGGGATTATAGCTCGAAGCACTCGTTACCGGCCAAACCCCTGACGCGACGATCCGCCAGTGCCACCCGACATTCTTCGAGAATCTTGCCTTCGTCGCCGGGCTTGCGATGAGTAATATAGATATCCGGGTCGTGCCGCAGTTTTAGCAGATCTTCGGCAAGCAGGCGCGGCGTATAGTGGCGGGCAAGCCTGCCCAGCTCCTCATCTTCGTCGGCGAATGCGGTCTCGACGATCAGGAGATCGAGCCGGTCGTGCCTGTTCAGCGCTTCCCACAGAGTGTCGTTGGAGGTGGTGTCACCGCTGAACGCGAATACCCCGTGCTGCCCGGTTACGCGGTAACCCGCCCCGGCCACCGCATGATTGACCCGGATCATTTCGATGGTTTTGTCGCCGACAACCACGATTTCGCCCGGTTTCATTTCGACGTAACGCAGTACCGGACGATCGGGATGTGGCAGGCTCGCGAAGTCCGGCCACATGACACCGTTAAACACATGTGCCTTCAGTGCCACGAGCGTCGGTCGCTGTCCGTGCAATACGACCGGCGTGCCGATACGATCAAAAATGCTGTCGAGGAACAGCGGAATGAAGGCGACATGATCCAGATGCGAGTGAGTGACAAAGATATGACGAATGCTCGCCATTTCATCGAGGGTCAGATCGCCGACGCCGCTACCGGCATCGACGAGCACATCACTGTCGAGCAGAAACGATGTCGTGCGCAACCCCGCGCCGACACCACCGCTGCAACCAAGAACGCGCAATTTCATTACCCGCTTACCTTCCCCCATGCTGGCGGCTGACTATAACATGGAAAACCTGGTACAGGCCGACACCGCCCGGCCGGTTTGTTTCACGCCCATTCCATGCCAATCCGCTTTGTGCGATTATTGCCATGGTTTAAGCGCAAATTCCCGGCATAAACGGATACGGTGTTTTTCCGCACCACTAAATCCGGACTTCGGGGTTGAACGCATGCTTGCCAGTTCAGTGCTAGGGGTCTCTGCATAAAATGATTATGTCTGTGGTCGCGTTCGCGGCAGGAATACTGTATGTCACGACAGGAGTGTTGCTGGCCTACCGGCTGTCGCGCGGCGCCGCTGCCATACCGCCGCGCGGGGGCATCATCCTTCTGCTCGGCACGTCCGCTGTCGCACTGCACGCGCTGTTTCTTTCGCTGAACATTCTTACGGCCGACGGACTGAATTTCAGTTTCTTCAATGCGGTCTCGCTGCTTTCATGGCTGATCGCCGTGCTGTTTCTGCTGGCGACGCTCACCAGCCCGGTCGAAAACCTTGGCATTGTCATTTTACCGCTCGCAGCGCTCGCGATACTGCTGGAAACAGTGCTGCCAAGCCAACACACACTGATTCAACATGCCGCTACCGGTATCGGCGTGCATATTCTCATCTCGATCCTGGCCTACAGCCTGCTCGCCATCGCGGCTGTTCAGGCGATATTGCTGGCCATACAGGACAGGCATTTGCGTAACCGTCATCCTGGCGGGTTCATCCGGGCGCTGCCGCCGTTGAACACCATGGAAACGCTGCTGTTCCAGTTAATTGGTGTTGGGTTCACGCTGCAAAGCGTGTCGCTGGTAACAGGCTTCGTCTATATGGAAAGCATGTTTGCCCAGCATCTTGCTCATAAGACTGTGCTGTCCATCATCGCGTGGTCGGTCTTTGCGACGTTGCTCTGGGGCCGCTGGCGTTTCGGCTGGCGCGGCAGGGTTGCCATACGCTGGACGTTGAGCGGATTCGTGGCACTGATGCTCGCCTACCTTGGCAGCAAGCTCGTACTCGAACTTATTCTGCAACGCTCGCCATGAGCGTGGCTGACCGGTGACGATTGTTTATTATAGAATGATTGCCACTCCGACTCATCGTTTCATACCGATGCAATATTCAACGGCAGCATCGCCCGCGCATACAATATAAACGGTGCCCGACCGATGAGCGACGCGTCTACCGCCACCCTGTTTATCATTCTATTTTTTCTGATTGTGTTGTCGGCTTTTTTCTCGGCATCGGAAACAGCCATGCTGAGCCTCAACCGCTATCGCCTGCGGCATTTGAGCAACATGCAACATCGCGGAGCGTTGCGGGCAAGCAGGCTGCTAGACCGGCCCGACCGCCTGATTGGCTTGATCCTGCTCGGCAATAATTTTGTCAATATCCTGGCCTCGTCCATCGGAACACTGATTGCCTTGCGTTTTCTCGGCGAAGGTGCAATTGCCATCGCGGCAGGCGTGCTAACCCTGGTTATCTTGATATTCGGCGAGGTCACTCCGAAAACCCTCGCGGTGCTTCACCCCGAGCGCGTTGCGTTTCCGGCATCCTTGATTCTGGAACCGCTGCTGAAAATCTCATCGCCGATCGTCTGGCTGGTCAATGTCGTGGCCAATGGCCTGTTGAGAATTATCGGTGTATCGCCGGACGCCGTGACACGCGAGCATCTCAACGCCGAGGAGTTGCGCACCGTGGTCAGCGAGGCAGCCGCCATGATCCCGCAGCGACATAAATCGATGCTGATCAACATCCTCGATCTGGAAAAAGTGACAGTCGAGGATATTATGGTGCCGCGCAACGAAATCGTCGGGGTCGATCTCGATAATGACTGGAGCCAGATTCTGCCGCTACTCAGCAACAGCCAGCATACGCGTTTGCCGGTCTACCGCGACAATATCGAAAATGTCGTCGGCTTCCTGGACGTCCGCGCGGCGCTGAATCTGTTGAGCACCGGCGAGCTGGACAAAGACTCGATCGCTGCTGCGGTCCGTCCGCCTTACTTCATCCCGGAAGGTACGCCGCTAAACACGCAACTGCTGAATTTCCAGCGACAGAAACGCCGCGTCGGCCTGGTCGTCGATGAATACGGTGATATCCGCGGCCTGGTCACTCTGGAAGACATCCTTGAAGAAATCGTTGGTGAATTTTCCAGCGGTGTTTCCGCGACGATTGGTGAGGTCCGTTCCGAGGAAGACGGCAGCTATCTGATCGACGGCAGCGCGAACATTCGCGCGTTGAACCGCACGATGAACTGGAATCTGCCCACGGATGGTCCGAAGACGCTGAACGGTTTATTACTGGAATATCTCGAATCCATTCCGGAGCCGGGCACCAGCATTATGATCAGCGGTTATCCGATCGAGATCGTCCAGACAACGGAAAGCGGGGTCAAGCTTGCACGCATCAATCCGTCACGGGTGAACAGGTCGACAACAGCGGCGTAGAAACCCGGCAGACGCTTCCAGATCGTCTTAGCCCCCGCCGGCAGCCGCCTTGAGTTGCTCGTCGGACGCCACCATGTATCGGTTCCGGCCGCCTTCCTTCGCCGCATACAATGCGGTGTCTGCGGCAACGATCAGCGCGCTCGGCAACATGCCCTGTCGAGGAATAACACTCGCGATCCCGAGGCTGATGGTGACGTGCCTCGCGGCCTTTGAAAAATCATGCCTGACCTTTTTTGCCTCAATCGCCATGCGCAGCGCCTCGGCTGTCACCATCGCGCCCTTTAAGTCAGTACCGGGAAGCACAGCCACAAACTCCTCGCCACCATACCGCGCAACAAAATCGCCCGGCCGGTGCAGGGCGCCGGCCAACGCGCCGGCTACACTACGCAGGCAGTCATCGCCCAGCTGGTGACCGTAGTTGTCGTTGAACGGCTTGAAGAAATCGACATCGATCAGAATAAGCGACAAGCGCAGGTCTTCACGCATCGCGCGCTTCCACTCCTGATCCAGCCGTTCATCAAAATTGCGCCTGTTGGCAATGCCGGTCAAGCCGTCCACGGATGACAGGCGCTGCAGTTCCGCGTTGCGGATTTCGAGCTCCTGCTGCAGTTGGTGCAGCTTCTTGAACGCCAGTTCACGTTCGAGCTGCAACAGATAGCTCTGGGACTGCGCGCGAATACGGGCAATCAACTCTATCCTGTCGGGAAGCTTGACCAGATAATCATTCGCACCCCGGGCAAAGGCCTCGCTTTTGTCGGCGGGATCTTCCTTGGAGGAAAGCACGATAACCGGAATAGGCGCAGTTCTTGGATGCCTGCGGTAAAAGTTCAGGAGGGTATAACCGTCGACTTCCGGCATAACAAGATCCTGTAATATGACGGTCGCGGAAACCTCTATCGCCTTGTTGATCGCCTGACGTGGATCGCTGCAATAGTGAAACGCGATGTCCGGATCATCGGCAAGCATCTGGCGAATACCTTCAGCAATGATCTGCTGATCGTCGACGAGCAGCACCACCGGACTCCCCAGATCCTCTGATGCCTTCCCCTTGTCGACGGAGTTTGTCATTCCCTATACCGCCCGGCCGAGTCGTTTGCTGAAAATCTGGCAAATCCGGCCGGCAATCTTGTTTAACGGCAATATCTCCACCGCCGCGTTGAGATCCGCCGCCGCCTTGGGCATGCCGTAGACGGCGCAGCTCTGCTGATCCTGCGCAATGGTATGGATGCCCGCGTTGCGCAGTCTCAACATGCCCTCGGACCCGTCGCGGCCCATGCCGGTCAGCAGCACGGCGATGACGTTCTTCGACCAGTTGCGTTCGACGCTTTCGAAAAACACGTCCACCGACGGGCGGTAGACGAAATCGCGTGGCACCGGCGTGTAATCGAGCTTTCCGCCGGGTGCGACAACCAGATGATCGTTGGTGGCCGCCACCAGCACCTTTCCGGTTTGCGGCCACTCGCCACGGCGGGCGATATCCACGGTGAGACTGGTTTGCTGGCCCAGCCATTTGGCCATTTCGGCGGAAAACTGTTGATCGACATGCTGGATAATAACTACAGCCGCCGGAAAATTGGCCGGCAACGCGCGTAGCAGCTCGGCAAGCGCCGCCGGACCGCCAGACGATGAACCGATGGCCAGCAGCAATCCCGACGGGGTCGGCGCATCGCGGTTGCGCAGATACGTCGGCACATCTTCCCGGTTTCTGCCACGGCGAGTCAGCTTGTCGATGGTGACGATCTTCGTCAGCAGCGCTTCCCTGCCTTCCATCCCTTCCTTTGACAGCAATGTGGGGGTGCTGATCGCGTCCAGCGCGCCCGCGCCCAGCGCGGCAAATACCATATGCGCATTGGCCTCAACCGAACTGGTCACGATGAGAATCGGGCAGGGCGTTTCCTGCATAATGCGCCGGGTCGCCTCCACACCGTCCATGACCGGCATAACAAGGTCCATAAGAATCAGGTCGGGCACTTCCTTCGCGCATTTCTCAACGCCTTCCGCACCATCGCGCGCCATCCAGGCGACTTCATGTCCACGCGCCTCGACGATAATGCGCCGCAAACCCTCGGTAACCATGCCAATGTCGTTGACTATCGCGATTCTCATCACAGCGCCTCGCCGATCAGATCAATCACCGCTTCACGCAGGGTTTCGTCATGAAAACTCCCTTTCGTCAGATAATAGTCCGCCCCCGCCGAAAGCCCCCGTCGACGATCCTCCTCCCGATCCTTGTAAGACACGATCATCACCGGCACCGCCTTGTACTTGTCGTCACCCTTCATTTTAGTGACCAGCGAAATGCCATCCATGCGCGGCATATCAATGTCTGTTATCACCAGGTTGAACATGCCGCTGCGCACGGCGTTCCAGCCATCCATACCGTCGACGGCGACTTCAACATCGTAACCGCATGCCTTTAGCAGGTTGCGTTCGACCTCGCGTACCGTGATCGAGTCGTCTACAACCAGAATTCGCTTGCGCGACGCCGTCGTCGTCGTGTAGTCGCTATCCACCTTCCTGAGCTGCGCCTCATTAACCAGTTTGTCGATCGAGCGCACGACGTCATCGATATCCGCGATGAGCGTTGGAGCACCATCTTCGAGCAATGCCGCGGCGCTGACGTCCTTGACCTTGCCGAGACGCGAATCGAGCACCTGGACTGCCAGCTCACGCTCACCGATAAATTCGTCCACCACCAGCCCGAAACGTCCGTTCCGATCCGCCACCACGATTACCGGCAGTTCTTTCGGCTTTTTCTCCGGCGCACGCTTGCCGAACACCTGGCAACCAGATACCAACCCGATATGATCGCCTTGCAGCGTGAAATACTGCTGATTCTCCAGCATCTCGATCGAACTCCGCGGGAGTTTTAATATACGATCGATACGGGCCAACGGAAACGCATAGCTTTCCCCGCCTATCTTGACCAGCAACGCTCGCAGCACCGACAACGTCAGCGGCAACTGCATCTGGATACGCATTCCCTTGCCCAGCACGGACGTCGCCCGTACCATGCCGCCCATTTCCTTGACCGTATCGTGGACCACATCCATGCCGACACCGCGGCCGGACATGTCGGTCACCGAGTCACGCGTGCTGAAACTCGGCAGGAACAGGAATTCGAGCAATTCGGAATCGCTCAAGTGCCCCGCCATCTCCTGATTCACCAATCCTTTGGCGACGATCTTGTCACGCAGCCTGTCGAGATCGACGCCACGACCATCATCCGCCATAACGATGGACAGCATCCCGGCGTTGTGAAACGCCTCCAGTCGAATGGAGCCAACCTCAGGCTTGCCGAGCAGCGCCCGCTCCTCCGCCGTATCGATGCCGTGATCCAGGGCATTCCGGATCATATGGTCCAAAGGCGCCTTGATTTTTTCCAGAACGTCGCGATCGACCTGGGTATTGGCACCATGGATATCGAGCTTCGCCTTTTTACCCAGTTGCCGCGCGAGGTCACGTACCAGGCGTTGCAATCCCTGCACGCCATCCGAGAAAGGCCGCATGCGGCTCGCTATCGCCTCGTGATGCAGGTTGTTGGCGATATTGCTGGTACGCCGATCAAACTGTTCCAGGTCGGTCATGCGCTCGGAGAGCATGCTGCGGCATTCGTTTGCCTTATGTTCAACGTCCTTGAAGAGAGAGGCGGCGTAGTCGCTCACCGTTACGCCGCTAAGCGATTCGCGCAGATTATCCAGTGCCGCTATCAACTCACCCTGCCGGCGCTTCACGCGGTTCATGGAGGTGGCGAACGGTGTCAACCAGCGCGACTCGACCAGCGTCTCGCCGGCAAGACCCATCAACCGGTCAAGGCGCGATGCATTGATGCGCAGCATGCGATCCTTGCCCGCACTGGCGCCATCCTTCTGCAGCGGGCCGGCGGCGGCCTTGTCGTGGTCCCGCTCAACGGGTGGAGCGGCCGCCCGCAGGGGCGCCTGTTGTGTTGGTTTCTCGACGGGCTTCCCGGCTGGTTTATTCTCCGTCGCGGGCGGCGGTGCTGTCTTGACCGGTATTCCGGCCGCCGGTCCGTCGGCGGACAAGATGCCACGTAACGACGCCACCAGTGCGTCGAGCTCGGCTGCGTGGCTCTCCGCTTGGCGATCTGCGATACCGTGTCAATCGCCTTCAGCAGGATATCCGTATCGTCCGCGCTCAGCACCAGCTTGCCTTTCTGGGCCGCCACGAAACTGTCTTCCATCACGTGCGCGATGCTCACCACTGACGTCACGTCCACCATCCGCGCGGCGCCCTTGATCGAGTGCGCCGCGCGCATCAGTTCTTCCAGTGTGCCGGCCGAGGTCGGGTCGCTCTCCAGCGCCAGCAGCCCGTCCATCACTACTGCCGCCTTCTCCTCCACCTCGACACGGAACAGACAATAAATCACCATCCAGGCAACCGGCGTGGCTGCCTTTCCATCGGAACACGCCCGTCAGATAGGTACCACTGGAGTCCGCCAGCGTGGCCGGCACACCGTGCAGTTCGTTGGCGTGATAACGATGCACCCCGTGAATCTCGGTAACCGGTAATACGTAACGCTCGCCGCCTTTCGCCAGCACGATAGATCGTACCGTTCTGGTTTTGTCTTCCAGGTCGATGGCATCCTCGGCCGATTCGATACGCAGCAACCCCTCCAGCGACACGCACAACTGCATTTCGCCGCGAATATTCACAACACCCTTCAGCACGTTGTAGTTCCGATGCGGAATTCGGTGGACTGCTTTGATATCGGTCACTTCCTGCACCAGGCGCGTTGGTACCGCTAGCCACTCTTCCTGCACGCGAAATACCACCACCGACATCCGGCCGATGACGCGCTCTTCCTTTTTCAATGCCAGCCGCTGCGCCCATTCGTGGGCATATTCCGCCGGTGACTCTCTCTCAAGCAGGCGCCTGCCGGCGGCGGTATACACATCACAGTTGCGGCAATGGTAGACCTCTTCAAGACGCGGGCAGCGTGGCCGCTGCTGCCCCCACACGCCGATAGTCGACCAGCAACTGGCGGTTTCCTGTTTATTCATAGCGCGTGCCGCCATCCTGATCACCTGACTTTGCCCGGGCCGCCCGCTCGGCACGTTGCTTCAGTACATCAGCGGCCGCGCGATTGCCTTCCGCCTCCGCCTGCAGGGCAAGGTGAATCAGTGCTTCGTAGTGATTTTGATCAAGGTATAACGCCTTGCGAAACAGCTCTCCCGCGCTTTTATGGTCGCCAAGCGCCTCCCGCACGACGCCCAACAGGAAGTACGCATCGACACAGGCCTCGTCAGCCTTCAGCCGCGCCTCGCACAGTGTCGCGGCCTCATCGAGAAATCCTTCGTTGGCGAGCTTATAAGCCCTTTGCAACGGCACGTCGTCAACGCTCGCTGCTAACGGGGCCGCGACCGGGATCGGCAGTTCCGCTTTCACTCGCAGTGGCAGTTGCTGCTGCGCTGCCCTTTCCGACAATCGGTCTTTCGACGGATCGACCTGGATCGTCGAGCATCGATCCTCGATCACCTGCATCAGATCCCGCTTGCGGTAGCCGAAGGAACCGCGACCTTCCAGTGGCTGAAAGTAGTCGCGGGGGATAATACTGGCCTCGGAGTGGCCTACGAATAGCAGACCGTTTGTTTTCAGCAGGCTATATAACTTCCGAACGACGTTCCGCTGGGTTTCACGGTCGAAGTAAATAAACAGATTCCGGCAAAAAATCACGTCATAGGGCTCACGGCTCACGACAAACGAGTTGCTCAGTATGTTGCCTTGCGCAAACCGCACCATAGTACTGACTGCGCTATCCAGCTCATAACCCTGCTCTGTCTGGCGAAAGTACTTGTCGCGGAAACTTGTGTCCGGATTGCGAAATGAGTTTTTCGTGTAGATCGCCCGCTTTGCCTTCGCTAACGCGCTGGAGCTCACATCAATAGCGTCGATCCGCGCGCGTGCCGGCGGAAGACCGCAGTCGGTGAATACCATGCCGATCGTATACGGCTCTTCGCCCGTAGAACACGGCAGACTTAACACACGCAACGTGCCGCCCGGATGTGCTGGCATCCAGACGCCCTCCGCATACATACGTAACGCGTCAAATGGCCCCTGGTCGCGGAAAAACCAGGTCTCCGGGACGACAACCTCCTCGATAAGCGCTCTCAGCTCCTGCTCGGAAGAATTGAGCGTGGTGAGATAGCTTTCCGCATCTGGAATGCCGGTCTGGCGAAGACGGTGATCGATAGCACGCTTGATAGAACCCTGGCCGATGGTGGACACATCGAGCCCGATCATTTTTTTTAGCAGACTATTGATGGTCCCATGGGACATACGTGTAACTTTAGTATCTCCATCATCTTTCTTGGCCATGGCGGTATGCCGCACTCCCGCTGCCACGTCAAACCGCCGTCGACGACGTCCGCATTAGCGGAAAATAACGTCCCGGACGTTTTCCGGCAGCAGTCCATTCAGTTCGACACGGTGGATCATGCCGTCCGGATCAATCGCCACACGGCGGCAACACGTAATATCTTTACCGCTAACACCCGACTCGACAAAATCCTTGCTTTCCAACGTCACCATTTCCGTCGCGCGCTCTGCAACCAGCCCCAGCAGGCGATCCGTCCCGTCCTTTAGCTGATAATGCACCATGATGACGCGCGTGCTCATGTGCCGGTTCGCAGAACGGTTTTCAATCACGCGGCACAAATCGATGATCGGCACGGGCGCGCCACGGTAGTTACACAATCCCGCGATGTAACTCGGCGCTTGTGGAATTTTCTTCAACTGCACCACCGGCACGACTTCAACCACCTCCTGTGCGGCCAGCGCGTACCGTTGCTCTCCCAGATAGAAAATCAGAAACAGCATGGCAATCCGTCACCGGGCGCTCACCTTGACACCTTGAACAGCGAAACACCGCTCTGGAGCCCGTGAGCAGCATCATCCAGCCGCTCGATCGCCGACGTCGACTGCCGCAGGGATTCCAGCGTCTGCTGCGCAGACTCGTTCAACTGAACGATGGTCTGCTTGATTTGCTCGGCACCACCGGCCTGGAACTGCATTCCCTGGTGAACACTTTCAAAGCGCGGCGTCAGCTTCTGGACCTGATCAATGATCTCGGCCAATTGCGTCGTTGCCTGCCGGACATCGCTGACGCTGGAGCGGACTTCCTCCGAGAATTTATCCACACCCATGACACCGGCGGATACCGCCGACTGCATCTCCTTGACCATTTGCTCGATATCCAGTGTAGCGACCGCCGTCTGGTCGGCAAGGCGCCTGATCTCGGTGGACACCACCGCGAATCCAACGCCGTACTCGCCGGCCTTTTCCGCTTCAATTGCCGCATTCAGCGACAGCAGATTGGTCTGGTCCGCGATCTTCGTAATTGTCGTGACGACGCTGTTAATGTTGCTGGCCTTTTCACTGAGAATTTCCAGCTTGGAGGCGATGCTCTGTGACGCCTCGACAACGCGATGCATCGTACCCTCCATCTTGGTCAGGCCGGCATGCCCCTCCGCCGCAGACACCGCGGTGGCTTCCGCCACTTGAGCAACTTCGTCCATCGTGTTCACGAGCTCTTTTGACGTTGCCGAGATTTCGGTGGCCGTCGCGACGATCTCGTTGACCGTTGACGCCTGTTGCGCCACGGTCGCCTCCTGTTCCTTCGCGGTTGCCGCGATTTCCGTCGCGGACGACGTTACCTGAATGCCGGACTGCTGGACCTGAGACACCAGCCCGTTGAGTTTGCCCATCATGCGCTGTACGCCTTGCGCGAGCTGGCCGATGGCGTCCTCGCCGGTAATCGTGACGCGACCGGTCAGATCACCTTCCGCCGCCATGGACACGACCCCCAGGATCGCGTCGACCTTATGCTGCATCTCTTCCATGGCCTTGCGCCGCTCCTCCATCAGCGAGCGCAGATCGTCCACCATGGCCTGCAGCCCTTTGCCGAGCTGTCCGACGGTGTCGTCCGAGTGGAAGGTCACTTTGCCGGTCAAATCACCCTTGGCTGCCTTTTTGACGACATCAAGCATGATGTCGACTTTCTCGCGAAGCTCCTTCGACGCCTTGCTCTCACGCGCGTCTGATTCGTTAATCTTGTCCGCCATGGTATTGAATGCGGTCGCAAGCTTGCCAATTTCGTCGTGCGCACCGACTTCGACACGCGCATTCACATCGCCGGACGAACGGGCCGTGATCACGTCGATGAAATCGCGCAGACGACGCGTAATCCACAGGCGCAGGAAATAGTTGGCGAGTATCAATCCGATACCCAGCAGTATCAGGTTGCCGCCGACCTGGGCCCAGAAACTCTCGTGCAGGGCCTTGTCAATATCCTTGATGGAATAGGCAATACGGACCGCGCCGTTCACCGTTCCTGACGGCACGGTATGGCAGGCAAGGCAGTTCACCTCATTGGTATTTTCTGTCGCGATGGCGGGGGTGATCGCCGTTACGACACGGCCGTCCTTGCCATTCGATAACTCAAGTATCTTCTCCCCCTTAAGCGCGCGCAGATCCAGGTCATCGACAGCCTTTTCTTCCGGCAACCCGGGACCAAACTGCTTGCTGACCAGTTCGCCGCGAACGACCCGCGCTTCCAGGATGTTTGGACGCCGCAAGAACTTGCCGCGAAGAATCGAGCGCTGATCCATGGTGCCCGTGAGCATCATCGTGTTCAGACTGTCAAAATACGACGTGGTCATATCCTGCGTCTGGTGTTCCACCAGTTCGAGCATGCGCTCCTGGTTCCGCTCGGCGGTGAACAACGTCACAGCCACAACGACCGTGATGAAAATCGTACCGACCATCAGGCTGACTTTGGCAGCCAGCGACAGTCGGGAAAGCAATTGAATGCGGTTTGTTGGCGACATTACAAATTTCCCTCTCCGTATGTCTTCGCGTCTTGTCCGGGTACTTATATGTTATTGATAAAACAATTATATTTCCGACAGCCGGTATACACGCACGTTGCCGTCCCCAATGCGGTTATAGAGACTCAGTGCCTAGAACGGCAAAATCGGCAGAAACTTTAGATACGTGGCGTTACATGTGCTCGCGTTCTTCCGCGCCGTGGTAACGACAGATGCGGCACGCATTGACCGCGATAACGATTAATCTGGCGCTCTCCGACAGATAGGCGGTAAGGTTGTGACGTAAGGTAAGTTAGGGTTATTCTCTCGGTTCCCTGATAGAGCGATGCCGTTTCTTATGAACATTGCTGCGCCGGCGGATAGTTACAGCCAGATCACCGGGAAAGACGTGCGCATCCTCCTGGTGAACGACGACACGGATACCCGTGTACTTTTGCGAAGGATTCTGCTCCGTGCGGGTTTCATCAACCTGATCGAGGCGGACAGCGGCCATAGCGCTGTTCGCCTGCTGCGCTCCGACAAGGTTAACTTCCTTATTACCGACATCCATATGCCCGACCTTGACGGCTGGCGTCTCGCCCGCATGGTCCGTTCCGGCGTCTTCAGATGCCCGTCCGACATCCCGATCATTGCGGTTTCGGCGACCTACCGCGATCGCATTGCGGAATCAACAGCCAGAGAACACGAGATAAATTATTTCCTTTCCTTACCATTTGAAAATCATGATGTCCTGCTGGACGCCGTGCGACGCTGTGATCGCTATGCCAAACCATCGCGCAAACCGACGTTGCTCATCGTAGAAGATGATGACGACACGGCGATGCTGGCCGAGCGCGTTCTGCAACGGCGTTTTGACACCGAGATCGCCCGTGACGGGAACGCCGGGCTGGAAGCGTGGCGTATGCGCCGCCATAATCTCGTGCTCCTCGACGTGATGTTACCGGGCATGGCTGGTCCGGAAGTGCTGGAAAATATTCTTGCGGAAAAACCGTCCCAGTCAGTCGTTATCATGACTGCCGACGGAACCATGGACCGGTCCGAAGCCCTGATGCTCGATGGCGCCACCGATTTTATTGCCAAGCCTTTCAAGGCGGATCATCTTCGCCAGACCTGCGAGATCGCCGTTCGCCGCGCCGATTACATGACGATTAATCACGAATTTCTTGAGCGGGTAGCAGCCCAACGGACCAGCGAAGACAACTACCAGAAATTATCACGCCTACACGACCATATGCTGGACAACCTCGGATCAGTCGTGTTCAAGCTCGACGGTACCGGACAGCTCCGTTTTCTAAACAGGGCCTGGGAAAACATCTCTCACTATAAGATAGCCGACTCGCTGAATATGCCGTTCCTCGGTTTTCTCCACCCGGAGGAACACCGCCGTTTTCAGTCGGTGCTCAAACTAATGGCCAGCGGCGGCGTGTCACGCTACAAACAGGAAGTACGCCTGATCAACAGCAGCGGCGAGCCGGTTTGGGTCGAGATCTCAATGGACGCACGCAAGGACGAACAAAATGACCTCGAGGCTATTTACGGGCACTTAATTGATATTTCCGAACAGAAGATAGCGCGCCGGCAACTTGAGCACCTGGCAATGCATGACGTCGTCACCGGCTTGTTCAACCGCCGCTATTTTGAGATCAGTCTGGAGCAACTCGCCGCGAGCAGTATGCGTGGCGGCACGAAACACGCGCTACTGTATATTGATCTCGATCACTTCAAGATCGTTAATGACAACTTGAGCCACCGGGACGGCGATATCGTTTTGAAGGAAATATCGGAGATCCTTGTGAACCGCACCCGCGAAGCCGATCTGCTATGCCGCATCGGCGGTGATGAATTCGCCATGCTCCTCATGAACACACACAAAACTCAGGCAACCGCACTGGCTCAGGACATCCTCGACCGCTTGCGCAATTATCACTACGGTCGCGACGGCCTGCAGTTTTCGGTTAGTTGCAGTATCGGGGTGAGCATTATCGACGGTGCTCTTCCATCCGCGGCCGAATACCTCGTCCAGGCCGATAAAGCAAGTTTTGTCGCGAAAAATCGCGGCAGAAGCCGGGTTCACGCCTACGACCCCGAAGATACCGAAGCCGATGATCTATGGCAAAGCGTCGACTGGGCGAACCGACTCCGCGAAGCCATCGCCGATAACCGGCTGGATATCTTTGTGCAACCGATCGTGGATCTCGAAACACGCGAGATTAATCATTACGAGGCGCTGCTACGCTTGTTTCTGCCGGAAAGCGGCGGAATTGTATTGCCGGATGTCTTCATCCCTGCGGTAGAGCGCGCCGGCCATATTCATACCCTGGATCGATGGGTTGTCGATCGCGCCCTCAGTACGTTGGCGACGAATCCTCACATTGGCAATCTGGCCATCAACCTGTCGGGCCATGCGTTCGAGGACCCCGATTTGATGTCGCTGATCAAAGACTCCCTTGGAAAGTACGGCGTATTGCCAACGCGAGTCATTTTTGAAATCACCGAAACTGCCAGCGTATCGAATATTGGCAACACACGCCGGATGATTAACCAACTAAGAAGCCTGGGTTGCCGGTTCGCGCTTGATGACTTCGGCGCCGGTTTCTGCTCGTTTAACTACCTCAAACACCTGCCGGCCGACTACATCAAACTGGACGGCTCCTATATTAAAAATATCGTCACCGACGACCTGGACATGGCTATGGTCCGCTCGATGAACGATATCGCCCACGTCCTGGGCAAAAAGACCATCGCTGAATGCGTTGAAGACGCTCCGGCGCTGGATATCCTGAGACACATCGGGGTTGATTACGTCCAGGGATTCTCCGTCGGGAGACCCACCCCGGTGGCAATGCTTGGAATTGCCGGCGACGCCCGCACTTTTTCCGCTGGAGTACCGTAGCAAATTAAATTATCGCGTTAGACAGTACACGTCAGCTCCCCTCTTAATACTGTGTTGCAAGTTACTCTTTTTTTGGGTAATGTCGTTCGTGCAGTTGGACCCAGATATAAGTAGAACAATACGGGGGGCTGACCATGACTTCATCTGGAACGACCAGAGGAGTACATGAAGATCGCATGGATGCCCCGGTGCGGCAGGACGCCAGCGATCTGATCATAAGTTACCTCGAGCAGCTTGGCGTCGAGTACGTTTTCGGCATACCCGGCGGCGCCATCGAACCCCTTTATAACGCTCTTGCCCGCAGCCAACGACGCGGCACCGTACGCCCCATTGTGGCACGCCATGAATCCGGCGCGGCCTTTATGGCGGACGGATACGCCCGCGAAACCGGCAAGCTCGGGGTCTGTTGCGCCACCACCGGACCAGGCGCCACCAACATGATTACCGGCGTCGCGTCGGCATATCAGGATCGTATTCCGTTATTGGTGATAACGGCGCAAACCGCGCTGAATACGTTCGGGAAAGGGGCATTCCAGGAATCGTCGTGCACGGCGATCAATACCGTAGGCATGTACGAACACTGCACGCGCTTTAACTCTCTGGTGTCTCATGCCGACCAGCTCGAGACAAAATTGACCAGCGCGATCATGACAGCGTTCCATCATCCGCGAGGCCCCGTCCACCTTAGCATTCCACTCGATATTCTCCGGACGCCGTTACCGGCGCGTACACGAGGCACCAAGCTCAATGCCTTGCTGGACAACGCCGGTCCGGCCAACCACAACGTTCCTGAAGCCTTGTATACAACGATCGAAAAGGCCAGGCGGATTGTCATACTGGTTGGCGAAGGCTGTGATGAATCGATCGGGGTGCTGTATGAATTGGCGGCGCAATTGCATGCCGTAGTTATTGCGACGCCGCAGGCCAAAGGCATAACAAACCCCTACAATCCGACGTTTCGCGGCATATGCGGTGTTTCCGGGCACCGGGAAGCCAAAGCTTTACTTGCCAGCCCGACAATCGATCTGATCATCGCGATCGGCACAGGCATGGACCAGCAAGTCACTCCCGGCGGCGACAGTACAAACATAAAGAGCAAAAAGTTTGTACACATAGACGCCGTTGCCGAGAATCTTATGCGTTCACCAAACGCCGACCTGCACATTCTTGGCAACATTCGCGGAATTTCCGAGACGCTGCTGCGATATTTCAAGTCACCACCTTCCGGTACGTCCGCAAAGAAGCCGAATCTTGCTCTGTGGCCCCACCGCCATGGCCCGTCAGTAATCCAGTTTGAACGCCGGAAGATACTCAGACGGGCCAGGTCACGGCGCGCGAAGGAGAACCGCGGCTCCGTAACTACGCTCGAGAGTGAGCGTAGGCTCCACGACCGACGGACCACGGAACTGCAAATGCCGATGCTCTCCCGTTATTTCAAAATGGACAATGAAACAAAATATCTAAGCAACGCCACGCCGATAAAGCCGCAGCGTCTAATGTATGACCTGTCACGATTGTTTCCGCCTAACACAAGATTTCTGGCCGATATAGGAAACAGCTTTTTCTGGGCGATGCACTACCTGCACCCATACAACCGGCGCGTTGCGGGCCAACGATCGGCTACCGAAAGCGTCTTCAGGGCGAGCATGGGATTCGGTTCGATGGGGTGGGCGATAGGAGCCGCCGTCGGAACGGCACTAGCCAATCCAAAAGTCGCCGTTGTATGTATTGTAGGAGACGGGAGCATGCTGATGAGCGGGCAGGAAATCACTGTCGCCGTAACCGAACAGTTACCAGTCATCTATGTCGTTCTGAACGACAGCGCACTGGGAACAATTAAGCATGGTCAGCGCCTTAGTGGTGCCGAGCCGATAGGATTTGAACTTCCGGCAATAGATTTTGCGGCGTTTGCGCGATTGTTGGGCGCTAACACACACACCGTAAATTCTCCGGCAGACTTTGCAAAAATTGATATAGGCACAGCATCTAACTCACGAGGCCCAACCTTGATCGATGTGCATATAGATGCCGAAGAGACACCGCCAATATACGACCGAGTCGATATGCTTACTGGTATGCCATAACTTGAGCGACACTTGATGTCACGCATAAGCGCCGAAACAGAAGTTGTACGAACCAAGATATGGCTCGAGACTCCGCAATTGGATGACCCGTTCTCTGCATCGAAGTGCTATTGCTATGGCTACGATGTTTATGGCGATCTTCTCCACAAGGCAAGCTGGACAGAGTACGTATTCCTAATGTTTTCTGGGGAGGCGCCGTCGCCAGCGCAAATTCTCCTGCTAGATAGCTTGGCGGTAGCCATAGCGAATCCCGGAATCAGGGACCATAGCGTGAGAGCAGCAATGAACGGTGGCGTCGGCGGTTCGCCGAATGCTGCGTGCCTTATCGCGGCACTGTCAGTTGGCGCCGGAGGACTTGGCGGTGCACATGAAGTCGCTGCCGCAATGGAACTATGGACAAGGTGTGGCGCCGATCTAAACGAATGGAAAAAACGAATTCAAACCCCACATGATCGCCAACCCATAGATACATGGCCCCCCATCGAGCACGTGCCTGGATTCAACCCGCATGGCGTGTCTTGCCCGAAACCACTGTTAGAGACATTGCATCACCTTGCGAATTGCAGTCCCGGCGAGGCCCTTCCGTGGCTAGAAACAAATCGTGCTAATTTGGAACAGATAACCAAATGCCCGTTAGCGATGCCTGGAATCGCTGCTGCGGCATTTGCGGACCTAGGCTTCTCTTCCGCACAAGCGGAAATGTTGTATTTGATAATGCGCTTGCCCGGTGCGGCTGTTCACGCATTGGAGCAACAGAGACTCGGCTGGAGAAAATATCCATTTTTCAAGAACGGATTACACCTTGAAAATGACCCTGGGCCATTTCGTATCAACCAAGATTCCCTGTGATTCCGTCATGAAAACACCTGTGGCCCTTGAACAGCACGAAGATAATTGGAAAACGAGCATGGGAGCTTGGTTTCCGGGTGATCGTGTCGTGTTCCGCGGCAAGGATCTCTTAAACGAACTTAAAGATATAAGTTGGGTTGGGCTTCTTCTGTTTGGTATTACCGGTAGATTTTTCAACGAAAAGCAGGTGCGATTATTTGAGGGATTGTGGTCACTGTCCGCGAGCTTCCCGGACCCACGATTGTGGAATAATCGCGTTGCGGCTCTTGCTGCCACCGCGCGCAGCACCGGCAATCTAGCTGTTAG
Source organism: Gammaproteobacteria bacterium (assembly GCA_006218035.1). GTDB lineage: Bacteria > Pseudomonadota > Gammaproteobacteria > VBWC01 > VBWC01 > VBWC01. The sequence goes on from VBWC01000014.1 coordinate 55,972, forward strand.
TGGGGCGGTTGCAGTCTCCGAAGCGCGTATTTACGGGCGGGGAGCAGACATTCGCGCAATAGATTTTCTCTTGAGAACAAAATCCAAGATAGATGCGGAGGAAGACCTCGGGGAAATTATAAGAGAGGAACTTCGCGAACGACGCGTAATACCTGGTTACGGGCGACCAATTACAAATAAAGACGAGCGAATCGTACCCGTCAAGCGCCTAGCTGAAGAACTTGGATTCTTACACGGAACATATGTCGACCTAGCTTTCAATATAGAACAACAACTAGCGCGCGGACGCTGGAGGATGCGCATGAACATAGCGGCATTATGTGCGGCGCTGGCGGCTGATCAAGGACTCTCTAGGCAGGAATACTACTACATAAGCATCCCCTCTTTTATTGCAGGTATTTTACCATGCTTTATTGATTCGACTCAAAAACCAGAAGGTTCCTTTCTACCCTTGCGCTGCCAAAGAGTACTGTATGAAGGGAAATTACCGCGTACGTGGAACAACCAACAAAAGCTGCCAGTCGCGTAACCTTCGCCTTTAAAAAAATGCGGGTACGTTATGCAATCGGAATATTACAGCTTCAGATCAATATTTGAGCCTCTCGCCATGAAAAAATTGAGCATTGTATTAATTCCATTTTTGCTCTTATCGATCAGCCCCTCTGCGCTGGCACAGCCGAACGAAGAAGATGACCTGGCATTGATATACGGCGACGAGGAATTTGTCAGCATTGCTACTGGACGCAAGCAGCCTATCGCTCGCGCTCCGTCAGTCGCCAGTGTTATTACATCGGAGGACATTACCGCTATCGGAGCGACCGACCTCGATCAAATTATAGATACCGTCCCGGGATTTCATGTTTCGAATTCCGCTGGCGGCCTTAATCCCGTTTACATAGCGCGAGGCATCCACTCTCAATTTAATCCGCAAGTTCTCGTGCTGATTAATGGGATCCCCATCACCAACCAGTTTCTGGGCAATAGAAGCCAAATTTGGGGAGGGATGCCGATAAAAGACATCTCGCGCATCGAAATTATACGTGGCCCGGGTTCTGCGTTATATGGGGCGGATGCCTTTGCAGGAGTGATCAACATTATCACCAAGTCTGCTGAGGACATTGACGGAACCGAGGTCGGAGGGCGTGTCGGGACATACCATACAAGCGATGCGTGGTTATTGCACGGTAGAAATTCCGGCGACCTTGCCGTGGCGCTATCACTGCAAATCCACGACACCGACGGATACAGGAAACCTGTTGTCGCGGATGTTCAATCTGGACTTGATGGGCTGTTCGGAACCAGCGCCTCCTTGGCGCCGAGTTCAGTCAATACCGATCGAAATAATATTGATGCGCGCTTAGACATTGGGTATGCCGATACGCAACTTCGAATTGGTTATCAAGGGAGAAATAATGCGGGAACAGGTGATGGCGGTAGTCAAGCCTTAGATCCGATTGGAAGCAATGACAGCGACCGCTACAACTTGGATCTCACTCACCATAAACTTGCGATAACACCGAACTGGGATCTGACAACTCAAATTAGCCTATTTAATACCAGCGCGAAATCAGATCTTGTGTTGCTACCACCGGGGCACACGAACCCGTTCGGCGCATTCCCAGATGGCGTAATTGGGAACCCATATATTTTCGAACGTCATAGTCGCCTGGGAGTCACTGGAGCTTACACTGGAAGTACGCCGCACCAGATACTAGTCGGAGCGGGCTTCAACTACATCGACATGTATAAAGTCCGTGAATCCAAGAACTTTTCTACTGGCCCGGGCGGTCTCCCAATACCGCTCGGCTCTGTTGTTGATGCTAGCAACGACCCTAGCCTCGTGTTTATTCAGCCGCATGATCGCGAGGTGTACTATGTCTTCGCTCAGGATGAATGGTCTTTTGCGCCCGACTGGAGCTTCACTGCTGGCGTCAGATACGACGATTATTCGGACTTCGGAAATACGGTGAACCCGCGGTTAGCGCTGGTATGGCAAACAAGGTTCGATTTGACCAGCAAATTGCTTTATGGTCGCGCGTTCAGGCCACCCTCGTTCGCAGAGCTTTATAACATCAACAACCCTATCGCGCTCGGCAATCCTGATCTGGATGCAGAAACAATCGACACAGTAGAAATCTCGTTTGATCTGCGTTCGACAAATGGACTACGTAATAATCTTTCGCTATTCCGATACGAGATGAACGATATTATTCGCTTCGTCGCGGATCCCTCCCCAGCCATCACATCGACAGCGCGCAACGCCGGCGAACAATCTGGCTACGGACTGGAATGGGAATCGGCCTGGCAATATAATAACGACCTGACGTTGCGCGGGAACTATGCCTTTCAACGCGCCAAGGATCGATCCACGAATAGCGATGCTGGACACGCTCCGCACCATCAAATTTACCTCCGTGCGGATCAACGCCTGAGACCAGATCTGCTTTTTAATACCCAATTGAACTGGGTGATTGACCGTGATCGCGTCGCGGGGGACGCGAGGCCGCCGGTAGAAGATTACGTTACGGCCGATGTCACTATACGGCATCGCCGGCCGAAAAGCTCGCTGGAATTGGCCGCATCGATCCGCAACCTTTTTGACGAGGACGCGTTCGAACCAAGCCCTGCACCGGGGTTGATTCCAAACGATTTACCATTGCCGGGCCGTAGTTTCATTTTAGAAGCGAGCTATCGTTTATAAACGGCCACTGTTTCTATATCCCCAAGTCTCGTTGCGGCGATGCCCCGTCGAATGACTGACGTTCCATATGCTCGTTATTCTCGGCAATCGGCAACGGGATGTACACGGTAAATCGGGTCCCCTTGCCCGGCGTACTATCCAGATCTATCCGGCCACCCATCATGGCGCAGAAACGCTGGCTGATCGTTAATCCAAGCCCGGTACCGCCGAAATGGCGTGTGGTACTCATATCGGCCTGGCGAAACGCCTCGAATACTCTCGCCTGCTGCGCGACATCCATGCCGATGCCGGTATCACGGACAGCCACCTTCAGTTCGTGACGTGCATGCGCAACGTCGAGCACTACAGTTCCATTGGTGGTGAACTTGGCGGCATTACTCAGCAGATTCAGCAGGATTTGCTGAAGCTTTGCCGAGTCTACCGCCAATATATCAGCGTCTTGTTTGATCTCGATCCGGAACTCGTTGTTGTTCTTTTTCATTAGAGGCCTGACGGTATCAGCTACCTGATCTATAAGTTCATGAAGGTTGACCGGATCAATAAAAATATCCATCCGGCCAGATTCAATCTTTGCGAGGTCAAGAATGCCGTTTATCAATGAAAGCAAATGATTCGCGGAATTCTGTACCCTTTTGAGATCCGAGATACTTTCCGCCTGGCCGATAGCCTCCAGCTCCTCCATCACCATTTCCGTGTAACCAAGAATCGAGTTCATCGGCGTGCGTAGCTCGTGACTCATGTTCGCCAGAAATTCGGACTTATGACGGCTGGCTGCTATTGCCTCATCCCGCGCCTGGACGAGCTCCAGTGTGCGCAATGCGACTTCACGCTCCAGGCCATCACGCTGTTCACGCAACCGCTGGTCGCGATCCTCCAGTGCCGTCATCATTTTGTTGAAGGCATGCGCCATATGAACCACCTCGGCGGGCCCTTGTTCGGCAGCACGCAACGCGGTTTCCCCCGCTTCGGATCGCGTCATGATCTGCGAAAGATCCTGTATCGGCGTGGTCATGCGCCCGACAATGCGACGAAGAAACACGAGCAATACGACCGTGATCGACAAGGAAATAACAACGTTTTGTGCAAAAATAAGCTTCTGCTCAAGCAGCAATGCCTCTTTTGTCATGGTGATACGGACAAACCCGATCAACTCCGGCTCCACGGCGGTCGCCTCAAATGGCGATACGTCCGCATCCGATCTCCCGGTGAAAACCGGCGCGATGAAATGAATCAAGCGATCGGTCTCATGCGAAAGCAACTGACCTTCATGTCTTGGTAGCGCGTCGATGGCCGGCTCCCAGTCTACGACGGCGCCTTCTCTGAGCAGAACGTCGCCGCCCAGGTCATAAATCTCCACGTGATACACATCAGGAAAAGCGAGCGTCGCATGAGCCGAATCAACGGCATTCTCCTCCGCACCGACCAGCAGCGCCAGTCGGCTCTGATCTGCAAAGTTCTGCGCAACCTGGGTGCCTTGCTGTACAAGCTGACCGTGCGCGCTGGTGCTGGCAAGCCATGCCGTCGTCAGCGACGATGCCAGCGCCAGAAAAACGATTCCGATCGAAACGGTCATCAGCAACTGTTTCTGGAAGCTGGATCGGGGCGACACGATTTTCTTGAGAAACTTCATACGGTCTTCAGGGCGCCGGAAACATCAGATCAAATTTCTGCTGCTGTTCCCTTGTTATGCTGATGCCGAGATGATCCGCCGTGCGGCGATTAACGGCTATCCTCACATCACGCAGTGGAAAAATTACCGGATCAAACCGCGCACCGTCGGAAATACTCTGTTCGGCCATGGCGGCCAGCCTTCTTCCCAGTGCGACGTTGTCTGGATAAAACGAGAAGAGGGCACCTCTCTTTGCATGCGCTGGATTACTTGAAAATACCAGTAGGCTGCGGTCCCACGATTCCTTGAGGACCAATGGCAATATGACCTTTTCATCAACCGTTGCGGCATCCACTGGAATCCATAATGCAGAATTACGGGGGTCCGCTTTTTCAAGCACGTCCCGATACAATCTCGCGGACTGCTTCATGCTTTCCGCCGGGTACGCGGACAGCTCAAGGCCGTGGTGACGCGCCGCGATTCTGGCAAGGTCAATCAACCACGCGCTGGCTTGCGGGTCATAAATAACATGCACGCGTTGAATACCTGGAGCAAGCATCTTGAGTTGTCTGAACAGTATCTCAGGATCGGTATCCAGACTGATTCCGGATTCCTGCTTTCCATCTGGGTCGGGCGTTAATAACAGCGCTCCCGCGATGACTGGAAGCAGGTCAGCGACGGATGCAGCGACATTAACGCCACTGCGACCCAGCGCAATAATTGCTCCAATGTTATTGTTGGTGAGCCAGGCCTCCAGTGCCTTCTGCTCGTATTCACGGGATAGCACATACGTCTTGACTTGACGCGCCGACTGCTCATCTACCCCGGCGATGATTTCCTGAAAAACGCTTTGATATGGTTCCCGAACATCAGGGTAAATCACCGCCAACGATCTTTCGTTAGAAAAACCCGGCCATGGCAACAACGCGAGTAAAATGCTGGCTACCAGGCAGCGAAATGTTTTCCCAGCTATAGACTCTGTTCTCATTTTTCCGGGGAACAAGATCGCCAAAACAACGCATGGATTCGCAGACTGCTATTATTTTCGGACTATACAGCCACGCTGAATTCTAGGTTATTTACTGAAAACTTAACAGCAACGGAATGCGGTAAGCCCGCCGGACGGGGCCAGCACCGACAAGACACGTTAAAAAGGCCGCGCGACCAAAACGCCCAGTGCGCCGCGGGCGACAGTACTTCAACAAACCCTGCCCGGCATTCAGTCGCGTTCAAAGCCGATACTCGACCTGGAAGCCAAATACGTCCATCTCACTTTTTGGCTGCAGCACCAGCACCGGCGTACCCCCGATCGATGTCGAAACGGGCGCCGACTTACTGAAACGGTAACTTTCGTAATAAAGGGTTAGCCCAAGCCTGGATGACGGGGCAGCATGGCCGAACGTGTACTTGGCAAACATCGACCATTCCCGGCCCGGCGAAAGCGTGACAGGGCCGTCAAAAATTGCTACCCCCTCGCGCGTTTGAAATGGCTTCCTCGCACCCACCTGCAGATAGTTCGTGCTTTCACCGCGCTGGCCCATCAGCCCGATACCAAACTCAGAAAAAGAAACGTCGTAATTTTCCTTGATGCCGAGCGCCTTGACACCGGAGGCGGTCACGCCATCTTCGATGTCTCTTGTCCAATTCTCTATGCCAAGGCCACCCAAGACATCAACCATGTTTATAAACGGCCATGTTTCAAAACGGGCCCTTCCGCCTAGTGCGACTCTCAGCTGGTTCCCCTGATAGGCGACGTCGGTTTCCAGGGGCTGTCCACTTTGCGTCTGCCCGTCGTAGATCAGATCGCCAAAATAATTTCTTAATTGAACCTCATAGAGAGGTCCGGCAGTGCGCCGGTCCAGGTTGTTCTTCGAAACCCCAAGCGTATACCGTACACCGGTTTCCTGTAACAAGCGCCTGTCAGCATCGTTAAATTCCTCCCAAATAAAGACCTCCGCACCAACGACAATATCAGGGCCCGACCGAACATCGGACTCACCGGCGTACACGGACGATTCTATCTGACAGACGGATATCAACAGGAGAAAAAGGAACGGCGCATAGCGATTCCGATGACAGCGGGGCACGTGCGCCTCCATGCGATTATCCACCAACCAAACCATAATGACGGGAGGGTCCCGGAAGACTTATTCACCCGGGTTAGACCCGCAGTTGTTATTAGTCTTATTTACGCGCTACGGGCTACGACATTTGTCGGCTATAGTAGCAGGTTCTTTAGCATGCCGGGCGTTCCCGACCGATCAACGAGGGCGCGTATAAGATCGACGCGAGCCACCAAGGGAAACACTGTGTAGACCGCTGCGGGAAAGATGCGCAGCGGCTTAACTTCTGCGGCGGTACAGCGCTAGCAACGCTGCTTAACGGGTAAGCGAAAATTCTTTAGTCCTGATCGTCCACGGTACGAAAATCCATATCCCCAAAGTCAGCCATGTCATCCCACTCGTTGCGCCATTTGTCGAACAAAATACTCTTGACAGACTTTTGCTGATACTCCTGCATATAGAGTGGATCTTCCGTGACTTCCATCAACCGAAGATGCGTGTCATATCCGCTTTGCTGGGTGGGCTTTTTCATGGCTTTAACCTCCGGGTTGTTCCTTGCTACAGAAGGAATCAGATCGCCTGTAACGCCCTGCACCTGGTAGCGCCTGCGACATCAGTCGCCGCTGACGCGCCTTACCTATAATATCGGCGCTGAATTTCGATGACTTTAGCGGAATATTCCGGCGCGACCCCTGACCCGCCGTTGGTGACCAGGGGCCACGACGACCATTACAGTCTTTGTACCTGTATGGTTTACTAGAATACGTCGCCAGGGAAGAAAGCCCGGCGTGAACTGCAATCAAAGAAGGGTGATTGTGGAGATACTGAACAAGTCACTATCGGCGGCGAAAAAGCTCCCGCAAGATCAGGCTTTCGTATCGTAAATTCGAAGGAATCGATCGGTCCGGCGCAGACAGAAATCCAACAGCCTCGAGAGAAACTCGTTCAAACGCCGTTTCTCAAACCGACTGTACATAGCAGCGTTGGGATACGGGTATAGCGGCGCATGAGGCGACCGGCTCTGGTAACTGATAACCTCTGCGGCGCGGGCATCATGGTAGATACGCAGCGTCATCGACGGATCAGTCACCCAACGGCTGTTAATCTTGAGGCGAAGTATCAGCGCGATTGTCGTCGTATATTTTGCGCTATCGACCACGCGAATCTGCAGCTCAAGGTCGCGTGGATTTCTGAAAACGAGGGCATTCCCCAGTTGATCGATGTCTGGCACCAACGCGATCAACTTGTCATAATTCTCGTCATACAGCTCCAACGGCCGGTAGGTGACAATTTTTTTCGGAAATGTCTGCATACATTGTCATTGTCGATGTTTTTATTGTTATCGGCAATAACCTTCCCGTATTTATCGAATCTTCCGTAACTGCCCCGGCAATCGGTCTACCGTCTTTCCCATGAAACTTACGGATTTTTTTTGGCGAAGTCCTCGATAACTTTCTGCAAAGGCGAGATCAAATCCATTGGCAACGGGAAAACGATGGTATTGGTTTTGTTGCCGGCTATCTCCGTCAAGGTCTGCAGATAACGTAACTGGATCGAACGTGGGTCCTGTGACAGCACACGCGACGCCTCCAGCAAATGCTGCGAGGCCTGAAACTCGCCCTCGGCATGAATGACCTTTGCACGACGCTCGCGTTCCGCCTCGGCCTGACGGGCAATCGCCCTTATCATACTTTCATCAATATCCACGTGTTTGATCTCAACATTCGAAACCTTGATGCCCCACGCGTCAGTCTGCTTGTCGAGGATGTCCTGAATATGATTGTTCAACTTTACGCGCTCGGCCAGTATTTCATCCAGTTCATGCTGCCCCAGTACGGACCGTAGCGTGGTTTGAGCGAGCTGACTGGTGGCGATCTGATAATGCTCAACCTGTATGATCGCTTTTTCCGGATCGATCACCCGGAAGTAAATAACGGCATTGACCTTGACAGACACGTTATCGCGGGAGATGACATCCTGGCTCGGCACATCCATCGTTATCGTGCGGAGATCGACACGTTCCATCTGTTGAATGACCGGGATAAGAACGATAAGGCCGGGACCTTTGATCTTGTAAAAGCGGCCGAGCAAAAAAACAACGCCGCGCTCATACTCACGCAACACGCGAAACGCCGACGCGAAAAAGACGATCACGAGCCCAACGATGATGTAACTCATGTAAGCCATCTATTCGATCTCCTCTGAGGATTTCTGATCATCCGCTTTCACGTCAAGCGTCAATCCATGAATCTCCGTCACACACACATTCTGTCCGCGCTTTAAAGGTACAGCGGATCGTGCGCCCCAGATCTCGCCATGCACCCTGATGCGCCCATTGCCTTCAAAATCCTCCAGCACCTCCCCGACGCTGCCGATCATCTGCTCATGACCGCTGACCACCGGTCGCCGACGCGCCTTGATCGCCATACCGAGAAAAAAGATAAAGAAACCGGCATTCAGGAACGCAAACGCCGCTATCAGCGGGTACGAAATGCCGAACCCAGGCGCACCGGTATCGAGCAAAATAATGGAGCCGATGACGAACGCGATAACACCACCGATACCGAGCGCACCAAAACTGGGGACAAAAACCTCCCCGATCATAAAGGCGATGCCGAGTAACATCAGCCCAAGGCCCGCATAGTTGATCGGTAACACGTGAAACGCGAACAAGGCGAGCAGCAGACATATGGTGCCGGCGACGCCAGGCAGCACCATCCCGGGATTGGCGAACTCATAGATTAATCCGTAGATTCCAACGAGCATCAAAATATAGGCGACATTGGGATCAGTGATGATTGTCAGTAACCGTGTCCGCCAATCCGGATCAAAACGCTGCACGGTCATCCCCGATATATGGAGCTCGCGTTCCTCGCCGAGTACGCTGACCTTCTTCCCATCTAATTGTGCGAGCAAAGCGGGCACACCATCCGCGATGTATTCGATCACCCCCTCTTTCAACGCGTCTTCGGCGGACAGGCTGGCCGCGTCGCGCACCGCCTGCGCCGCCCATTCCACATTGCGGCCACGCAGCTGTGCAAGCCCGCGGATATAGGCGACTGCATCGTTGACGATCTTGCGTTTCATTGCATCATCATGCCCCTCCTTGTCCGCGGCCTTCGAATCATCACCCCCGCCTTTGTCACCGGGCATGCCAGGCGCGGCGATCTGGACAGGGGTGGCAGCACCAAGATTGGTCCCGGGTGACATCGCTGCAACGTGGGCGGCGTATAAGATGTATGTGCCCGCGCTCGCGGCACGCGCGCCGGCCGGCGTCACATATACGGCGACCGGTACTGGGGACGCCAATATTTCCTGGATAATCTGCCGCATCGACGTATCGAGGCCGCCGGGGGTATCGATCTGGATGATGGCCAACTCCGCCTGGCCGTCGCGGGCCTTTTCAAGACCACGCTTGATGTAGTCGCCCGCCGCCGGTCCTATAACACCCCGAACTTCGAGGAGCACAATATTCCCCTTATTTTGCGCAAGGTTTAATACCGAGAAAGCAATAAAGAAAAGGAATAGCGCAACGCGCGAAATGCATAATTGCCTATGACGGTTTTTTGCAGTCATTCGAGATATTAACGGTATCCAACCCATGAATAACCGCAAAATCGACGATCAGATTTTCAAATACAGCCATTGGCGCCACGATCGTCACGGCCGAAATACCTGACACTTAAGCTCGATAATACCTGCTTCATCTGGCTTTTTTCGTTCGCTGCCTAGGCGACTATCGGTTTCGCCTCTATACTACGCGCCTTTTTTTGTACGGTAAAAGGATTCAGGATATGCATATGGATATGCCAACCGCAGAAACCCGCGGCGGCACGAGTAGTACGATATCCCGCACGGCTCGCCTGCTGTGCGGACTGGCGCTTGCAGCGGTCGTGTTGTGCGCCTATCAATGGCTGGAACTCGTCGCCATCAAAAGTGGCGGCACAGCACCGTTATGTAACGTCAGCGAAACCGTTAATTGTGCCGCCGTCTGGAACTCGCCGGTATCGGTCGCGGTTCACCATATAACCGGTATTCCGATCGCCGGCTGGGGCCTGACGTGGGGCGTGGTGGTTCTTGCTCTCGCCGCGCTCATGCTGATGCAGAGCACACCAACCGCGCCGGCAGGTATCCCGATTCGGGCACTACAGTTAACCATCGGCGTCGCGCTCGCGGTATGCCTGCTACTACTCGCGTATAGTATCGCCATTGCGGTATTCTGTCCGACATGCTTGGCGTTTTATCTATTAGTGGGAGTGATGACTTATATGATTACGCGCATACCTGCTGGAAATAACGCGAACTGGCTCAAGGCCGCGGGGTTGAGTGCCGCGGTACTGATACCGGTACTGGCCGTCGTCTTTGCAATTAGCTTGTACAGCACACGCGACAGTTTTGCGGAAAGTACACCCTCCCCCCAGGGTACAACTTCCTCGTCAGAAAACCCGCTGGCACGTTTTCTGAGCTCACAACCTAAAGACCTGCAGCAATATCTGAGCAATGTATTGGCCGAGTATCGCCATACCAAGCCCGGCAATGGCGGCGTGGATGCCACGCGCGTGACCTGGGGCGACAAGAACGCTCCGGTTCACCTTGTCGAGTGGGTGGAGATCCGCTGCTCGCATTGCCGCGATCTCCATAAGAACCTTGATCAGCTGCGCGAGTTGGCGCCGCCCGATGCATGGAACATCGAAACGCGTTTCTTTCCGCTCGACAGCGAGTGCAACAGTTCTGTGCAGCGCTCGCCCGGAAACGGCGTCAGCTGCCTTGCCGCGAAATTACTGATCTGTCTGGCGGGCGACCAAAAGGAGGACGCGGTACGCGCGGCGCTGTTTCAAAACCAGTCTCAACTCACGACAGCAAGCATTTGGGAGCTCGCCGGTACCAATGGGATCAAGCGCGAAAAATTGCAGCCGTGTATAGATGCGCCGGCCACCGCCAAAACGCTGCGGCAGGACATCGACCTCGCCTTGCAGTACAAAATTGAAGGGACACCGCTGGTAGTGATCAATGGACGCAAAACCGTGGCACTACCTCACATGATATTTGCGCTGATTATAAGCCAGGGACGCGCCGACGATCCGGGATTCGACGTACTGCCTCCGCCGGAGGTGGCGGGCAACACCGACAACCAGGCGTTATAACCTAACCGCGCCATTGCGCCCGGACATGGTCGCGGTTCAGCGCCAGCCATTGCAGCGCAATGATGGGTGCTGCGGAATTCAGGCGTCCGTCGCGCAAGGCTTCGTGCGCCTCTTCCCATGTCATCACTACCACACGGATATCCTCCCCCTCTTCGTCCAGGCCGTGAATTCCGCCTGCCTGTGACGCGTCCACCTTACCGCAAAACAGGTGAATGCTCTCGGTAGAGCCGCCGGGACTAACAAGATAGCTGCATATCGGAATCAGCGCCTCTATCCGGCAACCGGCTTCCTCCATCGCTTCGCGATGCACCACCTGGTCAGGCGTCTCACCGTTGAGAATCGCCCCGGCGACGATTTCCGTGGTCCAGGCGCCGCCCGGTATCTGCATGGCTCCGATCCTGAATTGTTCGATAAACACCAACTTATCGGCACGCGAATCATAAAGCAGCACCGCAGCACCATCATCGCGCTTGAACAACTCGCGCGCGATCTCGTCGCTCCAGCCGCCAGCGAAAAGGCGATGACGCAACCGGTAACGCTCCAGGCGAAAGTACCCGTCGTAACAAACCGTTTTGTCGAGAATTTCAATATCGTGGTCTTGCATCGCTGGGGTTCCGTTATCTTCTGCTACTCGTCGAAGCAACGAAAACCCGTGTACGCAGGTCTCGCCACTCCGCTACCATAAGCGCTGCGGCTATAATGTCATTGTTAACGAAAAATGTCAGATCGATACTGGGAACATTTTCATCACGAGGCCGACATTGGTGTCCGCGGTGTAGGGCCCACTGTCGCAGACGCCTTCGGCGAGGCCGCGGTCGCGTTAACGGCCGTTATTACCGATCCGGCGACGGTAGTTGGGCGAGCAACTGTCGCGATCCGCTGTGAGGCACCCGACCCCGAGCTACTGTTAGTGGACTGGCTGAACGCGCTTGTTTTCGAAATGACGACCAGAAAAATGTTGTTCAGCCGCTTTTCTGTATCCATCACCGGCCAGCAGTTACATGGCACAGCGACTGGAGAAACGATTGATATCGCCCGTCATGAACCGGCCGTCGAGGTCAAGGGCGCAACCCTGACGGAACTCAAGGTGTTCAAGGACAACCATGGCCTGTGGCACGCACAGTGCGTGGTCGATGTGTGATATCGATGGATATTTCGTTATTTGAGCGCATGTCAGATTTCGCCTGGCGCATCAACCCGAGCGGCAATATGCGCGTGCCGGCGATCATTTACGCAAGCGAGGATCTGGTCCGCGACATGGACGACAAGGTCCGGGAACAAATAATGAATGTCGCCACCCTGCCCGGCATCGTCCATGCGGCCTATGCAATGCCAGATGCCCATTGGGGTTACGGCTTTCCTATCGGCGGTGTGGCCGCGTTCGACGCCGACGACGGAGGCGTGATTTCCGCAGGCGGGGTCGGCTTCGATATTTCCTGCGGTGTCCGCAATCTCCACACCGGCCTGACGCTGGCGGATCTGCTACCGCTGAGAAAGGAACTTGCCGACGCGCTCTATACAACTATTCCAGCCGGTCTCGGCAGCACCGGCCGGGTACACCTCAACAAGAAACAAATGAACGCCATGCTGGAAGGCGGCGCACGATGGGCCGTTGAACAGGGCTACGGCACGACCGACGACCTCGCCCATATCGAGGAGTACGGATGCATATCCGGCGCAGATCCCACGCAGGTGTCCGAACGCGCCAAAAAACGCCAGCAGGATGAAATGGGCACGCTCGGTTCCGGCAACCACTACGTCGAAGTGCAGCATGTCGACGAAATTTTCGATGTCTCTGCGGCAACGACCTTTGGCCTGCACACGGGAGACCTCATTGTCAGCATTCATTGCGGATCACGGGGGTTGGGGCATCAGATCGGCACCGAATTCCTGCGGCGCATGGCGATTGACGCGGCGAGCTATAAACTCCGGCTACCTGACCGCGAGCTCGCCTGCGCCCCTATCCTCTCGCCAACGGGAAAAGACTATCTGGGCGCGATGCGCTCAGCGATCAACTGTGCGCTTGCGAATCGTCAAATCATCACTCACCTGGTTCGCGAAGTGTTCGCCCGGTTGTTTCCGGACAATCGCCTGAACCTGATCTACGACGTGTCGCACAACACCTGCAAGGTTGAAGAACACGTCGTGGCCGGTCAACGACGCCGGCTATTCGTGCATCGCAAGGGCGCAACTCGCGCGTTCGGGCCCGGCCATTCCGCGATTCCCGAGGCCTACCGCGCGGTCGGCCAGCCGGTGTTGATCGGCGGTACCATGGGTACCGCTTCCTATATACTGGTCGGCACCGAGCAATCCGGGCATCTTTCGTTCGGTTCCGCCTGTCACGGCGCCGGCCGCGCGATGAGTCGCCGCCAGGCGAACAAGCAATGGCAAGGCCGACAAGTGATTGATCAACTCGCGGCCGGCGGGATCATCGTCTGCAGCCCGTCTACCCGTGGCGTTGCGGAAGAGGCGCCCGGTGCATACAAGGACGTCAGCGCTGTCGTCGACGCAACGGCCGACGCCGGCCTGGCACGCAAGGTCGCCCGACTCAGGCCCCTCATCTGTATCAAGGGCTGATGGTTGTTTTGCGATGCTGATGCAAAATGCGGATAGCACCGTAACCGCCTGGAACGGCGGCATCCTGACCGGCGTCAACACTGTAGCACGCCGTGTTTTGGTTACCGGCAATACAGGCACGCCCATGATCGAGAAAAACAAGGGGGACCGGCATGCACAAAAAATACGCGTGCCATTAGGTCACACCGGAAAGAACGGTTCATATGGATGAACATCCAACGCAAGCCCCCGTGACGCATTGGCCCGTCCTTGCGGGACTGGCTGTACTGGCGGTCGTTGCCGTGATGGTAATCCAGTCAAAAATGCCGGCATCGGAATCCGCTGGCTGGCGGCCAGGATGGCAAGCGGCGGCGCCATTCGACATTCCGCGCCGCGCACTCGCCGCTGTCGCGGCGCCTGCGCCGTCACCCGGCATCAGCACCAACGCACAGAATGCCCACGCCTACCTTTATGTCATCGGTGGCGTCGATAATTCCGGGCACTATGTGCGCGATACCGAGTATGCACCTATCTTGCCCGACGGTTCGCTGGGCCCGTGGCGCAAAACCTCCGCATTGGCCGAAGACCGATTCTATCTGGCGGCCGCGACGCTGAACGGATACCTATACGCCGCCGGCGGCGGCCAGGGCGATCTGGGCTCCGACAACTTGCCGGTCGCTTCGGTGGAAAGAGCAAAAATACTGCCTGATGGCGGCCTGGAACCCTGGGAACGCGCGGCGTATATGACCACGCCCCGGCGCGGACTGAAGCTCGTCACACACGATAACTACCTGTATGCGATCGGCGGCTACAACGGTGCTTTCCTGAAAAGCACCGAGCGGGCTCCGTTACTGCCGGACGGGTCGCTCGGCGAATGGCTGAGCGACCCGGAACTGTCGGTCGTCGACCGCTACATTCATTCGGCCGCAATACGAGACGACACCGTTTACCTGGTGGGCGGACATGTGCAGGGCGGGAATACGATGAGCTATGGCGACGTCGAGAGCAGCCGTACGCGACGCGACGGCTCCCTGTCGCCATGGCAAGTGGAAGAAACATTTCTAAAAATGCCGCGCTTCATTGCGTCAAGTTTTGCGCTGCGCGATTTCATTTACATACTCGGTGGCCATGACGGCGCGCAACGCCTGAGCAGTGTCGAATTCGCCTCCCTTGACGCCAACGGTCATGTCGGCCCGTGGACATTCACCGCCGATATGCGATCACCGCGCAGCGCTACCTCCCTCGCGGTATACAACGATACCGTCTATGTCCTTGGCGGCATGGGAGAGTCCGGTGCATTGAATACGGTTGAATCGGCGAGGCAACTGCGCGATGGCCATCTGGGCTATCACCCGGTGGACTAGCGGATTTTATGGACTGGTCGCAAGGTGCAGTTTATCCGCATCGGCAATACGTTTTGCAAGCGTGGTGAAGCGCCGCATGGAATCGGTGTTGTTGATGGCGATGCGCAATGCCTTCTGCTGACCGACAATGACCACTAACCGACACCCCCGGGTAATCGCCGTATATAGCAAGTTGCGTTGCAACAATGGATAGTGCTGCGTCGACAGCGGTATTACCACCACCGGATATTCCGAACCCTGGGCCTTATGGACCGTCGTCGCATACGCCAGGGCGAGCGCATCCAGATCCGC
Organism: Gammaproteobacteria bacterium; assembly: GCA_006218035.1. Classification (GTDB taxonomy): domain Bacteria; phylum Pseudomonadota; class Gammaproteobacteria; order VBWC01; family VBWC01; genus VBWC01. The sequence goes on from VBWC01000014.1 coordinate 71,700, forward strand.
CAGCCGGTAATCGACGTCACGACCATCGAAACAGACGGTAACAACCGCATCATCGAGATCAATACGGGCAACAGTGCCGATATCGCCGTTAAAGACCTCCTTCTCATAGTCATTGGCCGTCTGGATGACCTTGTCACCGGTCGCAAACGTCCAGCCGTAGCGAGTGACCTTCGTCGGTGGATCGGGGTTCAAGAGCGCCTGCAACTCAATATTCAGCGATCTGGTACCGAGTCCTCCGCGATTCATCGGACTCAGCACCTGGATATCCCGTACCGGATGAACACCAAAACGCTGTGGAATACGTTCGGTCACGACATGCATCAACTTGTCATGGACCTCCTCCGGCGTCTCGGCATTGATGAAGTAAAAATCGGCGGCATCCCCTGTGCCCGGCGCCGGTGAAAGGCCCGGCGCCGGAAATATCGGCAACTCGCCGTTTTTTATGCGATGCGCATTGACCACGATGGTGGACTCCGCGGCCTGACGAAATATCTCGGTCAGGTGCACCACAGGCACCCGCCCGGAGGCAATGATATCGGCGAGCACCATACCGGGCCCGACGGAAGGCAGCTGATCCGCGTCGCCGACAATCACCAGCGCCGCGCTGCCCGGAATTGCCCGCAGCAACTGATACATCAGCAGCACATCGACCATCGATGTCTCATCGATGACCACCAGGTCGGCCTGCAAAGGATTGTCGCTGTTTCGCCGAAAACCGAACGTCACCGGATCGAACTCCAGCAAGCGATGAATGGTCTTGGCTTCCATGCCGGTAGAATCCGCCAGACGCTTGGCAGCGCGGCCGGTCGGCGCGCACAACACCACCTCGGCGGGCGTGGCCTGTATGCAGCGCAATATCGTGTTGATAACCGTCGTCTTGCCGACCCCAGGTCCGCCGGTGATAACACTGATCTTGCTTGCCAATACGCGGGCGACCGCGCGTTGCTGGCTGGCGGACAATGCGATACCGGTTTCCGCCTCGACTCCCGGGATAACGCGAACGGCATCGATTCCAACCCAGAATGGCTCGCCGTTCAGCAGCCGATGCAAGTGCGCCGCGACACCGGTTTCGGCACGGTGGAGCACGGTGGAAAATACGCACGGTACGCCATCGATCTCTTCACCGACGAGATGGCCGTCGTGAATTTCTTCGTCCGTAGCACGCTCCACAAGGTCCTGACCGACATCGAGGAGCCGCGCGGCGTCCAACACGAGTTTTGTTCGTTCGGCGCCGCAGTCACCCCTCTGGGCATAACCGCCCAGCACATCCCGGATGCCGGCCCGGATACGCAGCACCGCGTCCGGCGCGATTCCGAGTCGTTGCGCCAACGCGTCGGCGGTTTTAAACCCTATCCCATCCATATCCAGCGTCAGCCGGTACGGGTCCTCGCTGATTTTCGCGATCGCCTCATTACCGTATAGTTTGTAAATTCTGACCGCGCGTGTTGTACCGATACCGTGGGAATGCAGAAAAGTCATGATATCTTTGACCGATTTCTGCTCAGTCCAGGAGCGGGAGATACGCTCGACCCGCCGGACACCGATGCCGCCAATCTCCGTCAATCGATCCGGTTCGAACTCGATGACGTCGAACACGTTCGCGCCAAACCGATCCACCAGTGCCTTCGCGAAATGCGCGCCGATCCCGTCGATCGTACCCGATGCCAAGTACTTCTCGATCCCCTCCAGTGTTGCCGGTGGCACTACGGCAATGTGCGTCGTGCGGAACTGGAGTCCGTAGGTGCGATCGTTGATCCACTCACCATGACATTCGATGGTTTCGCCCGGCGACAATACCGCGGCGGTACCGACCACCGTCACCGGCTCTTTCGTATCCGAAACCTTGACTCTGGCGACGCAAAAACCGGTATCACCCGCGTGAAACACGATACGCACCACGACACCGCCAAGACGCTGCCGGGACTCGTTGGCCTGCTCGCCAGGCAAAATGGATTGGGTCATGGGTGGATGAGGCGGGAAAGCCCGTCATACGTTGTAAGAAAATTTCGGTCCAGGCATTTTAACCTGTCGCGTTCCTTTACATAACCAGTCGGGAATTCATACCGCCATCCGCACGACCACTGATTAAAAGATGATTCTATTATTTTTTTTTGATCTGGCATACAAACTGCTGCCCTCTCCGTAATCAGTCCAGGATGGCTTCATCCAAGCGTAGCAATTGAAACACGCGCTTCACCACACACGAAGACGGGGTAGGCAATGGGGGTATAAAGATATGGTTGTACGTGCCAATGGCTTGATAAGTAACGCCGCCGATCTCACGGAAAGCGACCTTGTTACTGACGATATCGTCGATGTCGAAAATCTGCTTCCGGAAGATATTCTCGACGGCAACGGTGCGAATGATACATCCGCCACCGCACCGCACCCGGCTGATTGCCCCCGCTCCCGCCGCCGGGAACTCGAAGCATACCTCGAACAAAAACGACTGGAAGAATGGCTCTACGACCCCCTGGACGACACATCACATTAGTCGCCCTCCTGAAAACCTTATTACACCCCCGCTGACAAGACCGCACCTGGAATCACTGGTTTCTGCGAAAAAGTATAAATGTCATGTCGTCCGGTTTGCTTGGATGCCCTGCTTCCTGCATCGCCATGTAGTGACGGCACTCCTCCATCAGTTGCATCGAACATCGTTGCAACGGCCCCTTGCGAATCAGATTGACAATCTCCGCATCAAAAAGATTATCCGACACACCGTCGCTTGCCAAAATTATCGTGTCCCGCGCGGCAAGTTTCAGCGTCGGCCCGATATCAATATGCATTTCGTTACTACCAAGCACGTTGGAAACGAGATGCCGGTCCGCATGATTGGCGGCCTCGGTCTCGTCCAGCATACCCGACTCAACTGCATAACCCACCGGTGAGTGAGAAATTGTGCGGAATTTGATCTTGCCACGCTGGCCGGCCACGAGAATCATGGAATCACCGATATGGTAAGTTCGACAGACATTGCCCTGAATCTCGACCACGGCCAGTGTCGTTGCCGCCCCCACTCCCAGATCGACGATCGCCTCATTCGCCTTCTCGATACCATCGAGAATGCCGTCCCGCAGGCTCTGGCCGCTACGTTGCGCAGCCGCTATCGCCCCGGCGATGTGCTCTATCGACAATCGCGCCGCCTCCCGTCCTGACGGAGCGCCACCCAACCCGTCTGCAACGATCAACACGCCGCCATCCTCGCCAAACGGTACAACGGCAGCGGCATCTTCATTCGGCGATTCCCTTCCCGGTGAACGCCGCGTAAACAGCGTGACGCTTGCGCCACTGAACAACACTTCTTGCGGCGCCACCAGATCCTGCTCAATAAATGACCGATATTCGGCTACCATAACCAACCTGCCTGACGCATACACAGCGCTATTCCCACTGCATGGTTTCGAGATAAATCTTCAGTTTTCCCGCCGTCTTGAATTTTTTCAGTATCAACGAACGCTTGAGGCCGGAACAGATGCTCTTCATTTCTCCGGGCAGCCTGGCATAATGTTTCTTTCCACCCAGAGCCTCGTAAAAGATATGGATCATGCTGACGACATCATCCTGGATGTTCTGCGCGCTTGGCGCGCCCCAATGGAACATGTCTAGCAGCTTCAGCTCAAAACCAAGACCGTAACGGCAAACGATGATGTTGTCAGAATGCAGATCACCGTGGTATTCGCCGACCCGGTGAATCCCTTCGATACCACTGGTAAGCGCGTGCAATAGATGGAGCGCCTGGAACGGCATGAACCGCTTGCCGGGTTGACGCTGCAACAAGCTGCTCAGCAGTTCACCCTCGACAAACTCTGACACCAGAAACGACACGGAGATTCCGTGGTAAACAATCGTGTCCTGGGTATGATACTGAATGACAAATGGACAATGACGCAGCTTGTGTAACTTTCTCGCATAAAACTTCAGCGCCTGGTCACGGACATTCCGCTTCGGGAAAAAGAATTTCGCAGTACGCTCTATGCCGGTGGCCCGCTCCCGAATCCGGTATACCTCGCCTTCCCAACCCGCGCCAAGCAGTGACACGACTTCGTACTTCCCCGCGAGAATTCGCCCCGGGCTGAAATTGAACTCTTCTATCTGATTGCCGCGTGGTGTCAGCGCCATAACATACCCGTTCGCGACCACTTCATCGATACGTCTGGCCTGTCATATACGACCATCCGCTGATTTTACCTAACATAGAACGATATACCTAGCCGGGCTTTGCGGATCGCTCGCGTGGCGCAACCCTGTCACCCTCGACCCGGGCAGCCGGAACAGCGTCGCAAGCGCGCCACAAACATCGAAAGAAATTTCTCGAGTAGTACTGAGCTCGGACCACGGCATCGGCGCGATCGGTCATTTCGTCCTGCATCGAGATGCCATAACAGGGATCGATAAAGTGATGAGCGACGTTCGGGCCGTCAGCTTCTCCGCCCGCGTACACCTTCGGGGCACCGCTCGATGGTCATCCAATGCCCGCCTTGCTGACCGGCCTGGGCCGCCGGAGCCCTGAAATTCCCCCATCTCCAGCGCCTTACCGACCCGAACGCAGCCTTAAGTCAGAGAGGGGTGCCGCCGATACAGATGTAAGGCCTGAGATACACCGCGAAGTACTGCTTAACGGAAACCCTTATGACAAGATACATACGCCGCAACCTTTCCCTCGTCGGCGCCATCCTGTTACAGGCCTGGCTGGTTACCCCTGCCTTGGCGATACCCAATAACCAGGCGCAACTTCTGGAACGTCAGGACTTTAGTTCTTTAGCGCAGGAAATCCTGCCAGAAGCGGAACGCGGTAACCTGGATGCGCTTTACAAGCTCGGCGTGATGTATGCCCACGGAATCGGCGTAACCAAGGATATCAACCAGGGGTTACGTCTTCTGAAAGAGGCCGCGAGTTATGGCAGTACCGACGCACAGTTGATGCTCGGTTTGCTCTACCAGATGGGTGCTGATGTGACAGCCGACAATGCCGTCGCATTTGACTGGTTTCACCAGGCCGCCGTCCACGGCAATAATGACGCCCAACTGTTTGTTGGCCTGATGTATGCGAAAGGACAAGGGGTAGACCCGGATTTTACGCAGGCGGTATCGTGGTTCCGGGAAGCCGCCACGCATGGTAACGGCATGGCCGAATTCAGCCTGGGTGTTATGTACACCATGGGACACGGCGTGCCTCAGGATTTCAAGACGGCCCTTTCCTGGTACTTCAAGGCGGCGAAACAAGGTAACGCGCGGGCACAATACAATATCGGGGTAATGTATGACCTGGGCGCTGGCGTGGATAAAAGCGATGAAGATGCCGTCCACTGGCTGCGCGAAGCCGCGGCACAAGGGTTCCCGCTTGCGCATATCTATCTTCAGCAGAAGCAGACCGAGGAGCAGGTACTCGCCCCATCACACGCATTCGCGTCATTCTAAGGAAGCTCTGATTAATCACCTTTTCGTCATTCCCGTACCCTCCGGAATCCAGCAACACACTGTTTCGAAAGCGCTGGATTCCGGGTCTCCGCTACGCTCCGCCCGGAATGACGAATAAAGCAGAGTTTCCCTAAGTTTACTAGCAGATCGATTTCAGCAATTCAGCCGACTGATTCGTCGGCCCTATCCTGATCCCGCTCGACCACTAGCGAAATATGCCCGTGTGTTGGGATGAACGTCCTCACGTTCGAGAATGAACAGGACATCCACCAGAGACAGTCGTTGTGCTGAGCCGTGGGCAGATTCCGCAGCGGACGGTGCAACAGTAACTCGTAGACAAGAACAACATAATGGGTGCCAAAACCGGGATGGCCGGCAAAATTCTCCTGGTACAGGTGCGCATATACCCCAAGAAACCGTGCCTCGTCGAAAGCAAGCGTCGCTCCAACCTCATCCCGAGAAATACGGCGGAACGCTTGCTCGACCGGCTCGTCCTTGAAAATCCGGCCACCCGGGACAAACCAGTATCCGCAGGCCGGTGCATTGCTCCGCAATCCGAGCAATACGCGGCTATCGCCGTCCCTGATGATCAGATCGATCGACACCAACGGCGTCAGCCGGACTATCTAGACAAATCCCCGCGATCGAGAGACGTCGCCATTGAGTCGATCTCAAGATGAACGGTATGCTTTCAAAATACGATTTGTAACGACGAGACCCGCGCTTTCGCGCCGGTGCCGGCCGAGAGCAGCAGAAAAACGACTGATACCTCATCGCCCCCCAAAATAGCGCCGTATCGTGGCGCCGCCTGGCGGGCCATCAGCAACCCGTTAACGCCTGTCGAGATCAATATCGGCGCGGGACAGGAGTGTTCTCAGCTGTTCCGTATCCCTGCTGCGAATCTCCAGAATATCCAATTGCACCCCAACACGATAACGACCAGTTTCTTGCACAAAAGTGACGTGCCGGATGATCCCCATTATGGATACGAGCTTTGCTGACTCGATTCTTATGTGGAGTTGCATCTGGTCCCCGGAAACAAATTCCTGAGCCGTATCAAACCCGATCCCGTATTGATTGAAGTCAACGGACTCAACCCTCTCCGGCTTCGCGAACAGACTCCGCCATCCCGTCTTTTGGATAAAAACATCAATTCCCGTCGTGACAAAACGCTCGCGTTTCCGCCTGTCGGGGCCATCGTACATCAGGACGCCCCGCAGCAGTGACCAACGCTGAACGCACGTGCTATCTCATGAAACATAGGCCCTCTCCGGAACGCTCTTTCACTTGAATGACCCGGAATGTATCATAAAGCCCTGACCGAGAGCACGAGAGCGAGTCCCTCCTTTCCATTGCAAAACCTAGACAGCAAACATGGAACCTTCCCCTCAGGATGACGCAACGCTCCGGATTCTTGAATCCAGAGTGGGCAGAGTCCATTTGCGACAACGCCTTGGAATCGAAACGGATTATGAAGCGAAGATATTCGGTCAGGGCCGCAATTTTTTTCATATAGAAAACTGGATATCGATCCGCGCCGTTATCCGCAATTCACTCAGGCTGTTCGGACTATATTCACGCGGCCGACGGAATGCGCGAAATATCCAGCGACGTCAAAATATCATTCCTGTAAGAAACCTCCCGAGTGCTTTCGACGGCTATACGCTGCTACATATAACGGACCTTCACCTGGACATGGACAACGACATTCCTCGGGCGCTTATTTCCGCGCTGAGCGGGCTTCAGTACGATGCCTGCGTCCTGACCGGGGATTTCCGCGCCAACACGTTTGGCCCCATCGATGCGGCAATGCGGGCTATGGAAATGATACGCCCCCATCTTAAAGAACCGATTTACGGCGTACTTGGCAACCACGACAGCATCCGGATGGTACCGGGCTTCGAACGGATCGGCATTCGCATGTTGCTAAACGAATTCGTGAGAATCGATCGGGCCGGGGGTGCAATATACATTGCCGGGATAGACGACCCCCATTATTACAGAGCCGATAATATGGAAAAGGCATCCGATAACATTCCACCGGAGGCTGTTTCGATACTCCTGGCCCACTCTCCCGAGGTATACCGGCATGCCGCACACGCGGAGTTCGACGTCATGCTGTGTGGACATACCCACGGAGGCCAGATCTGTTTGCCCGGGCGCGTTCCAATGCTGCTTAACGCGGATTGCCCGCGCCGATTCTGTGCCGGCGCCTGGCAATATCATCAGCTGCAGGGTTACACGTCCGTGGGCTCGGGTCCATGCGTCGTCGACGCCCGTCTCAACTGTCCTCCGGAAATCACACTACATCGTCTTGTGAGATCCTCTTAGCGCTGCCGGCACCATGCATCAGGTGCGGCGTACCGGGAATACTCCTGATATACGCGATAACAGCATGCCGATTATCAGAAATCCAGCGACCACGAATGCCTCGTCCTGCCAACCCAAGGCAAACTCGTGGCCTAACGCAATCGTGGGAACCAGCGACTCCGGCGCTTGATCGAGAACTGACGCCCTGCCACTTGGGGCGATGCCCAAACGCCTTTTAACAAAACTGGAGAAAATGTCTCCTGCCATCGCGAGCAGCCCCACCATCAGACCCGTCTGTATCGAGATGCCAATAAGCGGCGCGGCAAATGCCGTCATGGTGACGGCGCCTACGACGCCCCGAATCGTCTTTGCTGCCCCCAACATCGGCCTGCCGTCCACGAACAAGGCCCCGCCATCCAACGGATAGCTGAACCTTTCTCGCAAGAAATAGCGGATAATTACCGGAGCGCCGTTTGCAATCAGCAGCAGGGCTAACAACTTCAAGGAAGATATGACGTCCATTGTCTGCGGGAGTGATAATATTGCGATCGGCGATTCCAGATACCAGATACCAGATACCAGCAACGACTTGACCAAATTTTGTCATAAGAATGAATCAAGCGGGAAGCGGGTTCCTAAAACAGAAACTTAACGAGCTCCGGATTGAGCACCGTGATCTCGATGACGTCATCGCACGGTTATCGGCGGATATGGACGTAGACCAGCTGCGGCTAAAACGGCTAAAAAAGCGCAAACTGTTTCTGAAGGACTGCATCGCCGCGCTGGAGAGCCGACTGATTCCGGATCTTGATGCCTGAAAACCCTCGATCCAGCACAGCCGAGAGGCCCTCATCCGACTTTTAAAGATACCGCTAAGGGCGCACGAACAGGGCCAATGATACGTTCAATACCGCCGACGTAGCACCGAGACTCCGGCGATCACCGACAGCATTCGGAACGGAAGGAGCGTGCGCCTAGAGACTGCAACACCCGCTGGTAAACTCTTGTAACGCACTCATGGCCGATTCATCTGCTGACAGCGGGCGAACTGGCTAATGGGCCTGAACGCCGAACTGCATCCAGGCCGCGGATCGCTACCCTGTTTTCCCACGCCTACCATGAAAGACCAATCGCCGTAGCCGGCTAACTGCCATTCAAGAACAGCGTGTCGCAGTCGCTAGACCGGACATGAAGCTTACGCGCATTGCATGCCTGCTGCTGCTCTTCGCAAGACCACTGGTAGCCAGCGGAGAAACCGTTAATTACTGTAATGACGCGGAGGTACAACAGGATTGGTCGAAACTGATGGCCAAATACCGGCACATTCCGGAATGGCAGGATATCGATCGCTATCGCACGGCACTTTGCAACGAAGTTGACAGCGGCGAAATATCCGTCGAAGCGGCAATAGAGCTGTTTGAAAATGCTCGCGCACAGAAAATAGAAGAACTACGCGAGCGCATCAAACGTCAGATGCCAACCGAACACGACCGATCATCCCGGTCGCAGATCGGCTGACGTCTCAGCCCTAAACGCGGCGGCGTATCCCGACGCCCGCCGTTCCAGCGGCAATCATCAGGAAGAAAAGCTCTAGCAATCCGAACGCGCCTGTAATAGCGGTGGGCGACGTCCCGGTCGACGCGGACGCTACGTCACTGGATCCGGTTGTGCTGCTACTGCCCTGACTGCTGGTGGTAGACGACGAGCTATCGGTACCGGTCTGCGCGACGGTAGTGGTATTCGTCGTATTGCCGCCACCGGTCTGCGCAACAACCCCGACTGGCAACTCGAATTTTGCCGAAAAAATCTCTGCTGTATTGTCACTGTTAGAACCTGTGAGGTCCGCAGCGGTGTAAAAAAACGCGGTGGCGCCGTCGGCGGAAACTTTTGATTTGATGTAGTTACGTTCCTGATCCGCATAAGTAAGCTGGGTAAGCCCCGTGCCGTCGCTGCGAATCGCGAAGATCTGCTGATAACCACCGGTGTCTACCCCGTCAGCAGCAAGCGACTCCGAGGAGAAAATAACCACACTGCCGTCGGCCGAAATACTCGGCCATTGCGCGTCATCATTTTTGTCATCGCCAAAGGTAAGCTGTGTCAGGCCGCTACCATCGCGCTTGACGACGAAAATGGCGTCGGCCAAGGCTGGATTCGTCCCGGGAATTCCGTTTGCCGGATCGCCCCATGGATTGATGCATGCTGAAAATGCGATCCGGGTACCGTCGGCCGAGATGCTGGCCTGGAACGACTCTTCCTGTGATATATGGCCAGGTGCGACGATATCCGTATCCGTCACCTGAACGACGTAATCGGCCCGGTTGCCGCCGGCGGTCAGATAACCGGCGAGATCAAACACAAATATCTCGTCGCTTCTGTCATCATTCAACGGCGGTGTGAGATCCTGGAACGAGTCAAAAGCAACGGTGGTACCATCCGCAGAGATCACCGCATTGCGGGAGGCGTCATCTCGAATATAGTACCCGGCTCCCTGCGGTATCGGCGAACCCACCGTGAGCTGCTTCAGCCCGGTACCGTCCGCGCGGATGGCAAACAACTCCTTGGTATTATCCGTATTTTCCCCGAGCGGGTCACGATTGGATTCAAACACGATAACGCTTCCGTCACCGGAAATGTCGGGTTTCAAAGCATAGTAACCGACGCCGTGGGTCAGTTGTTTAAGACCGGTGCCATCGGTATTCATCACGAAAATCTGCGGCTGTGGGGAATAGGTCGTGGTGACTGTCAGTTGTGGAGGGGTATCCGTCGTATACGTATCGACGTTGATAGCTTCCGGCGGATTTTCGCCGGTAAGATCCGACGACGACTCGAACACCACCACGGAACCGTCCGCCGACAATTTGGGGTAGCGCGCATCACCGCTGGTCGCATGGGTGAGCTGCCGCATCCCGGTCCCGTCGCTGTTCATCACAAAGATACTGTGGATCGCCAAGGGATTCTGCCCGGCGACCAGGTCGGCATCGGAACTGAACGCTGTCGTGGAACCATCCGCCGACACACTGGGATAGAACGCGCCCGACGCATAACTTCGGGGATCGACAGTAGGGGGGACGCTGTTAGAGTCTTCCGGCGGCGGCAGTGGCGGCGGCGTAAAGGCCGTCAGCTGCACTATCGAAGGCGCTTCCGTCGCGAAGACGGGCGAAGCAACGGCCATCAATAGCGCCACACCGGCGACAAACAGTCTGGAAGCGCCTTTGTCAGTCATCTGATCCCCCGGAATACCTGGCATGTTCGTGTGCCTGCTATCAGTTACGATAATATAAGCAAAAACCGCACCCTTAATAACTATTTCGCTAATTTCAGCGAGTTACCGACAAACTGACACCGGCATCCTGTAGTCCAAAACGAAAAATGTAAACAGGACCGACGCCCATCCGGCTCCCGGATGCACGCTAGTCCCTTAGCGTCGATGGAATTTGACCTACCCCTAGATGCGCCGAAGTATACGCGGTTTTCTGGACGGCGACAATTACCCCACCGCCCGCCGATGCCCGAATCAGCCCAATACCTCTCACGGATTGTATCGTTACGCCGCTAAACCCGGTAATACAGGGCATGTTTCGGGTAAGAAATTTTGGTTATGGACAACAACGTGTGACCCGTCGATGAAAGTACCGTCTCCCTTCGAGCATTTTGATCCGATACTGGGCGCCGCGCCGACCATAGGTGGCACCAATCTCGGCTACATCGCCACACGAGCGCGCAAAATACTACAGCGTCGCGACAGCGCGGCGGTCAGGTACGCGATGCCGACGCTGAACTGGATCCTGCACCAGGAGGACCGCGACCTGATCGTTCGAACCATAACGCGAAAAAACGAGGATGCTTCGTATCTTTCGCCGACATTGATTTTGCGCTACCAGATGCAGCTGTTCGATATCTCCGGGCAGATAGAATTTCCCGATGCCACGTGGCCGGAGTATTTCGCCGTACTGTCGCTCGCGTTGGTCGGAAACGTGTACCGGCCGCCCCTTGCGTTGCGTAGCAACAGGAAGTTGAGCGAATCGGAGATCAGCATCCGCTTCCGCGAATATGCCGGGCAGTTAAGCACTGATGCCATGGAGGCCATATGTTTTGCGGAATTGTTACTGGAAAAGACCGGCCAGGCTGCGGAACATGATCCCGACGGTCAAATTCGCATTGCAGATTCACTCGACGACGTTAAGACCTTTGAACAACGTGAACAGTTGAAACTCGATTTTCTCGCGTTCTTCCTCGCCAAGAAATTCAAAAGTTTTACCGATGCGGCGCAAGCGTATCTAAAGCAACTCGGTCCCGAAGAAAAAAAGGCGGTACAGAATTCAACGGCCATAGCAACCTTGGCAGACGCACTGCGGGCGTTTGAAGAACGCAGCCGCGCCTTCGAAGACCGCCTGAACAAATCGCAGTACCCGTAGAACAGCAGGACAGTTCGGTTCGTTAGCGAGGACCCGGCTCCGGACCGGAGCCATCAGCAGTATCGCCTATGCCGCTGTAGTATCGCTGCGCCGGCGCCCAGGCATCCTTGCCGACCCGCGCACCGAGTATGCGGCCGCGCCGATCATCCACCTTCACGTGAATTCCTCCCCATAATCGCGAAATACCCGCCTCATCCGCGGCATCGTAGAACGATGCCCATTGCAACACGATATCCTCGGTCGGGCCAATCTCGAAGTGGAGAAAATGGTCCCGTGGCGCCTGCTTCTCTCCCAGCCCGCCCGGAAAGTACTTGCTACCGGTAAACTCGGTCAAAACCTCGGCACCCGCACGACTGAACGTGCTGTGGCCGGACACATGTCCGGCAAACGGCGGCGTCACGAAGGTGTTGCGCTGGTACGGCGCCCATGCCCGGCGCGCTGCCATTTCGCACCGCTGAAGTCATGCTTGACGTCCCTCGGCTGGCCGGGCCACGCATATATTGCGATCTCGCCTTCATGCCCCTCCAGATCGTAATGGCGGGCGCCAGGCGCCGTCGTGTCTCGCGTAATGACCTCGACCGAACCGGGGACCAGCGGTAACCCGTCGGGGTGATACACCGGCAGCGCCGGGGTCTTGGATTGTCCGAGACCGCCCCATTTAGCGGATGGCGGAGATCGGCCCTCTTCCCCCGATGCTCTCCACAAGGGGATGATCGCTGACGCAATTGGCAAGCGTGTTCCAATGCCCCGGCGGGGTTTCCGATGACGGCCCGTCCGCCCAGAACTCGGCGAGCACTCGCTCGTTCCAGCGACGTGCCGCCGACCAGCGTTCGTCATCAACGAGAACCGGCAGGTCCGTAGCAGTGGCTTCCTTCGCTGCGGACACGACCGGCACGGTCGCCGGTACCAGCGCTGACAGCTGCTCGGCCGGTGGCTGCGTAAGTTCGACAAGCAACGCGAATCCGATGACCCCGACGGCCAGCAGCAAAACGATGACCTTCAGCACGCCAATCCTATGGCCAGGCTGGCGACGCTGCTGCGCGAGGTTTGCTTCGTTCGATTGATCCGGCACCGGTAGTGCGGTCAATAATCCGGTAAACCGCCCCAACACCCGGACGCGCTAGTTTTCAAAACAGATTTCCACGAAGAAAACGCCCGTGTCGACGGTGAACGGCAGGATGATCTTGGGTCCCCGCGATTTGTGATCGACTACGTGGTTCTTGCCCGACACCACTGCTGGCAGCGCCATGTCGAAATCGTAACCCTGGTCACCCAGCAACTTTTTAGCGCCGCCGGAGACCATGTTGATGATCTCGCCAACCAGATCGGTCACCGTCGCATCGATTCCGGCAGGTTCTTCGTTCAGCATGCGTTTTGCGATATCCAGGATCACCGGCTCCGGAAACGAAATCGCGATCGACCCCCGGGCCTTGTCCCCTGTCATACCGATAATGCCAGTAACATCGCCGCGCGATACATCGCCCTGTTTGACCGCCGGGCGACCGGGCTTGGCATCAATCTTTGCCATGGTCGACAGGACGTTCAGTATGGACACCAAAATCGGATTAACAAATTCTACGTTCACGAATCTTATATCGCCGGATTGTTCGTTATTTTTTGTTATATCGGTTCGGCAACCCGAATCGTTGAGTGCCGGCGGGCCCTAATTGACGCCGGCCGGCGAAGAACACGCAAGCGGGCGTTTCTTGCCGGCCGAAGATCAGTCTAATTGATTTAGTTACGGAACTGCACGAAATGATGGCCCGCTCTACTGGGCAAACAGCGGAATACGCCGCGCATGGATGGAAAAAACGGACTCGCGCGTACTTTCCAGCGCCTGTTGTAACATCGCCCGGCGCCGTCCATGGCAGGAGTCAATTCCGGACTGGAACAGCGATCAAATTGCCTGGCATGACCGCCTGGACAACGCGCTCGACGCTGCGCAACAAACCGGCAAACCCGTGCTGCTCGTTTTCTATGCGTAGTGGTGTACGACCTGTCACACCTACCGGCAGGTGTTCGCCAACGCTGACTTCGCTACGATATTCCGGTTTATTTCAGCGTCGCCGCCTGCAGGGCGATGTTGCCACTGCCGTAGTCGGTGTC
>VBWC01000015.1:0-12158 GCA_006218035.1 Gammaproteobacteria bacterium
GCAACACCTCCTGTTGTCAGCAATATCCATGGTGTTGCAACGACCAGTTGAACTCAAGGTTATGAACTTTGCATATTCCGCGCATCAAGATCCGCGCCTAGAACAATTTATCAAGTCGTCATCTGGCAAGAGTTTTTTTGGAAGGTTGTTCGATAGATGATGGTAATGCGACAGAGTCAAATCGTAGGATGGGTGAAGCGCAGCGTAACCCATCGAATACTAATACACCCCAGCCTCGCCCGGCGGGCGCGTTTTGAAGCGCCGATGGACCCACAGGTATTGTTCGGGGGAGCGGCGGATTTCGGTTTCGAGCAGTGTGCTCAGGCGTTGCGTGTCGTGTACGACATCGTCTGACGGGAAGTTCTTGAGCTCCGGCAACAGCCGCAGCAGATAGCCTGCATTGTCCGGCAGCCGGTGCGTGAAGAACGGCACGACCGGTGCGCCGCTGATTTTGGCGAGCCGCGATGTCGAGGTAATCGTCGATGCGGGGATGTTGAAGAAGCTGACGAACGCGCTGTGTTCTGCGCTGTAGTTCTGGTCCGGCGCGAACCATACCGGTTTGTTTTCTTTCAGGCTGCGCAGCATCGCGCGTATGTCCTCGCGTGGTATCGCCTTTTCGAAACGTGCCTCGCGGCTGCGTTTCATGATGGCCTCGAACAGCGGGTTCTCGTGGCGGCGGTACATCACATGAAAAGGTACTCGCCTGGCGAGCAGTCGCCCGCCTAACTCGAATGACGTGAAATGCGCGCTGAGCAGGATCGCGCCATGGCCTTTGGCGAGCGCGCCTTGCAGATGTTCGAGGCCTTCGATATGCAGCAACGGCGCCAGCCTTTTGCCGGTCGACCACCAGCTCATCGCCGTTTCGATCAGGCCTTGCCCAACCGATACAAAATGCGCCTTGACGAAACGCGCACGCTGGTCCGGTGTCAGCTCCGGGAAACAGAGGCTGACATTGACCTCGGCAACACGGCGCCGGTGGCCGGCGACGCGATAGAACAACCGCCCCAGCCATTTGCCGAGCGCCATCTGTACACGATACGGACTATGGGCCACGCACCACAGCAGTGACAGCGCGAGCCAGGTCAGCCAGTAACGCGGCGCGAGATAGGTCCGCATGGGCCTTGCGTTTTGTTCAGCCATCCCGGAAGTTTAAAACATCGGCAGGGGGATGCGTCAGTTCCGCTCTACGCAGGATCAATTCGCCAGCCAGGCGTTGACCTGTTCCAGGTCCGCCGGACTCAGGGTTCCAACCGCCTGTTTCAGACGCAGCGAATTGAGTATGTAATCGTAACGGGAGCGCGCGTAGTCGCGTTGGGCAAGGAACACCGTGCGCCGCGCGAGCAGTACATCGACCGTGGTACGTGTGCCAACGTCATAGCCTGCTTCGGTTGCCTCCAGCGCGCTTTGGCTGGAGGCACGCGCCTGCTTGAACGCGGTGACGCGGCTGATCGCAGCAAGCACGCCCAGATAGGCCTCGCGCGTCTGGCGTATCGCGCCGCGCCGCTGTTGTTCCATCGCCTGCGACGCCTGTTCGGCGCCCTGGCGCGCCTGCCGTGTCTGTGACGCAACCAGTCCGCCCTGGAACAATGACATGTTCAGTTGCAGGCCGATCCGGGTGTCGTCGATATCGCTTTTGCCGAAGCTGCCACCATCGGACACGGTATTCGACCGGCTGGCAACCGCATCCAGCGTCGGATAGTGGCCGGCGCGCTGCGCGGCGACTTCCTTGCGCGCGGCATCGTAGGCGAATTCCGCGGCGCGTAACGCCAGGCTGTTTTCCAGCGATTTCTCCGTCCACGCGTCGATATCGGCGGGCGCCGGAGTCACCAGCGGTGTGTCCGCGCGCAGCGGCGCGATGATTTCATGGTTACGTCCGGTCAGTTCGCGCAATACCTCGCGTGAGGTGGCCAGCAGGTTGTTCGCCTCGATCTCCTGGGCCACCGCGGTGTCGTAGCTGGCCTGTGCTTCCAGTACGTCGGTAATGGCGATCAGCCCGACCTCGAAACGTTGTTGCGTCTGTTCCAGCTGGCGCTTGATCGCATCTTTTTCCGCCGTGGCGAACTGCAGATTGTCGGTCGCGGCCAGCACGTTGAAGTAGCGGTCGGCGGCACGCACGATCATCGCTTGCCGCGCCGTCATCAGGGTGGCTTCGGCCCCGCTGATCGTGTCCTGTGACTGGCGGTAGCGGACCCACGCTTCATGGCGGTAGAGCGGTTGCGTCAGGTTCAGCGAGTAGCCATGGCTGTTGAAATCCTCGTTGCCGCTGAACGTCGCGTTGCCCGGATAGGTCCGGTCCTGCTCATTCCAGGTCGTGTTGGCGGATATACCAACCGATGGCAGCAGCCCGGCGCGGCTCTGTGGCCGTGCCTCCAGCGAGGCACGGTAAGCGGCTTCGGCCTGCTGCAACTGGGTATCGTACTGGTCGGCCAGACGATAGATATCCAGCACGCCTTCAGCGGATGCCGCGGTCGACAGGCCGGGTAGCAGAGTCAGTGCGAACAGTATTGCCGGGTATGACCGGGACGAAATTATGCGTCGTGTCACATGGACTCCGCGTGCCGTGGTAAGTGGTCGTGACGCCAGCTAGAAGACGAACTGCGGCGGCTGCTCCGCGTTGACCAGCATCGGCAGTCCGGTTTCAAACATCGCCTCGCGTGCCCATTCGTGCCCGCCGGTGCGCGTGATCAGCGTCGCCTCGATCACCGGTGGCAGGCCGACGAACGCGATCAGACGCCCGCCGCGCCGCAAGGCGTTGGCAAACGCATCGGGCAGTATCGGTGTTGCGCCGGTGATTACGATAGCGTCGAACGTATCGTCCTTATGCCAGCCGCGGGAGGCATCGCCCGCATGCAGCGCGACGTTGGTGATGCCGTGTCGTGCCAGCGTTTCGCCGGCGGTCGCAAGCAGGTCCGGAAATATCTCGACGCTCTCGACATGCAGACCGAGGCTGGCGAGCAGCGCCGTCAGATAGCCGCTGCCGGTGCCGATTTCGAGTATCCGGTCGCCGGGCTGGATATCCAGCGCCTGAACCACGCGCGCCTCGAGTTTCGGCAACATCATCACCTGCCCGTGTCCGAGCGGAATGCTGATGTCGGCGTAGGCGAGATTGCGATAGTTTTCCGGGACAAAATTTTCACGTGGCACCTGATCGAGCAGATCGAGTACGCGCTGATCGAGCACGTCCCAGGTACGGATCTGCTGTTCGATCATATTGAAACGGGCTTTTTGCAATTCCATCATGTTTCGTTCTCACGCCGCCTGAACCGGGACGAAAAAGGGTAAGCGGTTTGACGGGCCATGGCAAGAATGCCCGTCGCCGTGGCGGTTGCCTGATGCGACCGTTCGCCGGCGACACGCCAATTTTCCAAGTATACTGCGCGGAGTTGCCTTTTATCGGATAAAATCTGCTGCTTATCAGGTTCTTATGCGTCGGCATCCGGTCACCCGCCCTAACCTGCGCCAGGTCACCGCCGATATGTTCTTATGGCGAGTTATATAGAGTGAAGCGCGTTAACCCGTTTTTTTTGCGACGACCCGTGTATACCTTGTATTTCGGCAATAAACATTCGCGATGGTTACAGCGGCTGCGCCGCGGTTTTGCGCCGCTGGCCATAGTTCTGCTGGCGTTGTGCATCGCGCTGCCGGTGCACGCCGCGGCGAAGCAGTGGAAGTGGACAAACCCGTTTCCTAGCGGCAACACGCTGCGCGCGGCGACCTCGTCCGGCTCGCTGTTCGTCGCCGTCGGTGACCTCGGCACGATCCTGACCAGCACCGACGGCAACACCTGGGTACGCGTGATTTCCGGCACCACCGCCAATCTGCGCGGCGTCGTTTACAACTCCAATACCACGATCAAGTTCGTCGCGGTCGGCGATAACGGCACGATTGTTACCAGCAATCTCGGCAATGTATGGGAGACGCGCGTCTCGGGCACTGCGCAGAACCTCAATGCCGTCGGCTGGTCCAGCGTCGCCGGCGCCAATTACGTCGCGGTCGGCGATAACGGTACCGTGGTGCACAGCGGCGATGGCGACACCTGGCAGTCGGCGACCGCCGGGACGGCGCATCTGCGCGATGTGCTGCTGGGCGGTGTCGGCGGGTCGCTGTTTGTCGCGGTCGGCGACAGTGGCAGTATGTTCACCAGCCCCAATGGGTCGGTGTGGCAGGCCCGCAGTTCCGGCGTTACCAAACATCTGTATGGCGTGGCGTGGGCCCCAAGCGCCAATCCGCCGTTACTGGCGGTCGCCGGCGAGGGCGGTCTCGTGATGACGAGCAGCAACCTCACCGACTGGGTCGCGCGCGATTCCAAGGTAACCACCGATCTGCGCGATATCGTCTGGGTCGATACGGCCTTTCTTGCCAGCGGCCTGAACGGCACGATCACCACATCCAGCAACGGGACGGACTGGGGCAAGATACCGTCCGGCACGCCGTATACGCTGTTGGCGGTGGCATTTAACGCCCGCCAGGCGGTGATGGTCGGGGCCAACGGCACCATCCTTGGGTTGCCGACGGCGGGTTCGGCATGGGTAATCAAGTCGGTGGCGGTCACCCAGCAGGGCCTCAACGGCATAACCACGTACAACAGCAGCCAGCTGATTGCGGTTGGCAATAGCGGCGCGATGGCGACCAGCACCGACGGCGAGAGCTGGACGGCACAGAGTTCCGGTACCACCAAGCACCTGTTTGATGTCGCCTGGAGCGGTTCGTTGTTTGCTGCGGTCGGCGATGGTGGGGTCGTGTTGACAAGCCTCGATGGCATCGCGTGGACGCTGCCGAGCACTGGCAATACTGCGGCGCTGCGGGCGATTACCTGGGGCAACAGCCGGTTCGTCACGGTCGGTGCGAACGGTACCATACTGACCAGCGCCGATGGCGTGGTCTGGACGCCGCGCAGTTCCGGTACGTCGCAGACGCTCAACGACGTGATCTGGACCGGCAGCCGGTTTCTGGCGGTCGGCAATAGTGGTGAGGTGCGAGTGAGCGGCGACGGCATCAGTTGGGCACAGCGTATCCCGGGCGTCGGCGCCAATCTGTATGGTGCCGCGTGGGATGGCACGCGCTACGTGGTCGTCGGTGCGTCGGGCACGATAACGACGAGCGCGGATGCGGCCAGCTGGGTGACGCGTACGTCCGGCGTTGGCGTCGCACTGAACGCAGTCGTTTCCGGTGGCGGTGCGTTGATCGCGGTCGGCGGCAGCGGGACCGTGCTGGGTAGCAGCGACGGCGGCATCACCTGGGGCATCGAGCCGATCGTGACGACCAATAATCTGGCCGCGGTGGTCTGGAACACCGCCCGCTTCGTGCCGGTCGGAGCCGCGGGCACGATACTCGGTGGCGGCGATCTGCCGAATCTCAGGATGATCGGTGTGCCCGATCCCGATCCGGTGACGGTCAACGCGGCGCTGGACTACAACTATACCGTCACCAATCCCGGCGTGCATGATGCCACCGGCGTGATGTTTAACAGCACGCTGCCGGCCGGCCTCGGATTTATTTCCGCTTCCGTGGTGGACGCCGTATGCAGTGTTACCGGCACCGATGCGTGCAAGAACGTCGCTCTCAGCCTGAATCTCGGCGCATGTGTTCATAGTGCGGGGGTCGTCAACTGCAATCTCGGCGATATGCGGGTGGACGCGCGCGTTACCGTCAACATCAAGGTGACGCCGCCGCAGGTCGGAAAACTGACCGCGACCGCGTCGGTATCGGCGAGCGAGACGGAGTCGGATACGGCGGATAATCTGGTGACGATCGAATCGCTGGTCGGCCACCTCGATGTCCTGGCGCTCGCCGGAACGGCAGCGTCGAATCCCGCCGCGGTCGGGTTTCCGCTCAAATACAAATTTACCGTGACGAATAACGGCGCCCCGTCGACCACCGGTGTCGTCGCCACCGGCGTCACGCTGACCGACACGCTGCCCGACGGCATGTTTTTCCGGGCCGCGGAAACGACCGATACCACCGAGGATCTCAACGGCATCGTCTGGAACGGCACGTCATACGTGGTGGTGGGCAACAACGGCGTTATCCTTACCAGTAACGACGGCGCGACATGGACCCTGCGGCCGGCCTACGTCGTCAACGCGCTGTTGGGCGTTGCCTGGAGCGGCAGCCGTTTCGTCGCCGTCGGCAGCGGCGGCGTGATCATTAGCAGCAGCGATGGTGTCAGCTGGACCGTGCGCTCGATTGGCGTTTACGGCTTTCTCTACAGGGTCATCTGGTCGGGCAGCAGCTTCGTCGCGGTCGGTTCGTTGGGCGCATTGCTGACCAGTCCCGACGGCATTACCTGGACGGCGCAAAACACCGGGACGACCGATCGGCTGCGCGACGTTGCCTGGAACGGCGCGCTGTTCGTCGCGGTTGGCGACAACGGCACGGTATTGACAAGCCCGGATGGCGTTGCGTGGACGCGGCGCGACTCGAAGATCGTCAAGTCGCTCGCCGCGGTTGCCTGGAGCGGCACACGGTTTGTTGCCCCGGGGGAGAGTGGCACCATCTTGAGCAGCGTGGACGCCGTTGCCTGGACCTCGCAACGCAGCGGCACCCTGGCGCTGCTCACCGACGTGGTCTGGAGCGGCTCGCGTTTTGTCATAACCGGGGGCAGCGGCGTGACGCTGACCAGCACCGATGGCGTGTCATGGCTGGCCGAGACGGCAGCCGGCGTCGTGCGTCTGGAGGCGTCGATCTGGGATGGCAGCCGCTTTGTCGCGGTCGGTACCGACGGTTTCATTGCCACCAGTGTAGACGGCACGAACTGGACAAACTCCATTGCGCAGGGTACCTGCGCGGCGTTCGGCAGTACGGTCAGTTGTAACCTCGGCACACTGAACGTCAGCCAGAAGGTGATCGTGACACTGGTCGTTGATCTGACGCAGGCGATCAAAACGACGGTACTGCCGGGACAGTTCATCGGCTCGTTCGACAACACCGCCAGCGTCAAGGCCAACGAAGACGAGGTCAACACTGCCGACAATTCGGTAACGATAAACACCGGTTTCAACCGCGGTATCGTCTCGACGTCGACGACCGCCGGGGCGCCCGATCCCGGTTGGTGGCTGATCATCGCCACCGGCCTGTTCATGTCCGCGCTGTGGCGGCGTCGCGAGAATCGGCGCCGGTGAGTCCCGGTATCGCCGGAAGACTTTTAAGCAGTGCGGGAATCGGCCGTGAATCTTGCAATGGGCCGGTGCATGTTCTAGAGTCCCTGCATCAATGCTCGGGGTGCCGTGCGGGTGCGCGGCTGAGAGAGACCCTTTGAACCTGATCCGGTTTATGCCGGCGTAGGGAAGCAGCATGCCGATGAATCATCATCCTGCCTCTCTTGTCCGGAGCTCGTCGCCATGCGACAGGTTTCGGGTCGCCGCCGTCAGTGTCCGTCCCCGGGTGCAGCAAGGAGAAGACGTGTCATGAGCGCCATTGCAGACGATACGATGACAAAAGCGGCCGACGTGCTTGACGCCTCGGTGGCGGGATTTCCGAATTCGCAGAAGATCTATATCACCGGCAGCCGGTCTGATTTGCGTGTGCCGATGCGCGAGGTTTGTCTGGCGGATACGCCGACGATGTTCGGCGGCGAAAAAAACCTGCCGGTTACGCTCTACGATACGTCGGGCCCGTATACGGACCCGGCGGTTACCGTCAATCTGCGCGACGGGTTACCCTCGGTACGCGGAGCGTGGATCGCAGAGCGCAACGACACGGAACTGCTCGACGGCCTGACGTCCGACTACGGGCGCCGTCGTGCGGCGGACCCGAAACTTTCCCGGCTGCGGTACCCGCACCACTGCCGTCCGCGGCGCGCCCGCCCTGGCGTCAACGTCACACAGATGCATTATGCCAGGCGCGGCATCGTCACTCCTGAAATGGAGTTCGTTGCGATACGCGAGAACCAGCGGCTGGAGCAATACCGTGACTCGCCGTTGTTGAAGCAGCACGCCGGCGAGTCGTTCGGCGCGGCGATACCAAAGGTGATCACGCCGGAGTTCGTGCGCGACGAAGTTGCGCGCGGGCGCGCGATCATCCCGGCGAATATCAATCATCCTGAGCTCGAGCCGATGATCATCGGCCGTAACTTCCTCGTGAAGATCAACGGCAATATCGGCAACTCGGCCGTCACCTCGTCGATCCGCGAGGAGGTCGAGAAGATGATCTGGGGCATACGCTGGGGGTCCGATACCGTCATGGACCTGTCCACCGGCAAGAACATTCACGAGACGCGCGAGTGGATCATACGCAATTCGCCGGTGCCGATCGGCACGGTGCCGATCTACCAGGCGCTGGAGAAGGTCGACGGCAAGGCCGAGGCACTGACCTGGGAGATTTTCCGCGATACGTTGATCGAACAGGCCGAGCAGGGTGTCGATTACTTCACGATCCATGCCGGTGTGTTGCTGCGTCATATCCCGCTGACCGCGAACCGCGTCACCGGCATCGTGTCGCGCGGCGGCGCCATCATGGCGAAATGGTGTCTGGCGCATCATCAGGAGAATTTCCTCTATACGAATTTCGAGGAGATCTGCGCGATCATGCAGGCCTATGACGTGTCGTTCTCGCTGGGCGACGGTCTGCGGCCGGGATCGATCGCGGATGCCAACGATGCCGCGCAGTTCGGCGAGCTGGAGGCGCTGGGGGAACTGACGAAAATCGCGTGGCAGCATGACGTGCAGGTGATGGTTGAGGGGCCCGGTCACGTGCCGATGCATATGATCAAGGAAAACATGGAGCGGCAGCTGGCGGTCTGTCACGAGGCGCCGTTCTACACGCTGGGGCCGCTAACGACCGATATCGCGCCCGGCTATGACCACATTACCTCCGGTATCGGCGCGGCGATGATCGGCTGGTTCGGTACGGCGATGCTGTGTTACGTGACACCGAAAGAGCATCTCGGTCTGCCCGATAAGAACGACGTGCGCGAGGGCATCATCACCTACAAGATCGCCGCCCACGCGGCCGATCTGGCGAAAGGCCACCCCGGCGCGCAGCTGCGCGACAATGCGTTGTCCAAGGCGCGCTTTGAATTTCGCTGGGAAGATCAGTTCAACCTCGGCCTCGACCCGGAACGCGCGCGCGAATTTCATGACGAGACCTTGCCCCGGGATTCCGCCAAGGTGGCCCATTTCTGTTCGATGTGCGGCCCGCATTTCTGTTCGATGAAGATTACGCAGGAGGTGCGTGACTACGCCGCGCAGAAAGGTATCAGCGACGAGGAGGCACTGAAGCTTGGTATGCAGGAAAAATCACAGGAATTCGCGGCCGACGGCGCGCGCATCTATCGCAAGGTATAGGCCGGATGAGTCGCGCTACGATAAAGGCAGAGGGCGTCGGTGGAGCGGTAGTCCCGCGCAAGGTCATCCCGATCCGTCCGGAAAAGCTGACGCCGGAAACCAAATGCGGCTACTGCACGAACTCCAAGTGCTGCACCTATATCACGGAGACGCTGGCGACGCCGCGCGCGAAAAGCGATTTCGATCATTTGCTGTGGCAGGTCTCGCACGACAACGTCAGCATCTACAAGGACGAGGACGGCTGGACGCTGCTGGTCGAGGGTCGTTGTACGCATTTGCAGCCCGGCGGACGCTGCGGCATCTATGAGACCCGTCCGGAAATCTGCCGCGAGCATTCGAACGATTACTGTGAATATGACGCGCCTGCCGAAGACGGATTTGATCTTTATTTCACGACGTATGATGAGTTGCTGAAATACTGCAAGAAGCGTTTTAAGACCTGGGGAAAGCCAGGTTAGTTCGCCGGCTAGGTCTGGATACCTGCGGATGATCGAAGCGACGAGTCCTGTTCGCCGCGCCCGGCAACCTGCGTCGAGTCAGGGGCGCGCCGCGGGCTGCCGGGTATCGTGTGTCGCCGGCTCACCTGCCACACGGTGGTTTCCCGGCGTACAATAGCCAGACTGTTTGCAAAGCATCAGGCCCGCAGGGCGCAGCGTTGGTTGCCCCGGGGTCTGCAACCACGGAAAACCATGCGTAACAGCCCGCGCATTCTCAATTCAGCGACGATCGCCAAGACCCGTATCTTTCACGTCGAGCAGGTCGATCTCGAATTCGACAACGGTACGGTTGTTCAATACGAGCGCCTGAAAGGGTCCGGTCGCGGTGCCGTTCTGATTGTGCCGATGCTGGATGACGACACGGTGCTGCTGATCCGCGAATATGCCTGCGGCGTGCAGCGCTATGAACTGGCGCTGCCGAAGGGCCGCATCGAGCCGGGCGAAGACATGTTACAGGCCGCCAATCGCGAAATGATGGAAGAGGTAGGCTACGGTGCGCGCCGGCTGCGCCATCTGACGTCATTCACCGTCGCGCCGGGCTATCTCAGTCATACCAGTCACGTCATTCTGGCTGAAGACCTCTATGAGCAGCGTTGTGACGGCGACGAACCGGAGGAGATTGAGGTCGTGCCCTGGCAGCTCAGCCGGCTTAACGAACTGCTGGCGCTGGAGGATTGCACCGAAGCGCGCAGCATCGCCGCGTTGTTCATGGTGCGGGAGCTGAGCGCCTGCAGGAGTAAACCGTAGACATGCCCTTTAACGAATTGACTGGCGACATTCTGCACACGGTTATAGCGGTGGCGCGCGATGCCGGTGATAAAATTCTGCAGATTTATAACCGCAACTTCGATATTACCGTGAAGGCTGACCGCAGCCCGCTGACCGAGGCCGACATGGCGGCGCATGAAGCGATCATATCGGGGTTGAAGCAGCTGACGCCGGAATTACCGGTCCTGTCGGAGGAGTCCGCGTCGATTCCGTTTACCGAGCGCTCCCGCTGGCAGCGCTATTGGCTGGTCGATCCGCTCGATGGCACACGCGAGTTTATCAAGCGCAACGGCGAATTCACGGTCAATATCGCGCTGATCGACGACCATCGTCCGGTGATCGGCGTCATCTATGTACCCGTCAGCGACGTCACCTATTACGCGGTGTCCGGCAAGGGCGCGTTCAAACAAGCGGCTGACGGTCAGCCGGTCGGTATCCGCGCGGTTGCGTGGCACGGCGGTACGGTGAGGGTCGCTGGCAGCCGCTCGCACCGCGGCGATTCGCTCGATGCAATGCTGGAGCGCATCGGCGACTATGAAATTATCAGTATGGGCAGCTCGTTGAAGTCGTGCCTGGTGGCCGAGGGTGCGGCCCATATCTATCCGCGCTTCGGGCCGACGTCGGAATGGGATACCGCCGCGGCGCAATGCATTGTTGAGGAGGCGGGCGGCCGGCTGGTCGATCTTGAGATGCAGCCGCTGCGCTACAACACCAAGGAGTCGTTGCTCAATCCCTCGTTCTTTGTTTACGGTGATCAGTCTCAGCACTGGGCCGCATACTTCTAGCGTCGTGTTGTTGCGCGGTTTCCAGAACAATCAGACCACTGCATTTATTATTATATTGGAACAGGTAGATTAGTCCGATGCAGATTACGCCAACGCGCGACAACCCGAACGCGCCGTCCTCCCGGGCCGTGGAGCAGGAAAGCCACGAGGTCGCGCGGATCAATGAACTGGCGCCTTACCCGCGCATAGAAGCGCCAGTAGCCGCGCGTTCGTGGCGCGGCCGCGACAGACGGCGGCCGGCAGCACCTGGTCGAACCGCACACCGCAGGGAGGGCGTGGAACGGCGCCGGGATGAGCGGCGCCGGATGAATGTGCCGGTGATGCTCGATACGCGCTCCAGGCGCGAACGCCGCACGCATATCCGTCGCCAGGAGGAAGCCGCTCATCCCAAACGCTATCCGCGGCTGCGCGGCGTCAACATCATCGTGTAACTGCCGTACCGACAAATAAGCTGTTTAGGCCACCGGCTTCACACTTCGTATCCCGGAACTGGGATATGGCTCACGCTCGAACCGGCTGCTGCGGAGGATATTAACTACAGAGCACACCAATCTGTCTGGTGATGTCCCGGCCCATCCTCTCTGGAGTGTGAATATGTACTACCGCGAGCCAGAATACCTGTCGTTACTGAAATATCTTTACAGCCTGCTGGTGACCGTTGCGCTGGGGTCCGGCGTATTTCCGCATATCTGATCGATGGTTTGAATCCCGACCCCCGGCGCAGCGAGTAACCGCGCCGGGTGTCATTCCGTTTAGCTAGGGAAGCTCTGATCAAGTGGCTTCTTGTCATTTCGACCGCAGGCGACCGCCATGGATGGCGGAAG
>VBWC01000015.1:12194-102021 GCA_006218035.1 Gammaproteobacteria bacterium
TCTTTGACTACAAGATTTCTCGCTTCGCTCGAAATGACACTTAATCAGAGCTTCCTTAGTCGGTGCCTGCCTCTTTTACCTTGAATTTTACAAGCTTCCGGTCGAGCACACTGCTGTTGACCTCGAAGATTGCCAGCAGTGAATGGAAGATCGCATCCTGACTGGTGGGCTGATCCGTGTTCTCGATCACGCTGGCGATCTCCACATCACTGCTGTCACCGAGCCACAGCAGCACCGGCACATGCTTCTGTTCGCGTGGGGCCATGGCATACGGAAGCCCATGCAGATACAGGCCATGCTCGCCCAGCGATTCGCCATGGTCGCTCACGTACAGCATCGCCGTCTCAAAGGCAGCAGTATTGGCTTTTAACAGCGCGACTACCTGCGCGAGAAACCGGTCGGTATAGCGAATGGCGTTGTCATAGGCATTGTTGATCTCTTCCAGGCTGCACTGTGACAGCTCTGCACTCTGACAGGCCGGCTTGAAGTGCTCGAATTCGGCAGGGTAGCGTTTGTAATAGGCCGGTCCGTGATTGCCCATCTGATGCAGCACAATCAGGATATCGCTGTGTTGCCGGTCGATAAAATCCTGCAGGCCCGCCAGCATCCCTTCATCGCGGCACTCGGTATCGCAGACCGGATTGACCGCCGGCGACTGGAAGTCCTGATAGGCGACACGCGACGCAACGCCTTTGGAATCGGAATTGTTGTCGCGCCACAATACCGAAACCCCGGCGCGCTGCAGTACGTCCAGCACATTTTCGGTGTGCTCGGCCTGCTGGCGATCGAAGTCTTCCCGTCCGGCCAGCGCAAACATGCACGGGACCGAGACAGCGGTCGAGGTGCCGCAGGCCATGACGTTGGTATAACTATGGAGATTGGGTTCTCTGGACAACAGAGGATTCGTATCGCGGCTGTAGCCGTTCAGGGAGAAACGATCGGCGCGCGCTGTCTCGCCCACTACCATGATGACCAGCTCGTACTCGGGATCGCCGTGTGGAATTGCTGCATCCTCGCCAATTCTGGCAAACGCCGGTACCGCTCGAATCGCGCCATGGTCCACCCAGTACCGCCCGAGCGAATAAAGCGGATAGGTCGGGTTAGTGTGATAACGCAGCGGCTTGTGTTCACGAAAAAAACTCGCGTAATGTCCGCTGAACGCGAACACCATCGCCGCTATCAGCAATACCGACACGCCACTGACCAGAGCCTTGCTACGCAACTCCGGCCAAACGCCGCGATACCGCACCGGTATGCGCCAGATGAGGATGGCGGGCACGATGCCCAGCAACAATACGCGTAGCGCCAGCTCGATCGTCAACAGATCGGTCGCCTCGGCGGTGTTGGTGTCCACCATATTCTGGATCATCACGTCGTCGATGACGGTTCCGAACCGGTCGGTGAAATACGCCGCCGGCGCGGCGACAAGCACCATCAGGATAAGCACTGGCCGAGTGGTGTAACGACTTGCCACCAGCGAGGTCACCAAAACAAGAATGCAAGCGAGCAGTAACGGGACAGACAACAGAAAACCGATATTGGTGACGGTAAGCGCGTAGGTTTCGATTACTTTGGCAAAGAACGTGGTATTGGCCGTCGCAACGAGAAATACTGCCGTGACGAGAATCAGACCGTGTTGTGTTACCGATATGCGCTTCACTGGGATATCTGGCAGCAGGTGGCGACGAGGTTATTTGCGTGAGGCAGGATGCGACGGTATTGACTGTAAGCCCCGCGTTGGTCGAATGCAACCGGACAGAGGGACCATCGGCAATTCGTCCGACTGGCGGCGATTGACACCCTCGTTAAAAATATCAGTGCCGGGTAGCGCGCCCGCCGGTGGGCAAAACGGCGCCATCATGACACAATAAAAAGGCCTGCCTGTTTTCTGAACAGGCAGGCCATTTTTATTAAATGGGAGAACGACCATGCATGCATTGCTGAAGTCCAAATTCATCGCCCGCGCCTTGCTGGTGTGTTTCTTCGGCCTGTCTGTCTCCATGCCGGCGGCGCAGGCGTCCATGATCGGCACCGCGGAAGCGTTCACCGCGGCAGACAGCGCCGATCGCGGCTATCTGCTCGATGTTCTCAAGCGCAGTGATGTCGCGGCGAAACTGCAATCCCTCGGTGTCAGCGCCGATGACGTGCAGGCGCGTGTCAATGCGATGAGCGACAACGAGGCCGCCGAGCTGGCCGCTCAGGTCAAGGAACTGCCTGCCGGCGGCGATGCGCTTGGCGCGCTCGTCTTTGTCTTTCTGGTCCTGCTGTTTACGGACATCCTCGGCTTTACGAACGTCTTTCCGTTCGTCAAGAAGACGGCCCGCTAACAGGATGTTGAAAAACGCCTCTCCGAACGCCGTTCACCCTTCGACAGGCTCATGGCGAACGGCCAGCCTGTTGATTGTCCGTTCGTGCTGAGCGTGTCGAAGCATGAACGGAAGGGTGTGGCGCGTTTTTCAACAGCCCGTTAATACGCTGCGCGGTAATACGGCCGGTGTGCTCCGGCGCACCGGCTTTCTGTTTGTGTTGTTACTTGCGGGGTGCACGGGCACGCCCGACATTGCCGATCGCAACACGCTCAACATCGCCGACCGGCATCAGCTTGGCAATGTCCCGTTTCATGCGCAGGATCGGTATCAATGCGGCCCGGCATCGCTGGCGATGGTGCTCAACTGGTCCGGCGTAGACACAACGCCGGATGCACTGACCCCGCAGGTCTACCTCCCGGCGCGCAACGGCAGCCTTCAGATCGAAATGCTCGCGGCGACGCGCCGTCACCACCGCATCCCGTATGTCATCGAGCCAAATATTGATGCGCTGCTGCGCGAAATCCACGCCGGACATCCGGTACTCGTACTGCAGAATCTTGGGCTGAATTGGTGGCCTGTCTGGCATTACGCCGTCGTCACCGGTTACCACCTGACGGATCGCACGATCACCTTGCACAGCGGCGTCGATGAAAACATGCAAATGTCGCTGAAGCGTTTTCTCGCGACATGGAACCGCGCCGGAAGCTGGGCCATGGTGGTGACGCCGCCGCAGACATTACCCGCCACCGCGCAACGCGAACACTACCTGCAAGCCATCCTCAATCTGGAACGCTTGAACGACTGGCAGACCACGCGCGACGCCTATGCCGCCCTGCTTGCACGCTGGCCCGGCAGCCCGGACGCGTTGCTCGGCCTTGGCAACAGCCAATATCAACTGAATGACAAGGAGCAGGCGGTGCTCACCTATCAACGCGCGCTGGACATCGATCCCACAGCGGCCGTCATCTACAACAACCTCGCCCACGTACTGCTCGAACTGAACCGGCTGCAGCAAGCCGAGGCCGCCGCACGCCGCGCCCTCAACCTCGGCGGCCCGCATCTGCAGACGTATCAAAAAACGCTCGATGAAATACTGCGAACAAAGTCTGGCGATCGCAGATAGCGGTAAGCAAGCAGAGCGCATCAGGCGATAGCCGTCATGCGCCAAATGAAAAGCAAAATCCTGCGGCGGAATACGCAAAGGAAACCCTGATTTATTCGTCATTCCGGGCGGAGCGCATTAACAAAGGGGTCATTGCTTGACTTTGCACATCGACCCACCGCAACATCACCGGCGCACGTCGGGCACGTCGGGGGTCAGGTCGTGCATTAACACATCACGGCCACGTCCAGCCATGCGTTGTTGCAAGGCCTGACCCCGTCGCTCTTGGGATCGAACGTCTTTCCGCATATATGATGTACGGTCTGAATCCTGACCCCTGCGCAACGAGCCCGTAGCCTGGGTTAGCCGCATGCGGCATAACCCGGGGACGTGGATTGGGCTGACGCGTAGGTCGCAATGCCCCTCGGTTGTTGCGTACGCGCTGAGTTAAGACTATGGCAGATGGGCAAACGGCGCCCGTCGTGACAAAATAAAAAAGGCCCGCCTGTACAGATAACAGGCGGGCCTTTTGTTTTATCCCGATGGTGGCCAGGGACGGAATCGAACCGCCGACACGGGGATTTTCAGTCCCCTGCTCTACCGACTGAGCTACCTGGCCGGGAGGGCGTATTAGACCGATAGCGCCGTCGTGAGTCAAGCCGGCGGGCCGGACCGGGCGCGATCTTCCCGCTACCGGAACCGGTCGACAGGATGCAAACAAGGGGGTGCGTATTATCAATCAACACATTACTGTGGCGCTGCTGCTGGGGCTGCTGATGCTCGGATCGTGCGGTGACCGCCCGGCTGCGAACAAGGCGCCGGCAACGGCCGAGGCGCGGGAAGACAATATGGTACGGATGCCTGAAGCAGCGTTTATCATGGGCAGCGACAAGACGGATGCACGGGACATCCGCAAGGAATTCGGCTTTCAGCGCGAGTTGTATCTTGATGAACATCCGCAGCACCGCGTGACGCTGCCGGCGTTTTTGATCGACAAGTACGAAGTCGCGAATGCCACCTATAAAAAATTCATAATGGCGACGGCGGCTGCGGAGCCGGCCCAGTGGATACAAAACGGTTATAACGTACGCGACAACCGTTTGCGCAATTTCGGCGTCGATGATCTGCGTATGATCGCCAGCCAGTATTTCGAACTGGACAGGGATACGTCGACGATGGATCGGGACAGCCTGCTTGACGAATTTACGAAGATACAGGCCTACCGCGATACGTTGCCGGTCACTGGCGTCAGCTGGTACGACGCGTACAGTTATTGCAAATGGGCCGGTAAGCGGCTGCCATCGGAGGCCGAATGGGAACGCGCCGCGCGCGGTACTGACGGTCGCGAATTTCCGTGGGGCGATGAATGGGACGAAGGAAAGGCCAATAACGGCAAGACCGGCGACGACCGCTATTTCGGCATCATGGCGTCGGGCTCGTTCGAGACCGATCGCACACCGGAGGGCGTCTATGATCTCGGCGGCAACGTGTCCGAATGGGTGAGCGACTGGTATCAGCCGTATCCCGGTTCGGACTACCGGCACGAGGCGTTTGGGGAAGTGACCAAGGTGGTACGCGGCGGTGGTGCCGGTATCGGGCACTACGCATTGGGTTATTTCTTCCGCGGCGCGCGCCGCGGCTTTACCGATCCTTCCAGTCTCAGCACGGACGTCGGTTTTCGCTGCGCGATGGATGCCGGCTAGTGAAGCTCTGAATAGGAGGTTTCTTGTCATTTCGACCGCAGGGAGAAATCTCGATGTGATTGAATCGCGTCGCGTCTTTGACCACAACGATCTCTCGCTTCGCTCGAAATGACACTTGATCAGAGCTTCCCTAGGAAAGCTCTGAATAAGTCCCCCGTTCGTGGTGAGCTCGTCGAACCATGAACCGGGGATGTACGACGATCAGCGGGTTACATTACCAGCCCTTCGACAAGCTCAGGGCGAACGGACTTATTCAGAGGTTCCCTAGTGAAAATTATCGGTATGCCTGACATGTTTGAATGCCGTCATTCCCGTACCCTCCGGGTATAAACGTCGCGGGAATCCAGTGCCATTCACAACCGCTGGATTCCGGGTCTGCGCTGCGCTCCGCCCGGAATGACGGTCGCGATGTGTTGTCACGTAATTTGGTAATTCAATAATACCCACTGGATTCCCGGTCTGCGCTGCGCGCAGCCTGCCCCTGCGAAGGCAGGGGCCCGGAATGACGGCATGAGAATGAATCAGGGCATCCAACGGCAATCACTTCTTCGGCGCGACGTAGCCTTCGGGTGCAGCCGACCCGCCGCCGAAGAAGAATTTTTCCATCTCGCCTTCAAGGTAGCTGCGCGATTTCGGATCCATCGGCGACAGCCGGTACTCGTTGATCAGCATCGTCTGATGCTTGAGCCACATCTGCCAGGCTTCCTGCGACACGTTGTCGAAGATACGCTTGCCAAGGTCGCCCGGGTACGGTTGTCTGCGCAGACCCTCGGCTTCCTTGCGCAGCTTTACACAGTTAACAGTGCGTGACATGGTTTTCTTTTTGGCCTTCAAGTTTATCGAGCAGACTCCGGACCGGAGCGGCCAGGCCGAGTCGTAGCGGCTGGCGGGCATTGTACCAGACGGTGCCGGGGCGCTCCATGACCGCCTGATCCTGGCGTGAGACACGCAGTATCAACGGCTGGATATCCAGGCGGAAATGACTGAATACATGCGTCAGCGTCGGCCACGACTCCGTCGCGACAACCTTGCAATCCATGTGTTGATCACACCACGAAGCGATGTCGTCATGCGCGTCAGTTTCCGGAAATCCCCATAGTCCGCCCCAGATTCCGGCGGGCGGCCGCTGTTGCAGCAGCACACTGCCTTGTTCGTCAACCAGTATCAGCATCGTCGTTGTGCGCAGCGGCGTCGACTGCCGCGGCCGCTTCACCGGGAATTTATCGGTGGCGTCCGACCGATACGCCGCGCAGTCGTCCATCACCGGGCAAGATACGCAGCGCGGCCGGGTGCGCGTACATACGGTGGCACCGAGATCCATGATCGCCTGCGTATAGGCGGCGACGCGTTTATCCGGCGTATAGCGTTCGGCCAGTAACCACAATAGTTTTTCCACCGCCGGACTTCCCGGCCAGCCGCCGACGGCGTCGTGGCGCGCCAGCACGCGTTTGACGTTGCCATCGAGTATCGGATGACGCTGGTTGGCCGACAGCGCGAGGATCGCACCGGCGGTCGACGGGCCGATACCCGGCAGGTTAACGGTATCGGCTATGTCCAGCGGAAATATCCCGCGGTGCTGCTGATGAACGATACCGGCGGTCTTGTGCAGATTGCGCGCGCGCGAGTAGTAACCCAGCCCGGACCACAGATGCAGCACCTCGTCGATACTTGCCCCGGCCAGCGTCTCCAGGTCAGGGAAGCGCTGCATGAATCGTTCAAAATAGGGGATGACCGTGGCTACCTGCGTCTGCTGCAGCATGATCTCGGAAACCCACACGCGGTACGGCGTGGCGTCATGCTGCCATGGCATATCCTTGCGGCCGTGCCGGTCGAACCATGCAAGCAGCCGTGAGCTGAAGGTTGGCGCAGGCATCGCCTAGAACAATTTCTTCAGTTTGTCCTGGAGCTTGTCCTTCAACTCTTCACGCTTTTGTTCGGTTTGCTGTTTGACTTCTTCGCGTTTCTGTTCGATCTGCTGCTGCGCCTCGGCCTTTTTGGCATCAAGTTTGGCCTTTTCTTCGGCGCGCAGCTCCTCGACACGCTGCTTCGCCTTGTCCTTCAGCGCCTCGTCAAGCTCGACCTTGAACGTCGGCTTGGTAAACGTGCCGCCGATGCGGAGCGGGATAGTCAGTCCCTTCAACGAATCGAGGTCCTTGCCCGCCTGTCCGGTCTTGGAATCGACGAGCTTGATCATGGCGAGATAATCGAGCTCCTCGCTGACCAGATTGGCGGTCCCCTTGCCGCCGACGCGCAACAACGGCGCCTTGACGCTCAGATCGTCGTTGCGCACCAGCCCGTTGGTGATTTGCAGCGAGCCGCTCATCTCGGAAAAATCCGTCTGGCGCGGCTCTTTCTCGTCTGCCACCGGCTGTTTGTCGAAGCGCGCCTTGGTATCGCGGATCATCTTCGCGACATTGAGGCCCTTGACCGCGCCATCGGCAAACGAGAATGCGGCCGTGCCGTTGATGGTCTTGCGCGCCGCCTCGGGCGTGGTGCCGCGCAGCGTGATGTTTGCCTCGACGTTGGCGCGGCCGCTGACCATATCGTCGTTGATCATGTCCTTTAAAAGCGGTGCGGCCTGCACGCCCGTGAGTTTTTCGTTCAGCGACAACGCCAGCACGTTGCCGCGCGCATCGGCCTGGATGTCACCGCTGTACTTGCCGTCGTAGAGCGTTGCGGACAAAGGATGCAGCCGGATGACGCCGTCCTTCGCCAGCGTGGTGACGGTGATGTCGCTGCTGCGCATGTTCGACACCTTGACCTTGCCGATTTTCAGCGTGCCGTCGATATCGAGCG
This sequence comes from Gammaproteobacteria bacterium, assembly GCA_006218035.1. Taxonomy (GTDB): domain Bacteria; phylum Pseudomonadota; class Gammaproteobacteria; order VBWC01; family VBWC01; genus VBWC01. The sequence continues at coordinate 20,105 of VBWC01000015.1, forward strand.
CGCGCAGCGTATCGAGCGGCACGGCATCCGCGCCCGCCGCCGCGGCGCCGGCCGGTGTGCCGGCGACCGGTTGTTTGACCGGCGGCAGATAGCGGTCAAGATCGATGTCATCGATATTCAGGCTGAAACGGAGCGACTGCCTCGCGAAGTCCTCGATCGACACCGCGCCGTCCAGCTTTGTCGCATCAAGATTTCCGCTCAGACGGCTGATCGCGACGCGCTTCGTCGTGCCGTTGAATTCGGTGTCGAGCGCGATATTTTGCAGCGTCGCCGGATCGGCGGTTTCGATAGCGACATCCAGCAGGCCGAGCGTCTTGCGTGGTTCCGGTGCGGTGACCTTGAGTTGCCCGCGATACTGCGGGTCGTCGATAAACTTGTCGGCGTCGATTCGGCCCTGTATTGAAACGCCCATCGCCTGCACGCTCAGCTTGTCCAGCGCTAGACGCTGCGTCGCCATATCGGCGTCGATGTCGGCCGACAGATCCAGTTTCAGTTTTTTGCCTGGCAGGTCGTTGCCGCGCAGATTCGCACTGAATTCCAGGCCGCCTATAGTGAACCGCTGCATCGTCTCGTCGATGCCGACCCGGGCCTTCATCGTCAGATTGCCGGCGACGGTTTCCGGTTTGCTGGCCACATCCAGCGCCATGCGCAGATCGAACGGTTTGCCGGGCGCAAGCGCGCCGGTCTCGAACGAAAACTTGTCTACCGTGTAATGCTGATTGTTCTGGCGGTCGTCCCAGACCAGCCGTGCGTCCGTGATGCGCACGCCGCCGATGGCCAGTGCCGCCATCGCCGGCGCGGTGCTGCCGGCGGTTTCCTTGGCGGGTTTCGCGGCCGCGGTATTGGCGGCGGGTTTGCCGCCGGCAAGATCTTCCCAGTTGGTCTTGCCGCTCTTGTCGGTGATCAGCTCCACCGCCAGGCCGCGCAGCGTGACCGTGTCCGTACTGATCTTGCCGCGAAACAGCGGCAGTACCTCGATGCGAATCTCGGCGACGTCGAGTTTTGCAAAGGGAGCGGGACCGAAACCTGCGGCGTTGCCCAGTGCCATCTCGCCGACCGAGACGCCGAGCCACGGAAAAAACGACAGATCGATACTGCCGCGTATGGCGAGATCGCGGCCGGTGGACTCCTTGACCAGCGCGCTGATTTCCGCCTTGTATTTGTCCGGATCGAAGGTGGCGATGAATATCACAACAGCGATCAGGAAGAGGGCCAGAAGTCCGCCGACCGTCAGTAAGGAAATTTTCAGAATCTTGTTCAAGTAAGCTCTCCGTAGCGGGTCGCCCGTTATCAGGGAAGGTGCCGCGCGTCTTCGGTGGAAGAACGCATGTTGCAGAATTGCCTATAATCTAACACGATGGCCCCGTCGCTTACAGGTCGCGAGGTTGCCGAATGGATCCTGCGGTGTGTATCCTGAGTGCTGACGTAACCACGCATGTTCGCCAGCGGCGGCGTGCAGCCGCAGCCAAACCCTATGCCGACCTCAGCCGAACATAAAATCCGCGTTAACAGTGGCGAGTATCCGGCCCGCGACGGACTGCTGCATACCCGCGTCTACAGCCAGAAGGAGCGGACCAGGCGCGCGGCGCTGGCCTGGCTCGGGTTCTGGCTGCTTGCCGCGCTGTCGATACCGATTGTCGTTGCGCACTTGATCCTGATCCCGGCGTTTTTGATTGCCGGACCGGTGGTGGCCTACCGGCGGTTGAAGATGCGGGAGGCCGCCGAAAAGGCCACCGGCTTCTGCCCGGTGCATGACGGCGAGTTCACCATGGAGCTGGAGGCCGGCGACACGCTGCCGATCTGGCAACCCTGTCCGGAATGTCATGCGCCGTTGCATCTGGTCGACGCGCTGGTAGACAATACGCGCTCCGAAAAACCCTAAACCGGTCCTCGCGATACGACGAGGCAGAGGCCTGGCCATGCGCGGAGCGTTCGCGATTTTTATATTGTTAATCATGATTGTATGCGGTATCGCGACGATCCTGCTGATGCTGCGTTTGTTCGGCGTTCTGTGAGTACGCTCGCTGGCAACAGGTATTCAGGCCAACGCTTCGGCTGCGGCGGGGCCGTGGTACCATTCGCAGGCGGATAGTGGAGCGGGTGATGGGAATCGAACCCACGCTATCAGCTTGGGAAGCTGAAGTTCTACCATTGAACTACACCCGCGGTTACTGGCCGCGCGACCATTTTCCGGCCTGTTCTCGCGGTGGATCCGGTAGCTAACGACCGGACTCCATTATGGAAATTATCGTCAATGGCGAAAAACGCCGCGCCGCCGACGGCCTGAATCTCGCCGGCTTGCTCGATGAACTGGGGTTCGGTGAAAAACGCGTGGCGGTTGAGCTGAATCTTGAGATCCTGCCGCGCGATCGTCACGCCGGGTACCGCCTCCGCGACGGCGACCGGCTGGAGATCGTCCAGGCCATAGGTGGCGGTGCCGATTGACCGGCCCGCCGTGTCGGGGTCTCTGATATATTCATAGGCCCCCGGGTTTTCAGCGTTACATATATTGTCCAGGGAACCGCGATGCCGAGTGCCATCAAACCGAAAATCGTGAACGCCCCCGACGATGCGCTGGTCATCGCCGGCCGGCGGTATACCTCGCGCCTGCTGGTCGGCAGCGGAAAATACCGCGATCTGGAGGAAACCCGCCTGGCCACCGAGGCCAGCGGCGCCCAGATCGTGACCGTTGCGATACGCCGGTCGAACATCGGCCAGCAGCCGGGCGAGCCGAATCTGCTCGATGTCCTGCCGCCGGATCGTTACACCATCCTGCCGAACACCGCGGGCTGCTATACCGCCGAGGATGCGATACGCACCTGCCGTCTCGCGCGCGAACTTCTGGACGGCCACACTCTGGTGAAACTCGAAGTACTCGGTGACGAAAAGACGCTGTACCCGGATGTGCCGGAGACGCTGAAGGCCGCGCAGATACTGATCAACGAGGGCTTCGACGTGATGGTCTACACCAGCGACGACCCGGTGGCCGCGCGACGTTTCGAGGAGATGGGTTGTGTCGCGGTGATGCCGCTCGCGGCGCCGATCGGTTCCGGTCTCGGTATCCGCAATCCGTATAACATCCGCATCATTCTGGAAAACGCGCACGTCCCGATCCTGGTCGACGCCGGCGTTGGTACCGCCTCGGACGCGGCGATTGCGATGGAACTCGGCTGTGACGGCGTGCTGATGAATACCGCGATCGCGGCGGCGAAAAATCCGGTGCTGATGGCGTCGGCGATGAAAAAGGCCGTCGAGGCCGGTCGCGAGGCATATCTCGCCGGCCGCATGCCGCGCAAGCTGTACGCCAACGCATCATCGCCGCTGGACGGCACGTTTTTTTGATTGGGATTATTTTAACCGCCAGGATGCGTAGGTTGGGTGGAGCGAAGCGTAACCCAACATCGGGAATTGAAGTCAGAGTCGAATTCAGGAGAGTCAAATGCCGGGAAATTCGACTCTGATCCAATTCCCCTTTCTTTTTTGTCATTCCTGCGTTCGCTGCGCTTCGCCCGGAATGACGAACTAAAAAGAAGTTCAACTTTAACTCCTTCTGATTCCAATTTGATGACCGACTTGCCTACCCGACGCACCATACGCACCATCCGCAGCTTCGTGCGCCGCGAAGGGCGCATGACGGAGGCGCAACGGCGCGCGCTCGAGCAGTACTGGCCGCGTTATGGTGTTGACGTCGCCGGTCCGCTGAAACTCGCTGCCATATTCGATCGCCCGGCACCGTGCATCGTTGAAATCGGTTTCGGCATGGGCGACACGCTTATCGAGATGGCGCGCTGCCATCCCGACAACAACTATCTGGGCATCGAGGTCTACCGGCCGGGCATAGGCAGCGTGTTGCGGCAACTGGATGCCGCCGACATGCATAACGTGCGCGTCATCGCCGGCGATGCGATGGAGGTATTGCGCAACGCGCTGGCCGACGCGTCGCTGGACGCGATACACGTGTTCTTCCCGGACCCGTGGCCAAAGAAACGCCATCACAAACGCCGCATCATCCAGCCGGATTCCGTCGCGTTGTTTGCGCGCAAGCTGAGACCCGGCGGATTGCTGCATCTGGCGACCGACTGGCAGGAGTACGCGCAGCACATGCTCGCGGTAATGACGGCCGAACCGGCATTGGTGAATCGTGCTGGTGACGGCGGGTTTTCCGAGCGGCCGGCGTATCGGCCGCTGACCAAGTTCGAACAACGCGGCCAGCGGCTTGGTCACCAGGTCCGGGATCTGATACTCGAACGACGGTAGCGGCGCGGATTCAAATTATTTCCGGCAGGCGAAACCTGGACTCGTCATTGTCGTACCCGCCGGGCATAAACTCCGTGGAAATTGTCGAGTGGCCCGGATGAAGCACCCTTCGGGTATAAACTTCGCGGAGTACGGGACAAAGGCGTGAATCCCCGGGTTGCACCCGTGCTACAACAGAATAGTCATTTCGCCGCCACGGGAATATTGAGCAGGCCGAGCACGCCTTCCAGTCCGCAATGATTCAGTACGGCGTGTGCCTGCGCCTGGACCTTCGGTTTCGCGTGATAGGCAATGCTCAATCCGGCCTTCGCCATCATCGGCAGATCGTTGGCGCCATCGCCGATCGCGACGGCCTGGCGGGTGTTGATGCCGAGCGTCCGGCAGGTTTCTTCCAGAAATGCCGCCTTGGTGTCGGCGCCGACGATACTGCCGACGACGCGGCCGGTCAGTTTTCCGTCGGTAATGTCGAGTACGTTCGCCAGGGTGAAGTCCAGCAGGTGACGCTGTTTCAGCTGCTCGGTGAAAAACGTAAAGCCACCGGACACCAGCGCGATCTTGATGTGCTGGCGGCGCAGGCCGATGAGCATCTCCTTGCCGCCCGGGTTCAGCTGCAGGCGTTCGGTATAGACCTGGTCGAGCGTATCCTCGCCCAGGCCGGCCAGCAGATTCACGCGCTGCGTCAGCGATTGCTCGAAGTTGACTTCGCCACGCATCGCCGCCGCGGTGATCGCGCCTACCTGGGATTTCAGGCCGGCGAAGTCGGCGATCTCGTCGACACACTCTATATTGATAAACGTCGAGTCCATATCGGTGACGAGCAAGCGTACGTCGCCGACAACAACACCATCGGGCAGCAGGTTGATGTCGAATGCTGACGCCGCGCGCAACGCGGCCACCTGTTGCGCGGAAACCGGCTGCGACGTGACCACGCGCCAGTAACCGCTGCAGGCCTGCAGCTCGCCGTTCAGATCGTGCGCGACGGACACCGCGCGCTGTGGATTCAGGCCGGGGCCCTGTATGACGACGACTGACATTACCGGATACCCTCGTGTTGTGCTGCACTGCCTTGATCCGGTGTCAGAAACAACTGCACCAGATCGTTCAGAAAATTCATGCCGAACGCCGTCGGCCGGATATTATAGCCATCCCATTCGATCATGCCGCGGATTTTCGCCGCTTCCAGCGCCGCGCCGATCCAATCGGGCGGCAGGCCGGTACGTTCGGTAAACAGTTCGGTGGTGAAGCCGCCGGTCAGGCGCAGCGCATTCATCATGAATTCGAGCACCGCATCGTCCGGCGTCAGCACCTTTTCGCCCGCCGGGCCGGGCTGGTCCAGATACTCACGCGGATGCCGCCGTTTCCACGCGCGCGTAATGGTCTGCGTATGCGCATCGGTGATCTTGCCATGCGCGCCGGCGCCGATGCCGAGATAGTCGCCGAACGTCCAGTAGTTCAGATTGTGCAGGCTGGTACTACCGGACCTGGCATAGGCGGAGACCTCGTAACGTGCGTAACCGTGTTGGGCCAGCAGCGCTATCCCGCGTGTCTGCATCTCCCAGCAGGCGTCGTCATCGGGCAATACCGGCGGCGTATGCGCAAACGCCGTGTTGGGTTCGAGCGTCAGCTGATAGAGCGAAATATGCCGCGGTTGCAGCTCGATCGCCGTCGCGATATCGGCAAGCGCCTCTGCAACGGACTGACCGGGCAGGCCGAACATCAGATCGAGATTGAAATTATCGAAGCCGGCGCGCAGCGCGGCCTCGACCGCGCGCCGCGACTGCGCGCCATCGTGGATACGGCTGATGCGCTCTAACAGCGGCGACGAAAAACTCTGTATGCCCACGGACAACCGGTTGACTCCCGCCTGGCGAAATCCGGTGAAGCGTTGCTCGTCGACGGTACCCGGGTTTGCTTCCAGCGTAATCTCCGCGCCGGCGCTGACCGGCAGGCGTGCCCGCACGCCGGTTAGCAGCGTGTCGATGGCCTCCGGCGAAAGCAGGCTGGGCGTACCGCCGCCGATGAACACGCTGTATATCGTCCGTCCCCAGACGCGCGGCAGCGACTCTTCCAGGTCACGCAACAGCGCGTCGACATAGGCGCGTTCCGGCAATTCGTGTTTCGCTTCGTGTGAGTTGAAATCGCAGTAGGGACATTTGCGCACGCACCAGGGCAGGTGTATGTACAGCGCGAGCGGCGGCAGGGCAGTGAAGGCGAACATCGCGACGTCCGGTTATCAGGAATTAAAAATACGAATGATCATGTGAAGTTGATTAAAGCATCCCCTCACCCTCGGTCCCTCTCCCGGAGGGAGAGGGAAAGCTCGCCCTTCTCCCCTTGGGAGAAGGGATGGGCTGAGGGAATATGTTACGCAAGCCAATCACCGTCAACCGACAAGCCGATCGCGGCGACCAGTCCGCGCAACGCCTGGCCGCGGTGACTGAGCCGGTTCTTGTCAGCGGGCGCCAGCTCGGCCGAGGCGCAGTCATGCGTGGGTACATAAAAAAGCGGGTCATAGCCGAAACCGCCGGTGCCGCGCGGTGCGAGCAGGATGCGTCCTTCCCAGGTGCCCTGACTGATGACCGGGGTCGGGTCGGTGGCTGACTCGAGCAGCACCATCAGGCATTGAAAGCGCGCATGGCGCTCTGGCTCGGCAACGTCGCGCAGGTCTTCGAGCAGCTTGCGGCAGTTGTCCTGGTCCGTCGCCTCATCGCCGGCGTAACGCGACGAATAGATACCCGGCGCGCCGTGCAGCGCATCGACCTCCAGCCCCGAATCGTCGGCTATTGCCGGCAGCCCGCAATGGCGCGCGGCATTGCGGGCCTTGATCAGCGCGTTCTCGACAAACGTCAGGCCGGTTTCCGCGGCCTCCGGCACGCCAAATTCCGCCTGTGCCCTGACCTCGATACCCAGCGGCGCGAGCAGCGCGCGGAGCTCGGCGAGTTTGCCGCGATTACTGGTGGCGAGTACGACGGTGTTCACGCGGCGGATGTCCGGTTCAATCGTTGAGCGCCGTTCTCTGCTTGGCGATCAGTTTGCCGATGCCGTGTCCGGCCAGATCGAGCATTGCGTCGAATTCTTCGCGGCGAAACGCGTGGCCTTCGGCGGTACCCTGGACCTCGACGAATGCGCCGGCCTCGTTCATCACGACGTTCATATCGGTTTCGGCCTCGGAGTCCTCGGCGTAATCCAGGTCGAGCACCGGCACGCCATTGTGGATGCCGACGGACACCGACGCGAGGTAGCCATGGAGCGGATTCTTGCTGATCAACTTGCGCGACAGCATGTGGCGCACGGCGTCGGCCAGCGCGACGTAGCCGCCGGTGATCGAGGCGGTGCGCGTGCCGCCGTCGGCCTGGATCACGTCACAGTCGATGGTGATCGAGTGCTCGTTGAGCGCCTCGAGATTGACCACGGCGCGCAGCGAGCGGCCGATCAGCCGCTGGATCTCCATGGTGCGGCCGCCCTGCCGGCCGCGCGCCGCCTCGCGATTCATGCGCGAACCCGTCGAGCGCGGCAACATGCCATACTCGGCCGTCACCCAGCCCTTGCCGGTGCCCTTCAGCCACGGTGGCGGGCGGCTTTCGATCGACGCGTTACAGATCACCTTGGTGTCGCCGAATTCGACCAATACAGAACCTTCGGCATGTTTGATATAGTTCCGGGTCAGGCGGATCTCGCGTAACTCGTCGGGGGAACGTCCACTGGGGCGCATGATGTATCCTTGCTCAAGAATCAGGGGGGCGATTATACCCTGCAAGGCTGGCGCAGAGTGCGTCGAATGTCCGGAAGTTTCACCCTAACGCATGGAAACCGATAGCAAATGATTCTGAGCATGACGGCATTCGCGCGGCAAAGCCGCGACCAGCCGTGGGGGCAGTTGAGCTGGGAGCTGCGCACGGTCAATCACCGCTATCTGGACGTCAGCCTGCGCGTGCCCGACGAACTGCGCGTGCAGGAAACGCAGCTGCGCGAACTGGTCGGCGCCTACGTCAAGCGCGGCAAGGTCGACTGCCGGCTGCGCTTCCAGCCGGCCGCCGGCGCCACCGCGCAGATCCACCTGAACCGCGAGCTGATCGCGCGCCTCAGCGAAGCCATCGGCGCGGTCACCGCACAGGTGCCGTCGACGGCGCCGGTCAGCGCGCTGGAGATACTGCGCTGGCCGGGTGTGATCGAAGGCAGCGACACGAACCTCGACGAGATTCAGGCCGAAGCGGTCGCCATTCTGGAAGACGCATTGAAGGAACTGGTCGACACGCGCGCGCGCGAAGGCGCGCGGTTGCAGGAAATCCTTGAGCAGCGCTGCGCAACGCTGGCCGAACTGGTCGACGAGGCGCGCACGCGATTGCCGGATATCAAGACGGCCTGGCGCGAACGCCTGCTGGCGCGGCTCGCGGAGGTCAAGGCCGATCTGGACGACGCGCGGCTGGCGCAGGAGATGGTGTTTTTCGCGCAGAAGATCGATATCGAGGAAGAGCTCGAGCGCCTTGCCACGCACATTGACGAAGTCCGCCGCGTGCTCAGGCAGGACGAGCCGGTCGGACGGCGGCTTGACTTTCTGATGCAGGAGCTCAACCGCGAGGCCAATACGCTGGGCTCGAAATCGGTGGACGCGCAGACCACGCGCATCTCGGTGGATATGAAGGTGCAGCTGGAACAGATGCGCGAGCAGATCCAGAATATCGAATGACAGGTGGCGCGCACGCCGGCAGTGCCGGCGTGTCGCCGCGGGCGGACGGATAACGGCGAGGAGGATCTCACGATGAAAACAGGTACGTTGTACGTAATCGCCGCACCTTCCGGTGCGGGCAAGACCAGTCTGGTCGCGGCGCTGGTTGACTCGATGAGCGACATCGGCGTGTCCGTGTCACACACCACGCGCCCGCCGCGGTCCGGCGAACAGAACGGCGCCGATTATCATTTCATCGATCAGCAAGGTTTTGACGAGATGGCCGGTGCCGGTGTGTTTCTCGAGCATGCGCGCGTATTCGATCACAGTTATGGAACGTCGCGCGTCGAAGTCGTGCGGCGCTTGTCGCAAGGCTGCGACGTCATACTGGAGATTGACTGGCAGGGGGCGCGTCAGGTCAAACAGGCGATGCCGGTCAGCGTCGGCATCTTCATCCTGCCGCCGTCGCGTGCAGCGCTGGAGCAGCGCCTGAAAGGCCGCGGCCAGGACAGCGACGAGGTGATCGCGCGGCGCATGCGCGACGTGGTTGCCGAGTTGTCGCATTACAACGAGTTCGATTATCTGGTCGTCAACGACAGCTTCGAAACGGCGCGGAACGATCTGCGCGCGATTGTCCGGTCGCACCGCCTCAAGCGCGCCGCCCGGGAGCCGGAACTCGCCGCACTGATGAATGATCTGCTGAAATAAACTCCTGCCGGATCAGGCAGATATTGTGGAATAACCCCCATGCCGCGGGCGGGTCCCGCCGCGTCGTGCGTACTTCGTAGTATACTTTTTCGGTTTCTGCACAATAGGTTGGGAGATTTTTAAATTATGGCACGTGTCACTGTAGAAGATTGCCTCGAAAATGTGGCGAACCGTTTTGAACTGGTGCTGGTCGCAACCAAGCGCGCCCGCCAGCTGGCCTCCGGTCGCGAACCGCTGATACCGTGGGAGAACGACAAGCCGACGGTCGTCGCGCTGCGTGAAATCGCGGAAGGCAAGATCGGTCCGGAGATTCTCAACGAGGTGGCTGCCAGAGAGCATGTCGCCCACACAACCGTATCGGAGGAAGAGTTGCAGGAGGAAATGTCAACGCCCGCAGCTTGATGTAAACGTTGAGTACCACACACCCGGACCTGCCGGTTTCAGCGCGTGAACCGGACACGCTCATCGGTGATCTGTGTTCCCTGCTCGAGAAATATCTCGACAAGGAACAGGTAGACGTAGTTTACAAGGCCTATCTCTACGGCGCTGAAGCCCACATGGATCAGCGCCGTATGTCCGGCGAACCCTATATCCACCATCCGCTCGCGGTCGCGAGAATTCTCGCCGACATGCGTCTCGATTATCAAAGCATTGCCGCGGCGCTGCTGCATGACGTTATCGAAGACACCCTGATTCCGAAGGAACATCTGATCGACGATTTCGGCGAGGAAATTGCCGAGCTGGTCGACGGCGTCACCAAGCTGACGCAAATCAAGTTCAAGAGCCGCGCGACGGCCGAAGCAGAGAACTTCCGCAAGATGATCCTGGCGATGGTGCGCGACATTCGCGTCATCATCATCAAGCTTGCCGACCGGATGCATAACCTGCGCACGCTCGGTGTGCTGCCACCGAAGAAGCGCCGGCGCATCGCGCGCGAAACGCTGGAGATCTACGCGCCTATCGCCAACCGTCTCGGCATGAACAGCTTTCGTACCGAGATGCAGGAAATCGGGTTTGCAGCGCTGTACCCGATGCGTTACCGGATACTCGCCGAATCGGTGCGCAAGGCGCGCGGTAATCGCAAGGAGGTCGTGCAGAAGATCGAAAACGCGATCAACCAGCGCCTGTTGCAGGAGGGGCTCAACGGCCGGATCGTCGGTCGCGAAAAAAATCTCTACAGCATCTATCAGAAGATGCTGACCAAACATCTGTCGTTTTCGGAAGTATTCGATGTCTACGCGTTTCGTATTATCGTCGACAGCGTCGACGCGTGTTATCGCGTGCTTGGCGCGATCCACAACCTCTACAAACCGGTGCCGGGCAAGTTCAAGGACTACATCGCGATTCCAAAGGCCAACGGCTATCAGTCCCTGCACACCATACTGTTCGGGCCCTATGGCGTGCCGATCGAGGTGCAGATACGTACCGAGGAAATGAACAAGGTCGGCGAGATCGGGGTGGCGGCGCACTGGCTGTACAAGTCAGGCGAGGGCGGCTCCGGCGGCACGCAGATGCGCGTGCGCGAGTGGTTGCGCGAACTGCTCGAGATGCAGCGCAAGGCCGGAAACTCGCTGGAGTTTCTTGAGAACGTCAAGATCGATCTGTTCCCGGACGAGGTCTACGTGTTCACGCCGAAAGGCAAGATCATGCAGCTGCCGCTCGGTTCGACCGCGGTCGATTTCGCCTACGCTGTGCATACCGATGTCGGCAATTCCTGCGTCGCGGCCAAGATCGATCGGCGGCTGGCGCCGCTGAGCACGGTACCGTTGAACGGCCAGACCGTGGAGATCATCACCGCACCCGGCGCGAAACCGAATCCGGTATGGCTCAATTTTGTCGTCACCGGCAAGGCGCGCGGCCACATCCGGCACTTCCTCAAGAACCTGCGGCGCGACGAGTCCGTTGAACTCGGTAAACGCATGCTGGATACGGCGCTGGCGGCGTACTCGATGTCGCTCAAGGATCTGCCCGACGAACGCCGGCAGGCACTGATCGCCGAATATAAGGTTACCGATGTTGAAGACCTGTACGCCGACATCGGTCTCGGCAACCGGCTCGCGCCGCTGGTCGCGCGATGGTTGTCGGAGGGCGTACCGTCGGCACCGAGGACGCCACGCCGCCAGCGCGGCATCAAGAATGTCTGGACGCGCTACGCGCCTGGCTGGCTGGGCGGCGAGCAGCGCCAGCCCGGGCGGCCGCTGGCCATCAAGGGTACCGAGGGCATGGTGGTCAGCTATGCCAAGTGCTGCCGGCCGATCCCCGGCGATTCGATTCTGGGTCTGGTGACGGCCGGGCGCGGCATCGTCGTGCACGTCGACTCCTGCAAGAACGTCGCCTCCTACAGCAATGCATCGGAACGGCGCATCGACGTGCAGTGGGAACCGAATATCGACCACGATTTTCCGGTCGACATCCGTGTCGAGGCGATCAACCAGCGCGGCGTGCTCGCGACAGTGGCGGCGACCATCGCCGATATGAAAGCGAATATCGAGAACGTCGCGATCGAGGAGCGCGACGGTCGTTACAGCGTGCTGAATATCACCCTGACGGTACGCGACCGCCAGCACCTCGCCAATATTATCCGCCGGCTGCGCTCGGTCGACGCAGTCGCGCGCATCAGCCGCACCAAGAGCTGATTACGCTTTCTGGCCCGGCAGCAGGCGATACACCTCCGCTTCGCTCAGGCCATCGATCTCGATTACTTTCCGCGCGGCAGACTTGCCGGTAACAATCCGCACGTGCCCGGCCGGTATGCCCAGCACGTCCGCGACGATCTCCTCTACCGCCGTATTCGCCTTGCCATGCTCGGGCGGCGCCGTTACGCGCACCTTGAGCGCATCGCCGAGCCAGCCGGCGATACCGTCGCGTGATGCGCCTGGCACTACTTTAACCGCCAGTTTCACCGGGCAACCTTGCGCTACGCCGCCGCTGTGGCGCGCGGCATGAAACACGCGACGGCAAGTACAGCACGATACCGCCGGCGACGCTAAACACAATAACCCTGGCCATGATGGCTCCCCTTAAATTGCTGCGTGACCGGGACACCTGCGCGATGAACAGCGTAGTGCCGGACGATGCGATGCGCGACCCGGCCGGCTCACATCAAAAATTCGTAAACCGCATACAGCAGCCCTGCCAGCAGCAGGGGCCACAGCAACCACGAGCTACGTGCCCGCGGCGGTTCCGGCAGCCGGGAGCCGGGCGGCAGGCGCGCGGCCTGTTGGTCGATATGGCGGGCGCGCTCCATGCGCTTGCGTGTCGCCGCATCGAACCGGGTAATGTCGTCAAACGATGCCCGTTGTATCAGCGAGCCGGAGGACTTCTGTTCGCGCTCGAGTTTGGCGATTTCCAGATCCGCCTTCTTCGCGTCCTTGCGCAGCTTGAGCAGATCGATGATCGCTTTCAGCGCCTCGTTGAACATGATGTCATCCGCACGTTTGTTGGCCCGGGTCACCAGAGGCGCACTCTACGTCCGGCTGGCAGCGGAACGCAATAGGGCGGATGCGTGGCGGGGCAGCTGTCGCGCGGCCGGTGAAATCGAGCAACGATACCGGTTGAAAAAGGCCGCCGCGTGACGCTCAGCCCGAGGCCCAGTCCAGTTCAGGGAGCTCATCCCGCGTGCCGAGCTTGGACAGCGGACTCGACCGCAGCCAGTCCTGAAGCTTAAGGGCAAGTTTCGGGTCGCCCATCACGTTGACATCACCACTTTTAACCGCGTCGCGAAAGCGTCGCTGGCAAGTCCAGACCTCTGTCATTGTTTTCAGCGGGCAGGTGATCATGATATCGACATCATGGCCGGGATCATCCAGGCACAGGTCCATTTCGCCGTTCGCGGAGACCAGCCACCAGTCTCGCGCCCCCTTCGGCGCATCGGGGTATGCAAACTTGACCACGATACGACGGCGGGGAAATACCGCCGGGTCTACCGTCCGGCGCATATCCCACATCAACAAGCCGGCATCCAGATCGCCCTTGTTCAAATCGGAGCGGGCCCAGCGGTGACCCCAGGCGCCCAGCAGCTCAACCACCGGGCGCAGCTCCTGTCCGGCGGGCGCGAGGCAGTAGGCATAGGCGCCCTTGGTCCCGCTGCGGTCGATCACGCCGGCCTCCACCAGCTGTTTAAGACGCGCTGACAATAATGTCGGTGACATCAACGGGACACCTTTTTGCAGTTCATTGAACCGCGTGCTGCCTGCCAGCAACTCGCGCACGATTATCAACGTCCAGCGTTCGCACAATAATTGCGTTGCCTGTGCCAGCGGACAGAACTGACCATATGTCTTCATCTTGTACCTTCCCGTGTCGAATCGCGGTGTTGTGGGCCAGTCTAGCAGGCTGTTGAAAAACAGCCTGCGTGCGGTGCATGGATGCACTGCCATTTTTCATCACTTTTTGCAAGACTGGGCGGCGCCGACGGTATTACCAGAATAGCGAATGATGTCGTTGATAATCATCTGGCGAACAAGACCATTGCGCCACGATTTTCTAAAAGCAATATACCCGCCATCAAGAATGCCGCCGCGACCTTTTTTATCTCAGGAACAGGCGGCCCCAATGTTTACAAGGGCAAGGACATGCTGGCAGCGCACAAGGGGATGAATATCGCTGCCACGGAATTCATGGCCGTCCTGGATGACTCACTGGCGGCGCTGGCAAAGAACAAGATCGGTCAGCGCGAACAGGAGGAGGTGTTGTTCGTACTCTACAGCATGCGGTCGCAGATTGTGCTTGTCTGAGCGCACGCGGGGTCAGCTCATTCTGATCCCCGCTTTAGCAATAAATACACTTGCCGCTGCCGTGGCATAGCGTGCAATTGGTGCTGCCCTTGCACTTTTCACAGACATCCGGATAAGGATGAATCCCGGTGCCTGCACAGGTTTTGCATTTCCCGTTGCCGGGGTTGGCGTCGGCGTGGCATTTTTTGTTGCCGCCGCATTGTGGACATTTGTCGGCCATATGGTTGGTGTTCCCCTACGTGGGTAATGGTTGACGAGGATTAACGGCCAGGCAAAAGGCCAAGCTATTTACTGCCCCCGTTTGTTGTGTATCTACTTTGAACTGTGCAATAAAATGCCCGAGTCCATACAAAAAAACAATCCGGTACACGGCGGCGCGCGGGCCTGACAGGCGGTTGAAAAAGGCCATGGACGGTCTTTTTCAACATCCTGCTAGAGTAACTTGTTAATCTCATTGGCCTGGCTCTGGCCTTGATCGATGCGTTCGTCGATCAGATTCTTGCGCTGCCCGGTCAGTTCTGCCTGGGTTTTCACCAACCCGGCGGCGTCGGCGCGATCCGCGGTAGCCAGCACGCCAAGCGTCTTGGCCAGCGTCGCCCGCGCCGCCGTGAGGTCGTTGATGACGGCCATCAGGCGATCGTCGGGTGCGGATATACCGCGTTCTTTCAGGCGCCGGGCCTCGCCGCGCAGCGCCTGCATCAGGCCGATCGCCCGATCGACGCCCGCCAGTGAACCTGCGTTAGGCCAGTTCAGCGCATGTTTGACCGCCGTGGCGGCGGCACTGGTACACAGGCCGATCTGCGCGTCCAGCGCGCTTTCAGCGCGCCGCAAGGTTGCCTCGTCATCGACGGTTTTGATCTTGTCAGCATCCGACATGGCACATTCCTTTCGTGTTAACACGGCTGGCGAAAACAGTAATCCAAATACCCGCGCTTAAAATCCGCGTCCGCATCTGCGCACGTGGCGCATTCGTTCACGGTTGTCGCGCACAGCGCAGGGAGCGGATCAGACTACGCCAGACGGACCACCGATGTTCCGGCGGGGTCTGGAAAAGCAGCACTCTACGTCCGCGTGACGGTGGAAGGCAATAGGGCGGATACGTGCAAATGAGAATGTCAGAAATTGCCGGGTGCCGGCGCGGCATAACGCCAGCTGTCGCAACCGGTCGAAGCCGTCGTGGTGCGCCTAGAACCTCGTGTTACCCGGGATGTCCAGATTATTGATTCTGGTTTTACCGAGTATCTTGAGCAGCAGATTGCGGCAGGCACGCAGCACAGGATAAAGAAAGCCCGCCCGGGTCTTCGATTTAAACAGCCAATAGTTGAAGCGGTTAAACACGCCTGAACGGCTGCTGATCAACGCCAGCGCATGAATGGCATCCGCGCCATAATAGAGTGTATCGCCCATTTTCAATACCATGCCCTGATCGATATCCATCCCTTGCGCGGTAATTTCATTCATCACGGCGCTGCGGTCACGCGCATTGATGATTGTTAACTCGCCGACGCTTTCGTTGATACGAACCACCCGGCAATAGTTGTCGCAGGCCGGACATTCCTTATCGTAAACCAGCAATATCTCTTTTCGTCTCATCGCTGGCTATAGTGTACCTAACGACCGGCTCGCGGGCCGCGGCGAATGTCGTGGCCGGTATCGGGAGCTGTGAGTGACAACAATGCGGATCGGCGTCTTAACCTCGCGCCACTCTGGCGCATCGTCACGCCAAAGAGGATTAGGCGCGGCTAGCTAAATGTCTCGAACATTTCGCACGCACCTCAACAGCAAAACCGAGGTGTTCACCGAAATTGGCGGCGGCATGTCGGGACGCGACACGTTGCGCCTCTTCGTCGCTCGCCGCTTCGATCAGAAGAAAGGCCCCCGCCTGCCGGTTACCGGAGAGGTACGGTCCTTTCGATAAAACAGGCTTGCCGTCCTTCGGCACGAAATAGACCCATGACTCCGGCAACGACATCGAGCCATGCGCGAACAATTTTCCGGTCGCCTTCAGTGCGGCATCGTGCGGCTGGCAGGCTTCGCCTACCGCCTGCTGTTCGTTATCAGTCAAACCGGCGAACGCGTCGGTGTCGTAGTAACAGAGGCATAGATATTTCATCGACGATCTCCTTGTTCGGCAGTGACGCGGATGCAATCCAGTGTTTTCATAGCGCCGGTCAGCGCTGTTGCGGTGGTATCGCGCGGATAGCGGCGGCGAAACGCGCATGGGCCTCCGGGTCGACGGGCCGGTGTTTAATCGTGGTGCCCGCCGGGCGTTTGCCCAGATAGTTATCGCCGCGCCAGTTCCGTGCCGGGCGGACCGGTCGGGGCACAAAGCCGCCGCCACAGTTCGGGCAGACATTGCCGAGCACGGTATCGACGCATGTCGCACAGAACGTACATTCAGAGGAGCAGATGCGCGCGTCAAGGCTGGCGGGCGGCAATGGCGTGTTGCAATGCTCGCAGCCGGGTCTGAGTTCGAGCACGGTGCCTCCTTCGTTACGGACTGGTGTTAAACGCTGGCGCGAAAATCGGGTTCATGGTGAGTCGTTCCGCCATCTTTTAAGGAGCGCAATGCGCGACGGCTGTTACGTTGCGTCCGGCCAGATATCGCGGATCTCGCTCGCCTGCTGCTCTGCGCTGAAGTGCTCCCACAGAATACCGTTGACGTCTGTGTCAGTGCGATAGCCGCCGCAAGCGGCATCTTCCCAGCCCAGGTGTCGTAGTTGGCCGGACTCGCCGGCGGGGACTTTTCGTACCGAGAAATTCACGGTATCAGTGCGCCACAAGGCGTACTCGTTCGGCACCACCACTTCCGGAGCGCAGCCCAACCGAGCCGAATAATCCGCAACGGAGGCGTTGATGTCGGCGGTGCCTAGAGCGATATGTAGTTTTCGCATGACCCGGTATATTCAGTACCAATGCCAGAACGCCGCGCAGGATTCCCGATCGAGAGTCGATGCCCCGTGTAACGATCCCGCTTGATGTTGCAGGTTCCCAATATATTCGACTCTGACCGCATCTGCTTGCGGTTACTTTTTGATGGCTTCCTGCCGCTGCGCTTCATACTGGCCGTATGATCGATTCACGCTTTCCATACATTTCTCATAGGCCTCCTGAGGAAGCTTCAGGCAGTCATTTTTCTGATTGATTTGTATAGTGTCATACATCTGCTGATTGCTGCATGCGCCAATCAATACAGAGGCAATTAATATAAGGCTGATTGATAGGCTCTTCACAATGGCTCTTGTCGATTGTGCAATGCATATAACGCAGAGTTATCTGTCGATACGCCAAGTGAAGACATGATTGGCCTTTCCTTTTGTATTGAACTCTTTATCGTATACTTCGAGCGAGTCTCCGAGCGCGAGGCTGCTATTGTCTTCTTCGTTCTCAACGTAGATTAAGAAGTCGCAGGCAACGTTAATCTTGCACAGAGTATGAAGCAGAAAAACTCCTTCTACGATAACTGGTCTATTAAGAGCATGTCTCGCGTCGATTAGTCGTGCCAAATCATCGTACCGGTATGCCGGTGGCTTCGCATTGCGAACAATCAACAAGTCGGTTTCTATTGCGGGGAGATCAAGCTCCCAAGCGATATAGCGGGCTAACCCGGATTTTCCGACGCCATCATGTCCGTCGATACCGATAGTGCGTTTTCGCCAGGGGTAAAGATGCGCTTGCACCTCCTTGATGAGGTGACTGTGGCTTTCGTTCACTTCCATTGAGACAGATAACGAGCCTGTAGAAAAAGCCACCCACAAAAGCAGCTCTTCCCGTTGTTAAAAGTGGCGTGGATTTTCATCGCTATTTTCTGTTTTGTTTTTGCTTGGCAGGCTCTTGCGGTTCTTCGAGGGAGCGCTTCCCTTGCTATCTTACTCAGCTAAATCCATATCGATGGATCTTCGTTAGATTATGCACGATACAGAATAACTTCCACTGGATATTCACCTTCACCCAACCGCGCAGACTGAAGCGTCTTAATCCGATGCTACTGGTGAGATGACCAAATACCGGCTCGACAATCCCCAGGCGTCGGCTGTACTGCTGCCGGCCCTCAGGGGTATCGATCTTTTGCTTCATCTTCGCCGTATACGATTGTTTGACTGACTTCGCTCGATCCTTGAAGAACACGATCAGAGGTCTCTCTGACGTCGCCACTGCGCGGGTTCGAAAACATCAGACCTGAATCACGCTGCAGTGAGCGTTCTCATGGCAGCAAGCGGTCGTATTCCTGCTTCACCACTCCGTAGCATTCGCATGCCCGTGCTTCCAGGCCCAACCGGTCGAAGACCTTAATGTGGCCCCGGCAGTAGCGGATCAGGCCGTCGACCCGTAGTTTATTGGCGGCTGCGGTAACCCCTTCGCGGCGCACACCCAGCATGTTAGCGATCAGCTCCTGAGTCATCCAGATCTCCTCGTCCTCTCGGCGGTCCAGACAGAGCAGCAGCAAGCGGCACAGTTGCTGCTCGATCGAGTGGCGGCGGTTGCACGCCACGGCCAGCTCAGTCTGCGTGATCACTGCCTGGGCATAACGCAACAGCAAACGCTGCAATTCGTTGTTAGAGTCAAATTCCGCCTTCAGCAGTTTTTGCTCGAGCTGGAATGCCTGACCGGGGCTTAGCACCGTGCCCTGGTTAATGTGGGTGCCGTCACCCATGAGCAGGGACATCCCGACCATGCCTTCATTGCCGACCACGGATATCCCCGTCGAGGCGCCTTCGTTTGTCACGTAACATTTGCCAACAATACAGTTATGAGTTGGAAAATAGGTGTTCTCCATTCTGAAGCCGGGTTCGTAGAGCACCCGGCCCCGCGGCATGTCGATCAGTTTGAGTCGGGGCAATAGTCGATCGAGTACTTCCGCTGACAGGGCGGCAAGCAGGAGGTTTTGGGCGGGGTCTATTTTTGCGGCGTGAAGCATCATCATATTCCTGATGTCAGCTAAACGATCAAGGCCGAACCGAGTTTGTACTTAAATTTAGCCAGCACTGCAAGTAGTTATGTTAGATATCCGGCATAAGCACATGGGTATATCACGGGTACTTTCAGTGGGCCCCGTGTGGCGAGAAACGCCGCGTGTTTGCCAGGGTGAAGCGAATTGCCACGGCCGAAAAACGCGGGCCTCGCAATGACAGGCAGGCTTAAGTATGTGCCATTCCTCTGTGAACCAGGCTTTTTCTTGCTTATACCCTCCTTCGGATGCTGGGCTTCATTTCATCCAGTGCAACCTACCGAACTACCCACGGCGTTCGAAGCGTCACAGTCGGAATGGCGTCGGTGTTTGTAATCACAGCGCGCGGTGGCAGGTAATGAAGCAGCAGTTCTGTTTCCTTCTTGACCACTGCGTAGCACTCGCAGGTAAGTGTTTCGAGTTTCGGCCGGTCAATCACCTTGATTAACCCGCGCGCATATGAAATCACCCCTAGCTGCTGCAGTTTCGACGCGGCCTGGGTGACGCCCGGGCCGCGAACACCCAGCATGTTGCCGATGAATTCCTGTGTCATGGTCAAGTGGTTGTGTGACAGGCGATCCGTTGAAAGCAGGAGCCAGCGGCAGAGCTGTTGCTCGATGATCTTGTTCATTACGCCTTCTGTTTCAGACCGGGCCTGTTCACGATACGGCTCGCCGGTATCTTGTCAGGCGTTCCGGCGTGGGAAAACGGCGGTATAGCGTAGCGAAACTGACTTATGTGGCGAGATGGCCGCCGCTCTTTGACGGACTTGGGACAGGCGGCACTCCTTTCCGGTGCCTTTAGCAGGATGTTGAAAAAGTCCATCCTTGGCCTTTTTCAACGCGCAAAACAAAAAGTGCGATTTTTGCTTTGCTTCATTTTTCAAACAGATAAAAACCTGTTTGAAAAATGGCGGTGCATCCTTGCACCGCGCACAGGCTGTTTTTCAACAGCCTGTTAGGCCCTGAGCGGAAGCGCGCCAAACAAGTGGCAGCATAAGACCATCAGACGCTCAACAACGCTGCAAAGCATGGCCTGTACGTTGTAGTATTCCGCTGCTTGAATCATGCACTCAGGGAGTATGGAATGACGAAACAGATTATCAGCACGGCCGATGCGCCGCAGGCGATCGGCACGTATTCGCAGGCAGTGAAGGTGGGTAGCGCGGTGTATTTGTCCGGACAGATTCCGCTTGATCCGAAGACGCTGGCGATGGTGGGCGGTACTATGGAGGCGCAGATCGTGCGGGTGTTCGACAATCTGCGCGCGGTGGCGCGCGCGGCGGGTGGCGATCTGGCGGATGTCGTGAAGCTGAATGTGTTCCTGACCGATCTTGCGCATTTCCCGTTAGTGAATGAAGTGATGGCGCGTTACTTCACCGCGCCGTATCCGGCGCGCGCGGCGATAGGGGTGGCGTCGTTGCCGAAGGGCGCGGCGGTGGAGATGGATGCGGTGATGCATCTGGGCGGCAACTGATGCCGGTAAGGTTTTCTGATATTTATCCCCTCACCCCTGCCCCTCTCCCGGATGGGAGAGGGGCATAGGCCCGCGCGACAAATGACTGAGTCCGCCGTACAACATCGTTCTGCCAGTGCATCCGACCGCGCGATGCGTGCGCACGTGACCGCGGATCAGCCGCTGACCGCGTTGAAGGGCGTCGGGCCGCGGATTGCGGGCAAGCTGGCGCAGCGCGGTGTGCGGGATTGTCACGATCTGTTGTTTCTGTTGCCCGCGCGGTATCAGGATCGCACGCGCGTGACGCCGTTGCTGCAACTGCAACCGGGTACCGAGGCGCTGGTCGAGGGCGCGGTTATCAGTTGCGCGATACGGTTTGGCCGCCGCCGGCGGCTGGAGGTGGTGATCGAGGACGACACCGGCGCGTTGACGCTGCGCTTCTTTCACTTCTCGGCGCAGCAGCAGGCGGGTTTGGAACAGGGCACGCGTATCCGCTGTTTCGGTATGGTGCGCGCCGGCAAGCATGTGCTGGAGATGATTCATCCGGAGTACCGGCATGTCGGGGTGGATGATCAGCCGTCGCTCGATGCGCGGCTGACGCCGGTGTACCCGGCGATTGAGGGCATTAGTCAGGCGTTGTTGCGCTCGCTGATCCGGCAGGCGCTGGCGCTGGAGCAGGGGCAGGCGGACGAGCCCATATATATAGATAGCGGGCCTGGCAGGGAGGCGGTCATTCCGGACGCGGGCCGCAATCCAGTGGGGGCGGGTGAGGCGCTGGATTCCTCGGCGGCCGTTCCCGACGCCGCGCTCGGCCCTTGCTCCCGGCAGGACGCTACCTCGCCCGTACCTCGTCCATCCATGGGTTCGCGCCTTCGCCGGAATGACCGATACGGCGATGATCCGCGCGACCACGGTATCGAGACCAGCGGGCCCGGCGCGAATGACCGCGCCGCCTGGCACGGCGACATGCTGCGCCAGTTCCCGTCGCTGCTCGATGCCGTCCGCTATCTGCACACGCCGCCGGCCGATGTGTCGGTTGCAATGCTCAACAGCGGCCGCCATCCGGCGCAACGGCGGCTGGCGTTCGACGAGCTGCTCGCGCATTACCTGAGTCTGCGTCAGGCGCGCGCGCATTATCAGGCGCTGGCCGCGCCGTCGTGTCTATCCGATGGAAAACTCGTACAGGCGTTCCTGCGGCAACTGCCGTTTACGCTGACCGGCGCGCAAGGCCGCGCGCTGGGCGAGATTGCACACGATCTGACCGGCGAGCAGCCGATGCAGCGGCTGTTGCAGGGCGATGTCGGCTGCGGCAAGACCGTCATTGCAGCGGCGGCGATCGCACAGGTAATTGCCGCCGGTTACCAGGTCGCGTTGATGGCGCCGACCGAGCTGCTGGCCGAGCAGCATGTCCAGAATCTGCGTGACTGGTTCGTACCGCTGAATGTGCCGGTGCTGTGGTTGACCGGCAGCACGCCCGCGAAGGAACGCCATGCGACGATGCAGCGTCTCGCCTCGACCGAGGCCGTGGTCGTGGTCGGCACGCATGCGCTGTATCAGGACGACGTGGTGTTCGGCAACATCGGCTTTGTGATTATCGACGAGCAACATCGCTTCGGCGTGCATCAACGCCTCGCGCTGCGTAACAAGGGCGGCGCCGGCGGCCGCTTGCCGCATCAGCTGATCATGACCGCGACACCAATCCCGCGCACGCTGGCGATGACGATCTATGCCGATCTCGATGTCAGTATTATCGACGAGCTGCCGCCCGGCCGACGGCCGGTGACAACGGTGGTGGTGCCGGACGCGCGGCGCGCCGAGATCCATGAACGGGTGCGCACGATCTGTGCCGCTGGCCCGCAGGTGTACTGGGTCTGCACATTGATCGACGAGTCCGAGGTGTTGCAATGCCAGGACGCGACGCGCACTGCCGAAGAGATCGCCGCCGCGCTGCCGGACATCCGCGTCGGGCTGGTGCACGGCCGCATGAGCAGCACCGACAAGGAGGCGGTGATGCGCGCGTTCAAGCAGGGCGAGATACAACTGCTGGTCGCGACCACGGTGATCGAGGTCGGCGTCGACGTGCCGAACGCCACGCTGATGGTCATCGAGAATTCGGAACGGCTGGGGCTGGCGCAGCTGCATCAGCTGCGCGGCCGGGTCGGGCGCGGCGCGCAGGCGAGCCATTGCGTATTGCTGTACGGCGGCAAGCTGTCGCAGACCGCGCGGGCGCGGCTGGCGATACTGCGCGAATCGAACGACGGCTTTGCGATCGCCGCCGAGGACATGCGGCTGCGCGGGCCCGGCGAGGTGCTTGGTGCGCGCCAGACCGGCACACTGGAGTTTCGCATTGCCGATCTGATCCGCGATCAGGACATGTTCGCGCTGGTCCGGCAGACCGGCGACCGGATGATGACCGAGCGGCCGGACGCGGCGGCACCTGTCGTGCAGCGCTGGGTCGGCGGGAGGATTCATTGCGCGGTAGTGTGAGATCGAAGTGGCAAGCTGCAGGCCTGCAAGTTGAGCGTTACACCTTTGCGGGTGCTGAGTAAGGGATACGATGAAACGCCCCGGACGCCGGCCGCCCCCGGCAAAGTGGATGACCGCGTCGCCGGAAGCAACATCGGCAGCATTCAAGGCGGCAAGCGCTGATCCACTGTCATTTCGAGCGCAGCGAGAAATCCTGAGGTGATTGCATCGTCCCGCAACTCTTGCCACAAGGATTTCTCGCTGCGCTCGAAATGACAGAAAGGCGCTTGATCCGGGCTTCGTTCGGATCCGGAATCGCCGGCGGGAGTAACCCGGCGGGTTACGACGCAAGCGCCTGCTCGCCCTGCCAGGATTTTTCGGGCGGCTCCTGCGGGTGTAAAGGCCGCGTGAATCCAGTAATCTACGCCCATAAATCGGTGGCGAGTGAGTAGGGAATCATGCAGGGCCGCGATAGTTCCGAGGTTAACCGGGTTTGAAACTGGACATAGGCAGTTACCGCGCCGAACCGTCGTGGGTTGCGGTCAGCGATCTGGCGTCATGGCCGGTCGATGCGCGCGTGTTCGACTGGTTGATGGACACGACGTCGCTGACGCGGCGGCTGATCGGTTGCTGCGGGCAGGGTTTTCGCGTGCGTGTCGACAGTCAGCGCTGGGCGCGGCCGCTGCGCGATGAGCGCTTTGTGCTTGGCATCCGCGATGATCGCTATGCGCTGGTGCGTCAGGTGTATCTGTTGTGCGCCGGGCAGCCGCAGGTGTTCGCGCGCACCATCGTGCCGGCGTTTACGCTGACCGGCAAGGAAAAGCGTCTGGCGGCGCTGGGCAGCAAGCCGCTCGGGGCCTGGCTGTTTTCCGGACGCGACGTGACGCGTCAGCGGATAGAATTCACGCGCCTTTGGCCGGGGCAGGGGTTATTCGATGTGGCAGTGCGCGATCTCAAGCACAAGCCCGACGAAATCTGGGGGCGGCGCACACTGTTTTCGGTGGCCGGCAAGCCGCTGCTGGTCAGCGAGATATTTCTGCCGGATATTCTGGCGCTGACGCCGCGATCCGCATAACGATGGGCGATCCGGCGCGGGCACGGCGATGAGTAATACCGGAACCCGCCGGATCTCCATGCGCGCACGCGTCCGTTCGTATGTCGCGCTGACCCGCCTCGACCGGCCGATCGGAATATTTCTGTTGCTGTGGCCGACCTGGTCGGCACTCTGGATCGCCGCGGAAGGCGCGCCGGATGCGCTGGTGCTGCTGGTGTTTACCGCCGGCGTGGTGCTGATGCGCTCGGCCGGTTGCGTGATCAACGACTACGCCGACCGGAATATCGATATCCATGTGGGACGCACGCTGAACCGGCCGCTCGCGTCCGGCAAGGTGTCGACGCGCGAAGCCGCAGTGCTTTTTATATTACTGGCCGGGCTCGCGTTCCTGCTGGTGCTGCTGATGAACCGGCTGACGATACTGCTATCGCTGGCCGCGGTTGGCATTGCCGTTGTCTATCCGTTCATGAAACGCATCACCCATCTGCCGCAGGTGGTGCTCGGCATTGCGTTCGGCTGGGCCGTGCCGATGGCGTTCGCCGCGCAGGGCGGCGCGGTGCCGCAGGTCGCGTGGCTGCTGATGATCGCGACGGTGTTGTGGACGGTGGCCTACGATACGATGTATGCGATGGTCGATCGCGACGACGACCTGCGCATCGGCGTCAAGTCGACGGCGATCCTGTTCGGCGAGGCCGATCGGCTGGTGATCGGGCTGTTGCAGGCGGCGGTGCTGCTGATCCTGTTGCTGATCGGGCATCGTCTGGAACTGAGTTATTTTTACAATCTGGGGCTGGGCGTCGCCGCCATACTGGCGCTGTACCAGCAATATCTGCTCTGGTACCGGCAGCCCGACCAATGTTTTGCGGCGTTTCTCAACAACAATTATTTCGGCATGGCGGTGTTCGCCGGCATCTTTCTGCATTTTCAGGCGGTCGGCCACTGAATCACGCGCCGGTGTAATACAATCGAACCACCATGTTGACCTCTATCGCGGCTATCGCCGGCGGGTTTGTTTTGCTGGTACTCGGTGCCGACCGCTTCGTCACCGGCGCGGCGGCGATGGCGCGCAATCTCGGCGTGTCGCCACTGATCATCGGCCTGACCATCGTCGGCTTCGGCACATCGGCGCCGGAGATGATGGTCTCGGCGATCGCCGCGTGGGAAGGCAATCCGGGCCTGGCGATCGGTAACGCGATCGGCTCGAACATCACCAATATCGCGCTGGTGATGGGGCTGACGGCGCTGGTTGCGCCGCTCGCTGTCAACTCCGGCATGCTGCGCCGCGAATTGCCGTTGTTGCTGGTCATTATGCTGGCCACGCTGGCGCTGATGCTGGATGGCGAGCTAAGCCGGCTCGACGGAACGGCGCTCGGCGTCGGCATGCTGCTGCTGATCGTCTGGATCGTGCGGCTCGGCATCAAGACCCGTGCCGACCCGATGGGCGGCGACTTCGACGCCGAGATACCGCGGACGATGAAGACCGCGACGGCCTTCTTCTGGTTGTTGCTCGGCCTGGCGGTATTGCTGGG
Organism: Gammaproteobacteria bacterium; assembly: GCA_006218035.1. Taxonomy (GTDB): domain Bacteria; phylum Pseudomonadota; class Gammaproteobacteria; order VBWC01; family VBWC01; genus VBWC01. Next base: position 45,924 of record VBWC01000015.1, read on the forward strand.
CAGTTCGAAGATCCTGGTGTGGGGGGCGGTCAACGTCGCCTCCATGCTGGGGGTCAGCGACGAGGTCATCGGTCTCAGCATCGTTGCCATCGGCACCAGCCTGCCGGAGCTGGCCGCGTCGATTATGAGCGCGCTGAAAAACGAGCACGATATCGCCGTCGGCAACGTCATCGGCTCCAACATGTTTAACCTGCTGGGCGTGATGGCGATGCCGGGGCTGATCGCCCCCGGTGTGTTCGCGCCGGAAATCCTGGTGCGCGATTTCCCCGTGATGATCGGCCTGACAGTCGCGTTTTTCGTGATGGCGGCCGGTTATGGCCGCGCCGGCGGCGGCCGGATAAGCCGGATCGAGGGTGCGGTACTGGTGGCGGTATTCACCGGTTACATGGTATTTCTTTACTATAGTCCGTAATGTGGACACACAAGGAGCCAATATGCAGACCGAAAAGATCGATGTGATGAACGTGACCTGCGGCGGTTGCGCCAGCAAGATCAAGAAAGGCCTCGGCGAACTGCCGGGCATCGGCGGCGTCGAGGTCGAGATCGCCAGTGGCGCCGTCACGGTCACCGGCGCAACCCTGTCGCGCGATGCGCTGAAGGCGAAGCTTGCGGTGCTGGGGTATCCCGAGAAATCGGCCGGGCTGTTCGGCCGGATCAAGAACGCTTTCGCTCCCAAGAGCTGCGGCTAGGCATTGCGCATGAATGACGCCAACCTGCGGCGCCTCGGTCTGGCGGTGATCGAAACCGAGGCGGCGGCGGTCAAGGCACTGGCGTCGCGCATCGACGCGCGCTTCGTGCAGGCGTGCGAGTTCATGTTGCAGTGCGCCGGCCGCATTGTCGTGCTGGGCATGGGCAAGTCGGGGCATATCGGCGGCAAGATCGCGGCGACGCTGGCCAGTACCGGCAGTCCGGCATTTTTTGTCCATCCGGGCGAGGCGAGTCACGGCGATCTCGGCATGATCACGCCCGGCGATGTCGTGCTGGCCTTGTCGAATTCCGGCGAGACCGAGGAAATACTGACGATACTGCCGCTGATCAAGCGGCTGAACGTGCCGTTGATTTCGTTGACCGGCAATGCGCAGTCGACGCTGGCGCGTGCCGCCAACGTCAATATCGATGTCAGCGTCGAGCAGGAGGCCTGTCCGCTGGGGCTCGCGCCGACGTCGAGCACGACGGCGCTGCTGGCGATGGGTGATGCGATTGCCGTGGCGCTGCTCGATGTGCGCGGCTTTACCGCGGAGGATTTTGCGCGCTCGCATCCCGGCGGGCGGCTGGGCCGGCGCCTGCTGCTGTTGATCGAGGATGTCATGCACCGCGGTGACGAGATACCCAGGGTGCGCGAGCAGGCGCCTTTGACAGCCGCGCTGGTAGAGATGAGCAAGAAGGGTCTCGGCATGACCACGGTAGTCGATGCCCGGGACCGTCTGGTCGGCGTCTTCACCGATGGCGATCTGCGGCGCATATTCGACCGCGCGGTGGACGTGCATAACACGAAAATCGACGACGTGATGACGCGCAACTGCAAGACCGCGCGGCCGGACATGCTGGCGGCGGAGGCCTTGCAACTGATGGAAAAACACCGGATCAATGCGCTGCCGGTGACAGACGGCGACGGCAATCTGGTTGGCGCTTTCAACATGCACGACCTGCTGCGCGCCGGCGTGGTCTGATTATAGAACGGCGGGGTTTCATGCAGACGATACCAGAGGAAGTTCGCAAACGGGCCGCGCGCATCAAGATGGTGGTGTTCGATGTCGACGGCGTGTTGACCGACGGCAGCCTGTTGTATGGTGACGACGGACTCGAATACAAGGCGTTCAACTCACGCGATGGCCATGGCATGAAGATGTTGATGGCCTCCGGCGTCGGCATCGCGATCATCACCGGCCGCAGTTCGCCGACGGTGATGTATCGCATGACCGGTCTGGGGATTACCGACGTCTATCAGGGGCAGCAGGACAAGCGGCCGGCGTTCGAGAAGTTGTTAAAGAAGCACGCGCTGCGCGGCGAGCAGGCGGCCTATGTCGGCGACGATATCGTCGATCTGCCGGTGATGTTGCAGTGCGGCCTCGCGGTCGCGACCGGCGACGCGCACAGGCTGGTGCAACAGCATGCGCACTGGAGCACGCCGGGCGCCGGTGGTCGGGGCGCGGCGCGCGACGTCTGCGAAATGATCATGACCGCGCAAGGCACCTTGCAGGCGCAGTTCGACAAGTACCTCGGCGGTTGACCGCATGCCGCCACGCGGAGAACAAGCTCGATGTCGTTGTTAGCTGACCGCCGCCTGCTGGCCGCACTGGCGGCGGCCGTGATCGCGGCGTTGAGCTGGTGGCTGGCCAGCCAGGTGGAGACAACGCCTCCGCCGGCGGCCGGCGGCGGGCCGCGCGCCGTGGATTATTATCTGAAGAATTTTACCTTGACGGCGATGGACGCCGACGGCCAGCCCGGGCACCGGCTGGTGGCCGAGTCGTTGCAGCACTACGCCGACGACGATACCGCCGAGATCGACCGGCCGCATATGACGGTGTTCCGCCGCGGCGAAACACCCTGGCTGGTGACCGCCACGGCCGGGCGTTTGTCGATGCCGGACGAGGTATTGCGGTTGCAGGGCAATGTCCGCATCGCGCGCGACGACGGCCCGAACAATGCCGGTCTCGAGCTGCAGACGCGCGACGTCACCGTGCGATTGAACGACGAGTACGCCGAAACCGCGCAGCCGGTCACGATTCATCATCAACAAGGCGTGACGGCAGCGATCGGCATGACAGCGAACCTGCGGGATGGCCATATTGAATTGTTACAGCAGGTCAGGGGTACCTATGTATTGCGGTAGAACTTCGCAGTTTTTCAGCCTGGCGGCACTGGTCGGCTGCCTGCTCGCGCCGGCCGAACTTTGGGCGCTCGACCGCGACCGGGAACAGCCGGTGGCGATCGAGGCGGACAGTCTGTCGATCGACGACAAGCAGGGCCTCAGCACCTATCGCGGCAACGTGCGCGTGACGCAGGGCAGTATCGAGATCATCGCCGAAACGGTCACCGTGCACAGTCCGGGGCGCGAGCTCAAGGAGGTGATTGGCCTCGGCAAACCGGCGAGCTTCCGGCAGATGCTCGAGGGCGACGACGGCGAGGTGCGCGCCGCGGCCGCGACGATCGCGATTTATCCGGATGATAATCGCGTGGTGCTGACCGGCGATGCACATCTGTGGCGCGGCAAGAACGAATTCTCCGGCAACCGCATCGAATACGATTCCGCGCAGGATATCGTCCGGGCCACGGCCGCGGCGTCCGGCGATCAGCGCGTCAAGGTCATCATCCAGCCGCAGAACGGTGGCGCCGCCAAGGGCGGTGTGGCAGCGCCGGCGGCCGGGAAAGCGCCGTCGCCGTGAACGTCCTGAGTGCGACAGATGTGGCGAAGCGCTATCGTTCACGTAACGTGGTCGACGGCGTGTCGCTGGAGGTCAAAAGCGGCGAGGTGGTCGGCCTGCTCGGGCCCAACGGCGCCGGCAAGACGACCTGCTTTTACATGATCGTCGGCCTGATACCGTGCGACCGCGGCACGATAGCCGTGAACGGGCACGACATCACCAAATACCCGATGCATGCCCGCGCCCGCATGGGTATCAGTTACCTGCCGCAGGAGGCGTCGGTGTTCCGCAAGCTGACGGTGGCCGACAACATCATGGCGATACTGGAAGTGGTGCCCGGCTTCGATCGGCCGCAGCGGGAACAGCGGCTCGACGAGTTGCTTGGCGAGCTGCATATCACCCATCTGCGCGACAGCCTCGGCATGAGCCTGTCGGGTGGCGAACGGCGCCGCCTGGAGATCGCCCGCGCGCTGGCGACCAATCCGCGTTTTATGTTGCTGGATGAACCTTTCGCCGGCGTGGATCCGATCTCGGTGCTTGATATTCAGGGGATTATTGCGCATTTGCGCAGCAAGGACATCGGCGTGCTGATTACCGACCATAACGTGCGCGAAACGCTCGGTATCTGCGAACGCGCCTATATCGTCAGCGAAGGCAAGGTCATCGCCGAGGGGATGCCTGCCGCTATCCTGCAAAACGAACGCGTCCGCGATGTCTATCTTGGCAAGGACTTCCGGCTATAACAGGACTGCAGTGGCATGAAATTTGCGGTAAACTCGGAACCAGCCCACAAGCAAAGAGCCGCAACATGATGGCGTGGCTGGAATGAAACAAACCCTGCAACTGCGTCTTGGTCAGCATCTGACCATGACACCACAACTGCAACAGGCGATACGCCTGCTGCAGCTGTCGACCGTCGACCTGGCCGCCGAGATTCAGGAAGCCATCGAATCCAATCCGCTGCTGGAAATCGCTGACGACAATAGTGATGCCGACAGCGGCAGGCTCGATGGGGACTGGGAAAACGGCGGCGATGAAGCCGGCGACCTGTCGGTCGAGCCGGTCGACAAGATTACCGCCGAGATCGCCGCCGATCTTGCCGAGCGCAGCGCGCCGCTCGCCGAGACGGAACCGCGTGACGGCGTGCTGGATATGCAGGGGCAGGATATCCCGGACGACCTGCCGGTCGACAGCGTCTGGGAAGACGTTTACGACATCGCGGTGCCGGCGACAGCGCCGGGACAGCCGTCCGAGCGGCAGTTCGAAAGCCAAAGCGGTGCGGCGGAGAGCCTCTACGATCGTTTGATGTGGCAGATGGAACTCACGCCGTTTTCCGAGAAGGATCGCGCGATCGCCTCCGCCATCATCGATTCCATCAATGACGACGGTTACCTGGACGTGTCCGTCGGCGAGCTGTTTGATGGCATCAAGAACAACCTGGATATCGAGGTCGACGAAATCGAGGCGGTGATGCACCGTATCCAGAATTTCGATCCGCCGGGCGTCGCCGCGCGCGACCTGCGCGAGTGCCTGTTGCTGCAACTGCAACAGTTCGATCCGGCGCTGCCGTGGCGCGACGAGGCGCGGCAGCTGGTGTCCGATCACCTCGACCTGCTCGGCAATTGCGATTTCAATCAGTTGATGCGGCGTCTGAAGCTGTCGAAGGACGACCTGCAGCAGGTGATCGCCGTGGTGCGCACCCTGAATCCGCGGCCGGGTAACACGGTGTCCACCACGCATACCGAGTATGTCGTGCCGGACGTCGTCGTGAAAAAGGTTAAAGGCAAGTGGCAGGTGGAACTGAATCACGAAGCCATCCCCAAGCTGCGTATCAACCGCCAGTATGCCGGCATGATCCGGCGCGCCGAGAACAGCAGCGACAACCAGTATCTGAAAAACCAGATGAAAGAGGCGCGCTGGTTCATCAAGAGCCTGCAAAGCCGGCACGAGACGCTGCTCAAGGTGGCGACGTGCATCGTCGAGCGGCAGCGCGGGTTTCTCGAACACGGCGAAGAAGCGATGAAGCCGCTGGTGCTGCACGATGTCGCCGAGACCGTGGCTATGCATGAGTCGACCATCTCGCGCGTCACGACCAAGAAATACATGCACACGCCGCGCGGCGTGTTCGAGCTCAAGTACTTTTTTTCCAGCCATGTTTCTACCGCCGCCGGCGGCGTCTGCTCGGCGACCGCGATACGCGCTTTGATCAAAAAGCTGGTCGCGGCGGAGCATGCCTCCAAGCCGCTCAGCGACAGCAAGCTCGCGACGATTCTTTCCGAGCAAGGCATTAATGTGGCGCGCCGTACGGTGGCCAAATACCGGGAGGCGATGTCGATACCGCCTTCCAATGAACGCAAGCGTTTAACTTGATAGAAGCAGGAGAGTTCATCAATGCAAATCAATCTGACCGGCCATCACATCGAAATCACCTCCGCGTTGCGCGATTACGTGACCAGCAAGCTGGAGCGCATCGATCGGCACTTCGACAATATCGGTAACCTGCATGTCATACTGACCGTCGAAAAATTGCGGCAGAAGGCCGAAGCAACGCTGCACGTCAGTGGCGCCGATCTGTTCGCCGATGCCGAGGCGGAGAATATGTACGCGGCGATCGACGCGCTGGTCGACAAGCTGGGCCGCCAGGTCAAGAAGCACAAGGAAAAGCACGCGGATCACCGCAGGTAGGGATTCTTGTCGAACAAGCTGGCAGGCGCGCGCCGCCCGCATTGAGTCGCTGCAGTAAACCCAGAGAACCGCCATGACACAATTAGCAGATAGTATTTCGCCGGAGCGTATCGGCTGCCGTTTGCAGGCAAACAGCAAGAAGCGGGCGCTGGAAAGCGTCGCGGAGATGATTGCGTCGCAGCAATCGGGCCTGCTGGCGACCGAGGTGTTCGACAGCCTGATCGCCCGCGAGCGGCTCGGCAGCACCGGCATCGGTCACGGTATCGCGATCCCGCACGGTCGTCTGCCGACGCTCGATACCGCGGTCTGCGCGTTCATGAGCCTCGCACAGGGTGTCGACTTCGACGCCGTCGACAGCCAGCCGGTCGACCTGGTGATGGCGTTGCTGGTTCCCTCGGAATCGACCGAACAGCATCTGCAATTGTTGTCGCAACTGGCCGAAATGTTCAGCGACGAGGATTTACGACGTCGTTTGCGCGAAGCGCGCAGCCAGGACGACCTCTATCATCTGTTGACCGGCTGGCAGCCGGCGCGACCGCGCCGGTCCGCTGCTACCTAGCGGCCGATGGCCGGGCCTTTGACGGCAGCCGGACTGTTCGAGGCGCGCGGCGAGGTGCTCGGGCTGGCGTGGCTGGCCGGCCGCAACGGCGCGGATCGCGCGCTGCAGCTGGACAGCGTCGACCTCGATCATGCGCCGATCGAGAAGTCAGCGCTGGTGGGGCAACTGGATCTGGCGCATCCGAATCAAGTGCAGGTTATCGGCCCGCCCGAACTGGATAACCTGCAGGGACTCAGCGGGAACTCGCGCCGCGACGCGATCAAGCAGCTGTTTTCTCACCAGGGCGTTGCCGTCATCGTTGCGCAGGGCGCGCACGCGACCGACGAACTGACCGGCCATGCCGAAAAAACCGGCACGCCGCTTTTTTCATCGTCACTGTCCAGTGACCAGGTGGTGCGTCATTTGCATCATTATTTGACCGGCTTTCTGTCGGTCAAGACCATGCTGCACGGTGTGTTTCTCGAAGTACTGGGCGCCGGCGTGCTGATCACCGGTGCGAGCGGTATCGGCAAAAGCGAGCTGGCGCTGGAGCTGATCAGTCGCGGCCACCGGCTGATCGCGGACGATGTCACCGAGTTTCACCGCGTCGACACCGAAGTGCTGCGCGGCACCTGTCCGGCGGCGTTGCGCGATTTTCTCGAAGTGCGCGGGCTCGGCGTATTGAATATCCGCGCGATGTTCGGCGACAGCGCGATCAAACGCGCGAAGAATTTGCGCCTGATCATTTGCCTGAAGCAACTGGCCGGCGATACGCTGCATGATATGGACCGGCTGCGCGGCAGCCGCACGACGCGTGAGTTGCTCGATATAGCGGTACCCGAGATCACGCTGCCGGTAGCACCGGGGCGCAATCTTGCGGTACTGGTCGAGGCGGCGGTGCGCAATCACGTGCTGTCGCTGCGCGGCTATAACGCACCGGAAGACTTCATCACGAAACAACGGCAGTATATGCAGCAGGGAGAACAATGAAACTGTTGATCGTCAGCGGGTTGTCCGGTTCGGGCAAGACCATTGCCCTGCAGGTGCTGGAGGATCTCGAGTATTACTGCGTCGATAACCTGCCGGCCGCATTACTGCCGGCGTTCGCCGTGCAGATCAATGACACGCGCAAGCACCGCGTTTATGACAACGTTGCCGTGGGTATTGATGCGCGGAACATCCCTGAAGAACTGCGCGAGTTTCCGAAGTTTCTCGAGGACATCCGCAAGCTGGGTCTGGCCACCGAGATCATTTTCCTGGAGGCCGACGAGAATACGCTGCTGATGCGCTTCAGCGAAACACGCCGCAAACACCCGCTGAGCACCAAAAAGATTGCGCTGGTGGAGGCGATGCAGCAGGAGCGGGTGCTGCTGCAGCCGATCCGGGCCTGCGCCGACCTGCATATCGACACCAGTTTCACCAACGTGCACGAGCTGCGCGATCTGATCCGCGAGCGCGTCGTCAGGGAAAGTTCGTCGCCGATCTCGTTGTCGTTCCTGTCTTTTGGTTACAAGCACGGCATCCCGGCGGATGCGGACTTTGTGTTCGATCTGCGCTGTCTGCCGAATCCGCACTGGGTGCCGCAGTTGCGGGCGCTGACCGGCGCCGATCCGCCGGTCAAGGCGTTCCTTGACGAGCAGACGCCGGCGCTGGAGATGTACCAACAGATACGCGACTTCCTCGACAAGTGGCTGCCGGCGTTCGAGGCGGAGAATCGCAGTTATCTCACGGTTGCCATCGGCTGCACCGGCGGACAGCACCGCTCGGTATACATGGCTGAACGTCTGGCGGACCATTTCCGCCAACGCTACGAGAATGTGCTGGTGCGTCACCGGGAGCTGCCGTGACGGTCGGATTGCTGCTGATTACCCACGGACGGATCGGCGCGGCGCTGCTGGATGCCGCGGCCGGCGTGCTCGGCGCGCAGCCGCTGCCGGCAGAGGCGATTGCCGTGTTCCACGACAGCGATCCGGAGGTGATCGCCGCCGACGCGCGCCAGCGCATCGCCGCCCTGGGCAAGGACGGGGGCGTGCTGGTGTTGACCGACATGTATGGCTCGACGCCGAGCAATATCGCCTGCCGTCTCGGGGAAGCGGCTGACGTGGTGGTGGTGACCGGCGTCAATCTGCCGATGCTGGTGCGCGTCATGAATTATCCACGCCTGAGCCTTGCCCAGCTGGCCACCAAGGCCGTCAGCGGCGGCAGCGACGGCGTATTTCAGTGTCATCGCAGCGAGCTCGTCAAATCGTGATTCGCCGCCGCATAACCATTGGCAACAAGCTCGGGCTGCATGCGCGCGCGGCGGCGAAGCTTGTGCAGACCGCGTCTGGGTTTGCCGCCGAGATTGAACTGGTGCGGGACCATCAGTGCGTTAACGGCAAGAGCATCATGGGTGTCATGATGCTTGCCGCGAGTCGGGGCAGCAGCCTGGAGATCGTCGCCGACGGTGCCGATGAGGCGCAGGCGGTGGCCGCGCTGGAAGGGTTGATAAACGACCGGTTTGGCGAGGGAGAATGACGCGGCGCGTCGCCAGGCAGGCCTGTCACCGGTGCCCGCGCACGCCGGCGCGTGATTTTACGGCGCTGTTGTCATGACGTTCGCCCTGACTGGCATTGGCGTTTCGCGCGGTATTGTCGCCGGCAGTGCCTACGTACAGCGCGCCAGTCATCTTGAGGTGACCGAGTATTCGATCGTTGCGGAGCGCGTTGAAGACGAGGTTGCCCGGTTCGGGCAGGCGCTCGCCGCCGCGCGGCAACAGTTGCGGACGATCCGCAGCCGTATACCGGCATCCACGCCGGCCGATATCGCGGCGTTCATCGATACCCATCTGCTTATGCTGGACGACGGCGCGCTGTCGCGGGCGCCGGTCGACATTATCCGGCGCCGGCGGTGCAACGCGGAGTGGGCGCTCAAGCTGCAATGCGATGAACTGGTCAGCGTCTTCGACGAAATGGATGACGCCTACCTCAGCACCCGCAAGGACGATGTCAACCACGTCGTCAACCGCGTGCTCGCGATCCTGCTCAGGCAACCGGGCCGCTCCCCCGACCACGACGATGTCGAACTCGGCGGCTGTATCGTGATCGCCGACGACCTGACGCCGGCGGATACGATCCTGATGAAGCATCAGGGTATCGCGGCGTTCGTTACCGAGCATGGCGGGGTGAATTCCCACTCGGCGATACTCGCGCGCAGCCTGGGTATTCCGGCCATCGTCGCGGCGCACCATGTGCGCCGCTACATCCGGCAGGGCGAGCTGGTGATCGTCGATGCCGAGCACGGCGTGATTCTGGCCGATGCCGACAGCCGCGTGCTCGAGCACGTCCGTGAGCGGCAACTGGCCGAGCAGCGGGCGCGCGCGAGTCTGGGCACGCTCAGGACGCAACCGACCGTGACCCGCGATGGCCACGAGATCCGCCTGATGGCGAACGTCGAGACGCCCGACGACGTGCGCGCGATGAAGCAGTATTCCGCTGACGGTATTGGCCTGTACCGCACCGAGCTGCTGTACATGAATCGCGGTGACCTGCCGACCGAAGAAGAGCAGTATCGCGCCTACCTGGAAGTGGTGCAGGCGCTCGACGGCGCGCCGCTGACGATCCGCACCGTCGATCTGGGCGCCGACAAACAGGTCGATGGCGGGCGCATCGGCGGTACGGTCGCGACCAATCCGGCGCTGGGACTGCGTGCGATCCGTTTGTGTCTGCGCGACCCGAAACTATTTTTTCCGCAGCTCTACGCGATACTGCGTGTGTCGGTGCACGGGCCGGTGCGCATGATGTTGCCGATGCTGACCAGCATTCATGAGCTGTCCCAGGTCATGCGGATGATCGCCGAAGCGAGGCTGACGCTGGTCAGGCGCGGCGAGTCGTTTGACGCGGCGATGCCGGTCGGCGGCATGATCGAGGTGCCCGCGGCCGCTTTGGCGGCGGACCTATTCGCGGACCAACTCGATTTCCTGTCACTGGGCACCAACGACCTGATCCAGTACACCCTCGCGGTGGATCGTCTCGAGGAGGACGTGAGCTATCTGTACGACCCGTTACACCCGGCGGTGTTGCGGTTGATACAGATGACCATCGCCGCCGGCGAACGCAAGGGCATTCCGGTATCGATGTGCGGCGAGATGGCCGGCGAGATGCACTTCATCCCGTTGCTGCTGGGACTGGGCCTGCGCGAGTTCAGCATGCATCCGTCGTTGATACTCGAAGCCAGACGCGTCATCCGCGACGCCGATGTTGGCCGCTTGTCCGCGGTGGCCGGCAAGATCGTCGCGAGCCGCAGTCACGACGAGATCGTCCGGTTGACGGAACAGCTGACCGGCCTGAGTTAGCCGGCGTCTGCCCGGCGCGCGAGCGCATTCTGTTTTTTAGACGGCGGGCGTTTTAAATCGCATCACCGTTCCATATACTGCTGCCAGACAAACCCACCCCGGATGACCGCGATGGCCGCGACCGACGAATCGGAGAAAAACCAGGATCGGCTCGGCAGCTGTATCGCCGCGCTGCACGACGGCGCGCTGGAATCCGTGCGCACCATGCTCGAACAGATGCATCCGGCGGAGATCGCGCAACTGCTCGAATCGCTGTCGCATGACGAGCGGCAGGTCGTTTGGGAGATGGTCGATCCGGAGGTCGAGGGTGACGTGCTGGCGCACGTCAATGACGATGTGCGCGCCAGTCTTATCCGCGGCATGGAGATCGCCGAGCTGGTCGCTGCCGCCGGCGCGCTGGATACCGATGATCTCGCCGACCTTCTGTCCGATCTGCCCGACGCCGCGATCAACGAGGTGTTGCTGTCGCTGGATGCGCAGGACCGGCAGCGGCTGGAGGCGGTGCTCTCCTATCCGGAGGACACGGCCGGCGGCCTGATGAACGTCGACACCATCACGGTGCGTCCCAACGTGACGCTGGATGTCGTGTTGCGCTATCTGCGCTGGCGCGGCGAACTGCCGGACGCGACCGACCAGCTGATCGTCGTGGATCGCGATGACCACTACCTCGGCCTGCTGCCGATCACCACGCTGCTGACGAAGCCGCCGACGTTGTCGGTGACCGAGGCGATGATCAGCGATGAGCCGGCAATCGACGCGAACAAACCGGCCAGCGAGGTGGCCAAGCTGTTCGAGCAGCGCGATCTGGTGTCCGCGCCGGTCGTCAACGATGCCGGCAAGCTGGTCGGGCGTATCACGATCGACGACGTCGTCGACGTCATCCGTGACAGCGCCGACCATTCGTTGCTCGGTCTGGCGGGTCTCGACGAACACGACGACATGTTCGCGCCGGTGATGGTGACGTCGCGTAACCGCGCCGGATGGCTGGGCATTAACCTGCTGACGGCGTTGCTCGCTTCGTGGGTCATCGGTCTGTTTGCAACGACACTCGACAAGATCGTGGTGCTGGCGGTATTGATGCCGATAGTGGCGAGCATGGGCGGTGTTGCGGGCAGTCAGACACTCACCATCGTCATCCGCGGTATCGCGCTGGGCCGGGTCGGCAGCGCCAACGCGCGGCGGCTGATGGCCAAGGAGATCGCGGTAGGCCTGCTCAATGGCGTGTTGTGGGCGCTCGTTGTCGCCGGCGTGACCATCTTCTGGTTCAGGGATTATCAGATCGGCGCAATCCTCGGTGTCGCGATCGTCATCAACCTGGTGTTCGCCGCGTTTGCCGGCGCGGTGATTCCGCTACTGCTGCGCCGGTTCGGCGCCGACCCGGCGCTGGGCGGCAGCGTGATCTTGACGACCATCACCGATGTGGTCGGCTTCATGGCCTTTCTCGGGCTGGCGACGCTGTTTTTGCTGTAGGATAGCCACGCGATGGCGCATTTCATAATCCGGACCGGTGTGGTGTTGGGCGTGTTGCTGCTGGCGTCGTGCAGCCGCTCGCATGACGTCACGGTGCTGCTGGAGTCCGGTCAATGCGGCCGGCAACTGACGTCCGCGGCGCTCGACTGGCTGACAACGCCGGCGCAGCTCGAACGTCTGATCCAGTACATCAACAAACACAAGGCCGGCGGCGCCATGCTGATCGGCGGGCCGTTCGACAGTTCGCCCGAAGTGCTGCCGGTGGTCGATTTCGGGCGGTCCGGCGTGCTGCTGGTGGAGATGGGACGGCGGCCAACGGGCGGATACCGTCTCGGGTTGGTCGAGAATTCGCTTGCAGTGCGCGACGGCATTGCCCAGCTGTCGGTCGACTGGCAGGAACCCGGCGACGACGACGTGGTGACACAGGTCGTGACCAGCCCCTGTCTGTTGCTCGCGTTACCGCATGCCGGTTATCACGAGATCGTCGTCGTCGATCAGCACGAACAGCCGCGCGCGCGCCTGCCGTTGCGCTAGCAGGATGTTGAAAAAGTCCATCCATGGCCTTTTTCAACGCGCAAAGCAAAAAACGGTCCGGTGCGACCAGCGTCGACGAACCCCTGCCGCTCGGCTCGCCGGCCGGGGGCGTCAGTCCCGGGCGCATGAACTATTCCATATAGCGGCGGTCTTTGATAGGTCGCGCAGTGTGCGGGAGGCCAGGATCACTGCCGTTGTTCCGGCCAGCAGTCCGGGGGTGCGGGAATGACGCTGGCAAACAGAAACAGGTTGAATTCCGTCAACGAGTCTGAATAATGGCCGCCATGAACGGGGATACACTGGTCAAGGTCGAGCACCTGTCGCGCTATTACGGCGACACGCGCGCCGTGCATGACGTGAGTTTCAGCGTCAGCCGCGGCGAAGTGCTCGGTTTTCTCGGGCCGAACGGCGCGGGCAAGTCGACCACGATGCAGATCATCAGCGGCAACCTGGCGCCGAGTGCCGGGCAGGTCTGGATCGACGGCCACGACATACTGGACGAGCCGAAGATCGCCAAGGCCAAGCTCGGGTTTCTGCCGGAACAACCGCCGTTGTACCGCGACTTTACCGTCGACGAATATCTGGATTATTGCGCGCGGATCAACCGTATCCCCGCCGCCCGGCGCCGCCCGGCGCTAAACACCGCCAAGGAGCGTTGCGGCCTGACCGACGTCGGCCGCCGTCTGATCGGCAATCTCTCCAAGGGCTACCAGCAGCGCGTCGGTATCGCGCAGGCGATCATCCATTCACCGCCGGTGGTGATACTCGACGAGCCGACGGTCGGCCTCGATCCGATCCAGATCCGCGAGATCCGCGCGCTGATACGTGAACTGGGCGGCGATCACAGTGTGATCCTGTCGACGCACATCCTGCCGGAAGTGCAGGCGATCTGCGATCGCGTGCAGATCATCAGCAAGGGCGAGCTGGTATTGAACGATACCATTGAAGGGTTGCTGTTGCGCATGCAGGCGTCGAGTCTGCTGGCGGGTATGCGCGTCATGCCCGGCGAGGCCGAGCTGCTGGCGATTGCCGGTGTGCGCGCCGTCGAAATGCTGGATGCCAACCGCGTCCGGCTGCATTACCTGCCGGAGCAGAATCCCGCCGAACAGCTGGTCGAGAAAGCGGTGCAGCACGGCTGGGGCTTGTTCGAACTGACGCCGGAGCGCATCTCGCTTGAGCAGATATTCGTCGACATCACCTGCGACGAACCGCATGTCGCGGAGGCCGCTGCATGATTTTCACGATCGCCGGCCGCGAAATGCGCAGTCTGTTCCTGTCGCCGCTGGCGTGGTCGGTGCTCGCCGTGGTGCAGTTTATTCTCGCCTATATGTTCCTCAGCCAGATAGAGGTGTTTTTGTCGGTGCAGGCGCGGCTGGTCAGTGTGCCGGGCGCGCCGGGGCTGACGGAAATCGTCGTCGTGCCGCTGCTGGCCAATGCGGCAATCGTGTTGTTACTCGTCGTACCGCTGTTGACGATGCGTCTGATCAGCGAGGAGCGGCGTAGTCAGACATTGAGCCTGCTGTTCAGCGCGCCGGTGTCGATGACCGAGATCGTGGTCGGCAAGTATTGCGGGGTCATGGGGTTTCTGCTGATCATGCTCGGCATGATCGCGCTGATGCCGTTGTCGTTGCAGAGCGGCGGCAATCTCGATTTCTCGCTGTGCGCCGCCGGGCTGCTCGGTTTGCTGCTGTTGCTCGGCAGTTTTGCCGCGGCCGGCTTATATGTTTCAACGCTGACGGTGCAGCCGGTGGTGGCCGCGGTCGCGACCTTCGGCCTGCTGTTGCTGTTGTGGATCCTGGACTGGAGCGGATCGGCCGCTGACAGCCGGCTGAGCGGGCTGTTCCCGTATCTGTCCGTGCTGCGGCATTACGAGTCGCTGTTGAAGGGCGTATTCGATACCAGCGACGTGGTGTATTACCTGTTGTTCATCGGTCTGTTCCTGATACTCAGCATCCGGCGTCTCGATGCGGACCGGTTGCAGCATTGATGCGCCATTCATTGATCCACTGGAAGTGACGCATGGAAGTAACGCGTAAATCACGCCGTAGAATACGTCTGCAGAACGCGCTGTTCATTCTGTTGCTGCTGGCGGTGGCCGGGGTGCTGGCGTGGCTGAGCACGGTTTACCATTATCAGGCGGACTGGACTGCGGCCAGCCGCAATACGCTGTCCGACAGCAGCCGTTTGTTGCTCGATAAGATCGACGGCCCGGTGACGCTGACGGCGTTCGTCCGCGAGACACCGGCGCTGCGCAAAGGCATCCGCGAGCTGGTCGCGAAGTATCAACGCTACAAGCGGGACATTGTGCTGAACTTCGTTAATCCCGATATCGAGCCGCAGCGCGTGCGCGAACAGGGCGTGACGATGGAGGGCGAGGTCCTCGTCGCGTACCGCGAACGTACCGAGAAACTGACCGAACTCGCGGAGGAGACCTTCACCAATGCGCTACAACGCCTGTCGCGCGGCGGCGAGCGCTGGGTGGTTGCGCTGACCGGCCACGGCGAACGCGATTTGCTCGGCCAGGCGAACCACGATCTGGGCGTCTGGGGTCAGGAACTCAAGGCCAAGGGCATCAATATCAAGGGCCTGAATCTGGCCGAGAACCCGCAGATACCCGCTAACACGACGGTGCTGGTCATCGCCGATCCGCAGATCAAGTTATTCCCCGGCGAGGTCGAGGTGGTGGCGGATTACCTGCGCCGCGGCGGCAATCTGCTGTGGCTCGCCGAGCCGGGTGCCGGCGGTGGTCTTGATGCGGTGGCGGCGTATCTCGGCCTGCGCTTTTATCCGGGCACGGTGGTTGATCCGACCGGCAGGCTGTTCGGCATCGACGACCCGACGTTCAGCGTGATCTCCCGGTATCCGGACCATCCGGTGACGCGGGATTTCAATGTCATTACGCTGTTCCCCGGCAGCGCCGGCATCGAGACGCTCGCGAGCACTACATGGAATGCGCAGCCCTTGCTGCGTACCGCCGACAACACCTGGGTGGAGTCCGGGCCGGTCGCCGGAACAGTCCGTTTCGACGAGGGTGCCGATACCCGCGGACCGGTGACGATCGGCGTCGCCTTGACGCGTCGCGATAGCTCCGCCGGTGATTCCGACAAGGCGAACGATGATGCCGGGGCGAGCGCCGAACAGCCGGAAAAATTACGGAACCAGCGCGTCGTCGTGATCGGCGACGGCGACTTTCTCGCCAACACGCACCTGGGTAACGGCGGCAATCTCGATTTCGGCATGAAGCTCGTCAACTGGCTGACCAGTGACGACTCGTTTATTGCCATTCCGGCGCGGACCGCGGAAGATCTGACGCTGGACCTGTCTGATACGGCGAGACTGGTGATCGGCGGCGGTTTTCTGCTGGTATTGCCGGTCGCATTACTCGGCAGCGGGCTGCTGATCTGGTGGCGGCGGCGCAAGCGTTAGCGCGATTTTCCTTCAGGTGACCGGCAGATGAACCAGCGCACACTACTGAATCTCGGCCTGTTGGTGTTGCTGGCCGGACTGGCCCTGATTGCCTGGTACCGGCCGGGGCAGCCGCCGCCCACGGTAGCGGCGAAGCTGAATCTGTTTGACGCGAATGCGATCGCGCGCATCGACGTTTTGCGCGCCGGCAAGGACACGGTGTCGCTGGTCAAGTCCGGCGATGAGTGGCGCATGAGCGCGCCGCTGCAGACGCCGGCGGACCGGTTTCTTGTCGATACCCTGCTCGGTATGACGAAGGCAACGAGTTACGCGCAGTTTGACGCCGGCAGTGTCCAGCGGGGCGACTTCCGGCTGGACGCGCCGCCTCTGACGGTGCGTTTCGATGATGTCGAGATCGCGTTCGGTGATACGGAACCGCTCAGCGGGCACCGCTACGTTATGGCCGGCACGACCATTTATCTGGTCGACGATGCCGTATTCCACCGCATGACCGGCGGCGCGGATACCTTTGTTTCGCGGCTGTTGTTGCCGCCCGACAGCCGGATCGAATCGCTCGCGTTGCCGGGTCACGCCGTTGCGCGCGGCGCCGACGGTGGCTGGGTAGTGACGCCGGAGCAGCCCGGTATTTCGTCGGACGATGTTGTGGCGCTGGTCGATGAATGGAGTCACGCACAGGCGATCCGCATCAGTCTTGCCGACAGTGTAGCGACTGACCGGTCGGTGACCGTGCAGTTGAAGGGCGAGACGTCGCCGTGGCGCTTCGGCCTGCTGCGGCATGAATCCGAGTGGCTGCTGGTGCGGCCCGATCTGGGAATACAGTATCACTTCACCGAGAATCAATACGCGCGTCTGACGACGCTGACCAGCGGCCCACCCCATGGCGAATAGCCCGGTCGGCGAGGCTGTCGGCGTGACGCCGCGCGGACATCGCCCGGTTTGCCATGCCCGAACTGCCCGAGGTTGAGACGACCTGCCGCGGCATCGCGCCGCATATCTCCGGCCGGCAGATTGTGCAGGTGATCGTCCGCGAAAAGCGCCTGCGTTACCCGGTGGCGTCGCGCCTCGCGGGCGATCTTGCCGGTCAGACGGTGCACGCCGTCACGCGTCGCGGCAAGTACCTGCTGTTGGGGTGCGACACGGGTACGATCATCATCCATCTCGGCATGTCGGGCAGCCTGTTTGTCGGTAACGCGACCGACCGTCCGCAGAAACACGATCACCTCGACATCCTGTTTGGCAACGGCCGCTGCCTGCGGTTACGCGATCCACGCCGGTTCGGCGCCGTGCTATGGACGACGCGCGATCCGGAGCGCCACAAGCTGTTGCAACATCTTGGCGTCGAGCCGTTGTCATCCGGTCTGGACGGTGATTATCTTTTTCAGCGGTCGCGTGACCGGCGCGTTGCGATCAAGCAGTTCATCATGGACAGCCGGATCGTTGTCGGTGTCGGTAATATCTATGCGAGTGAGGCGCTGTTTATCGCCGGGATTCATCCGTCGCGCGCCGCCGGACGGATTGCGCTTGCCCGTTACCAGCAACTCGCGGCGGCGATCAAGCAGGTGTTGGGCGACGCGATCGACGCCGGCGGCACGACGCTGCGTGATTTTCTCAACGCCGAAGGTCGTCCCGGTTACTTCCAGCAACGGTTGCGCGTTTACCAGCGCGCCGGTATGCCGTGCGATCGCTGCGGCAGTGTGCTCAGGCAGGTGAGGACGGGGCAGCGCTCAACCTATTACTGTTGTCAGTGCCAGGTTTGACGCTGCCCCATCCTCGCCTGCCTGATGAATACGATGTGGTGTTTGCTGCGGCGCGCCCGCGGCATCATTGCTCCGCATTACCGGTTGCCGGCGGGTCGAGCGGCGGCGGGGAGTCGGTGTTGACGACCTGCACGATTACGCCGCCGTCCTGAATTGTCAGCGTGCGCGTCATGCCTGCCAGCAGCGCAAGTTGTTGACCCAGAGCGCGGTTGTCCGGGTCGAGATGATCGAACACCAGATGGGTCATGCGGGAAATCATTTCCAGTAGTTGCTGTTCGTTGGCGGCGGGCGGCGGCAATGGATAGACCTCACGTTTGGTGACGATCATCGTGCGTCCGGGCCACTGGCTGGCCGCTCTAAAGGGTTTTTCCGGATCGGTGGCTTCCTCGGCCAGCATCCGTATCAGCTGGTCAGTGGGGCTAAGCTGCGCGTTTTCTACAGCGAGTGCGCGGGTCTTGTCGGTCAGCATGAAACTCGTTGCGAGCAGTAGTCCGACGGCAAAGGCGATGCCTTTGGAGAGTGCGGGCGGCATGGTGGAGCGCCGATTCCAGCGGATCAGATATGCCGTGCCGCGATACAGGACCAGCGTCACGACCAGCGTTGCCCAGGCCATATCGGCCACCGCAAGCCCGGTGATGATGCCGATCAGCAGCACGGTGCCGATGAAATCAGTGGCGAGGAAGCGTCGGTCCGCCCAGATGATCGATAACGCGAGCAGCGCCAGTCCGACGCCGCCAACCCAGTTACTCTCGGTGGCTTGCAGCGGGTAAAAATTATAGATCTGCGACAGCGACGTAAATGGATCCTGGAGCCACTCGACGAAATGCCAGCCGCCGCGAATCCCCAGCACCAGGGTCGTTACCACCAGCAGGCCGATAAACATCTGCCGCTGCTGCGTCGCGTCGGCCGGATTTCTGTACCAGTACCAGGCCAGCGCCAGTGTCAGGGCCAGTCCCGCCGGATGCAGCGTCATGGTAGCGCCCGCCCAGAACAGCTGAATGAAGAACCATCCTCCCATCGGGAGATTTACTTCCCGGTGACGTTTTTCGATCCAGCCTCCCAGTGCGAAAGCGAACAGCAGGAAAACGCCGGCGTGCAGCGCGTCAATCTGATCGATCAGTAATGGCGAAACCAGCAACAGTCCGGTAGCGACAGTGGCGGTCTCCGCATCGGCGGTACGTTTGCACCACATATAAAACAATGTGCCGGCGCCAAACGCGATGAGCAGCGTAAATACCTTGGCAGCGAAGACGCTACCGGGCCAATAAAGTCCCGCCGGAATAAACAGCAGCGCCCGGATATCGGGAATGCCCAGCGGTATAAGCGGGTTGAGAACCCGGTCGGCGATCGACCAACTCAGCACCAGACTGCGCGCGGCGCCCTCGTCCAGGCCGAAACTATCGGTGCGGATGACATCGAGCCCGAGCAGCGCGGCGCCCCATGCCAACAGTACCAGCCAGCCCCAATACCGGCTCAGCAATTGTGACGATTGTGACAACGCGTCAGTGATATTCATCGTGTCAGTGACCTATCAAAGCTAGTTCCGGCGACGCGGTAGAGGCCCGCAGGTATTTCCGGCACGTATGATTCGGATTCGCAGCTGGCCTCTCGCGGAGGCTCGCGGCGGTCGCGAAGTAACAGCGGCCGCAGATTATAACGAAGCGTTGGCCGGGCGTCATGCAGCGCTGTGTTGGCGTTCCGGCGCGCGGTGTTCAATGCGCTGAACGCCTGCCGCCATCGCCGTGCCGGATTTCAACGATTCTTGTCTGCCAGGCGCCTCGCGGTTATCGCGGTCGCCGGTTGACGGAACCGGAACGCCGGTTTATTGCGCGCGGTGTTCGGGATGGCTGCTCCCGTGCAGCGATTGAAAAATCGATTAAAATCAGAAAATACCCTGGCTTGATAGCCGGCAATCCGTGGTTATCGGCGATCGCGTTCCGCGGGACGGTTTCCACGGCGGTTATCGTCGTTGAGGTGACGCCGGTTCGAGGCGCTGTTCGGATACTTGCGTTGAACGCCACCGATGTGTTAAATATTATTCTCACGGGGTCTTCATGGTTATGAATGGTCAAAGACTTCAGGGGTAGGCTTACCGACTTCTGGGTCCTGACATCGGTGTAACCGGTCACGACGGGCAACAGATAGCCCGATAACTGGAGGTATGCGGTGTTAGATACGGGAGAAGTGGTTATACTGTACGTGTTGTGGTTTACGCTGATTTTTACCATGGCGGCGATCTTTTTAAAGATGAATTCCTAATAGTTTAAGATCCTGCGGCAAGATTGGCGGCGCACAGGGCACGGGTTAAGCGTGGTCGTGGCAGAGAAGGTGCTTCGAACCAGGGGAAGCAGCTGTGCTGCGGGCGGGGTTTTGGTTTAACGGAAAAGGCGAGTTACGCGGCCTTTCTGTGAATTCGAAAAAGGGGGGGGGCGATGCGACACGTTTTAGCAGTTATTTCACTATTTTCCGCGGTGGCCATGGTGACCACGTCGGCTCACGCTTCGGGGATGTTTCCGAAGGGCAACGGCAACAAGGCCAACGGCGAGAAGATCTTTCAGCAGGGTAAAGGGGACGTCCCCGCCTGTATCACCTGTCACGGTGAAGACGGGTCCGGTAACGATGATCTGGGGACCCCGGCTATTGCAGGTCAGGGTTTTTCATTCCTCCGGAAGCAGCTCGAAGATTTTGCGACCGATCGTCGGCAGGACACGACGATGTTTGTGATGAACGCCAATGCCAAGGGATTGACGCCCGAGGATCGCGACGATGTCGCGACGTATCTGACGAACCGGGCAGGTGGCTTCAAGGGATCTGATCTGGACGCGCTGAAAAAAGGCGGAAACGTCGAGGTCGGCATGGTCTACAAGGGCAAGGCGCTTGTAGAGTACGGCAGTCCCGTCCGGAATGACGGTTTCCCGAAAGAGTTGGGCAGCAAGGGAGCAGGTGTGCCAGCTTGTAAATCCTGTCACGACTTTGCGGGAAGAGGGGCTCCGCCGGTCTATCCCCAGATCGGGCAGCAGCGCTATGTATACCTGGTCAATCAGCTGAAGAAATGGCGTGATGGCAGCCGGGCAAATGACCCCAAGGGGCAGATGCAGGCGGTGGCTCGCAAGTTGTCGGATGATGATATCCATAATGCCGCCGCGTATCTGACGAATGCCAGCCCGTATACCGTCGGCAATACCCGCACACCGTATGATCATGCGCACTAAAACGGTGACTTGATCTTTTTTTTGCTACGTTGCAGGGTTTTTTATTAGTCTGCATGACGCATAAGGGCGGGAATTTCCCGCCCTTATGCGTTTCTGGTGCCCTCAAATACGATTTGCTCTCACGGCAATTCATTAAGCCCTGACAGGCGAGAGTGGCAAATTCGTCACCTCATGTCTTGGCGTGTGATTTTTTCGAAACAGGGCGGACCTGCTTCGCTGACGTGGACCGGTGCTTAGGACGGGATTGCCCGGTCTTATGGTAGTATGAACCGGTCGTGTTGGGGCTGGTGCCTAAGAGAGCCAGAGACGGCAGGAAATGTTCGCCTTGCCGTTAAAATGTGTTGGAACTCGTACGTATGTATTAGTATCCACAGCGATTCGCACTATTGCGCGTTAGGCTGTATCCTCGCACCCCGCCGTATTCGCCGCAATTAATCAACGTTTGTGTTGAATGGATGAAAAGCTATGGGCAAGCAGCCGCTTAAAAAAGGTGAAAAGGTTTTGTTCATGATGTTCGGCCTTTTTTTGCTGGTCGTCATGATAGGTTATGCGGCGCTTGAAACGATTAGAATCAGGTCTGACAAGCCGATCTTTGTCCAGCTTACCCATTTCGATTTCTCGCCGGAAGGGAAAAAAGGTTCAGAGTTGTATCGCACGGCGCAGTGCAACACCTGCCACCGCGCGGTGCGCTCCGGGACCAGCATGGGCTTGTCTCTCGATGGCATCGGCTCGAAGCGCACGCTCGGATGGATCCAGAGCTTCCTGATCCATCCTGAGGACGTTTACGGTGCGCCGACAATTGATCATGGCACGCGGCCCAAGGAAGCGGCCTACGTCGCCGATCTGCCGAAGGAGAATCTGCGCCTGATTTCGATATTTTTGTCGGAGCTCAGGGCTGATCCGGGCTCGTCAGTGGCCAAGGCGCCGCCGCCTGGCCGATCGCCGTTTATTGATACGATGATTGGCAATTTTGCACCGGACAACTGGAAAGAGAAATATCAGGATATCCGGGAAAAGACGCCATCGGATTCAGCCCAGCAGGATGCACACGAATGAACGAGCCATGGGTGCACGCAGAGGAAACGGCATACCGTCAGTACACGTTGTATTTTGTATACGCGTGTATTATCTATAGCCTGATCGGTTTTTCGTGGGGCGCTTTGATGGGCGGCATAGCGGAGTTCCGCTATTTTGTCGATCATCGCCTGCATGGCGACCTTATTGTCCGCGCCCACACTCACATCAATTTATTGGGCTGGGTGGAGATGGCGATTTTTGCGGCGGTTTATTACATCGTACCGCGTCTGGTTCATCGACCGATTTATAGCTTAAAGATGGTGCGCTGGCATTTCTGGATCCATAACTTCGGATTGATTGGCATGGTCGTGTTTTTTTCGCTGGCCGGATTGCTGGGGGGCATGGAAAGCCAGCACGCGGCCCCGGAGCAGGTTGAGGTGATCATCCGTCCGCTGCTCGCCAGTGTCGGCATATTCGGCAGCTTCGTGCTGCTCGCCAACGGTATCTGGGCATTTAATTTGTTTCGTACCTGTTCTGGCTGGAAGCGTGCCTATGAGGCCTAGCGGATTTTTTTCCGGTTTCCTCGCCATATCGTTGTTGCTGCAGCTGGGCGGCTGTACGGAATCTCTCGAGGGCACCTTGCGTGTCGGTGCCAAGGCCCCGAGTCTGCGTACCAAGACCCTGGCCGATGTCGGTGGCGATTTCAGCCGACTGACCACGTATCGATATCCGGATGAGCGCATGTACCAGTACTCGCTCGACGAGGCGCTGCTCACCGGCAAGCCGATTTTGGTGGAATTTGCGACGCCGGGCCACTGCACCGTCTGTGACGCCCAGTTGCAGATGCTCAAGGGGATGCTGACGAAATACGAATCGGAAGTGTTGTTCATTCACCTGGATCAATACCAGAATCCGGGCGCGTTTATCGCCTACAAGGTGAAAGGCGATCCGTGGACATTCCTGATCGACCGGGACGGCGTTGTGCGATTCAAGCGGCCGGGCCGTCTACTGTACAACGAGCTGGAAGCGGCGATGTCACATTTCCTGCAAGACAAAGACGCAGGATAAGATGTTGCAGCAGGAGGCACGATATCCACTGGCTCAGGATAAAAAGGGCATGGCCTGGGACCTGCTGCTGTATGTGCCGACCGTCGTTTTTCTTCTCTCCATAGCCATGAAACTGTGGTACACCGCGGACAAGAACTGGTCGTATCTGCTGATGTTTCTCGGCAGTTTCTTTTTTTTCGTCGGCGCCAACAGGATTTTGAAGACGCGCCTGATGATACTGCCGTCGGCGCCGGTCGCGCTTGCCGTGGACAAGCAGCGTGTACGAGTAGAACTGCGCAGCGGCGATATCGTCGATCTGGTCAAGGATCTGCGTTTTTTTGCTGATTTTTCCGGTAAAAGCATGGCCCTCACCGGGATGGATTTGTCCGGACAAAAGCACCAGTATGTGTTTCATCGCGGACAATTCAGCGTTGGCGGATCGTTCGATGACGCCAAGTCCCGCTTGCAGATATACCGCTAGTCGTGCGAACGGCCGCACCGTTACCAATCCATGCGCCCGTGACACGGGGGCCGTTTATTGATTGTCAGATGTGCCTGTTGCTCCGTATCGGGCAAGCCGACGGCGCTTGACGACATCGCGGGCCAGCAGCCCGATGACGACCGCCCAGATGGTTGTTAGCGCCGCCATGATGATGCGCTCGGCCTGATCGCTGACCAGCCCGCCAATAAACATATGCACGGTATACGCGAACGTCACCAACGAACTCAGGGCGATAACACCGTAAATAATAATTTCTTTCATATTCCCAGTAATCCCACGAACAAAACCGACGCACAGAACGAGCCGACTGGCAGACGAAAATGTCTGCTGCGCCGCGCACGAAAGCTCGGAAACAAGTATAGCACTGCATTATTCGCCTTTATTTTCAGAGAATTATTATTAAGTAAATGCAAGTGATCGGGCGCGATTGCTCAGGCCGTTACAATCGCGCTCACCGCACGCGTTAATTGCCGTTGAATTTGATATTGCGTCCGGGAGAAATTAGTGCTATTAATTACTGCCAATACCGTTTTGTTTTGGGGGAAATGTGCAGGGTTCCTTTGGCACGATCAGGGGGATCTTCGAAGGCTGCAACATTTGGGGGGAAAATGGAAAACAAGCTCACTCTTAATCGGTTGTTCTTTGTATTGTTGATTCCAGCGTTCACGACGGGCATGGGCAACGGCAGCGTGTTTGGTGCCGCGGTTATGTGCGCGGTCGGGCGCGGCAATTACGAAAACTGGGGGGGCTGGGGCATGCAGGCTTACGACCCCACGACTTTTTCGGGGTTTGTTGACTGGGTCATGATACTGTTCGGGCTTGCCTTCGCGATAATCACCTTTCTGGCGATGCGCCGGCACGGGGAAATCGAGATACAGCGCGACAATACGGGTTGGTAACATCTTTTTTGATCGAGACGGTTCAGGAAAAAATAGGGGGGGCTTGAGATGGCTGCATTTGCAGGAACCTGTGGAATAGTGTTGGCGTTTTCGAGCATGTGGCTCACTTGGTACTTGTTGAACAAGATGTCCGAGTGATACAGGTACTCGACAGCCTCTTGGGGGTTTGCATCTAAAGACAGACGTTACATGTCTGGCAGGGAAAAATTTAGGAGGGTTTGGACATGCTGTTTAAATATCTCTTCGCGAAAAATGAAGATATCCCGTCCGGTTCGGCGACGATATTCTTCGGTTTTTCGTCCATCCTCTGGTTCATCGTCGGTACGGGCCTGGGCTCGTTTAACGCCGCCAAGCTGGCGTTCCCCGATTTTGTGACCGGTGTCGAAATGTTCGCCTTCGGCCATATGCGGCAGGTGCATGTGCTTGCCGTGATTCTCGGATGGATATCCATGGCCTTCGCCATGACCATGATGTACATGACGCCGGCATTGGGTAACACTAAATTATGGTCTGAGAAACTGGGTCTGTGGACCGCTTTCCTGTGGAACGTCGGCCTTAGTCTCGGTCTGACGTTGCTGTGGTCCGGCTTCACTTCCGGTCGTGAATATTCCGACTTGATCTGGCCGATCGATCTGGTCGTTATCTTCGGCGTGTTATTGCCGCTGGGGATCAACGTCTGGATGACGATTGCACAACGGCGAACCCAGGGTATCTACATTACCAACTGGTTCTTCGGTGCCTGCATCTTCATGCTTATCACTACATTCCTGGTCGGGAATTCACCGGAGCTGTTCAACCTGACCGGGTTGACGGAAGCGTACCTCACGTTCTGGTTCGCGCATAACGTGCTTGGGTTGTGGATTACGCCAGTGGCCGCGGGGATTGCGTATTACGTATTGCCGAAGCTGACCGGAAATCCATTGTACTCGCATCGCATTGGCCATCTGCATTTCTGGTCGATCATCGCGTTCTATTCGACACCTGCTTCTCACCACCTGCTGTCCGCCCCGTTGCCGGAGTGGCTGAAATCATTCGCGTCGGTTGAAGGCGTGCTGATTTTGATTCCGGCGGTGGCGTTTGTCGCCAACATCCTGTTGACGATGAAAGGGCGTTGGAGCATGTTCGTCGAAAACGTCGAGACGAAGTTCACCATCACCGGCGTTTTGCTGGCCATACCGTTGAACATGCAGGGCGGATTCCAGCAGACCCGCGCCATCAACTGGTACATACACGGTACCGGCTGGATCGTGGCGCATGCCCACCTCGCGCTGCTTGGAATGTCGAGCTTCCTTGAAGTCGCGGCGGTGTACTTCGGTTTGCAGCAGATGATGAGAAGAAAGCTGTATTCGCTGGCCCTGGCCAACGTGCACTACTGGTTCTTCATCATCGGCTTCTGCACCTACTGGATATCGATGACGATTGCCGGATTGATTCAGGGAGCCGGCAAGATATATGAGGTTCCGTATATCGACGTTGTCATTGCCGAGCACCCGTATATGATCGCCCGCTGGGTCGGTGGCACCATGGTCTTCACCGGCAACATGATCTGGCTGTACAACATGTACATGACTGCCAGAGAGGGTACGCTGGTGCCGAAGGGCCGCTACGCTCACGAACTGGCCTACGAGCGGTAAGAAATACTCGGGAGTCAGTTGCTCGTGAATGAAGTCTAGGTTGTGCGTCCCCCGGTCATAGGCCGGGGGACTTCGAAACCAGAGGAGGGAGGCTAAGTGGCATTTCAAAACTATAGATGGGGTACTGCGGGTATAGGCGGGATGTTTGGTCTGTCCATGACCATCACGCTTTTTTTCCCGAGTTTCGACTTTAGATCGGCAGAATCGACGTGGGTTGGGCTGGACAAGGCGATGTCGAATGGCAGGGTGATCGGCTTCAGTTACGAAGATCCTACCGTAACGGGCCAGGGGAAACCGCTGACGGTGATCCTGAACAAGGATCCGAAAACCGGTGCCACCATCGATCCGCCGGTGCGTGCCTACGTCTACCAGCCCGGTACGCCGTTCGCCTCACCGCTCAATCATCCGGATAACCTCGGACCGACGGTCAAGCGGCTTAGCATTGACAAGGGGAAGATTGATCAGGCAAACAAGGCACAGGGTGCCGTGTTTACGATCAATCACGCGGACGTCAACGGTGAAGAATGGGCCTATGCGGAGAACGCCAGCGTAACCCGCGGCTGGACCGTGGACGCGGCGTTGTCGACAGCGGGCGACGCAAACACCAAGTACGTGGGACGTGGTAAGTCGATATACATCCACGAGGGTTGCTGGTGGTGTCATACCCTGCTGCCCGAGCATACCCAGGACTGGCAGGTCTTCGGTACTCCGCCGTATCTAGGTGACTTTAACGGTGAGATGCCGACGGCATTCGGCTCCGATCGTAAGGCACCAGATATCCTGCATGTGGCATCACGAAATTCCTCACGTGAATGGATGATGATGCATTTTTTCAACCCGCGTCTGGTGCAGCCGAACTCCATCATGCCGCGCTTCGACTATTTGTGGGGGAGGGTTGACATCAACGGCAATCCGATTGACTTCAGTACGTGGCGGAAAGAGTATACGGCGTATCGGAAGGGTGAACGCCCGTACCCGCCGGAGGTTCCGGAGTACGCGCGGAATGCAGAAATTCGTGCATTGATCGATTGGGTATTGACCAGTTTGAAATAATCGTAGGGGGAGGATTTCAGATGGCTTGGAAGTTTGATAACCCGTTGTACAGCTTGTCCGATGAAGAACAGAACAAGCGGGCAATCACATTGTGGGAAGCAGAACGGCATGGCGACCTTTGGGCCGCGAATAACCGGGTGCCGTTTCCGGTCACGCTCCTCATTGCGTTGATCGTGTTGACAGCGTTTATGATGACGATGCCAATCTGGGGCCAAAGGCCAACGGCGGAGCTTTATGCGCCGATGGTGCAGATGATGGACAGCCCTCAGGTTAAAGGCATGGCGACCAACAAGGAAAAGATCGCCTATCTGACGACGGAGGCGATGAAGGCGCATGAGCAGGCGAAGGATTCCCGTCTACCCGGCTTGCTGGAACGGCATCCTATCACCTGGTCGGACCTGCAGTTGATGGCGCCGGCGATCAGGGAAATCCAGTCCAGCGGTGGAACGTATGGTCTGGAAAGCTATACGGTAGTCGGCGACCAGGTAGTACTCGCTAATTTCGAGGGTATGCGGCGTCCGGATGGCAAGCGCCTCCGCACTCAGCCGTGGTTTGACACAGGGTTCATCATCGATATGTTTTACGTGTCGTACTTCATTATCGTGATGGTGCTCGTGTGCAAACGGTTGCCGCACTTCAGCCAGAAAGCGAACCCGAAGAAGAGCTAGATCGTCTCGCAATTTTTCCGAGACAGATGATTTCTGCGGATCAGAACTGAAGGGGGAAGTATGATAGACATAGATTACGCACCGGCGGTGTTTGCCATGTGGATCATCATGGTGTTGGTTTGCCCGGCAATATATGGTCTTTTCGTGGTAGACAAATACTGGAAAAAGAACAAGGAAGACCAGGCGCAAAAAAATTCAAACGTCTTCAATTGACGCCATCTGTTGATGAACAAAAGAGATGCCGCTGCAACAGCGGCATCTCTTTTTTATAGGCGCGTATCACTACCGCTGGAAACCTCCGACGCAACATCATTCAGGTAACCCATATTTGTCGCCTTTTTACCTCTGGTAGCAGTACTGGTCCAAGGCGCTCGATCAGTGGTTGCTGGATTTCGAAGATATGCATGATACCTTGCTTTTTCTGGCCGCTTACGCGGGGCATGCCGACCTTGTGAACCAACTGCTCCCGTGGCTGGTCGAAAGTACTGATAGTACGACGAGATTCGGTATCGACCTGAGCGTCGAAGGATTACGATCCCGGCACTACAGCGTCGGCATATTCGTGTTCCTGGTGGTTTCCCTGGTCGTATTTGGGGCGATTATCTATATCTATTTGCCCAAAGACGGGAAACGGTTGAAACTGGGCGAACGGATCATGTTTGGCGCGATAATTTTGGGCATGGTGTGCGCGGTAATCATGGGTTGGTTGCAGTTAATTGACGGTTTCCTGTTATAGGAGTGATGACAATGAAGAGTTGGATCGAATCGCTACCGGACGGATGGACGATTTACGTATGGATGGTGGTCGGCGTGGCAATTCTGATCGCGGTGGTGATCGGACTGCGCTGGGCTGCACGCAACGCCCAATTTGATGAGGACATCAAATACGTCGTTTTCGACGAGAATGACAAGGAGAGGATGGATCCGGAGGAGTACACGAAGTACAAGCAGGTAATGGAACAACAGGAAGCGTCACGTAAGGAATATCTGAAGCACAAGGCCGAGGAACGTGCCGCGAAACATGCGAACCGGTGAGAAGCGCATTATCGCCGTTATTATCGCGCTGCCGCTGCTCGCGATTGGCTATCAGTTGTTGACGTTTCCCCAACGGGAAGCAGATCCCGGTATCCCGTTTTATCTGACGGCTTCGCCGGAGATCAAACAGCAGGCCGAGCTTATCTACGCGCGTAATAAATGTTCTGACTGTCACTCGTTGTGGATGGTGCGCAATATGATGGAGAGTGTACCGGCTCCGCGGCTGGACGGGATCGGGTCGTTACGTGATGAGCGGTGGTTTTTTGAATATTTTTCCGCGTCCGACCCGCAGCAAATTCTTCCTTCGCGTCTGAAGCAAGAGTACCGGATGCCTTCCTATGCCCATTTGCCGGTAGAGGAGCGCCGGACGCTCGCCGCGTACATGGCCGGCTTAAAGGTGGAGGACTGGTACCTCGAGGACGTCAGGAAGGCGGAGTACGAAAAACTTACCGGTAAGCCGTATCGGACCGATCAGCCCGAATGACCGAGACCTTCAAAACCAGGCTTCAGGATCTTGGTATGGCGCTGGTGGCGATCAGTGCCGGCGCCGTCATCGTTTATTTTGGCGACCGATTGCTCGGCGTCAAACTCGAACTGTTCTGGGGCGTATCGACCTTTACCCCGCTATGGGTGCTGGATCTGTTTTTCGTGCCGTTTCTCGCCGGCATCGTGGTGTCCTGTATTTACGGATTAGGCGGCAAGATAGTGGCTCATTTTTCGCCGCTGATCGTGAGGATCGTGAGTTACTACGAACTCAATTCGATACCAGCCGACGCGCTACCGGACTACTCGGTTTTATTACCGATGAGTTACTGGTTGCTGGTCATGATCGTGTCTGTCGAATTTGCGGCAGTCGGCGGTGTGGTCGGCGAGATACTTATCAAGCGGGTCTACGGACGATCTCCGAAGTCGTCGCTGCTGCACAAGAAGTACGCGAAAGCCACCGACGCACGCGTATCCGCCGCTGCCGAACAGCCGTCGAAAGAGGCTAACTGATGAAAGCCGGTTACGCAGGCCAGCCTCGGATCACCAAGGCGCAGGTCACTACCAGGAAGCGATATCTTTCCGCGACGCTGGTTACCTGCGTTGTCCTCGCGTTTCTCGGTGGCACGATACACGTGCTTACCCTGGGCGAGAATCGTATGCGTGACATGCGCAGCAAGATCGCCTACGACGAGAACCAGGTAAAAGATAAACTTCGGGCGGCCGGTCAGGATCTGTTTATTCAGACCGAACATGAACTTCGACTGACGTCCACGGAATCCTACAGCGTCGCCGAGGCCGAGGCGTTACTCACCGCTGGCGAGTGGCAGGAGTTGGAGACATTGATTACGGTGCCGGCCGGGCAATTTATCATGGGCACCAATTTTGGTCGGGCCGATGTGCAGGACAAGCCACAACACGTCCAGTCGTTACCGGCGTTCCAGATTGATAAATATCCGGTGACCAACGCCCAGTACGCGCGGTTCGTGGCGGCTACCGGCCGTCGGCCCCCGCTGCACTGGAAGAACGGGCGGATACCGGCGCGGCTGGAGAAACACCCGGTGACGATGGTATCGTGGTTCGACGCGAAGAAGTACGCGGAATGGGCAGGCAAGCGCCTGCCGACGGAAGCAGAGTGGGAGCGGGCCGCCCGCGGCACCGATGGCAGGCGCTGGCCGTGGGGTAATAATATGGATCCTGAACGGCTCAATACCTACTATCAGGTCGGTTCGACCACGATGGTCGGTTCCTATGCGAATGGCGCCAGCCCGGAAGGGGTGATGGATATGGCGGGGAATGTCAGTGAGTGGGTCGCCGATGACTTTCTGCCCTATCCCGAAACCGAGGCGCCAAAGGAAATGTTCCAGGCAAAGGTTGCCCAGATTCCCGAGTCGGCGGCGGACCGCTCCAAGCAGGTAGCCGAATTTGTCGTTACAGAGGAGCGCTACAAGGTCATGCGCGGCGGTTCATGGAAGAGCGACCCGTTTTCGACGTCCGCGTATCACCGGAATTTTTCCTGGCCAAACTTTGCATCGGATTTCTTTGGATTCCGGTGCGCGAAATCGGCCGGTACGTGATATGCGGCAGTATCTGACAGCCTTGGCATGCATGCTCTGCGCGTTACCGCTTCAGGCATCGGCGGCGGACAGTTATCGCTGGTTGACGGTAACGATCGATACGCCGTGGGCGATCTTCATATTCCTGTTACCGATGGTGTTGACTCCCATTATACTGATGGCGATCTTGTACTGGCGTTATGCGATACGGCCCTCCGACAAGGCGAAGACCGAAGAAAAGCAACGGGAAATCGCCGAGAAGCAATCCTCGTAGCTAGGCGTTTTTACACAAGGGTGGCCGCGGTAATCGAGTCGCCAGGCGGCCGCTGTTGGATAGCGATTCCGCGGATTGGCGCTACCCGCAGCAGTTTGCAATGTAGTTGCAATGTATCAGTAGAGGCTTGCTGTTTTCGTTAACAGGGGGAACCTGGATGCCGGTTGGACATAGCATTAACTCTGGCAGAATCTTGGTGCTGACACTGCGCCGGCTCAGCTGCGTATTGCTCGTCGGAGTTTGTCTGGCGGTCGGAGGACAGGCCATCGCCGAGGTGGAACAGGCGGAGGCGGTAATCCATGCCTTTACCTCCAGGGAGCAGGTCGAAAGTGACGTCGTCAAAATTTCCGACAAGAAGAAGCATACGATACTGTTCGCGATGGGCATCGCCTTGTTGATATTCATCATCACCACCGCCGTGCTGGGAATTTCCATGGTGTTGTTCGGCAAACAGGTTTTTGTAGCGCACATGATTTTCGCCGGCTTCAGTGTCTTCCTGGCGATCGCTCATGCGGTCGTGGCGATCGTGTGGTTCTTTCCATTCTGAAATCCATGGCCGGCAGTGGAATCCCCGCTGGCGTCCGGTGAGCAGCTGACCGTGTCCGGGTGCAAACACCTGTCTGCCCGTGGCTGGGCACGGTCGCTGGTTCTGATCTATTTCTTCTCCGGCGTGGTCAGCGTGGCCTATGAAATTCTGTGGGTGCGCATGTTGTCGCTGCAGTTCGGCGTCGGCATTTTCTCGGTCATCGTTACTGTCGTTGCGTTCATGGCCGGACTGGGTGCCGGGAGTCTGGCCGGCACCATGCTGTCGCGCCGGACGTCGCGGCCGCTGGTTATCTTCGCCGGCCTGGAAGCCGGGGTGGCGGTATTCGCGCTCTGCATGCCGCTGCTGTTCCGGCAGCTCGATACGTGGCTGGGCGCGATGTCCGCTGCCGGCGGGCTGGATAGCTGGTTCGTCGTCCAGGCCGGCGCGGCATTTCTGATCCTGATGCTGCCGGCGACCGCGATGGGGGCAGGATTCCCGTTGATATTGCGTGCGCTGTCGCCTGCATCGGTGTCGCTTGCCCGGGTTTACGGGGTGAACACACTGGGTGGCGCGACCGGCGCGCTGTTACCGCTGGCACTGCTTCCCGCTATCGGCTGGACCCACGCTGTTCAGGTTGTGGCGGCCACTGGCATCGGTATCGCCGTGAGCGTACTGTTGCTGGGGTGGCGGGCGCCGGTTACGGATGCCGCGCCGGCGCCGGTGGATGCCGATGCGGGACGGCCATCGTTGGCCACATTGTTCGCCTATGCCGGTATCGGGCTGGCGGCGTTGATGTTGCAGATCGGGTGGACGCGGCTGTTTGGTATGTTCATGCTGCGCACGGAATACGTGCTCGCGATCGTGCTGGCGGTATTTCTCGTCGGCATCGGGCTCGGCAGTCTGTGCGCTCGCTGGCGACCGGTTAACGCGCTGTTTGCATGGTTCCCTCCGTTGGTGTCGCTCGCGGCGCTCGTGACGCTGTGGCTGTTGCCGGTGTTGGCGGCGTGGGCCGATCAGGCGCAGTTCGGGTCGATGTACGGCGCATTGATGTCGCAGGGCCTGGTGATCGCCTGTCTGACATTGCCGGTGACGTTGATCATGGGTGCGTGGTTACCCCTTTTGACCGGCCGGCTGGGCGGCGGCAGTGCCGGCTCGATTAGCGGCGCGTGGCTTTACGGAGCGAATTCGCTCGGTGCGGCAGGCGGGGCGTTGCTGGCTGGCCTGGTACTGGTGCCGTGGCTGGGGACAGCGGCCACGATCGTTATTGCGGCGCTGCTGTTGTTTTTGTTTGGCATGTGGTGGGCGACATCACGGCGCATGTGGTTCGTCGGCGTGGCGTTGCTGGTGGCCGCCGTTCCCGTGACGAGATTGCCGGACATCGATATTCTGTTGCCGGTTACGCAGGCCGGCAGCCGTCAACTGGAGGTCTATGAAGACGCGTTATCGATCACCCATGTCGTCGAACAACCGGACGGGCAGCGCCTGCTATTGTCGGATCTGCGCCGCATGGACGCCTCCAGCGACCCGGTGGCGGTGGTGGCTCAACAGAATCAGGCCAGACTACCGCTCCTGTTGCATCGCGAGCCGCACACCGTATTGTATCTGGGGCTCGGTACCGGGATTTCCGCCGCTGGCGCAAGCGATCTTCCCGAACTTTCCATTGCCGCCGTCGAGCTGACTCAGGGTGCAATCAATGCCGCAGCCGACTGGTTTGTACCGGTTAACGGAGATATCACGCAAACGATAGACGTGGTGCGTGATGACGCCCGTCGCTTCCTGCGCGTTACACCGCAGCAATACGACGTGATCATCGGCGACCTGTTTCACCCCGACCTGGTAGGCCGCAGTAATCTGCTGTCGATACAACAGTTCCG
Organism: Gammaproteobacteria bacterium; assembly: GCA_006218035.1. GTDB lineage: Bacteria > Pseudomonadota > Gammaproteobacteria > VBWC01 > VBWC01 > VBWC01. The sequence continues at coordinate 79,812 of VBWC01000015.1, forward strand.
GCGCGCCAAAGATCGTCTCGAACATCACGGTATCTTTACGCAATGGCTGGCGTTGAACCAGTTCGACACCACCTCGCTCGCGATCGTGCTGCGCAGCTTCAAAGAGGTCTTCGCCGATCATATGCTGTTCGTCGACGGCTTTCGCCTGGCGTTGGTCGGGTTCAAGGAGCCGTGGCCGGGTGTGCCGGATATTCTGGATAAGTTGCAACGCCTGAACGAGCATCAACGGGCGTCGCTTACCGGTGGCGAAGGTGTCTGGACATGGTTAGGCCGGTACTGGGGACAAATCCCGGAAACTACCGGGCCGGTGCAGGATGATTGGGTACCGAAAATCGAATTTCGTCTGCCGCGAGCCCGGTATACCAGGGAGTTTGACCTGTCGATCTTGCTGGAACAACTGCTGCCACAGAGGCCGTCGGTCGAGGAAGCCGTATCGGCATTGCATATCCCGCCGCTCTATCTGCCGGAATTTGACCGCGCCTATATTGCGTCGGAACTCGCGATACGTAGCTGGCTGGCTTCGTTGCACCAGCAGTCGCTGGAGTCGCAGCGTCTGTTGCGCATCGCGTATCAGGCGAATCCCCGGGATCGCTGGATCACGACGGATCTGGCGGACAGAATGCTGGCGTCGCTGCCGCAGGCGATCGCACAGGGAATCGACAAGAGAAGTGCGCTGGAGGAGATTCTGACGGTGTCCCCGGACCATGTCGCGGCACTGAAGGCGCTGCGCGCGGCGGAATTCGAGCGTGGTAACACCCGTCGGGCGGACGAATTACGCGCTCACATCGTGACGCTGGCGCCGCTCGATAAGGAGATAACAGAGTCTGCGCGCTGAATGACGGGTTGCGCGGCAAAGGACAGCAGGCCCCGTTTATTCTGGTCGGACAGAAACGAAAAAGGGCGCGTTACCGCGCCCTTCGTACAGGCAACCCAAGGACAACGTCGTGTTACTTGCCGCCTTCTTCGCGACGGCGTTTCAGGACGTCCTGGAAAGTGCTGTCAGCAAGCCAGTAGGCACCGCCGACAATCACGCCAAAAAACACCAGGATGGGGACCAGAATTCTTATGCCAATTTCTTCGACCATGTTGAATACGCCTCCCTAAACTTGCGTTGCCCCGAGCAATCGCCGGATTAACCTTAGAATCCCAAATATAGTCAAATTCTCCGGGAAAGACAATATCTCGTACGGGTCGCACGCCGTGACTCGTCAGACCACGGCGGGTGGCCGCAGAACGCAATTTATAAGATATTGTTTATAGATGCTTTAAATTTCGATTGTCAGGGTATCCGTGTTTAAATTCAGCCCCCCCCTAGCCGACGCGCGGCCTGGAATTGCCGGGCGACAGTGCGGGCACAGCGAAATCACCGTCAAATACGCCGGTCGGACGTTGGCAACGTGTTGCATCTGCGGCATTGCTCCGATACTCTGTACGCGAACAGGTCCGGCGCGGTTTTACACCGCGCTTAGTCTGTCGATAACGCTGCGCGGGGGGCCTACGGTGGCCGAATAACCAACGAGAGGAGTGCGGTAATGAAGATGAGATTTCTTGCTATTCTGTTTGGTACAGCCATGTTTTTCGTCGTTGTATTGCCGTTGTTGGCTGACTAACATCACCAGGACATTACGTTCCGCGAGTCGGGCGCATCGCGTCACAGCGTGCGCCCGGTTGGACGTTACGGCCGTTGTGCCAGCAGGGTTTGCCGCTACCTATGGCCGTTTTTCGTGATACCCCTTTGATACCTATCAGACTATATGCCGCCTGAGTCGCAACACCGTCGCCTGACGAAGTTTTTGCTGGGCGCGGCGATTTTCTTTTTTGTGGGTACGGTGCAAGGTGTGGTCCAGGTCCTGCCGCCGATTCGGGCATGGCTGGACGCCGTCGGCAGCCCGATCAGCGGACCGGGTCACATGATAGATCCGCTGGCGCACGCCCATATCAATGTGGTCGGTGGTCTCGTTATTCTCGGGATGGCCTTTACCTATTACCTGTTCCCGACCATTACCGGTAAGCCCGTCTGGTCGCAGCGGTTGGTCGATCACTCGTTCTGGTGGACGGCGACCGGTGTCAGCTGTTTCTACACGACCTTGCTGGTGTTTGGTCTGATCGAAGGGAAGCTGATGCTCAGCGACCCGCAGGCGGTGCACGATGTGCACAAGTATTACGCCCCCGTCATCAGTGTCGTGGCGACTGTCATGGGTATGGGTTTCTGGATCTACTTCGCCAACGTTCTGATGACGGTGAGACAGTCAGCCCGAAAATCATGACGCTGTCATGCGGTTGTCCGGAACAGTACCCTGACTGGCATGAACAGGATATGGATCTTGGTGGACAACCGGTGCATACCTTGTCCATTCCGACCTTGATCCACATGCCGCTCGCTTATGAAGCCTACCTGGCACGCCAGCAGCGGCTGATCGAAAGTCTCGGGCTCGACGAGCAGTGGCCGCGTCTGGTGCTGACGCGCACCGGAGTTTTTCGCGGCGCCATAATGCGCCTGCTCAAGCCGACCACCTCGCCGGCCCCGCGTATCACGATCATGCCACGGCCGTTTAACGTGCGGGCCGTGCTGCATCATGGCGATATCGGTACGATTCGAAAAACGGTTCAGGCCATGCAAATGGCGTTGGTCGATGCGGGTAAGGTGCCAAAAGAACTCTATCTCTGTCACTTGACCTGTCCGCACTGTCGGGACGATCGCGGCGGCGACAAGATGTTGCTGCTGCGTCGGTGGCAGGAAAGCCCGTCGCTGGCGCGACGCCTGCGGACGAAATCACCGGTTTCGTTCTGACCCGGGACGCTACTCGTTAAGCACTACCGCTTACCGGGTCGCCGGTAATTTTTGTTCGGCCAATGGAAAGCGCAGTACGCCCTCGCGATTGTCGTCCTCGATTTTGACAAATAGCACGTCGTTTTTCGGGTTGCCTACCATGACAGCGCGCCGGTAGGCGCCGACATGGCCGTCCTGTATCGCTTGGTGCCAGCGGCCGTCGTTCACGCGTAGCGAAACGATCAAATTGTGCGCCGCAATGCCGCTGGAGCGCGAAGCGAGGACGATAAATTCGTTCATGCCGGACTGCAGTGCCGGCGGCCGTGTCTCGACGGTAACCTTGATGTCGGCCCACGACTGGTCAGGCAGTTTCGGTATCGGATCACTGCATGCCGCCACCAGGCCGACCAGTAACGCCAGGAAAACGTATTGTAACGTCAGTTTTGTCATACCGTTGATCCTGAACCGGACCGCGCAGGCGGAATCGACAGCGTGATTGCCGGGCGATGCATGGCGGCGGGAGTCGCGCGACTATGGCGGGTAACCGGTCGGCAGTGCTACTTCTTTTCCGACTTCTCCGAACCCGGTTTCTTTTCATTGCGGCGCCGGAAGTCGACGATGTAATAAATAAGGCCGCTCGAAAACACCACCCAGCCGACGCCGGCCGGTATGCCCCAGTCAAACCACGGACGTTCGTAACCGGGGCGGACTCCCCAGAACGGCAGGGTGAGACCGACAGCGACCAGTAACAACACGACAAAAATCGCAAAGAACCAGTAAGGAATCCGGTGATCGGAGGTCTCTTCCATCCTTTCGACGAGTTCCCAGTCCTCCAGGCCGCGATTCTTGAGGCGGTCCTCCTCGTTGCCGTAACCAAGATGATCGGATGAAATCTCGCCCCATTCCGATTCTTCAACCGGTTTCACCGGCGAGGTTTTATGCGTACTGGTATTCATAGGTCTATCCTTTTTCAACGAGGTGGTGGACACGATAGCTATCCTGCCAGCCGCTATCCGAGTGTGCGTGCACGGTAATAACGTGCAGGCCGGGGGGTAGCTGGTTCTCGATATGAAGATTCAGGTCTCCGCGGCCCACGGTATCAAAGACGACCTTGTTGTCCGACAATTGGTAGGACCCGTCCGGCAGTCCCTCGACGTCGACGTATACCGCCGTTCCTGCATACAGCTTGTTGGCTACATTGATGCGGTAGTTCTGCACATGGTCGCCATGCATGATATCCGATCGGTAAACCGACAGCCCTTGCGGCTGGTAACTGACGATACCCCACGTGAACATGCCGATGGCCAGCACCATGACCGGCAGTACCCACGAGCCGCGCTGCAGCAGCGATGCCAGGGCCCGCGTATTGTTGGTTAATGCCTTGCCGCGACGCGCACCGAACTTGTAGCTCAACAGGCCGGTCAGCCCTTTCTTGTGATGCAGGTCATTACAGGCGGAAATGCATTCGCCGCAATTGGTGCAGCTGTCGTAGGTCAGGGTATTGCGCGGATCGATTTCGACCGGGCAGGCGGTGACGCAGAAATTACAGGTAAGGCATGCGTCGCTGCGCGTTTCATCATAGTTGATATGCAACGTGTCGCGGGTCTTGAACAGAAACTGCCACATTCTATAGATGCACATGTAGCGACATACGTAGTGACGCACCACGGCGACGTTAACCAGCGTAATCAGAACGAAGACGGTATATATCCAGTACAGCGAGGCCGCCAGCCGGATATCGTCCTGGAACGTGATGAAGCTCCAGATGGCGCCGGACGGGAAAAAATACAGCATCGGAATCAGCGCGAACAACATCGATATGCCGGTCAGCTTGATCGCCAGTATTGCCCAGTTGTACCAGTGATCCTTGCCCGCCGATACCTTGACAGACTTGGTTTCGTCGCCCCAGCTGAGGATGGCGCGTTTGCCGAGCAACCGCGAGGTCAGGTCGTTGGCCCACGTAGAGACGGTATTCTGCGGGCAAATCCAGCCGCAGAATACCGTGCCCATGGTGGAATAAAGCATGATCAGCGCACAGGCCGCCGTCAGCCAGAAACCAAATACGATAAAGAAGTCGGAAAACCAGATCTGCCGATCGAGTACTACGAAGCCCGCCGAGACGTCGATTCTGAACAGCCCCGTGACCGGAATCAGGATGAGCGCCGTGATGGCGGTGGCCCGCACCAGCCAGCGTTTTCGCGCGAGACTCAAGCTCTCTTTCGATGGCTTGATTACGATAGGAATTTGGCTTAGTGTTGGATTGGTGCCCATATCAACAGGATCAATACCACCGCTGCTCAACTCACACGGGAAAACACGTCGGTCTGTCAGGCCGTGTATTCCGCAAGCCGCGTATGGTCAGCGTGACCGCACACCGCTTTTGCCCTGGGGGCCGACACCGCACTTCCTCAGTCCTGACACGCGATCGCCATTCAGGATCAATGGTTTGGATATGAGGTTTGGAGCGACAGACTGTCTGTAAACACGTTGGAGTTTACCATCTTTTTTTGGTTTGGACTATGCAGTACGGCGGGTGGATGAAAATGCGTCACTTATGGTTAGTTTTATCGGGCTGCGGCTTCCTGCTGGTGTTGGGAGCGCTGGGTGGCTGCGACATGACCGGGAGTGGCTCCGTCGGGATGGGCGGCAGCGCGGTGGCGGACGCCGAGCGGGTCGCCGCGCGATTCTTCGAGGCCGCCAAAGCCAAGGACTACGACGCGGCCGCACAGCTGTTTATCGATACGGCGTCGGGAGCCGGTGCCGCCGATCAGTTAAAGCTCAATCAAATGAAGCTTGGTGATCTGCAGAGTTACGAGCTTCGGGATACCACCGTCAACACGATCTTCAGCGGCCGGCGTTTTACCCTGAAGTACGTGACCAGGTACCCCGGCTTCAATGCGACGGAAACGCTGATCCTGTTCGAGAGCGTCTCGGCGCCGGGAATCGGCATCGAGGTGTATCACGTAAGCTCGGCGGGCCTGCGCGGCTGACCGGCGCCGTCAGTAGCCGGTCTACTGGAATTTCAGCACCAGCATCTTGCCGTTGGTCTTTTCGGACAGCGTCTGGTATTCGCGTTCCGTGTACGGGTCGGAACGTCCCAACGCCAGCGTAAATACCGGGCCCGGTATTTCACTGTAGTAGATGGTGTCGTCCGACGGCTCATCACCGACGAGAACATAGGCCCCGGGTATCGGCGCGTTGTGCGCCGCAGCCTTGAGCGCGCGCCCGATGTTCTCGATATTGCCGACAAATGGCGCGCCGTTCATCAAATGGTCGAACATGTCGCCCATGGTTCCCATATAGGTTTCGGTCGCATGATCCGAGAACCAGGTAAGCGCTGACAGGTCTTTCCCCGAGCGGGTGACAATCACACGCAGTATCGGTATCAGAAACGCCGATACGCCGTGCATGGAGCCTGATGCGTCGACGATCAGGTGTATGTCCTTCCCCGGGATGTCCCGCAACCCCTCGATGAAGATATCGAAATCCTTGTGGCCGACACCGGCGGATTTCAGAATCGCCTCGACCTGTCCTTCGAGATCGGTAATCACCACCCGCTGGAGATTCTTCTGCAGCTGGGTTTTATCCGCCTCCATCAGATTCAGTTGCTTGCGCAGCATGTCCGCTTCCTTTTGCAGGCGTGGCAGTTCATTTTCCTCGGCGAGTCGTGAGGTGATCAGGATGGTGACCAGCAGAAATACGAATGTCGCCAGCGTCAGCAAGGCGACGTCGGAGAAGCTCTCGTAGATACTGTCGGACCCCTGTTTCTTTTTTCGTGCCATAACGACAACGCCGTTGGCGTCAGGAGCCCCGTACGTGACGCATCGCTTTTCTCAGCCGCCCCCACCACGAGCGATTGAGCTTGTTCATGACGCGGATCTCTTCTCTGAGTAGATCGGCATAATAGTGCTGCAGGACCACCGAGTCCCGTAGCGTGGCATTGGTTTGATCGTCTTCGGAAAGCTTGCTCAGCAGCATCGCCTCCTGCCGGAAGTTGGCGATCGCCGTCCGCGATTCGTTCATCGCGTCGTGCAGCATGCGGACGTTGTCGCCCAGCTGCGTAATGTCGGCATTGAGGTGGCGCAAATCCCGATCGAGGGTGGGCTTGATATCGGCGACACAGTAGACGATGCAAATCTTCTTCACCATGTCCGTGAGACTGTCGATGCCCTGATCGGTAATCAGTGCAAACACCCTCAGCAATACCCCGCCGAGCACGGAGCCGAGCAGGGTTGTGTAAAAAGCCGTGCCCATGCCGCCCATGGCACGGCGCAAGCCGCTGATCAATCGTTGCTGATCCTGCCCGAGCGCGTCGAGTGACGACGATAGACCGGACAGGGTCAGCGTCAGTCCAATCACCGTGCCGATCAGGCCGAGCGTGATCAGAATGTTACCGATAACCTCGACCCCGTGGCAGGTGCGGTAGTAGCTGGAGAATTCGATATCCTGCAGGACTTCAATATCCGGCTGGCTGTTTTTGTTTAAAATGTCCTTGAGCGAAAAAAAAAATCGCTCCACCGCCCGGTCCGGATGCGGGGTTTCGATGCCCTGCAGGCCGCTTTTTCGCGCAATACTGCTTAACTGTGCGGTTCGAATGGCTTCATTGGTCACGGACACGGCCAATGAAAAACTGATGGCAACGCCAACGACAAACAGGCCGACGATGATCCAGGTAATCCGGCTCTGGTCGTCCTTCAATTGCTGCCACAGGTTCAGGTCCAGATAGAGGGAAAAATAGACAGCGATGGCGGCGATGGCCCACATCAGCCACAGCGTGATGGTGCGAAATACCTTTTCTGTCGAAACGTGTTTTGGAGACGCCATATCAGATGTTGTCAGATCGCGCGCGGCAGTATCGCTGCTATTCCGGGAATATCCTGGATGTTAAGCGGAAGGTGACGGGGATGGCTACCACTGGAATATTCGTCATCTGTTTCCGCGGGCGTTGTGGCTGCCTGCCCCTGTTCAACACAGCGATCATTCAGGAAACCGTGACGGGTCACGATGCCGGTACCTGTAAAGCCGGGGGGTATTAACGCCGCAGCATATCACAGCCGGACACGGAGAAACCGGTCGCGGCCGACGAGTGACGGGATGGTTTTGCCGCGGGGTATCGTTGGCGTCGGGCGCGAAACGCCGCTCGGTCAAATGTCGGCGAGCCTGTAGCAGACTCGCCGATTACTACTGATATTGCTTACCAACGGTGGTCAGCGACGCGCTCGGTTAGTGAGCGGCCATATTCGTGCCGATGAAGTACAAAAGGGAAAATATCGACGCAATCGAAAGAACGATAGCGATGTCATTCGTACTGATGTCTATCCAGCCCTTAGCCATGTATCCACCCCCCCATTTTTTGAATATGGACAAATCCGCTGCCGGTGCAGCCTCTTTGTCGCCTGAAACAACGAAAATTCATTTAACACCAGACCGCGAATCCACGTCAAGTCCGAGTTCATTGGTCAGGTTTGATAGCGATCCTCCCCGCGATAAAACCGTATTCAGCGTACGGTAGCGCCGCCACCGTAGCGCGGGTCGCTGGCGGCCTCGATCCGGCCGGTGCGGCGATTCCACACGATGGCCTGCATGTTTCCGTACGGGTCGCTGCGTGGCGCGAGTGTATGCCCCAGCGCCGTCAGGCCGGCGACCTCGGCATCGGTCAGCGCGCCGGGCTCGAACTGGATCTCGTCCGGCAGATACTGGTGATGGTAGCGCTTCAGTCCGACCATGCCGGCCGGATCGCCGCCGGCCGCATAGTCCAGCGTCGCGAGCAGCACCATCGTAATGATGCGGCTGCCGCCCGGCGTGCCCAGTATCGCGATGCCGCGGTCGTTTTCGAGGAAGGTCGGCGTCATGCTGGACAGCGGACGCTTGCCGGGCGCGATCGCATTGGCATCGGCGCCAACCAGGCCGTAGGCATTCGGCACGCGCGGCTTGGCCGAGAAGTCGTCCATTTCATCGTTCAACAGCACGCCGGTGCCGGGCGCGACGAACGCGCTGCCGAACGGCAGGTTGATCGACAGCGTTGCCGCCACCCGGTTGCCGTCACGATCGAGTATCGAGAAGTGCGTGGTATCGTTGCCACCGGCCGCCCCGGCGGTGCCGGGCAGCATGGCGCTTGGCGTCGCGCGGTCGGTGCGGATACCGGCGCGCAGGCCGGCCGCATACAGCGGATGGGTCAAGCGCGCCACCGGCACGTCGACGAAATCCGGATCGCCGAGATACTCCGCCCGGTCGCGATAGGCCCGCCGCATCGCCTCGACGATCAGGTGCTTCTGCGTGACGGCGGGGTACGCCGCGAGATCGTACCCGTCGAGCACGTTCAGCATTTCCAGCAGGGCGATGCCGCCGGACGACGGTGGCGCAGCGGTAACGATCTGCATGCCGCGATAACTGCCGCGCACCGGCACGCGTTCGACCACCCGGTAGCCGGCCAGATCGTCCGGGCTCCAGATGCCGCCGGCGGCGCGCACGCCGTCGACCAGTCGCGTGCCCACCTCGCCCTGGTAAAAACCGGCGGCGCCCGACGCCGCCAGCCGTTCCAGCGTGCCGGCCAGATCGGTTTGTTTGATGACATGGCCGAGCGGCGGCACGTCGCCGTCGTGCAGAAAAATTGCTGCCGCCGCCGCCGACCGGCGTAACGTCTCCAGCCGGAAGCGAGCCATCCGCTGATAGTGCTCGTCGACCACAAAGCCGTTGCGCGCATAACGTATCGCCGGTGCCAGTGCCCGGTTCAGCGGCAGTTTGCCGTAATGCCGTGCCAGGTGATCGAGTGCGGCCGGTACGCCGGGAATGGCCGCCGCCAGCGGGCCGTTGATCGAGGCGCCCGCCACCACGTTGCCGGCCGCGTCAAGATACATATCGCGATGGGCGGCGCCCGGCGCCTGCTCGCGACCGTCGAGCATCACGTCGACGGCGCCGGCTTCGCGATGCAACAACCAGAAGCCGCCGCCACCGATGCCGGAGCTGTACGGCTCGACGACGGCCAGCGCGGCGGCGACGGCGACAGCGGCATCGAAGGCGTTACCGCCCGCATCGAGAATCTCCAGGCCCGCCGCGGTCGCCAGCGGATCGGCGGTGGCCACCGCCATGCCGGGCAGGCGCCCGGCATGCACGCCGCCGGTAACGACCAGCAACAGTACGAACAGCAGTCCGCGTACCGGTATGCCGCGGCGTCGTGTGGCGGTGACGGTAGTTGCGGTGCGCATCGTCAGACGCATGTCACGCCTGCCGCGCCCGGGTGGTCAGGTGCAGGAATCTCGCGTACAGCGTCGCGTGATCCTCGACGCGGTCCGGGTCTTTTGGAATGCAGTCGACCGGACAGACCTCGACGCACTGCGGCTCGTCGAAATGCCCGACGCACTCGGTGCACAGCCCGGGATCGATGACGAAGATCTCTTCGCCTGGCGAAATCGCCTGGTTCGGGCACTCCGGTTCGCAGACGTCGCAGTTGATACAATCATCGGTAATCAGTAACGCCATGGCATCCGGTCCCCTTGCCGGTCAGATCGGTCAAATGACAGCGGTCAACGTTTCTTTTTCAACAGCGCCCGGGCGACGTCGGTGTGCACGAACGCCGACACATCGGCGCCGAGGCCGGCGATTTCCCGTACCAGACTGGACGAGATATAGGCGTATTGTTCGGCCGGCATCAGAAACACGGTTTCGATGTCCGGTGCCAGACGGCGGTTCATGCCGGTCAGCTGGAACTCGTACTCGAAGTCGGATACCGCCCTCAAGCCGCGCAGAATGACGCGGGCGCCGCGCGATCGGACGAAGTCGACCAGCAGCGAGCTGAATCCGCACACCTCGACGTTGTCGAGGTCCGCCAGGGCGCTGCGCGCAAGCGCAATGCGCTCGGCGGCCGAGAACGTCGGCGCCTTGCCCGGGTTTTCGGCGACGGCGACGATCACGCGGTGATAGAGCCGTGCCGCGCGATGCGCCAGATCGGCATGACCGTTGGTGATCGGATCGAACGTACCGGGGTATACCGCAATCGTGTCCATGGCGCCTATTGTGCCCCGCCAACGTGGCGTCGCGCCAGATGATATCCCACCTTGCCGGCGCGCTGGCTGCGCAGCAGCTCCCAGTTGGCCGGCAGCAATGGCGCATGCGCCGCCGGCGTTTCCAGGTAGATGCGCGCATCGGCCGTCAGCCAGCCGTTCAGTTCGAGACGCTCGCCGCAGGTCTGCCACAGATTCTGCGCGAACGGGGGATCGAGAAACACCACGTCGAACGGCGCCGGCGCGGGTTGCCCGACAAAGGCGAGACCGTCCGCGTTGACGAACGACACATTGTCGGCACCCAGTGCGCGGGCATTGTCCCGCAACGAACCGAGTATCTCCGGGTGCCTGTCGACCATCACGACAGAGGCGGCGCCGCGTGACAGCGCCTCGAAGCCCAGCGCGCCGCTGCCGGCGAACAGATCGAGACAGCGCGCGCCGTCGATGACGGGCTGCAACCAGTTGAACAGGGTTTCGCGGACGCGGTCCGGCGTCGGCCGCAGATCATCGATCCCGGGGAAGGTGAGTTTTCGCGAGCGCCATTTGCCGCCAATGATACGCAAGCGGCCGGTCTGGCGCGGCGTACTCAAGGGGCCTTGTCGCCGCCGCCTCCACCGACCATCACCGTGACCAGCTTGTCGGTCTGGATCAGCGAACGGAACGCGTCGTTGACGTCCGCGGCAGTCACGTTGTCGACATTGGCGATATAGGTCGTGAAATAATCGAGCGGCAACCGGTAAAAGCCGATCGATGCGAGCTGGCCGACGATCTTGCTGTTGCTCGCCAGTCGCAGCGCGAAGCCGCCGGTCAGGTTCTTCTTCGCCGCCTCCAGCGTTTTGGCATCGATACCCCTGGTCATGAAGTCGTTCAACACGTTGTCGATGACCTTGATCGCCTCATCGGTCTGGTCGTTACGCGTTTGCAGGCCCATGATGAACGGACCCGGTGCCTGCATCGGCAGGAAATAGCTGTAGGAGCTGTATGACAGGCCGCGCTTTTCCCGCACCTCGTCGCTGATCAGCGATACCAGTCCATTGCCGCCAAGCGCGTGATTGCCGACGTACAGCGGGAAGTAGCGGCTGTCGTTGCGCGTGATGCCCGGCTGGCCGATCAATACGTGCGATTGCGTCGACGGATGGTCGATGCGCACGGTGCGCGCCTCGGTCGGCGCCGATACTTGCGCCAGCGCCGGCGTGACCTGTCCGGCGGGCAGCTTGCCGATGACCTGTTCAGCGAGTTTCTCGGCCGCCGCCCGGTCGAGCGCGCCGACGATTGCGACCACGGCATTCCTCGCGACGTAATAGCGGCGGTAGTAATCCTGCAGATGCTCGCGGGTGAACGCGCTGACGGTGTCCTCCACACCCAGCACCGGCGAGGCATACGGATGGCTGCCATAGAGCGCCTTGTAAAACGCCTTGCTGGCGATCTCATCCGGCGATTCCTGTTGGGAGCGCAGCGCGATCAGCGTGCGGCCGCGCTCGCGCTCCAGCGCATCGGCCGGAAAGGTCGGCGCCGTGAGTATCGTCGCCAGCGTATCCGCCGCTTGCCTGAGCAGCGGCGGATCGGTCAGCGTGCGCAACGTGACGACCGCCATGTCACGCAGACTGTCATTGCCGAAACGCGCGCCAACGCTGTCGAAGCGTTCGGCGATGGTGTCCGCGTCGAGATCGCCGGCGCCCTCGGCCAGCAGGCCGTTGGTCAGGTGCGCGATGCCCGGTTTGTCGCCGTCACGCCCGCTGCCAGCGTCGAACACGATCTGGATATCGACCATCGGCAGTTCCGGGGCCGCGTAAAAATACACGCGCGCGCCGTTGCCGGTCTGCCATGTCTGGATGTCGGCGGCCGCCTGCGCCGTCGCCAGCCCGAACAGCAGCGCCGCCGCGACGACGCCCTGCGCTGTCCACTGCGTCAACCTGTGCCGGTTCATCATAGAAAACATCCTTGCGTATCCGTTAGTGCCGGTGGCCGCCGCTCGACAGCGAGGCAGGCGGGGCGGGTGGCTTCAGCGAATTGAGCGGCAGCGGGTCCAGTATCGCCACGGTGCGTTGCGTATCGACAAGATAGCGGCGCGCGACATCGCGCACCTGCTCCGGCGTTACGGCGCGTATGCGCTCGACCTGCTGGTCCAGCAGGCGCCAGTCCAGCCCGACCGTTTCCATCGTGCCGATCTGCATCGCCTGGAAAAATATCGAGTCCTGTTCATAGATCTCGTTGGCGACGACCTGCACCTTGATGCGGTCGAGCTCGTCGGCGCTGACCAGTGTCGTTTTCAGATCGTCAAGCTGCTGGTAAACGCCTTTTTCCAGTTCGGCGATCGTATGGCCGTGCGCCGGCGTGCCATCGATTAGAAACAGCGATTGCAAGCGGTCGTCCAGGCTGTAGCCGGCGCCCGCGTTGGCCGCGACCTCGGTGCCGCGCACCAGGTTCTTCGAAAAACGCGCGCTGCTGCCGCCGTCGAGAATGGCGGCGAGCACGTCGAGCGCATAGGGCTCCCAGTCCGCTGTCGCCGTCGTCAGCGTCGGCACCTTGTAACCGACCATCAGGTACGGCAGTTCGGCCGGCACCTTGACGGTGATACGCCGCTCGCCTTTCTGCTCGATCTCCGCGCGCGGCTTTACCGGCGTGATCTTGCTCGGCTTCAGCGGGCCGAAATACTTCTTCGCCAGCTTCAGGACCGCGTCCGGATCAACGTCGCCGACCACCACCAATACGGCGTTGTTCGGCGCATACCACTGCTGGTACCAGTTTCTCAGGTCATCGATCTGCAGATGGTCCAGGTCGTCCATCCAGCCGATCACCGGGATACGGTACGGGCTGCTCAGATAGGCGACGCTGGTGAACTGTTCATAGGTCAGCGCCTTGGGCTGGTCGTCGGTGCGCAGCCGCCGCTCCTCCTTCACCACATTGGTTTCCTTGACGACCTCGTCGTCCTTCAGCAGCAGATTGCGCATGCGATCGGACTCCATGCGGAAGCTGACCTCGAGCCGGCTTTTCTCCAGCTGCTGATAGTAGGCGGTGTAGTCGCGGCCGGTGAACGCGTTTTCGCTGCCGCCGTTCTCGGCGATGATGCGCGAGAACTCTCCGGCCGGATATTTCTTCGTGCCCTTGAACATCATGTGCTCAAGCACATGGGAAAGCCCGGTGACGCCGTCATGCTCGTAGCTGCTGCCGACCTTGTACCAGACCTGCGACACGACGACCGGTGCGCGGTGATCTTCCTTGACGATCAGTTTGAGGCCGTTGTCCAGCCGAAACTCATGGACCGGTACACGGTCCGCGCCGATCGCGGAATTCGTCAGCACCAACAGGAACAGCCAACCTATCGCTCGCATGTGCATCCTTATCGTGAAACGTTTTTTGTTGCGCCCGCGTGTTGCCCGGCTGCGCGCGGGAAGTGGTAGGATAACGCATAATATCTCCGCCGCGCCATGCGCGGCGCATACGGCCGGTATGATCCTGCCGGCTGCCGGGCGTACCTGTTGATTGATTATGGAAACAAAGTCCAGTTCCGCGGCAACCGATCCGCCGACCCCGGTCGAAGGCGACAGCGATGCGGCGCCTGCCGCCGCGGTAGCGGCACCGAAGCGCGGCATGTTCGGTCGTCTGCGCGACGGCCTGTCGCGCACGCGCGCCAGCTTCACCGAAGGACTGGCGAGCATGGTGCTCGGCGGCAAGAAGATCGACGACGAGCTGTTCGAGCAAATCGATGAAAAACTGTTGCTGGCCGATGTTGGCGTCGAGGCCGCGACGGCCATCATCGCCGACCTGACCCGACGCGTGGCGCGCAAACAGCTCAACGACGCCGATGCCTTGCTGGCCGCGCTGCGCGAGGAAATGGCCGCGATACTGGCGCCGTGCAGTGCGCCGCTCGTGATACCGGATACACCGCGACCGTTTGTGATCCTGATGGTCGGCATCAACGGTGCCGGCAAGACCACCACGATAGGCAAGCTCGCGAAACGGCTGCAAGCCGATGGAAAAACCGTGATGCTCGCCGCCGGCGATACCTTCCGCGCGGCGGCGGTGGAACAGTTGATGGTCTGGGGCGAGCGCAACAATATCCCTGTCGTGGCGCGGGGCAATGCCGCTGATCCTGCCGCCGTGATCTACGATGCATTCCAGACGGCGCGTTCGCGCGGTATCGACGTATTGATCGCCGACACGGCCGGACGGCTGCACACGCAGCAGAACCTGATCGAGGAGCTGAAAAAGATCAAGCGCGTGATCGGCAAGATAGACGCGACCGCGCCGCATGAAACCATGCTGATCGTCGATGCCGGTACCGGCCAGAACGCGTTGGTCCAGGCGCAACAGTTTCACGCGGCGGTCGGGCTCACCGGTATTACCGTGACCAAGCTCGACGGCACGGCCAAGGGCGGTATTGTTTTTGCGATCGCGAAAAAGCTCGGCATCCCGCTGCGCTTCATCGGTGTAGGCGAGGCCATCGACGACCTGCGGCCGTTTAATGCCGATGAATTCGTCAGCGCGTTGTTCGATATCACCAGCCACGTCAAGGATCGCGCGTCGTAGCCCGGATGAAGGCCGCCATGGCTGAAATGGTCCGCTTCGACAATGTCGGGAAACGCTACGACAGCGGCGTCGACGCGCTCAGTGGCATCACGTTCTCGCTGGATGCCGGTGAGATTGCCTTTCTGACCGGCCGTTCCGGCGCCGGCAAGAGCACGCTGCTGAAGCTGATCACGCTGATCGACCGCGCGACGCGCGGCCAGATCTACATCGGCGGCAAGAACCTCACCTCGGTCAAGCGTCGCCAGATACCCTATTTCCGCCGCGACATCGGCATCGTATTCCAGCAGCCCAAATTGCTGGCCGATCGCACCGTGTTCGACAACGTCGCGTTGCCGCTGATCATCTCCGGCAATTTTCATCATGCCGAGATCGGCCGCCGCGTGCGCGCCTCGCTCGACAAGGTCGGCCTGCTCGACAAGGAGCGCGCGTTCCCGCCGCAGTTGTCCGGTGGCGAACAGCAGCGCGTCGGCATCGCGCGCGCCGTCGTCAACCGGCCGCCGCTGCTGGTCGCGGACGAGCCGACCGGCAACCTCGATCCGGCGCTGTCGGCCGAAATCATGAACCTGTTCGACCAGTTCAGCCGCGTCGGCACGACCGTGCTGATCGCCAGCCACGATCTCGCGCTGATCAGCCGCATGGGCCGGCGCGTATTGACGCTGCAGGGTGGCGCACTGATGAGCAGCGGTGCGGCTCCGCCATGATCGGCGCATCGCGCACCCGCCGCCCCCAGGTCACGCGCCGCCAGCCGCGGCCGGAGCCGCCACCGGTCGGCGATGTATCCGTCGTCGAACGGAGCGCGCCGTCGCGCAACAACCCGCGCGCCAGTCTGCGGCTGTATCTGCAACGCCATGTGCAGGCCATGCTCTACAGTCTCGGACGCATCTGCCGTCAGCCTGCGTCCAGCCTGATGACCATCGCGGTGATCGGCATCGCACTCGCGTTGCCGGCCGGCATGTACGTCGCGTTGCAGAACGTACAGGGCATCAGTGCCGGCTGGGAAAGCGCCACGCAGATATCGCTGTTTCTTAAAAAAGGCGTCGATGAGAATGCCGCGCGTGCGTTCGCCACGGAGCTCGAGAAATCCGCCGAGGTGGCGAAGGTCAGTTATATATCGCCGGACAAGGCGCTGGATGATTTCAAGCGGATGTCCGGTTTCGGCGACGCGCTCGACGTGCTTGACGAAAACCCGTTGCCCGCGGTGCTGGTCGTGCGGCCGGTGGTTGAAAAGGATGGTGCGGCGGGTGTCGAGCGGCTGCTCGACCGGCTCAAGCAACGCCCGGAAGTGGACATCGCGCAGCTCGACATGGAATGGGTCAAGCGCCTGTTTGCCATCATCCAGATCGGTCAGCGCGGCGTGCTGGTGCTGGCGGTGCTACTGGCGCTGGCGGTGTTGCTGGTCGTCGGCAACACCATCCGGCTGGCGATCAACAGCCGCCGCGAAGAGATCGAGATCAAGAAGCTGATCGGCGCGACGGATGCGTTCATCCGCCGGCCGTTTCTGTACTTCGGCCTGTGGTTCGGGCTGTTCGGCGGGCTGCTGGCGTGGCTGTTGGTGAGCAGCTCGTTGATCGCGTTGAACGATCCGGTACGCAAGCTGGCGGTGTTATATGACAGTTCCTACACACTCGCCGGCCCGGGGGTTGCGAACGGCGTGGTGCTGATGGCGATCAGCGGCCTGCTCGGTCTGCTCGGCGCGTGGCTCGCCGTGCGCCGTCACCTCGCCGAGATCGAACCGACCTGAGCGCGCACTGGCCGGCGAGACATGAAACCTGTTGTCAGGCGTTCCTGCGCAGCACCCGCCGCCGGGCAATCCCGCGTTTCCCGTCCCGGCCCGCCACTGGATCCGGGTCTGCGCTGCGCGCCGCCCGGAATGACGGCTCGCTACGGTCATTGCCGCGCAAGCGCGACCGCATGGACGCAGGAGGTACGAGCCTATGGACGGACGAGGCAGAGTCGTGCCGGGAACAGCGACCGGGGAATCCAGTCACCGGCCGGATGTAAGGCCCGACGCGCGGTACGCGCGCCCTCACGCTGGCAGGATATCCGCAAACACAAAACCGTCGCGTTCAACGACCTCGCCGGTCACCACCGCTAACGGCGCGCGAAACATCGGGCCGGCGTGGCAGAAGGTATGAAACTCGCCGCGTTCGCCGCAGGGATCGACCGTATCCGGCAGCGCGGCCAGCAGCGCCGCATCGAACGCGCGACCGGCATGTTCCGCCGCCAGCTGGCGTGGATCGACACAACTCAACGTTGCCGCCAGCCCCGCGGCGATCATGTCGCGCGCGAGCCGCGCGGTTGGCAGGCCCCACAGCGGAAACACCGGCGTGATGCCGGTGCCGGCTAGCTGCCGGATACGGTAATCGCGCACGTCTTCCAGAAACAGATCGCCGAACGCCATATGGGTAACGCCGGCCGCGAGCGCGTCGCCTATCAACGCGCGCATGCGTTGCTCGTACTCGGCATTGCTGCACGGATACGGAATCGGGATACTCCACAACGGCAGGCCGGCGGCGTCGGCCTGCGCGGCCAGTAGCGTATCGCGCACGCCGTGCATCGCCACGCGTGAAAACTCTTCGTTGATGGTCGTCACCAGCCCAGCGATGTCGTACTCACCGGACAGGCGCAGGCGATGCAACGCCCACGCGCTGTCCTTGCCGCTGGACCACGACAGTAGCAGCCGAGGGCGACTCATCGGCGTTGCGGCACGGTATCTGCCGCCTCCTGTTTCAGTTGGGCCTCGAGCCCGGCCGGTAACCGATTCCAGTGACAATCGCGCAAGGCACCGGCGAGTGCATAGACCAGTAGCAGGTTCACGTTATAGCCGTGCCCGTGCAGGAGGCGATACACATCGACGGGGCCGAGCCGCGCGCGATCGGCGTGCGCACGCCGATCGCGGCCAGCCAGCCGGCGGTGACGGGTCCGATATTTTTCAGGGCGCTCAGTCCGGCGTTTGAATGGTTCATGCGACGCGTAGTATCGGGCACGCGCCGGTCTGTCGCCAGCCCCGCGTCTTGCATCCGCGCTGGCCGGCATGGGAATCTGTGCGTCATGTCCGCTCCCGACCCTTATCCCGAACGCATTGTCTGCCTGACCGAGGAGACGACTGAAACGCTGTATCTGCTCGGTGAGGAGCGCCGCATTGCCGGCATCTCGGGGTATACCGTCCGGCCGCCACAGGCACGGCGCGACAAGCCGCGCGTCAGCGCCTACACCAGCGCAAAGATCGACAGGATCCTGGCCCTCGAACCCGATCTGGTGCTGGGATTCTCTGACCTGCAGGCCGACATCGCGCGCGATCTGATCCGTGCCGGCATCGAGGTATATACGTTCAATCATCGCGACATCGCCGGCATCCTGCGCATGATCCGGACGGTGGGCGCCTTGGTCGGTGCCACCACCCGCGCGGCCGATCTGGCGGAGACACTGGCGGCGCGCGTCGCGGCGGCGCGTTCCGCGGCCGCGCGACTGCCGCGCCGTCCGCGCGTCTATTTCGAGGAATGGGACGAGCCACTGATCTCCGGCATACGTTGGGTATCCGAGCTGATCGATTGCGCCGGGGGCGACGACTGCTTTGCCGAGTTCGCTACCGGTCGGCTCGCCCGCGAGCGCATCATCGCCGACCCGGCCGAGGTCGTGCGCCGCCGCCCGGACATCATTATCGGTTCGTGGTGCGGCAAGAAATTCCGGCCCGAGAGCGTGCGCGCCCGGCCAGGTTGGGCGGTCATTCCGGCGGTGCGTGACGGCGAACTCCACGAGATCAAATCGCCGCTGATTCTGCAGCCCGGGCCGGCGGCGCTGACCGACGGCCTGGACGCGCTGACCGCGATTATCCGGTCCTGGGCGACAAAGACCCGTCAGGATGCCGGAATCGGCACCCTTGAACCGGAGCAATCCACATATATATAGAACAGGCCGGATTTTTGGCGCCATCCGGCCCCCGGGCGGCTCGGAACCGCGAACTTTCCGGACTGTTAGCACTCCTAAGGATCGAGTGCTAAAATTCGCTATCATCACAGCGAGGGGAATAGAGACAGCAATGACGACGATGAGCCTGACAACTGAACTGATGGTTCCGACCGGTAACCTCGACGCGTATACCCGCGCCGCGTTCAGCACCCCGGCGCTGAGCGTGGAGCAGGAACAGGAACTGGCATGGCGGTTCAAGCGGGACGGTGATCTGGCCGCCGCGCGGCAGCTGGTTTTGTCGCACCTGCGATTTGTTGTGCACGTCGCGCGCGGTTACAGCGGCTACGGTTTGCCGCAGGCCGACCTGATCCAGGAAGGCAATATCGGTTTGATGAAGGCGGTCAAACGCTTCGACCCGTCGATGAACGTGCGCCTGATTTCATTTGCCGTGTACTGGATACGCGCCGAAATCCACGAATTCATCTTGCGCAACTGGCGCATCGTCAAGGTCGCGACGACCAAGGCGCAGCGCAAGCTGTTCTTCAATCTGCGCAGCTCCAAGAAACGGCTCGGCTGGTTCCGGCCCGACGAAGTCGCCGCGGTGGCGAAAGACCTCGGCGTCAAACGCGAAACCGTGCTCGAAATGGAAGGGCGCATGAGCGCGCATGACGTATCGTTCGACCCGTACGCCGACGGTGACGACGGCGAAAACGAACGCGTGTTCGCGCCGGCCGCCTACCTGGCCTACGACGGCGCCGACCCCGCCGTGCAGCTTGAGGCCGCCGACTGGGAAACCGACAGCACCGACCGTTTGCACGCCGCGCTGGAGAATCTGGATGAGCGCAGCCGCGACATCGTACAAAGCCGCTGGCTGTCAGCCGACAAGGCCATCCTCCAGGACCTCGCCAAAAAATACAACGTCTCCGCCGAACGCATCCGCCAGCTCGAACTGAGCGCGATGAAAAAGCTGAAGGTGCAGCTGGAGGCGTGAGGGTTGGGGAAGAACGTAGCTAACAATAAAAAGCCCGCTGATAGCGGGCTTTTTATTGCTGGAAGACAAGCGGGAGGTTATGCCATGCAGATACTGCGGTTCGCTATTCTAAGCCTTCATCCGCCCGTGCGAATTGGGGGATTAGAGGCAAACATTGGGAACGTAACGGTATCGCTCTCGCCGGATACAAAAGAAGGCGATAAAGATAAATCTCTTTTTGTCGTCGCCAAACGCAAGTTGGATGCAATACCTCATAAAGATGAGGCAGGCCGTGTAGTTATTCCCGTGCCCGAGAGGGCCGACTGTGAGTTTGCGATCGATTCGATAGGAAATCTGATCGCCGCCTTTAATGCATGCTCTCGTTCGACCTGCTCCCCGACTCCTTGCATCGCACTGGAGTTTGAAAATGATTTGGAAAGTGAATTTCTCTATTCAAGCGCGGGAATCGAATCTAATGTTGAAACTCACCAAGGTGTGCGATATCAGATTCCTTTAAAGCCTGAACTTGTTTCTGCGGTTGTCGATCGCTTGGATGGCGTAACGCTTCTTGCGGAAGCATTCGCATGTGGAGAATCCGGGCGATATAAGGATCTTGCAAGATTCTTCGAACTGGCTTTCGGTTTGCCGTTCACTGATATCAAAAAAATACTGTATCGGTTTCTCGATCCAATGCCATACGGCTATACCAAAAATGAGATAGGCGAGTGGATATCGAAACGTCATCCGATCATTCACGCCGATTTACTAAAAACCAAAGACATTGCTACGGCAAGCGACGTTCGTGATTACCTTGTGCGCATGGAGCAGGCCGCACTAGATGTGTTATTCAATAAATCCAAGTGGCGTGACAATAGCATCGCTCGGCGTAATTTATGGGTTCCGCCCGCATGGACGAAATCGAAACGCGGTGACTTAGCTGCAATTAAAGGGTCATCAGGAATATCCATTTTACTGCGTGTTTACGATGAATTCGGTATCTATCCGAAAAATCTAGAGGCGACAGTTCGCAGGATCAAGAGTAATTGGTACTGCGGAAATGATATACAAGCTCGTAGGATGGGTGAAGCGCAGCGTAACCCATCGATCCTTTTGCGCGCACCGTATCGACCTGCTGTGTAGAACCAATGATGGGTTTCATTGCATTTCACCCATCCTACAACCTTCATAGGATGCGTTGAATGTTGTGAGCCGCATCGTTCGCGATCGATGCGGCTTGCGAATGAGAAAATAGAGGCGCTTTTCTTGTTCGCCAGTTAAAGCAGTCCAGTCAAATCAATATGCGCGGCGATATCATCCGGCGTCGCATTCTCCCGATATGGAATCATTCCAATCAATGGTGCATCGATACGCGCCTTCAGTGTCTGGGTAACGGCAGCATTGCGCAGGCAATCCGGGTCGATGATGTTGGCGCACCAGCCGGCGAGCGGTAATCCGGCCGCGCGGATCGCATCGTACGTCAGCATCGCGTGATTCAGACATCCCAGGCGTATACCAACCACCAATATCACCGGCAGGCCGATGCGTTTCGCGAGGTTGGCGGTGGTGTCGGTATCGTTCAGCGGGACCTTCCAGCCGCCGACGCCTTCGACGATAACGATGTCGGCTTTGGTTTGGATTTCATGAAACGTTTCGACGATGGCATCAATGTCGATCGTGACGCCATGCGCCTGCGCGGCGATATGCGGCGCGACTGGCTCGGGCAATGCGACCGGATTGACCAGTTCATAGGGCAGTTGCACGGTCGCTGCGCGTTGCAGTTGCAACGCGTCGTCGTTGCGCCATAACCCGTCGATAAATTGCGCGCCGCTCGCGACGGGTTTCATTGCGGCAGTTTTATAACCGCGGTCGCGCAGCCAGCGCAGCAGGCCGAGCGAGACGGTGGTCTTGCCGACGCCGGTGTCGGTGCCGGTGATGAAGTAGCCTTTGGTCAATTAATCTCCCCTCACCCTGGCCCTCTTACATGGACGCCCACTCTTTGCCAAGCTTTCACTCGGTGATGCCAGAAGGTAA
>VBWC01000046.1 GCA_006218035.1 Gammaproteobacteria bacterium
AGCCGTAGACCGGCGCGCCGCACCGGTAGTCCACGCAGGAAATCAGCTGCCCGAACATCGCAAACCTTGGGGGTTTGAGACCCGCGACTTGCCGCCGATCGCTCACCAAACGCTCTAAATCTCGCCGCCACAAAAAATCATCCATGCGACGACCTCCGTTGAAAAGAACAAAAAGACCAACCAGAAACCACGAATGAGTCATGATACCAAATCCGCGGGCGGTGTCAAGAGGTCCGAATTGAATCATCTAAAATGTAACCATGGCGTCTATCGTTCTATCATAAGAAATGTAACCATGGGGGAGCGCGATTTTGCGCCTTAACCCAGCCCCCTATGCCCCGCATGTCTATGTCTGCTCGTCGCGAATACCTCGCCGCCATCTACCGCCCCTACCGTCACGCGACCAAACGCGAGAAGGGTCGCATGCGCAAGGAGTTTTGTCGCGCTACCGGCTACCATCCGAAGTACGCCATCCGACTCCTCAACGCGCCGCTCAGTCTGACCCCGGTTCCCCGCCGCGGTCGCGGGTGCACCTACACGCACGCCGACACCTACTGGCTGAAAAAAATCTGGGCCATCCTCGACTACCCGTGTGGCCAACGGTTGCAGCCCATGGTGCCGGAAATGATTGCCGTCTTGGCGCGGTTCCGCGAGATCGTCGTCCCGTCCGGCGTCGCCGACCGCCTGCGCGAGATGAGCGCCTCGACCATCGACCGCAAGCTCGCGCGCTGCCGGCACGAAGCCGGACGCCGGTTGCGCGGGACGACCAAGCCCGGGTCGCTTTTGAAAAAACAAATTCCGATCGTGCTGTCGCGCTGGGACGAAACCCGACCCGGCTACACCGAGCTGGACTTGGTCGCGCACTGTGGCAACACCGCCGCCGGCGACTTCGCTTCGACGCTCAACGTAACGGATTTGGCAACGGGCTGGAGCGAAGAAGACGCGATCCTGGGGAAAGCCCAGCAACGGGTGCTGGGAGCGCTCCAGGGCATCCAGGGCCGACTGCCGTTTCCGCTCCTCGGTCTGGATCCGGACAACGGTTCCGAGTTCATCAACTGGCAACTGTTCCGGTACTGCCTCGAGCACAAGATCGAATTCACGCGCGGTCGGCCATCCCACGGCAACGACAACGCCCACATCGAACAGAAGAATTGGACGCACGTGCGAAAAGTTGTCGGCTACCAGCGACTGGAAACGCAAGGCGCGGCCGATCACCTCAACGCGCTCTACCGCGGACCGCTGCGCGCCTATCTGAATTGTTTTCAACCGGTGATGAAACTGGTGGAAAAAGTGCGCATCGGCGGGCACGTCCGGCGACGGTACGACGTACCGAAAACTCCCTACCAGCGCGTGCTCGACTCGCCCCACATTCCGGACGCGACCAAAAAAAATCTGCACGCGTGGTACGCCACGCTCAACCCGGCCGCGCTCAAACGCGACATTGAACGTCGACTGACGCAGCTGCGGCACCTCGAACGCGTCCCGAAACTAACGCCGACTACGGTAACATTTCAAATGACCAAACGAATCCCCGTACGGTTACATTCTCAAATGAGTTGACACG
>VBWC01000047.1 GCA_006218035.1 Gammaproteobacteria bacterium
CTGAACATTACCGATCCGAATAATGCGTCGCCTGTAATGAATGCCGGTCTGCAATATGGGATCTTCCCGGCCGCGATCTCCAGTCTCACCCAGGAACTGGCCGAGCGAAGCGGCCAGGCGCCGCACGGGTTGACGAGCACCACCAGCATTCATCTGGCGCAAATCGGCTGTAACGATCTTCGCTTCGATGGCAAGCTGGACGGCCAGGGGTATTCTGCGGATGACAGACAGATCACCCCGCTGGCGTTTGGCACCATTCCGTTGACGCCGCAGCTCTATCGGAATGGCATCGCCCAGCACATGTTGAAGATGGCGAGTTCAAGCTTGAACAAGACGGGACTCGGTGCGCCGGCCTTCCTGAATATCGCGCAGTCGCTGGCCACCATGGATGCCAGCGTATTCGCGAGCTTGCCGCCGGAATCGGTTGATCTGGAGGGGCCGCTGATCTCGATTAACCTGCCGGCCAACACCTATATAAAGGGGCTCACCCATCTCGCGTTTACTATCGATGACCCGCTGGGGGTCAGTAAAGTCGAGTACTACGTCGATGGGTCGTTGGTGGATACCGGTTCCGCCGGCAATACGACGTTCAGTCTCAACACACAGGCTTATGCCGACGGCGCGCACGAGATCAAGGTACTGGCCTACGATACCCTGAACAACGAAGGCACGTTTGCGCGCTCGTTTAACTTTGATAACTCCGGACCGGTGGTCACGCTTACCAGCCCATTACTGGTGAGCAATACGACCTACCCGGCCACGGGGACGTATCAGACCGACGGCACGACGGTGAAGACTATCCTGGTCAATGGGATTGCCGCCGCCATCGATACGGCCAACAACGCTTGGTCAGCCACCGTGCCGCTGGGGGTTGGTCGAAATTCACTAGTCATAAAGGCCGAGGACACGACGGGAAATATCGGGCCGGAAGTGGCGGTGACTGTGGCGGTGGATACCGTGAAACCTGTAATTACAAATAGTAATACCAGCGCATCATTTTCTACTGGGCAAAATCAGTTCAATCTATGCAACATCGGCACGATACAAACTGATAATCCAAATGCAGTATGTATACGCGATGATCGTATTAGCTTGAATGGCCTAGCAATATCTTCGGACATAACAAGTTTCTCGTACGTATTAATAGGCTATCAGGCTATGGATGCGCCGGTAGATGGCGTGTTCACGCTCAGGGAAGATTTGCTCGTGCAATACAAAGTCAATAAAGATGGGGTACTGTTCCAGGACTGGCGTACGGCTCCGGCGCGAAATCCTCTGAACAGTAATTGGTATCTTCCGCTCACAACGGAATACCTAGGCGATACATGGTATCAAACCTCAATCAATAGCACTTTTTCAATTACTATCCGCGCGACCGATAGGGCCGGAAATTATGGCGAACAAACATTTACCATGCGTTTCGATGTACTGCCCAGCACCATTACCATGAACATGTCGATACCGAATGAATCGCTGCTTGCCGGCACGCCGTTTGCCTCGCGATTCGCGGTCGACAGCCAGGATATCAACGTCGAATAC
>VBWC01000016.1 GCA_006218035.1 Gammaproteobacteria bacterium
TCCACACTTTGGCACCTAGATGCCGTTTTAGAAAGTGGGCGTCCATTCCATTACCCTACCCTCTCCCGGAGGGAGAGGGGAAACATTGGACATCCCAATCGTATCGACACCCAGTCGTGTCAACATCCTTCACACATCAACACCCAGGCCATATCAACACACGCCCCGTATCAACACCCATCCCGCGTATGACTCCTGGCCGCGAACAATGCCGCCGACACGATCAGTGCGCCGCCTATCCATTCGTTAAGCTGCACCAGTTCATCGGTCAGTAACTGGGCCGACACCGAGCCGGCGACGAGTTCGAACAGCAGGATCACGGCGGAACGATGTGCCGGCATATGGGTGACGCCGTAAAGCACTGCCATGGTCATGACCAGCATGCCGATGGCGCCCAGCGCGAACGCGGAAAGGTAAACGGTACCGTCGACCTGCGGCAGCGGCGGCGTGGTGATCGCCAGCAACGCGATGGCGACGCCTATCACGCCTGTCCAGGCGACCGCCGCCTTGGTCCAGATCGACACGCCCTGCACCTTGCGCGCGATGACATTCGACAACGCAAAGGCCGCACCGGAGGATATCGCCAGCCAGTCCGCCGGGTCTTGCGGCCAGGGCAGCCCGACGGCCGGATTCCATAACATGATCACGGCACCCACCATCGCCAGCACCAGCGTGGCTTTGGCCTCGCGCGCCATGGGCTCGTGCAGGATCAGTCTGGCGAACAGTACGGTCCACAACGGCGACAGGTAGAACAGCAACAACACGCGCACCACGTTGCCATCGATCACCGCGAGTATGAACGCGACGTTGCACCAGCCGCTGGCCAGCGCCAGCACGGCGTACTGACCAAGGTGGCGGCTTTCGACGCGATGCCGCCACAGCATCGGCAGACCGGCCAGCAGCGCGGCGCAGTACAGAATCAGCGACGACCACAGCCCTTGCAGGCCGGCGTTCTCGAGCAGGCGCAGCGGATACCACATCACGCCCCACATCGTTGAGCTGATCAGCAGGGCGATGACGGGCACAAATGTCGACAAAGGAGTCACGGGCGGTGAGGTGAAGCGTCGGGTTGGTTAAGGTAGCGACGAGTATACAGACTCTGCAACCGTGTCAGTTGCCACGGTTACAGCAACGATCCCCGGATTCCGCTGCGCTGCCGGGGCGGCCATTGACGTGACCTAGCACCAGCTCGCCTGTCCCTTCGGCGACTCCAGCAGCTCCAGTACATTCGCCTCGACGATCCGGTAGCCGACGTTACCGTAGAGCTTCTGGCGACCGTCGTTCAACAGATAGGTCGGGCTGCCTTCGAGCCGGTAGGCCTCCTTCTTCTCGAAGTCATCGCACAGCGCCGCCATCGCCGCGCCGCTGTTGATCTGTTCCATCAGCGCGTCGACCGGCAGACGCATTTCCCCGGCGATTTCCAGCAGCACCGCCAGCTGGCCGATATCCCTCGCCTCTTCAAAAAAGGCGCAGCGCACGCGCCAGATCAGTTCTTCGAACACGGTTCTGTCGTCATACCCGGCCACAGGCTCGCCGGAGATCACGCCGTGCTGTTCCAGCAACAAGGCCGCTTTGAGAAACAAATGGCCCATGGCCGACGATGCGGGGCGGCAGACCTTCCACGCATCCGGATTGATTTCCACATGCGGAAACGATCGACACACCTCGACGACGTGATCGCCGTAGGCGGCGTATCCGCCACGTCCCTGCCAACCCTGGCCGACACGCTTGTCGGTGTTGCCGAACACATTGATGAAGTACTGGTGTATCGAAATTTCGCTGCCGAGCTGTTCCTTCAACTCGGTGAGGCGGATCTGGGACACATAGGCCCAGACGCAGAGCACGTCGGAGAAATAGGCAAGCTGTACCGGTACGGCCATGGTTGTTTTCTATTTAACGCTGCGTTGGGATTCGCTGCGATTGTCTCGCTTATGCAGGTGCGGGGCAAGCCGACACGCGTCAACGCCGGTCACCGCAGAAGCTGGCACGCCGCGACACTGCGAGCGTCACCCCGGCAACGCGCCCGGCGCGGATATGAATGTCGTCGGCCAGCGTCACTCGGTACACCACAGCCTGTGCGCGCAGCCATGGACCGGTCGTAACGGACGCCAGGCCGACGCTTCGATCACCTATTCCTCTTCGAGATACGTGATCACGTCCTTGCGCACCACGCGGTACAGCGTCCATTGCTTCAACGGCTTTGCACCGAGGTTTTTGTAGAAGCGCCTGGCATTGCGGTTGTCGCGATAGACGATGCCGTCGACACGCGGGCAATCGCGCTCGATGCTGATTTTCAACACCTCATTGATCAGCTGCCTGCCCAGCCCGAGTCGCCGCCTCGCGGGCGTCACGTAGATATCCTCAAGGTACAGGCACGGGCGCGCGTGATAGGTCGAATAGTTGTGATAGAACGCGGCAAACCCGGCCAGCTCGCCATCGACGTAACCGGCCAGAAACTCGATCGCCGGGCGAATGCCGAAGGCATGCTGCTTAAGCCGTTCGGCAGTCATCTCGAACTCGTCGAGCGCGTCGTCGGCCTCGGCGAGTTCGCGTAATAAAACAGCAATACCGCCGATATCCTGTTCGGATGCCTTTTCTACGGTAATTCGACGAGTCAACTCTTCCCTTCTCCCTGCGGCGCTCCGGCTTCCTTCCCGGGCAACTCCCGGCACCATTTTTAGGAACCTCTGATGTGTCGTCATTCCGGCCCCCGCCTGCGCGGGGGCCGGCTGCGCGCAGCGGAGAGCGGGAATGACGGACAAGAAATTAATCAGAGCTTCCCTTACGTTTCAACTATACCTTTACGGCGGGACGGCGGGAACCGTTGCGCGACGGCGCGGCCGTCCCGGGGTTCTCCCGGTGTGATCGCCAGGCGGGTCGAGGATGCGCCGGCATTCGCACGCCCGTCGCGCCCGGTAATTTCTCACATTTCCCGGGCAACATTTCTCACAGTCTTTCCCCCCGTTTCGTCGTTAACTCAATGACACCACACATAGCGCCGTTAGCCGCGTTCGGCCACGGCCATTCACCGACGCCAGCGTCACCGACCACAGGAGAACCGTCCCATGAAACCCGTCCGCCGCAATGTCGCCCATCTCAGCCAGGCCGAGCGCGATGCGTTCGTCAACGCGATCGTGCAACTCGATACATCGAAGGTATTCCCGGACGGCGTCTCGTACTGGGACAAGCAGGACCAGATCCACCAGGCTACGCACGTGCACGGCGGCGCGGCATTCCTGCCGTGGCACCGCGAGCTGCTGAACCGCTTCGAGGCCATGCTGCAGGAGGTCGACCCGAGTGTCGCGCTGCATTACTGGGACTGGACCGAGGACCCGCGTGTGGCGTCCAACGGTTCCGGCGGCACGGTTAATCTGTTCACCGCGGCGAACTTCGGCAGCTCCACCAGCCGCGCCGGCGTGCCGTTCGACAGCTTCGATAACGGCGGCAACTTCGCCGGCAGCCGCGACGACACCGGCAACCCGGCCGATCCGCCGCAGCAGATCACGCGCAACCTCAACGCCGGCGCGCCGGGCGTCAATTCGGACAACGACATCATCACGTCGGCCGACGGATTGCCACAGGCACAGCAGTGGGCGGAGTTTCGCGACGTGCTGGAAAGCTCGCCCAACCACAACTCGGTGCATGGCTATTTCGGCGACGGCAGCACGATCAAGGCGTCGCACTCGGCGTTCGAGGACCCGTTCGTATTCTTATTGCATTCGAACATCGACCGGCTGTGGGCGATGTGGCAGATGCAGCCGGGTTACGAATGGCGGCTCGACCCGAGCCAGACCTACGGCGATGAGACCGGCGACGCCGAGATCATCGAATATCTCGAACCATGGTCCGGCACCGTGCATTTCGGCAGTCCGGTGCCGCCGTGGGACCCGGGCAACCCGGACAACGAGATCGAACTGAAAAATTCGCGCCACCCCACCGTCGTGCAACCACCGTGCTATGACACGCTGCCGGTGTCGGTCGAGCTGCAATCGCCATCGTCCGGCGCGCCGCTGACCTTCAACGACATCCCCGAAGGCACCGAGACAGTGCGCGCAGCGGTGTTTGCGATACGCGCCTGCGAGGACATCACCTTCGACATCATCGCCGGACCGGGCGCGGCCTTCGGCGCACCGCTGGGTACCGGCGTCACCGTGCCGTACAACGCCGGCGCGCTTGCCAACGGTTATGTGTGGGTGTCCTACCAGGGCACGACGGCCGGTGCCGCCGCGGCCGGCAGCGTCACGATACGCTGCAACGAGACCGGCGAGGAGTGGATCATCCCGATCACCGCGAACACGATTACCAAGCCCAAGGTCGCGTCGATGCTGGTGCTCGACAAGTCCGGCAGCATGGCCTGGAGCTCGGGTATCCCCGGCGAGACGCGGCTCCAGGTGCTGAAGTGGGCCGCGCCGCACTTTGTGCATGCGATGGGTAACGACGACGGCATCGGCATCGTCAGCTTCGACCATGACGCGTATCCGGTGATGCCGGTAACGCCGGCCGGCTCGTTGATGTTCGGCGCCGGCCGCGCCCAGGCATTGAACGCGATCAACCTGCATGACGAGGACGGCGGCGCGACGTCGATCGGCGACGGCCTCGATCTTGCGCACGCGACGGTAGACCCGGTCGGCGGCTATGATCACAAGGCGCTGATCGTGTTTACCGACGGTCAGGAGAACACACCGCAGTACATCGCCGACGTCGCGGCGATTCTCAACGAACGCGTGTTCGCGATTGGGCTGGGCCGCGCCGATCAGCTTGACGTGTCGACACTCGATACGCTGACCAGCGGTTCAGGCGGTTACATGGTCATGACCGGCGATCTCGACGTCAACGACCAATTCCGGCTCAGCAAGTATTTCCTGCAGATACTCGCCGGCGTCACCAACACGGCCATCGTCGTCGATCCGGAAAGCACAGTGCTGCCCGGGACCAAACATCGCATCCCGTTCACGCTGACCGGCGCGGACACCGAGACCGATATCATCCTACTGTCGCCCGACCCGTGGGCCCTCGACTTTTATCTGGAGACGCCGGACGGCAAGACCATCACACCCGCCGATGCGGCCATGCTGCCCGCCGTGACCTATGCGACCGCCGACACGCTGCACATGTACCGCGCAACGCTGCCGATCCCGGTCGCCGGCGGCAAGGCGCACGGCGGCACCTGGCATGCGGTGATCTCGGTCGACGCCGGCAACTTCAAGAAATACGTGTCGAAGCTGCGCGATAGCAACATCAGCCGCTGGTCGGCCAGCACCGCAATCCACGGCATTCCGTACAACCTCGGCGTCTACGCCAAATCGAACCTGCGATTGCGCGCGTCGGTTATCGCCAACAGCCATGAACCCGGTGCGACGGCGATGCTGCGCGCGGTGCTGACCGAATCCGATCTGCCGGTGGATCATCGCGCCGTCGTGCGAGTCGTGATACTGCGGCCGGACGGCACGACCGTTACCGTACCACTGACCGAGGGCGCGGCGGGCGAGTTCGAGCGGCCGGTCATGTTGTCACAGGCGGGCGTATACCAACTGCGTTACCTCGCCACCGGCACGACGCGCCGCGGCCAGCCGTTCACGCGCGAGGAGCTGCGCTCGATCGGCATTGCCCACGGCGCCGACACGCCGCGCCCGCGCAAGCCGGACGCGCGCGACAACGAGCTGTGCCGGCTACTGGCATGCCTGCTGGCCGACGAAGGCGCGCTGAAACTGATCGAACGCCTCGGCCTCAACCCGAAACGGCTGCTGGAATGCCTGAAGGAACTGTGCCGCAAGGTACAGCACGGCGACTCGACGTTCACCGGCCACGCGGCGGCGGTCGCTCCGGCGACCGCGGCTAGCGCGTCACTGACGGAACTGCGCAAACTACTGGCGCAACCGGAAGTGCGCGCGATGCTCGGCAGGCTGTCACGCGTGGAGAAATAGATCGGCCGGCGTATCCCCGCCATCGCCATAAGCCGCGATGGCGGGGTTTGACCAGGTTCGCCCTCTGAATAATTCGTCATTCCGGCCGTAGCGCAGCGGAGAGCCGGAATCCAGTGCTACGCATTCAGCGGTTTACTGGATTCCTGCTTTCGCAGGAATGACGGATAAGAAATTATTCAGAGATTCTTTCTGGACCGGCAAACCTTGCCGCTGTTGCCCGCATTGAGCTGCCAAAATCCGCCACCTCGCGCGATCGTGTTGCCGAAACCGAACACTAATGCCGTCGCTATCCGTCCGGACAAGCCGAATGTTGATCCGGCACGGATATTGCCCCTTTCTTGGGAAAACATACAGCGACAGCGATGAAAAAATTTATCGATACACAAAACTCGGCATTGAT
This sequence comes from Gammaproteobacteria bacterium, assembly GCA_006218035.1. Taxonomy (GTDB): domain Bacteria; phylum Pseudomonadota; class Gammaproteobacteria; order VBWC01; family VBWC01; genus VBWC01. Next base: position 6,325 of record VBWC01000016.1, read on the forward strand.
CGGGCTGCTTGGCGGCGTGCTGGTGCTGGCGACGATGGCAATGGCGTCGCACCAGGATCTGCTCGGACTGTTCAACCTGCCCGGACTGGTGATGGTGCTCGGCGGCACACTCGCCGCGACGCTGGTCAGCCGGCCGATGAAGGACGTGATCACGGCGCTGCGCGCACTGCGCGCGCTGCTGCGCGACGAGAACCCTGGCCTGACCGGCGAGATCGGTCATTTATTGAATATCGCGCACTGGTATCGCGACGGCAATCTGCGCGCTGCGGAGCAGGCCATCGAGCAGGTCAGCAATCCGCTGCTGCGCGCCGGCGCGCAACTGGTGATCGACCGCGAACCTATCCAGGACATCGTCAAGTTATTGCAATGGCGCGTCATCGGCGCCCGTACCCGCGATCTGAACAACGCCCAGATTCTGCGCACGATGGCGATGTTTGCCCCGGCGTTTGGCATGCTGGGCACGTTGTTCGGCCTGATTCAGATGCTCGCCATCCTCGGCGCATCCGGACTGAGCGAGATCGGGGCAACGATGTCCTTTGCGCTGATCACGACGCTGTACGGTCTGTTGCTCGCCAATATGGTATTCAAGCCGCTGGCGATGAAAATGGAACAGCGCATCGAACACCAGACGATGCTGATGAATTTTATTATCGAAGGCATATTGCTGCTGCATGACCGCCGTCATCCGACGGTTATCAAAGAGGCACTTACCACCTACATGCAGCAACATCACACGGCAGCGCCGGACGCTATCGTGAAGGCCGCCTGATCCGGGCTTGCGCATGAATCGCACCAGCCTAGACTCTTACCAGGGCATCCATCATCGAAACAGCGCGTTTCATCCGGTCGCTGCGCCACATGACGCACAGGAAAGCGATGGCTGGCTGATCAGCTTTGTCGACATACTGACGCTGCTCGTCACGCTGTTCGTCGTGTTGCTCGCGTTCAGCCAGTACTCGGGACAGGTCAAGACGGCGTCGAAGGTAAAGGCGGAAAAACACGTCATGGCCGGCACGACGGCAACGCAGCAGAACGACACGCCACCGGCCCGGGAACTGATCGACGACCTGACGATACCGCCGGACCTGCAACACCAGCTGGAAATCACGCGCACCGCGACGTCGGTAAATTTCGAAATCAAGGACAGCGTGCTGTTCGACACCGCCAGTGCCGATCTGAAACCGGCCGGCCGCACGATACTCGCGCGCATCGCCGGTGTGCTCGACAAAAGCCGCTACCAGATCTCCGTGGAAGGCCATACCGACAACGCGCCGATACACACGGCACGCTTTCCGTCGAACTGGGAGCTGTCTACGCTACGCGCCACGACGGTCACCCGTTACCTGATCGAACAGGGCATAACAACCGAACGCCTGCGTGCCACCGGCTATGCGGATACGCAACCGCTGGCGGTCAATACCGACGACACCGGCCGCGCGCGTAACCGGCGCGTATCGCTGGTGGTGAATCTGAACGATCCGGTCAAGCAGTTCTGACGGGCTGTATACCGAACGGCACACAGCGACGGTAATACGCGTCTGTCCTAGCCGGTGCGGCAGGTCGAGAACAGATCGCGCTCCGCCCGGTAAACGGCGGTTTCGACAGCCATCACGCCCAGCACCGAGTGAAACAGATTGTCGTGGGAGTAAGCCGTGTCGCGGTTTCGCGCGAGGCAATCGCCATCGATACTGGCGCCTTTCGTCAACTCATCCGACAGCCACAATACCATCGGCACCTTCTTCTGCTCATCGGGCGCAAACGCATAGGGAAGGCCGTGCAGATAAACGCCGTGCTCACCCAACGACTCGCCGTGATCAGACACATAAACCATGGCGCTATCGAAAGCGGCGCTGTTGCGTTTGAGCAGATGGATCACCTCGGCGAGAAAATGATCGGTATAGGCGATGGTGTTGTCGTAGGCGTTCATCAGCATTTCGCTGCTGCAGTCCTCGACGTTTGCGATGGCGCATTCCGGCTGGAAGCGCGTATAGGAGGCGGGGTGGCGCAGATAATAGGAGGGACCGTGGCTGCCCATCTGGTGCAGCACAACAACGGTATCGCCCTTGATCTTGTCGAGATACTCCTGCAGCCCGGTCAGCAACTCCTCGTCGTAACACTCACCGGCGTGACAGAGTACCGGATTCAGATTGTCGGACACCTGTTCCGAAGCGACACGCGCGCACACGCCCTTGCATCCCGCGTTATTGTCACGCCACAGTACATTGACACCGGCATGCGCAAGCACATCGAGAAGATTTTCGTAATGCTCCGCATCACCGTTAAAGCCGTCACGCCCGAACATGGAGAACATGCACGGCACCGAGATCGCCGTCGACGTGCCGCAGGAGGACACGTTACGAAAGTTGATCACATGCTCCTTGCCGAGCTCCGGATTGGTCAAACGGCCGTAGCCGTTCAGCGAAAATGCGCTGGCCCGGGCGGTCTCGCCGACCACGACGAGGACCAATGTGCTCTTGCCGTCGGTCACCGTGGCCGCCTTCCTGTGCGCATCCGCTCCGACCAGAACCAACCCGGTGCTGCGCGAACGATTGACGAAATACTTGACGACTGAATGAACGGGATAGGTCGGATTGATATAGAACCGCAGGTCCGAGTGCTCCCTGCCGACAAACGAGAAGTCCTTGTAAAAAGCCAGCAGTCCTCCAACCAGCAGTACCGAGGCCATCAGCATCGTTGCGCCACGGACGAGGACCTCGCGGAAGAAAGGGCGATATTTGATCCTGACGGCGATGACGAACAACGCGGGAAGCAGCCCGGTGGCCAGGAAATACAATGCGGACTTCGCCGTCAGTAACTCCGACGCTTCGTTATAGTTCGTTTCCGCCATGTTGCGGATCATGACGCTGTCGATGACCACGCCATTCTGACTCATGAAATAACCGGCCATGGACGCGGTGACCAGCATCACGATGAGCACCGGTTTAAACAGGTACTTGATGCCGAACAACGAAAAGAACAGTGTCAGCCAGGCAACCAGCACCACGAAGACCGTGACCAGAAAGGCCGCGTGGCGGAGCGTCGATGCGTCGACCACCTGGAAAAGGCGGCTCCAGAACGCGTAACTGTCGACGGTCACGACAAACAGCGCGCAAACGACCGTGAGCGTGACAACGCCCAGACTGGGGCGGGACAGCCAGGCCGGCAATATCCGCTTGAACGATGCTGAAGACAGGTCTGTCACCTGGGTTTTCTCAGGGCAGATCGGCCCAGTGGGTACAAAAATCGGAACATCAACATTATTTCGGCTGCTGCACCGGCAGGATTAACCGAAAACACCGGCACAGGCCCGGCGGTCCCGGTATAGCTTTTTAATAAGAAGGCCGCGGCCGAAAAAAGTTCCAATAAATGTGGTGTTACCGTTCAACGTGTGTCTGCGCCAACCGCCGCCGCCTGGCGACGAACCCGGCCGACGAATAACTCTTCTCGACATCGATGCTCGAATTTTTCCGTGCCATCGATGCACTCCTGATCATCAGAAAAACGTAAAGCCACAGTGCAAAGCTCAACTAATGCGATGCGAAAGCCCCGTTATGTTGCCACGCATTATTGGTTAGCAGGCTGTTGAAAAACAGCCTGCGTGCGGTGCATGGATGCACTGCCATTTTTCACAACATCCTGTTAGTATAGGTCTGTATGCCGTGGCATGGATTCCACGTAGAACCGGAACACCAATGGACAGCATAGCCACGAAACCGACGCGTACCCGATTGAATTGCCGCGATTTCGCGAACCAGCGCGACCCAATCTATCCACCGTGGGCGCTGGCAACCGAAAAATTTCTCGACGCCTGTTCGCGCTGCGGCGCCTGCATCACCGACTGCCCCGAACACATACTGGAAACCGGCGCCGGCGGCATACCCCAGGTCAGCTTCGTCAGCGGCGCGTGCACGTTCTGCGGCGTCTGCGTCAATGTCTGCAAGGACCGCGCGCTGGTCAGGCATATCGACGGCGTCGAACAAGCGCCGTGGACAGTGGTCGCCAGCATCGGTGAGGACTGTCTCGCGACACTGAACATCGCCTGCCAGGAGTGCGCGGATCATTGCGAACAGCACGCCATCCGCTTTCGGCCGCTGATCGATGGCACCATTGAACCGCGGGTCGTCGCCGCGCGCTGTACCGGTTGCGGCGCATGCGTCCGTCCTTGTCCCGGCAATACGATTGGGATGAGGCCTGCTTGACCGTATCCGGCGTATTGATTCATGTCCGACCCGCAGATGCAGCACGCGTCGGCGCTTCTCTTGCGGCGCTCCCCGGCGTTGAAGTACATACGCCGGGCGATGACGGCCGCATGGTTGTCACCATCGAAGGCGATAATGACCGTGACGTGTCGGACATGTTTGTCAGGCTGCACGATATTCAAGGCGTGGTCGCGGTGACACTCGCCTGGCATCACAGCGAACGATCAGAGGAACCCGATGAAGCTCACGCGACGTGAATTTCTCAAGACCAACGCCGTGGCCGCGACGGCAGCGGCCGCCGGCATATCTCTCCCGGGCGTCGTCGGCGCGGCCGCGGACGCCGGCAAGATACGCTGGGACAAGGCGCCATGCCGGTTCTGCGGCGTCGGTTGCAGCGTGATGGTCGGCACGAAAAACGGCCGCGTTGTCGCCACGCAGGCGGATGTCCTCGCGCCGGTCAATCGCGGCCTGAACTGCGTCAAGGGCTATTACCTGTCGAAGATCATGTACGGCGCCGACCGGCTGACGACGCCGCTGCTGCGCATGAAAGACGGCAAGTTCGACAAGCACGGCACGTTCACGCCGATCAGCTGGGATCAGGCGTTCGACATCATGGCCGAGAAATACAAGGCCGCGTTGAAGACGAACGGGCCGTCGTCGGTCGGCATGTTCGGATCCGGCCAGTGGACCATCTGGGAAGGCTACGCGGCGGTCAAGTTCATGAAGGCCGGGCTGCGCTCGAACAACCTCGATCCGAACGCGCGGCATTGCATGGCCTCGGCCGTCGCCGGGTTCATGCGCACGTTCGGCATGGACGAGCCGATGGGCTGCTACGACGACTTCGAGCACGCCGATGCGTTCGTTTTATGGGGCTCGAACATGGCGGAGATGCATCCGGTGCTGTGGACGCGCCTGACCGACCGGCGATTGAGCAATGATCATGTACGTGTCGCCGTGCTGTCGACGTTCCGCAACCGCTGCTTCGATCTGGCCGACCTGCCGATGATCTTCCGGCCACAATCCGATATGGCGATTCTCAATTACATCGCGAACTACATTATCCAATCCGGCGCCGTCAACAACGAGTTCGTCGGCAAGCATGTGAACTTCCGGCGCGGCGTCACCGATATCGGCTACGGCCTGCGGCCTGAGCATCCGTTGCAAAAGGCCGCGGCGAACGCCGGCAACGCCAACGACTCGCAGCCGATGACGTTCGATGAGTACAAGGCCTTCGTCGCTGAATATACGGCCAAAAAAGCGCACGACATCTCCGGCGTGCCGGAACAGGATCTCGAAAAGCTCGCGCGACTGTACGCCGATCCGAAGATCAAGGTGATGTCGTTGTGGACCATGGGCGTCAACCAGCACACGCGCGGCACCTGGGTCAACAATCTGCTCTATAACATCCATCTGCTGACCGGCAAGATCGCCGAACCGGGCAACAGTCCATTCTCGCTGACCGGGCAGCCGTCGGCCTGCGGCACGGCGCGCGAGGTCGGCACGTTCTCGCACCGTCTGCCGGCGGACATGGTGGTGACAAAGAAAGAACATCGCGATGTCGCCGAGACGCTTTGGCAGTTGCCGGCAGGCACGATTCCCGATAAACCCGGCTATCACGCCGTCGAACAGAACCGCATGCTGCGCGACGGCAAGCTGAACGTGTACTGGACACAGTGCGTCAACAATATCCAGGCCGGCGCCAATCTGCTGGAAGAAGGCCTGCCCGGCTACCGCAATCCCGACAACTTCATCATTGTTTCCGATGCGTATCCGACGGTATCGGCGATGGCGGCCGATCTGGTGCTGCCGACCGCGATGTGGGTCGAAAAGGAAGGCGCGTACGGCAATGCCGAGCGTCGCACGCAGTTCTGGCGCCAGCAGGTACGCGCGCCGGGCGAGGCGCGCTCGGACCTGTGGCAGATTGTCGAATTCTCGAAGCGGCTGAAGGTCGCCGACGTGTGGCCGGACGAATTGATTGCGAAGAAACCGGAATACAGCAACAAGACGCTCTACGACATTCTGTTTGCAAACGGTATCGTGAATAAGTATCCGCTGGAACAGGTTGCACAAGGCTACGACAACGATGAATCACGGGCATTCGGCTTTTATCTTCAGAAAGGCCTGTTCGAGGAGTACGCACAGTTCGGCCGCGGGCACGGCCACGATCTCGCGGAATTCGATCGCTATCACAGCGAGCGCGGCCTGCGCTGGCCCGTGGTCGATGGCAAGGAAACCCAGTGGCGCTACCGCGAGGGCTACGATCCTTACGTCGCGGAAGGCAAGGGCGTCGAGTTCTACGGCCATGCGGACGGCCGCGCGATCATCTTCGCGTTGCCTTATGAGCCGCCACCGGAATCACCCGATGCCGAATTCGATCTGTGGCTGGTGACCGGGCGCGTACTGGAGCACTGGCACTCGGGCACGATGACGCGCCGCGTACCGGAACTGCATCGCGCCGTGCCGGATGCGTATGTCTACATGCATCCCGATGACGCGAAGGCACGCGGCCTGAAGCGCGGCATGGCGGCCATACTGCAATCGCGACGCGGCGAGATGGTCACGCTGGTTGAAACACGCGGCCGCAACCGTCCGCCGCGCGGCGTTGTGTTTGTACCGTGGTTCGATGAGAGCCGGCTGATCAACAAACTGACGCTCGATGCGACCTGTCCGATCTCGAAACAGACGGACTTCAAGAAGTGCGCGGTGCGCATCGTCAAGGCGCCGCTGCCGGCGCCGGGGGCAACCGCATGAATATCACGAACCCGCTGTTAACATGGATTGCCTGCGGCGCGGTTGTCATGTCAGCGCCGGTATTCGCCGGCGACGGCCTCACCTCGTTGCGCGGCGACACGCCCATCGAGCAAAGCAGTCCGGCGCCGGAGATTTCGAGCTGGAAGCAGGATGACGTTGCGGTGGAACGCAACTTCGCGGAGCAACCCCCGCTGATTCCGCATCACATCAAGGCTTACAAGATCGACCTGCGCAGCAACAAGTGCCTGACCTGTCACAACCGCGCGATGGCGCAGAAGACCGGCGCGCCCGAGATCGGACCGACGCACTTCCGTGACCGCGACGGCAATGAAACGCCGGGCGTGTCGCCGCGACGCTATTTCTGCCTGCAGTGTCATGTGCCGCAGAAGGCGGTGTTGCCGCTGGTCGATAACACATTCCGCCAGGCGGACGCGGAAAATCAAACACAACGACAGGGATCGCAATGACTGACGACAGTTCCGCAAGCTGGTTGAAACGCTGCTGGCGAAAAATATGGAGACCCAGCGCACGCTTTTCCGTGGCAACGCTGCTGATCGGCGGCTTTGTCGCCGGGATTGTCTTCTGGGGCGGATTCAATACCGCGATGGAAATGACCAATAAAGAAAAATTCTGCATCGGCTGTCATGAAATGCGCGACTTTGTTTACAAGGAATACCAGGATTCAGTGCATTACAACAACAAAACGGGCGTGCGCGCCACCTGCCCGGACTGCCACGTGCCGAAGGAATGGATACACAAGGTCGTGCGTAAAATCCAGGCAAGCAACGAGGTGCTGCATAAAGTGCTTGGCAGCATATCGACCGAAGAGAAATTCGAAGCAAAGCGCCTGGAACTCGCACAACACGTCTGGCACACGATGAAGGAAACGGATTCGCGCGAATGCCGCAACTGCCACGACTATGAATCGATGGACTACATGGAACAGGCGCGGCGCGCCTCGGAAAACCATCAGCGCGGTTTCGATCAGGGCCTCACCTGCATCGACTGCCACAAAGGCATCGCGCACTCCCTGCCGGCGGGATTCGAGGAAGGCAAGCTGTAATCCGTGACGATAGCAGTCATTCGATTGGCGATCATGAACTACCGGTTGCGGCCAGTAGCAGTCACTGATGCCTCAATCATCGTCGCTAATTCTCCTCGGCCTGTTTCGTTGCCGACCACGTCAGCCCCTCGGCGTACCTATAACGCAATTCGTCGTCCGGCAGCTTTTTCAATTCATCGATGTCGGGAGCATTTTTCATGAACTCCAGAAGTGTCTCTCGTGGTGTTTCTTTGTAGCCGTTTAAGAAAAACTCATACAGGTCTAGCGGGTCCCCGATATTGCCACCGACCGAAACGACCCGACCAAAGAATGTCTCTGGATGGGCTTTGTAAGCAGCCAATTCCGCATCCGTCAATTCCGCAGTCCAAATTGCGCCTTGTTCGGCTTCATCGATTACTGTGAGGTATGCTTTTTTCTCTGCCTCGGCAACAATTCCAGATTGCAGCGTGACGAACCTGCCCTCTGCCACTTCAATACGTTCACCGATATTGAATCGCCGTTCCGCTTCGCCAAATGCGAATTCCGGAATCTCACCGTCAAAGGTTACGGGGATCTTGTATGCGACCATCGCCTTCTGCACATCGTACAGCGCCGCATATTTGACTCTTGCCTTGTGCGCATCAGTGTACGATGGAAACTGAGCGCCTTCGCCAAAGTCAGATATTTTGAACCCAGTGACGAGACAGACCTGCGGCAGCCGGGTTTGTTCGAGAGCTAGGTGAAAAGGTTGATTGGTCACAAAAACATGGGCAGGGGGAGCCGCCGCTCCCATTATAGTCAGCTTTGCTTCTCTACCACGTATTGCGTCCAGCGCCTGCGTTCCGAATGCCTCGAAATCGGCATCCGCGCCTACATTCATGTCGATGAAAATTACCCTTGGTAATTGACTCTCAATTCGAAGTGCGGCATAGAGTTGATTCCCCACATCAAAATGATTCTTTTTGGCTTGGCGTGTCTTTGCTTCGACCGAGTAGCTTTGACCATCGCGTGTTGCGATGAACTCCGGATGAGTTCGGCCTCCGTCCTGCTCATTTTCAATGCGAAGCTCGAAACCGGCGAGAATGAACCACGCAGAGACAAATGTTTCGTAGTACGCAGCGTAGAAACTATCTGTCATTTTGAGGCGGCGAATCAAGTACTCTTGTAGCTCTGCGTTGTGCTGCAACAAGTATAGGTTGTACGCCAACCCATAATACGCAGTGACTAACCCGTTTAATGGCATATCCTGAATTTCGCCTGCCGGCTTCTTCATATTCTCTTTCTGCAGAGCGCATAACGCGTCATACCACTGCAAAATCTGGTGACGCTCTTCCAAGGGCTTCGCAATCTCAGCATTGCCCCAATGAGGGTCGAGTATGTTTCTGATGTAATCACCAAGGAAGTCGATGAATGTTTGATGTTTCTTCGACCAATGGATTCGGTTTCCAACAGCGGTCAAGCGATAGCCTTGAAACTCCGTCGAGATAATTGGCTTACCCTTTCCTTGCTGGCTCCGCCGAATTGTTTCTTTCGCCTCGTGTGACTCCATCATTGCCGTGATTATTTCAGGTATGGGGCCGAGCGGTTTCGACGTCGCGCGACCGTGGCATCGTTTGTACTTTTGACCACTACCACAAGGACACGGTTCATTGCGACCGATTTTTCGCTTCCCACGTTTAGTCATAGGTGTATGCTACACCCATGATAATTGATGTTGAAACGGAATTAGATCACTGCGTTGAGGTTATCGACGGCAGACTGGTTCGCGACTTGGTAGGGGCATCCCCAAACTTCCATAATGCGGACTACCTGTTTGACGAGTTTGAAGTTGTCGCGGAACTAAAGATCCTCTCGGTCGATCAGATGCACGAACCGAAAATTCGGGACAAGATGTCCGACATTTACCGCGAAGCATCTGCCCGAGGTGAGGCTGAGGTAGTTGTTTACGGGGAAGCGATGATCACTGCGGGCAATCTGTCAGCCAACTACAGTAAGAAAATGGGGGAAGTCTACCGTCGTCCAGTTCAGAACATCGTCAAGAAAGCTAACAAGCAAATCCGACAAACCAAGCGGCACTTGAATAGGCACGGTCATAGTGGCTTGCTAATCCTCGTGAACGACAATCATCGAGCACTCGAACCGACTCATGTCAATTGGATATTGCAATCAACATTGCGAAATCGTAACTACTCTTCAATTAATTCGATTTTATATTGCACTACAAATATCACAGCTCGCCATCCGGAACTGGATACTGATTTTCTAGTTTGGATGGAGCAACACAGGTCAGGCTTGAAACCGTGCGCCGACGAATTACTGAAGAGAATACGTGAAGCGTGGTTTCGCCGAATGAGTGAGATAACTGGTGAAGCAATACCGAGCTACCGACTCACGCCCGATGCTATGGCAAAACTCGGTCACGAATTTAAGTAATCCGTGTTTCGATAATCGCCAACTGATCTTTTTCGAACATGTCTGATATGTCGCCGGACAGGATTGGTAGCTGATAGAGCCGAATCGCGAACGACCGCTGTGGGTCGGTTTCTGCCTCGGCCTTGAGTGGACCTTCATGCCGACCGGGAATGTAGCGGCAGCGGGAAAGCCGGTCCGCGTTTATACTGTAAATAGTCACTTCTTCTCTAAGCAGGGAGCCCCAAGCTCATTGGCATACAGCTGCCGGCTCCAGCCTTGTTTATCTTTGAGGTCACTCTGCAGCTGAAAGAAAAGTGTGCTGCCGCCATCAAGATTCCACTCTGCACGGAACCTACTCCAGCCTTCCATTGCATCATATTTATTCGGTTGACCGTAGCGTTGGTGCGCGGCCAGGAAGGTCTGGAACCATTTATTGAATTCTTCACCCGTTGTGAAGACGCCTTCCACCATCGCGTAAAGACGGTCTTGGCAAAAAAGATAGTCTCGCTGATCAGTACTAACCATTGAGGAATATGATAAACCCTGAGGACCTTTAGTGAATTGGACGCCTACGTTGCTGAGTATTCTTTTAAGCTCTGATTCGGAGATTCCCGGCCTAATCTCCTCGGACCATTCTAGTGGTGGTAATTGAAACTCTGGCCACATCAGATCCAAATCCGCTCGTGCGCTATGGCTGATAGAACTCATGAAAGCTATTACAATCGCCAACATAAACGGATTTATTCGTGTCATGGATATTAGAGGCATCATCAATGCCCTTGCTAACGTCCCGCAATATCCGCACTTTACAACGACCGACCGAAGCCGCAGCGAAGGAAGGGAGCACTCAAGCGTATGTGCTAAACGCATTGGCAGAAAACTCTTTTTCAGTCCTGCCCCACCCAAACAGGAATCGGCGCTCCTTCCAACTCCGAACGCTTGCGGCAACGTGCATCTCGAGCACGAATGCGTTGTTGGACGAGTTCTACCGCTTGCGCGTCGCTCATGATCTCGATACCGATTGCATTCTTTAATGCTTTTGCACTCCCCAAGATGCCCCTCGGCTGTGTTTTAGAGCCACCATCCGCTGTTACAAGAATTCGACAGTACTTTGCTGCATTAAATACGATTTCTACATCGTTGCGCTTGCTCCGGTTGTCTGCGCCCTCGGGAAACAGGATCTGCTCGATGGCCGCAATCATTTTCTGTTCTTGCGGCGTAGACGCGAGAGTTTCGGAGTAAATCGATTGGCGTGCCTTCGACGCCCGTTGTGCGTTGCTGCCGGCCATTGCCTCGCTTAGCGTGACCTCGGCCATATCTAACATGATGACGTCGTCGCGGGCCCACTTTTCTAGGAGATTCATATTCTCCAATTTTTGCCTCGCATTGATCCGGTTGGTATCAATGTGAAACATCAACCCAATAAATCGCTGGTCCATGTCTGCGGGTTTTCATTCTTTCGCCAGCTCCTAAGCGTGGTAACTGGGTGATAAGCTTCCCTCATCCGTAGACAGGTGACAATAGGGTGCAGGTTATGCCGCGCGAGTGAGTCACGATTTGGTCACGTCGCGTGGCACTTCACGTCCGCCAAATATGAGGCGTTCGGCTGATACCACAGATGCCTGATCTAATTTAGTGTGACCACCATGACCATTCAATTCGTTCGACATTGTTCTTCAAGTCCAGTGATATATCGATAAGGTAGGGCTTGACGACAAATATGCCTGGCTTAGTTTCTTTCGCATTGTCTCTTTCATATATCAGATTGTGCTCGGTTTGATTGGTAGGTTTGCCGAGAATCATCAGAAAGTGTGATGCGGATTGGCCTATCCTAAGGTCGTTTTTTAGGCTGTAGATCGATTCCGAAATGGTGACGCGTCGAAGCCAAACATTACGATCGGTCACTGTTTTCCCTGCCGTAAGATCAGCCCCCAATTCCAATACTAAGCCGTCATAGTGCCACGTAAGTTCTTCGTATTTAAAAGGTCCAGTGATGGGATCAGGGTCTTTATAATCCAATACGCGACTCTCGGTGCTAATCGGATCGCCGAATCTCTTTTGAATTATCGAGATAGAAAGGTTGTGCTGTCCATCGTTCACACCGGGCAAGGAATTCTCAAATATTTCGTAGCCTAATGCATCCACTGCTTCCTTGTTCAAGCCATCGGCTGCCGAGGCGGTATCCAAGATGGTTAGCGGCACAAGAAAAATAGAAAGGAAGGAAAGAAACAAACGTACGCTCATAAAAACGGCCCGAGGTATGCGAAGGTGTAGATACATAAATTCTTGCAGTGATAAATCTTTGTTAAAAATACCAGATACTTTGATAACATATTGCGACGGGCGTCGCAATCAAGCTGCTGCTCGAAGCTGGCCCCCACTCACCCGTTTGCCGTGCTTCGCCGCCGCCACACAGTTCGCCAACGATTTTGGCGAAATCGATAAACGCCGTGCCTAATCGGGTTCTACCCCAGGCCGTCGCTCACTTCCAGGTTCGCTGCTTGTTCCTTAAACTCCTTCGTGTACAACTACCTCGGTATCTTTCCCGTTTCTTGCCTCTTCGTTGAACCCAGTTCACTTCAACGATGGCGTCCACTTTTTCGAGCCTACCTCATAATATATCAGGTCGGAAATCATCGACAGCCAGAACGGCCACTTCGGGTCGAAAGTACCAATTGGCCTTCCATGTGTGAACGGCTGCTCCCGCCAATAGCCGCCAGTGGCGAATCCAGTTTACAGATCGCCATTCGCGCAATACGCCTGGCCCACCGTCCGTAGTTCCTCGTCGGGGTAATCCGGAACGTCACAATATATATAGTCACGGGACGATACGGATCGCTTGATCATGTTTCGAGAAGAGCAGGCTAGACATCACCCGCACGGGATTCGAACCGGCGCCGGAGATCTTCCACCCGCCGGCGGTTCGTGCCGAAGTCCGAATAGCCGACGCGCGATGCCGACCGGACATGAATCACGTTGCTTGCGGCATCCAGACGCGCTTCGAAATCATCGACGAAGCGGAATACCGGCGTGCGGAACGTCGCCCACAGATAGCCATCGCCATCGACCTGGATTTCACCACCCGCTTCCGTGACGGCTTCACTGAACCGCCGCCATGCATCTCCCGAGTGTCCCGACCAGGTAACGGGCGATATCGCGCGACTTTCCGATAATGGTTCGCTACACACGCAGTTCGGAGAAGCGGGACACGCCGCGAGCATGCCATCCTTCAAGCCCGGTGGCGTGCCGTGGCGCGACCGGATCGCCAGCATGGCGAAACGAACCAGCACGATCGCGGCGAGAATGGCAGGTAACGCATAGAACAGATTTTGCATAACGGACTGCGCCTCAAAAAACTATTATGCCATTCGCGACCGCCGGACACCTCGACCGACCATCAGCCATGCGCCAAGATAACCGCCGGCGGAATTGAGCGCCAGATCGTCCACGCCCGGATAACGCCACGGCAGAAAATACTGGGTCGATTCGATCGTGAGACTCAGAAGAAAAGCGCAGGCACTCGCCCCCCGAATCCCGATCCGCGCTGGAAACAACCACACCAGCATCGCCCCGAACGGTACAAACCCTAGCAGATTCACGAGCCAGTCTATTGCCGTATTTGTCGTGTAACGTTCGTGAACAAACGGAATCAGCTCAACTATCCGGTCTTTGTATGACCGCGGAGCATAATCCGTCGGTATATCGAGGCGACCGCGTTCGAGATAATCCACCCAGTTACCGTCGACGCCGATCCTGGCCTCGACAATCTCGCCCAGCCACGGCCTGTCGAAGGTCACTTCGTTGCCGATCGCCAGCCAGTACTCGCGCGTCCAGGTGCGGAACGAGTTCTCCGGCAACGGCTCATCGAGCAGCTGCCTGCCATCGGCAAACACCGTCAATGCGCTGCCGGTCGCGACCACGTGGATGCGGTGTCGCTGCCGGTCGGCAAACACGTTCTTGAGCACAAACTCGGGCGTGCCGTTCCACATGGCCGCGGTGCGGCGCCAGCGCACGACCAGATCGGCATCGCTCTGACCAATCGTAAAGTTTCTGAAATTGGTATCGCCTGACAGCGAGATGATACGCGCCGGCCCCTGTTGCGACAGCGACCCCGGCAGAACATCGACAGCGATCTCCAGCCTTTCGAGTGCTATCGCCGCGTCCAGCCAACCGGCCACATCGCCGGTCAACGCGATGCCCGGCGCAGAGAAAATCAGCGCGCCGTCGGCGCGCCGCTCCACCGGGTTGTCGAACGTGGTAACGGATTCCGACGTATAAAAACCGAACCACAGGTAAACCGCTATGGCGAGACCAAGAACCGGCCAGCGCAGCCGCGATGTTTCCGTTAATTTGAGCATTATTTCCGTAGAAGAAACGCGCCGAGGCTGCCAGCCGAATAGTGCCGCTCGATGGCTACTTCCTCGCCATGATCGCCCACGTGCTCGACGGCAGCCAGACGGTGCCGTCGGCGCGCACATTCCGGCGCATGAACGCGGCCATCTCCTCGCGTATCACCGGCAGCTTGCGCTGCCCTTCGGCACCGGCTTCGCGAATGATTTCACCCGACGGCCCGACCAGAACCTGGTAATCCACGGCCTCTTCAACGGTCGTACCCATGCGCACATCGGCGTCAATGCGCTTGAATAGCTCGATGTTGGTAAAGCCCGCCGCCTTCAGCATCGCGCGGTCGGTCTCCTCATCGGCCCACGAGAACGGACCGGGACCGCAGGTGCGCGCCGCGTCACCGGGCGGTGGCAGATATTTAAGCGCGATCTCCTTGGCAGCGCCCCAGCACGGATTATCGCGGATGGTGCGCCAGACGATCAGGCACAGCGTGCCGCCGGGCTTGAGCGCCTTGTGGCTGTTGCGCATCGCCATCACGGCGCTCTGGAAAAACATCACGCCGAAACGCGAAAACGCCGCATCGAAATATTCCGGCGGCAGTGCGTGGGTCTGCGCGTCGGCCAACTCGAAACGCACCTGCCTCAGCCCGGCCCGGTCGCACTCGTCATTGGCAACGGCGAGAAAGGCATCGGTGCAATCGATACCGAGTACCTCGCCTGTACCGGTTACCTGTTGACCGATCTCGAGACAGGTCTCGCCGTACCCGCAGCCGATGTCGAGCACCTTGTCACCCGGGCGGAAACCGAAATCCTTGTAGGCAATGGCACTGTGTATCGCGCCGTTGCCTGAAAGCAGATGGCGGAAGCGGTTCCACTTCGGCACCAGTATCTCGTTCCAGCAATCGATGAAATCGTCGTTGGTCGTCGTATTCATTGCCGCACCTCCGCTACACCCGGAATTCATCCGGACAAAGACTGCGCCGGCTAGTTCGCACGCCGCAACGTGTTCTTGTCCGTGTGATGGAATATGTCCGCCTGACCGGGGATCTTCAGCTGGGTATCCTCGGCATAACTGAAACTGCCGTCGTCGTTCAACGTCACCGTCAATTCGTAACGTACCGTCTTGAACGCCTTGTCGAGAAACGGGTTCGACAGAATACCGTAGGTCTCCGAACCGACGAGCGCTGACAGCTTCAGCACCCTCGCGTGGGGATCCGCCGCGCCACCGGCCAGCACGGTCACGCCGCGCGGCACCATGAAGCAGCGCATCACCTGTTGATCACGCGCGTCCCATAACCAGTAGCCGGTCTCCTCGTGAAACGCCTCGTCCTGACCCATCGGCCAGACGGTCGTCGCATAGCGCAGGCCGTACAGCACCTGCGGCCCGTTCACGACCGGCCCGAGTGGATCGAACGTCAGTCGTTCGCGATAGCGCGTCTCGGCCGGGCCCTTGCGAGCCGGCGCGATGTCGACGCCCTGATCGCCTTCCCAGACCCCGACCAGCGGCGCCAGCGGCCCGAGATTCTTTACGATATCCTTGTCCGGATTCACCGGTTTGTTGAAGACATCCATCGTTGATCTCCATGCGGTATTCGCTGCTTAATCAATTATGGCACGTTAAGCGTTTACATCATCGATGATAAAATCGCTTACGCACGCGCCATCGCGGCCGGTCTATTTATACACCTTGCGTCGAAACAAATCATTCCTCCGGCTGACGAGCCGGTCGAGAAACAGCAGGCCATCGAGATGATCGATTTCATGCTGCACGGCGCGCGCCTCGAATTCCTCGAATACATAGGTGTTTCTGTCGCCGTTTTCATCGAACGCCGCGACCTCGATGCGCTCGGCGCGCATCACGTTACCGGTGAAATCTGGTAACGACAAACAGCCCTCGCGCCCGATCACATCGCCGTCGCGACGTGTAATCACCGGATTGATCAGCACCAGTCTGCCGTGGCTGCGGGTCTTCGGCCGGCTCGACACGTCGACGATGGCGATGCGCTGCGTCGATCCGACCTGCGGCGCCGCTATACCAACACTCGGTGGTCCACCGCGCATCGTCTGTTCAAGATCGCGCACGAACGCACGCAGCGCGTCGTCGAATACGTTGACGGGCGTCGCCACCTGCTTCAGGCGTGGATCGGGATAGGTGATGACGTCGAACAACGGCGCCGCCCTAGCCCATCAGCGTATCGATCGACGTGAGCCTGATGTCCAGGCCATCGCGGGCAAAATCGGCGACGGCTTGCGTCAGCGCTTCGATACCTCGGGTCGCACAACCTTCAATATGCATCACGTACACCGGCTTTCGCTCGGTGCCGGCCACGTCCGATTCCAGATCGAGTATGTTGAATCCCGCTGCAGCGAGCGCACTCGTTACCTGCGCAACGATGCCGGCACGGTCGGCGCCGTACACCGATATACGCACGTCCGGCACGATATGCTCGTGCAACCGGCCCTCGATTTCATCGATGTGAAAATGCAGTCCGAGCTCGGCTGACAGTGGCGCCAGCAGGCGTTGCAGCGCCGCTGTATCGCCGTCGTACTGCACCATCAACATGATCGTGAAATTCCCGCCCAGCCGCGCCATCGACGCCTCGCCAAGATTGCCGCCGTTATCGAACAGCCGCGTGGTAATCCGCGCCACAATACCGGGCCTGTCCGTCCCGACCACCGTCAGCATGAACCACTGCTTCATAGCGTTTTCCTCCCGTGACGGCGTGAGCCCCCTTCCGGATCATGATCCCGCTCCAGCGACGCCCGCTCCCAATTCGCCAATGTGGCTGCCGCCTCATATGTCGTCTGCAGAAAGTCGAGCAGCGTGTCGTCCGGGGACGTAGCCCGGCGCACGACGTCGTATGGCAGAATGAACTCCCGCAGATCGGTGCTGTAAAACGCCCCGCCAGGCTGGATGGGCGCTGCGGCAAATCCCGCCGGTTCCGGATAGGCATACGAATAGAACGCCGGATACGGCACCGGCCCGCCTCCCGGCCAGAACCCGCAGCTGCTGACTTCGTGCGAGTACGCTTCCCGGGTCACCCGGTCCGGCAGATTCGGAATTCCGCCGGGATGCTCGGGAGCACGCCGACCCGAGAACCGCGTGACCGCCAGGTCCGCGGCGCCCCAGAAGAAATGCACCGGACTGCACTTGCCGATGAACCTCGCGCGAAACGTCTTGAAAATCCGATCGGCCTGCACGAGTATCCGCCAGAACCGGTTCGCATAGACCGGATCGTACGCCCGATGCACCTCGTCCCGATCGAACGGGATCGCGTCGACGACCTCGTTGGGTGTCTTCCTGATGTTCACAGGCAGGTGCAGTCTGTTCAGCTCATCCATGAGACGCGCATAAAACGTCGCCACGGACTGTGGTTCGAGTGCAAAGCCGCCGCGACTTCCGTCGGTGGACAGCACGTTGAGCTGATGGCTGACGAAATCGAAATCGATCTGAAACATCCGGGTGCCGCACGGCACAGCGGAGGTCGTCAACCCGCGGGCCGTCACATACAGCGTGGCGTGCCAGGAATGATTCACCCACGCACTCTGCACCAGCCGGATCTTCCCGACGATCTGGGTCCACAGGTGCAGCGTCGCGCACGTCGCGCTCCATGACTCCAGAGGCAGGTCCGGCCATACCTCAAACCCGGCAACGGATTGCGCTTGCATGGGGCACTCCTTCCGCGGATTACGCGGTTTAACCTGTTCAGTTCAATCCGTGTAGAGCGGAAGCCCGACCGGCGTTCCGCCGCATGCATCCATCATCGGCGCTCACCCGCCGCCACATCCGTTGCGCCATCGCCGCCCCGGCCGGCCGGACAGGCGCCGACGGCTACCCAGCGATGAAACCGTCGAACAGGGCCATGCTACCACCGCCGCGGCGTACCCATGTTTGACGGGATTGTAATGAATGTAGTCGATGTGCCGCGCGTAATCTTCGTCATCCCGTACGACGTGCTCCCGGAAACGGCGTTGCCAGATTCCGCGTTCGCCTTTGGCGACCCGCACCGCCGAACGTCGTTCGCGGGGCGCCAAGGCGCGCACGAAACGTATCTTGATGGCCTTGATGCGATTCGAATAGTCATCATCGCCGGGCGGTAGCGTGATGATACAGTGCATATGATCCGGCAGGACCACCCGGGCATCGATGTGAAACGGCTGGTTGCCCCGCGCTCGCTTAACCGCCGCACGCAAGGCGTCTATATGACGCACGAGGAAATCCGAGCGCCGTTCCAGCAAATTAATCGTGAAGAAGTACGTGCCTCCCGGCACACGATGGCGGCGATAGTCGGACATGAGTGCATCGTATCATCGCCGCGTCATTCGGCGGAACGCCCTGCGCCAAGCCGCGATTTTGCAGGGCGTTCCGCCGCCTATGTCGGCCGGACAGCCGGAACCTCTCCGTGTATCAACGCATCAATGCAAGGTCGAATGGGCGAAGTGGATGACACCGACGCCGGAGACGATCAG
The DNA here is from genome assembly GCA_006218035.1 of Gammaproteobacteria bacterium. Lineage (GTDB taxonomy): Bacteria > Pseudomonadota > Gammaproteobacteria > VBWC01 > VBWC01 > VBWC01. The sequence goes on from VBWC01000016.1 coordinate 25,542, forward strand.
CAGCATCTGCTGCAACGTCGCGCGCAGCTCGGTGCGCTTGTGCAGGGTGGGGATCAGATCCGCCACGGCGACATAGATAAAGCTCGCGGCCGCCACCGCCAGCACGTACGGCAGATACTCTTCCAGACCCGCCAGGCCATACCACGCGAGTACCCCGCCGACCACGGTACCCATACCCGACAACAGATTGTAAAGCAGTGCCTTGCTGCGCGAGTAACCGCTGTGCAGCAGCACGACGAAATCGCCCAGCTCCTGGGGAATCTCGTGCGCCGCAACCGCGAGCGCGGTAACCACGCCAAGATCGAAGTCGACGAGAAACGCCGCGGCAATCAGCACGCCGTCGATGAAGTTATGCAAGCCATCGCCGATGAGAATAATCGCGCCGGCAGCCTTCTGCCGGTTTGCCTCGTGCACATCGACATGCACGTCGCAGTCGTGCGTATGACAATGGCGCCACAGCACCATTTTTTCCAGCAAAAAAAATCCGAGCACGCCGAACAACACGGCCATCATCAATTTATGCGCGTCGACGTCCGGTCCTGCGATTGCGTGCGGCAGCAGTGCGAGGAAAGCCGCGCCCAGCAACGCGCCGATTGCAAAGCTCAACAAGTGCGGCAACAAGCGCTGGCGCAGATCGTTACCGATAAGCAAAAACGCCGCCGCGACAATCACGCTCAATGCGCCGCCAACGACGCAGAACAGAATGATCCAGCCCAGTGTGTTCATCGGTCAGCCCGCCTCTCTCATCAGCGATTCCCGGTCATCCAGATCAATGTCGCCATGCGACCGGTGACGCCGTCGCGGCGATAGGAATAGAACCGGTCTGCCTCGGACACCGTGCAGAAACCGCCGCCGTACACCGAGGTCACCGCCGCCTCGCCCAGGCGTTGTCTGGCCAGTTCATAGATATCCGCCAGCCACCGCCCCGCGTTTGCTGACGGCACAAACGCCGCCGCGCTGCGTGGATCATGGGCGAGAAATTGCGCGCGCACCTCGGCGCCTACCTCGAACCGGCCCGGCCCGATCGCCGGCCCCAGCCAGGCGAGCAGGTCGTCACCGCGGCTGTTCATGCGCGCTATCGTTGCCGCGATGACCCCCGCCGCCAGGCCACGCCAGCCGGCATGGACCGCGGCAATCCGCTGATTGCGCCGGTCGTACAGCAACACCGGCAGGCAGTCCGCTGTCAAAGCGGCACATACTACCTGATCGCTCCCGGTAAAACTGGCATCCGCTACGCTGCCGCGCGCGGCGCTGCGGGCATCGACCACGCCAACGCCATGCACCTGGTTCAGCCAGAACGGCATCGCCGGCAAATCCGCGAGCCGGAACAGCCGTTCACGGTTGTCATTCACCACGCGCTCGCTGTCACCAACGTGATCGGCGAGATTCAGGCTGCGATACGGGCCCGTGCTGACGCCGCCGCGCCGCGTTGTCGTCAGCGCCTGCACGAACGACGGCACCGGCCAGTCGGGCACCAGCCAGTCGCAGGCGCGGGCCGCCGCAGGGGCATGAATGCGATCTGAACTCATCGGGTATTTGTACCATGAAGTACCCGGCAGTGGCTCACGCTCCACCTGCACGGTCTTCGTGGTAAATGCCTACTTGGCCTTGTCTGACGCGACATCGGCGCGTAACACGGCGATCAGCGCCACCATGTCCGGTGGCAACGGCGCACTCCATTCCATAGGCGTACCGAGGCGCGGATGCGTTACCGTCAATCGCACCGCATGCAAGGCCTGCCGCTTGAAACCGTGCAGCGCATCGCGCAATGCCTCGGTCGCCCCCTTGGGCATGTGTAACCGGCCCCCGTATTCGGGATCGCCGACGATGGGAAACTGGATGTGCGCCATATGCACGCGGATCTGGTGTGTACGTCCCGTTTCCAGCTGCACCGATGCCAGCGTGTGGGCGCGGAACCGCTCGATCACCCGAAAATGACTGATAGCCTCGCGACCCTCATCAACCACGGCCATGCGCTTGCGATTCAACGGATGCCGCGCGAGCGGCGCGTCGACCCTGCCGCCGGCGATCATCACACCGTTCACGACGGCCTGATATTCGCGTTTACACAGCCGCGCCTGTAGCTGGTCGACGAGATGTTTGTGCGCCGACAGCGTGCGCGCGACGATCAGCAGGCCGCTGGTGTTCTTGTCGAGACGATGCACGATACCCGCGCGCGGCAGCGCATTGAGCTCCGGCGCGTGATGCAACAGCGCGTTGACCAGCGTGCCGGCCTGATTGCCGGCGGCCGGATGCACCACCAGTCCGGCGGGCTTGTTGATGACGATGACATCGTCGTCTTCGTAAACGATGTCGAGCGCGATGTTTTCCCCGGTCCACGCGGTCTGCTCGACCAGCGTCGCCGCGATTTCAATGGCCTCGCCGCCGCGCAGCTTGTCCTTCGGTCGTAACGACCTGCCGTTGACGGTCACCTGACCATCGACTATCCATTGCTTGAGGCGGGATCGGGAATAATCGGGAAACAGCCCGGCCAACGCCTGGTCGAGGCGCAAGCCGGCCATATCGTCCGGAATGGTTGCAGAAAGCTGTACGGTATCTGACATGCTCGGTAATAAATCGTTTCAGGGTGGGCGGGACGACTCAGTATAATGGTTAGCCGGTCAAAACATCTGACAACCGGCGCCGGCTCATAATAATATAAGTGGCGCGCCGACCGTAAACGGATAACTCCGGCGTAGCGAACCACGGACACTGCTCATGATAAAAATCGTCGCCACCGGTCTCGCCGGACTATTGATACTCCTCGCCGGCGGCTGCGCCACCACGTCACGGACCGACGACCCGACGCGTGACTGGGCCGCGCAACGCTTCTATACGGAGGGCCAGGACGCCCTGCGGGCGGAGAATTACCCGCAGGCCATCGATTATTTCAAACAGATGCAGCGCCGCTATCCGGGCGACGAACGCGCCTTGCCGTCGCAACTGGAGATCGCCTATGCATGGTACAAGCTCGACAACACCGACGAGGCAGTCGACGCGACCAACCACTATATCGATGCCCCGGGCAGTCAGCCGCATGTGGACTACGCCTTATATCTGAAGGGCCTGGCGCGCTATCAGCAGGCCATGCACCCGGCGGATACCGGCAGCACGGCAGCCGACCAGGCACAGCAAGCCACCCGCCTGCGCGAGGCGTTTCGCGAGTTCGCCAATCTGACGCGCGCCCACCCGAACAGCAAGTACACCGAGGATGCGCTGCAACGCATGGTCGACATCCGCAACAAACTCGGTGAACTTGAGGTAAAAGCAGCGCGCCAGGCACTTGCCGAAGGTCAGGCCGAGGCCGCCGCGAAACGTGCCGAGCATGTCGTTGAACATTACGAGAATGCACCGGCGGCGCCGGATGCCTACGTGGTGATGATAGACGCGTATACCGCCCTCGGGCTCACCGAACAGGCGCTCGATGCACAGCGGACGCTGCGGCAAAAACACCCGGACTATCACTACACATCGCTGACCGACAGTGTGCCGCCGGAACCGGCGCCCGCGGCGGTAGCAATCGAGAAACGGTCGGCCCCCAGGCGTCCGCCGACGGTGGCTGCAGCGCCCGCGCCGTCCCGTGCCGACGCGCCGGCCGAGCGAGCGGCCACACCGGTGATCGGCAGCATGCCGCAAGCACGTCCCACCGTGCCAGCGGCCCGCGCGGAGATGCGTACCGAGGACTGGCTGCTGGCGCAGCGTCCCGGACAATACACCTTGCAGGTACTGGCGACCGGCAACCAGCGAGCGTTGTCCGGCTTCGTATCCCGGCATCACATCGAGAACGACAGCGCGTATTTCTCCAGCATGAAGGGTGCACAGCAGTGGTATTCGCTGCTGTATGGCAGCTACGACACGCAGGCCGACGCCCGGCAAGCGATCGACGCCCTGCCGGCAGCACTGCGCCACGCCCGGCCGTGGATCCGCCGTTACAGCGACATTCAGGCCACCATCCGCAAGGAACGCGATCAACAGCCATCGGCCGCGCCAGCCACCGTGCCCGCGCAGCCGATGCCGCCGTTGCCGCAACCGGATGCAGCAGACACCGGCGACTGATGTCGCGCCAGGGAACCCTGACCCGAGCCGCGATGGCCGGCACTAACCCGTGATGGGTTCCTTGTTCCTGTCCGCCGCCTGCGCGGGTGCAGGATTCGCGTAGCTACGCGCCCGTGGACCGGCGAGGTCGGCCATGTCGGGAACCGATGGTCGGGAACCGATGGTCGGGAGCCGGAGTCCAGCGCAACGAAACGACCCGGCAGGCGGATTGCCGCAGCGTTTATACCCGCAGGGTGTTTATACCCGCAGGGTGCCGCAACGACGGACGGGAAATTCTTTACCGCGGCGACACCGCGCGTGTCACCGCGTTATAATGAGCGCCCGCCCGCTGGCGTAAAATTCGGTTATTTGTCCGGACCAACCCATGTCACGCATTCTGCTGATCGTACTCATCGTTTTGATGACAGCCTGCTCGTCCACCAAGGAAAAGGACGAAACGCGCAGCGCCGAGGAATTTTATACATCGGGCAAAAAGGCGCTGGATATCGGCGACTACGAGACCGCTATCAAGGAATTCGAATCGCTGGAGGCACGCTATCCGTTCGGTAATTACTCGCAGCAGGCGCAGCTCGACATCGCCTACGCCTACTATCGCAACGACGACCCGGACGAGGCGGTAGCTGCCGCCGACCGCTTTATCAAGCTCTACCCCCGGCACAAGCACGTGGACTACCTGTACTACCTGCGCGGTCTGGCGCGTTTCAATCAGGGCTACGGATACTTCGAGTACAAGTTCTCACTGGACATAAGCAAACGCGATCCACGCACCACGCGCGAGGCGTTCCAGTATTTCTCGGAGCTGATCACCCGCTTTCCCGACAGCCAATATGCGGTGGACGCGCGTCAACGTATGATCGCACTGCGTAACCAGCTGGCCGTGTACGAAATGCACGTCGCTGATTACTATATGCGGCGTGGCGCTTATGTTGCAGCGGCCAAACGCGCCAAATACGTCGTCGAGGAATTGCCGCAAACGCCGGCCACTGCCGACGCGCTGGCGCTGATGGCATCGGCCTATCGCCAGCTCGGCATCGATGATCTGGCCGACGATGCGCTGCGCGTTCTGGAACGCAATAACGAGGAACATCCGGCGCTCACCGGCGCGGAATCACGGGCCATACGGTAACGCATCCGCGACGTGGCGAAACGGGAGACACACCATGTGGGATTTCTTTGAAACGGTCCGTCACCGGCATTCGGTGCGGAAATTTCTGCCGGACGCCCCGGTCGAGGCGGAAAAGCTGCACGCCGTGCTTGAAACCGCCTGCACCGCGCCGTCCGCCGGCGATCTGCAGGCCTACCATATTGTCGTCGTCTCGCAACCCGACATGCGCGAACAGCTGAGCCGCGCGGCGCAGGATCAGGCGTTTATCCGCGAGGCGCCGGCCAGTCTGGTGTTTTTCTGCGACACAGAACGATCGGCAGACCGGTTTGGCAAGCGCGGCAAAAAGCTCTATGCGATTCAGGATGCGACCATCGCTGCCGCCTACACGCAACTCGCGGCGGTCGCGGCGGGCCTCGGTTCAATATGGGTAGGCGAATTCGATGAAAAGGCCGTGACGAAACTCTGCGGCGTTGGCGATGACTTGCGACCGGTGGCGATTCTGAGCGTCGGCTATCCGGCCGAGCTGCCCGAGCCGACGCGGCGCCGGCCGCTGGAAGACGTGGTCACGATGCGCTGACGACGGGCTTGCCACTCGCGGCAAGCCGGCGCGGGTCAACGGCTCAGATCGCGCCTTCGTTCTCTTCACCTGTCCGGATACGCACCACGCGCTCGACGCTGCTGACGAAGATCTTGCCGTCGCCGATCTTGCCGGTGCGCGCCGCCCTGGTTATCGCCTCGATGCACGGCTCCAGCTGTTCATCCAGCACCACGACTTCGATCTTGATCTTCGGCAAAAAATCGACGACGTACTCGGCACCCCGGTAGAGTTCGGTATGACCTTTCTGGCGGCCGAAGCCCCTGCCTTCGGTCACCGTCATGCCGGTGATGCCGATCTCCGACAACGCCTCGCGCACATCGTCCAGCTTGAAAGGCTTTATGACTGCGTCAACTTTCTTCATGGTCTCCCCCGATTGTTGGTAAATTCAGCAGAAGTCAGTACTGATACGCCGAAGTAATCGGATAACGGCGATCGCGGCCGAACGCCCGCCGCGTGACCCGCACACCGGGCGGGGCCTGGCGGCGCTTGTATTCGTTGCGGTTCACCATCGCGATCACCCGCCTGACAACGGCGTCCCCGAAACCGGCGGCGACGATGTCCTCGGGACTTTTATCCTGTTCGATATACATTTCCAGTATCGCATCCAGAATGGCATAGGGCGGCAAGGTATCCTCGTCTTTCTGGTCCGGCGCCAGCTCCGCCGACGGCGGCCTTGTAATGACGCGCTCCGGAATCACCGGCGCGATCGAATTACGATACCTCGCCAGACGATACACCATTGTCTTGGGCACGTCCTTGAGCGGTGCGAAGCCGCCCGCCATGTCGCCGTATAGCGTCGCATACCCGACCGACACCTCGCTCTTGTTACCGGTAGTCAGCAACATCCGGCCGGTCTTGTTCGAAATCGCCATCAGGATAATGCCGCGGCAGCGCGCCTGGATGTTTTCTTCGGTCACGTCCGGCGGCCGGCCGGTGAACTCGGCGGCCAGGCTGTCGAGAAACACGCGAAACGGCGGCTCGATCGGAATCACGTGATACGCCACACCCTGCGCCTGCGCCTGCGCCTGCGCATCCTGCTGACTGATCGCCGCGGTATAACGCGACGGCATCATCACCGCCTCGACCCGGTCGGCGCCGATCGCATCCACCGCTATCGCGAGCGTCAACGCCGAATCGATGCCACCGGACAGGCCCAGCACCACGCCCGGGAATCGGTTCTTCTCGATGTAATCGCGCACCCCCAGCACCAGCGCGTGGTAGACGCTTTGCTCCCCGGTCAGCGGCTCGGCGAGACTGCCAGGCAGCGGCACGGGCCGGCCGTCCCGCAGCGTGAAATCCACCGGATACAGGCCCTCCACGAAGGCCGGCGCGCGCTGCGTCACCTCGCCCGTGGCGTTCATGACAAAGGATTCACCGTCGAATACCAGCTCGTCCTGTCCGCCGACCTGATTGACGTAGACGACCGGCACGCCGTTTTCCTCGATGCGCTGGCGTACGACGATCTCGCGCTCGCGCCCCTTGCCGGCATGAAACGGCGAGGCATTCAGGTTCACCACCAGCCGCGCGCCGCCGGCCGTCGCCTGCGCCACCGGGTCCGGCATCCAGACATCCTCGCAGATGGTGATGCCGACCGGCACGCCGTTGATATCAAGCACGCAGGGCAGGTTGTCCGGCACAAAATAACGCTTCTCGTCGAAAACGCTGTAGTTGGGCAGATGCTGCTTGTGATAGGTCGCGATAATCTGGCCGTCGCGTATCACCGATGCCGCGTTCGACAGACCACCGATGTCGCTGCGCGGGTAGCCCACGATGACGTCGATGCCTCTCACCTGGCGGCGTATCTCGGTCATGCCGCGCAATACCCGTTCATGGAAATCCGGCCTGAGCAACAAATCTTCCGGCGGATAACCGGTCAGCGCCAGCTCGGTGAAAATAACCGCATCGGCGCGCAGTTCATCGCGCGCGCGGTTTGCCGCCGCGATAATTTTGTGCGCGTTGCCGGTGATGTCGCCCACCATCATGTTGAGCTGGGCCATCACCAGACGGAGCTTGGTTTCGCGACCTGCGGTTGCTGTGTTCAATGCGGTATGGGTTGTTATGGAATCTCGGTACCCGGAATGCCCGGTATGGCTGACATACCTGAAGCTCGTCATTCCCGCGCAAGCGCGAGCCCATGGACGGGCGAGGTAGAGCGGCGTCGGGAACAGCCGCCGAGGAATCCAGTCATACTAACAACCACTGGATTCCGGGTCTACGCTTCGCTCCGCCCGGAATGACGAACTATTCGGCATCTCATGCCGACGACACAAGACACCACTATCGAAAACCCCGGTGCAACATCCACCGTGATACCCGCCCTATCGCGGCATCACTTACCCGGCGCCTTGCCTATCGCCTTGCCCATCGCCGCGCCGATCTCCGCCGGTGAACGCACCACGGTAACGCCGGCCGCTTCCAGCGCCGCGATCTTGTCCGCCGCAGTGCCTTTACCACCCGAAATAATCGCGCCGGCGTGACCCATGCGCTTGCCGGCGGGCGCGGTTACGCCGGCGATATACGCGACCACCGGCTTGCTGACATTCTTTTTGATAAATTCGGCGGCCGCCTCTTCCGCGGCACCACCGATCTCGCCGACCATCACGATGCCTTCGGTCTGCGCGTCTTTTTCAAACAGCGCGAGGCAATCGATGAAATTCGTGCCCTGCAACGGATCGCCACCGATGCCGACGCAGGTGCTCTGGCCAAGACCGTTCAGCGTCGTCTGGTGCACGGCCTCATAGGTCAGCGTGCCGGAACGCGACACGATGCCGATCGCACCGGGTTTGTGTATGCTGCCGGGCATGATGCCGATCTTGCACGCGCCCGGCGTGATGATGCCGGGGCAGTTAGGCCCGATCAGCCGCGAACCGCTGAACTTCAGCGCCGCCTTGACGCGCAGCATGTCCAGCACCGGAATGCCCTCGGTGATACAGACAATAATCTCGATACCGGCGTCGACGGCCTCGAGTATCGAGTCCGCCGCATACGGCGCCGGCACGTAGATGACCGTTGCATTCGCGCCGGTCTGTTTCACCGCATCGCGCACCGTGTCGAACACCGGCCGATCGAGATGCGTCTGCCCGCCCTTGCCCGGCGTGACGCCGCCGACCATGTGGGTGCCGTAGGCAATCGCCTGCTCGGAATGGAATGTCCCCTGCTTGCCGGTAAAGCCCTGACAGATGACGCGCGTGTCCTTACCGACCAGTATCGCCATCAGCGCTTGCCTGCTTTCGCGAACGCGACGGACTTCTGCGCCGCATCGGTCAGGCTCTCGGCGGCAGTAATGGCCAGCCCGCTGTCGCGCAGCAGTTTCCTGCCCTCGTCGACGCGCGTGCCTTCGAGACGCACGACGACCGGGATGGTCATATGCGTTTCTTCGACGGCCTTGATGATGCCCTCGGCAATCAGATCGCAACGCACGATGCCGCCGAAGATATTGACGAGGATCGCCCTGACTTTGGTATCCGACAGAATCAGCTTGAACGCCTCGGTCACGCGTTCCGCGGTCGCCGTGCCGCCGACGTCGAGAAAATTCGCCGGCTCGCCGCCGTGCAGCTTGATCAGGTCCATCGTCGCCATCGCCAGCCCCGCGCCGTTGACCATGCACGCGATATTGCCGTCGAGCGTGATGTAGTTCAGGCCATGCTGCGCCGCGGCGTGCTCTTTTGCGTCTTCCTGCGTCGCATCGCGCAGCGCGGCGAGCGCCGGTTGGCGGTATTCCGCGTTGTCGTCGATGTTGACCTTGGCATCGAGCGCCAGCAGCGCGCCATCGCCGGTGATAATCAGCGGATTGATCTCGACCAGACTCAGGTCCTTGTCGACGAATAATTGATACAGCGCCAGCGCAAGTGTCGTGAACGGGTTCACCTGCGCCGCGTCCAGCTTAAGCCCGAACGCCAGCTGCCGGCATTGAAACGGTTGCAGGCCGGTGACTGGATTGGCGTAAACGGTGACGATCTTTTCCGGTTGGGTCGCGGCCACTTCCTCGATCGCCATGCCGCCGGCGCTGGACGCCATCATGACGATGCGCTCGCGCGCCCGATCGACCAGCACGCCGAGGTACAGCTCGCGGCTGATCTGTTGCGCGGGCTCGATTAACACCGTGTTGACCGGCAGGCCGTCCGCGCCGGTCTGATGCGTGACCAGGCGCGAACCCAGCATCGCCTTGACGGACGACTTCAGTTCCTCGATGCCGGTGACCTTCTTGATGCCGCCGGCCTTGCCGCGCGCGCCGGCATGTACCTGGGCCTTGACCATCCAGGTATCGCCGCCGAGCTCACGGGCACGCGCCACCGCCTCGTCGACGGTCTGCGCCGCGCCGCCCGGCGGCACCGGGATACCATGATCAGCAAACAGTTGCTTGGCCTGATACTCGTGCAGATTCATCCGCCGCTATGCAACCCTTCGCTCGTGTGTTGCCCCATAAATAATTCGAATCATGTCTTGCCAGCAATGATTCCCTCATCCCCGCCCTTCTCCCTGTGGGAGAAGGGTGTAGCTCCCTCTCCCATTAGGGAGAGGGGCCGGGGGTGAGGGGGTATATCGGTAAAGTTACCTGTGGGACGAACCACCGGGGCTTATGCTCTGCAAACCTCAAAACGGGATATCGTCGTCGAAATCGTCGGCCCCGGCCGTTTCCGCGACCGGCTTCGACGCCGGCTCCTGATCGTATTGGGCGCTGCTGCTGCCACCACCGCTGCGGCTGTCGAGCATCTGCATCTCGTTGACGATGATCTTGGTCGTGTAACGGTCCTTACCCTCTTTGTCCTGCCACTTCTCGGTGCGAATACTCCCTTCTATATAGACCTTGGAACCCTTTTTCAGATATTCCCCGGCGACCTCCGCCAGTCGCCCAAAGAAGGTGAGGTTATGCCATTCGGTGTGTTCCTTCTTCTCACCCGTCTGCTTATCTTTCCACGATTCGCTGGTCGCCAGCGTGGCGCCGGTCACGGCGCCGCCGCTCGGCATGTAGCGCACCTCCGGGTCCTTGCCCAGATTGCCGATCAGTATGACCTTGTTTACGCCTCTCGCCATCGCGATTCTCCTTAATTAGTAACCTGCCCTATCGTATTGATGCTGCCACCGTGCCGCATCAGCCGGGTTGCGGCTGAGCCTGTTTGTCGGTGGCGCTGTCGCCGTCGCTGTTGCCGTCCACCGAAAAGCGAAAAACAGCCTCTCTGTCCAATATCCTGTTATCCACCTTGAGGTAGGCGACCCCGTCCTCGACGATCACCACCGCCTCCTCGACGCCGCGCACCAGCAACAGCTCGGTCGCCAGCTGCCGGGCCCTGGCCTCGTTGACCTGACCAACATTCAACATCAGGCTCGCGACATAACGCGGCGGTGCCATCGTCATCGCCACCGCTGCCCAGGCCATCGCGGCGACCGCACAGAAAACGAACACGGCCGCGACGCCAAACGTACCATACAATGCCCCGCCGGCGACACCGCCGCAAAAGGCGCCCAGAAACTGCGCGCTGGAATAAATACCCATCGCGGTACCCTTCATGGTGCCCGGCGCGGTTTTGGCCACCAGCGACGGCAACGTCGCTTCCAGAACGTTGAAAGCAGTAAAGAATATGAACAGGCCGGCGACCATGCCAACGAATGAATGGTCGAAAAACGCCAGCCCCAGTTCCGACGCCGCAATAACCAGGATGGCGGCGACGAACACCTGTTTCATCCGGCGCATCTTCTCGGCGATGATGACAAACGGCACCATCGCTACCAAACCGATCAGCAGCACCGGCGCATAGACCATCCAGTGGTGTGCGGCGTCCAGCCCGCCCTGGTCACGCAGCATCAACGGGAACGCGACGAAGGTCGCCGTCAACAACATGTGCAGCACGAAGATACCGAAGTCCAGCCGCAACAGTTCCGGATTGACCAGCGCCGTCTTCAACTGCGCCGGCATGGTTTGGGCATCGCGATGGAAGGTGGTGCGCACCGGCTGCGGCACCGCGTAACGCACCACGGCAATGCCCCCCAGCGCCAGCGCGGCTGTCAGCCAGAAGATGCCGGGCACGCCGAACCAGTGGTTGAACACCGGCCCGAGGATCATCGACACGGCGAACGACACGCCGATGCTCGCGCCTATCATGGCCATCGCCTTGGTACGGTGTTCCTCGCGCGTCAGATCGGCGGCCAGCGCCATGACCGCCGCGGCGATCGCGCCGCTGCCCTGCAACGCGCGGCCGATGATAACGCCGATGATGGTGTCCGACATGGCAGCCACCACGCTGCCGATCGCGAATACGATCAGTCCGAAGACGATGACCGGCTTGCGGCCGATGCGGTCCGACAGCATGCCGAACGGGATCTGCAATACCGCCTGCGTCAGCCCGTAGGCGCCGATCGCAACGCCGATCAGCGTCGGGGTCGCGTCACTCAGATGATCGCTCGCATACAGCGCAAACACCGGCAGGATCATGAACAGGCCGAGCATGCGCAGCGAGAAGATACCGGCAAGCGAAATCGCCGCACGCCGCTCGCGCGGTGTCATTTGTTGTTCAACCCGCATAATTCATCAAGGGTCCCGGAAGCTGGCGAGGTTCACTGCCGGCCGCGCGCCGGGCTGGAACGAATCTCGGAATCTCGTAGTTGTAACGACGAGTGGAGTGAAGACCAGGCGAGGGCGAGCGACAACCCGCCAGAACCGGGACAGGCCGGCGGCGGAAATCATCGTGTATCGGCGCTGCAAACCACCACCTTGGTCATTTATTTCTAACATCATCATCACTTACTGCGTAGCCGATGGCCGCCTTGATGAAATAGGCGGGTCAGCCACAGAAAATCCTGTGCCTTTGCCTGGCCCGCGAAGAAGCGCGTATATTAGCAGGTTGACCTGTCGCAGAAAATCAGCATGGATACTATTCATATCCGGGGCGCCCGGACGCACAACCTGAAGAACATCAACCTCGACCTGCCGCGCGACAAACTGATTGTGATCACAGGCTTGTCCGGCTCGGGCAAGTCGTCGCTGGCGTTCGACACGATCTACGCCGAGGGGCAGCGCCGCTACGTCGAGTCGCTGTCGAGCTACGCGCGCCAGTTCCTGTCGATCATGGAAAAACCGGACGTGGACTCGATCGAGGGCCTGTCACCGGCCATTTCGATCGAACAGAAAACCACGTCGCACAACCCGCGCTCGACGGTCGGCACCGTCACCGAGATCTACGACTACCTGCGCCTGCTGTTCGCGCGCGCCGGCGAGCCGCGCTGCCCGGAACACGGCATCGTGCTGGAAGCGCAGACCGTCAGCCAGATGGTCGACCTGATCATGACGCAGCCGGAAGGCACGCGGCTGATGCTGCTGGCGCCGGTGGTGCAGGGCCGCAAGGGCGAGCACGTGCAGGTGCTGAACGAGCTGAAGGCGCAGGGCTACGTGCGGGCGCGCATCGACGGCGCGGTCGTCGAACTCGAGGCGGCGCCGGCGCTGGATCTGCGTAAAGCGCACACCATCGAGGTGATCGTCGACCGCTTCAAGGTACGGCCGGACCTGCCGCAACGCCTGGCCGATTCGCTCGAAACCACGCTGCGTCTGGCCGGCGGCATCGCGCGCATCGGTTTCATGGACGAGCCGGACAAACGGGAACTGGTGTTCTCGGCAAACTATGCCTGTTCGGTCTGCGGTTACAGCATCAGCGAACTCGAGCCGCGGTTGTTCTCGTTCAACAACCCGGCCGGCGCCTGCCCGACCTGCGACGGGCTGGGTGCCGAGCAGGTATTCGACCCGGCGCGCGTCGCGCCGCATCCGGAGCTTAGCCTCGCCGCCGGCGCGGTGCGTGGCTGGGACCGTCGCAACGTCTGGTACTTTCAGCTGCTGACCTCGCTCGCGAAGCACTACGGATTCAATATCGACACGCCGTTCGGCGAACTCCCGGCCGACATACGCAAGGTCGTCCTGTATGGCAGCGGTGCAGAGGTGATCGCGTTTCAGTATCTCGGCGAACGCGGCGGCAGCCACAAGCGCAGCCACACCTTCGAGGGCATCATCCCGAACATGGAGCGCCGTTACCGGGAAACGGAATCGAGCGTGGTGCGCGACGAGCTCGCCAAGTATCTCGCAACACGGGCCTGCCCCGAATGTAACGCGACGCGGCTGCGCCGCGAGGCGCGCCATGTCTATATCGCCGGGCGCACGCTGCCGGAGATCACCGCGCTGCCGATCGGCCGGGCGCGCGAATTCACCGGCAGCCTGGTGCTGCCCGGCAGCCGCGGCGAGATCGCGCGGCAGATACTGAAAGAAATCAGCCAACGCCTGGATTTTCTCGTCAACGTCGGGCTGGACTATCTGACGCTCGAGCGCAGCGCCGATACCTTGTCCGGCGGCGAGACGCAGCGCATCCGCCTCGCGAGCCAGATCGGTGCCGGCCTGGTCGGCGTGATGTATGTGCTCGACGAGCCGTCGATCGGCCTGCATCAGCGCGACAACGAGCGCCTGCTGAATACGCTGTGTTATTTGCGCGACCTCGGCAACACCGTCATCGTCGTCGAGCACGACGAAGAGGCGATCCTCGCCGCCGATCATGTCGTCGACATCGGCCCGGGTGCCGGTGTGCACGGCGGACAGATCGTCGCGATGGGCAAGCCGGCCGATATCCTCGCCAACGAGAATTCATTGACCGGCCAGTATCTGTCCGGTGCGCAGGCCATCGAGATTCCGCCGCAGCGGACCGCGCCGCACGCCGATCAACAACTCAGGATCCGCGGCGCGAGCGGCAACAATCTAAAAGGCGTTAACGTCGACATACCGGTCGGTCTGATGACGGTGGTCACCGGTGTATCCGGCTCCGGCAAGTCGACGCTGATCAACGACACTCTGTTTAAGCATGCCGCCATTTCGCTGCACGGCGGTAACCACGAGCCGGCGCCGTGCGCGGAGATCATCGGCCTCGAGCAGTTCGACAAGATCGTCGATATCGACCAGTCGCCGATCGGGCGCACGCCGCGCTCGAACCCGGCGACCTACACCGGTCTGTTCACGCCGATCCGCGACATCTTCGCCGGTACGCAGGAGGCCCGCGCGCGCGGCTACGGACCGGGGCGGTTCAGCTTCAACGTCAAGGGCGGCCGCTGCGAGGCCTGCACCGGCGACGGCGTCATCAAGGTCGAGATGCATTTTCTCGCTGACATCTACGTGCCGTGCGACGTCTGCAAGGGCAAGCGCTACAACCGCGAAACGCTCGAGGTCCGCTTCAAGGACAAAAACATCTTCGAGGTACTCGACATGACCGTCGAGGAGGCGCGCGAGTTCTTCCACGCGATCCCGGTCGTTGCGCGCAAACTGGATACGCTGACCGACGTGGGCCTGTCGTATGTGCGGCTCGGTCAGAACGCGACGACGCTGTCCGGCGGCGAGGCGCAGCGCGTCAAGCTGTCGCGCGAGCTGTCCAAGCGCGACACCGGCAAGACACTCTATATACTGGACGAGCCGACCACCGGCCTGCACTTCCACGATACGAAGCAACTGTTGGTCGTGCTGCACCGGCTGCGCGACCATGGCAATACGGTAGTCGTCATCGAGCACAACCTCGACGTCATCAAGACCGCCGACTGGCTCATCGACCTCGGCCCGGAAGGCGGCGACAAGGGCGGCGAGATCGTCGCCACCGGCACGCCCGAGCAGATCGCCGCGCATCCGGATTCGCACACCGGCCGGTTTTTAAAGCCGGTGCTGGAACGCAAACCGGGTCGCGCGCCAGCGACGATGAAGCAGGCACGGATGTCGCGGGCGACGTAATTACCCTTTCACACTGTAACTGAATAGTGATGGAGAACTCTGACTATCCGTCATTCCAGGCGGAGCGCAGCGACGACCCGGAATCCAGCCGTCGTCAAAGCCACTGAATTCGCTTACATGGGCCAGTGATTGTCGGATGGGCTGGATTCCTGCTTGCGCAGGAATGACAATGGGGGAACCAGAAACAGTGCGGCAGGATGCGGTGAGGAACGAACCGCGTCCTGCGCTTCTATCAGTGTACAAAAGTACTCCCTCTCCCTCCGGGAGAGGGCTGGGGCGAGGGGATGAAAATAGCGCAGGGCAAATCCTCCCTCACCCTGCCCCTCTCCCAAAGGGAGAGGGGACGTACTAACCTGAGCTCTGCTATCCCATACATACAACGGAAACCACTCATGTACGACTACCAACGGGAATTCCTCGCCTTCGCAATCCGCACCGGCGTGCTGTGCTTCGGCGAATTCAAACTGAAATCCGGCCGTATCAGCCCTTACTTTTTCAACAGCGGCCTGTTCAATTCCGGCGACAGCATCGCGCGACTCGGGCGTTACTACGCCGCGGCGATCAACAGCTCGGGCATCGCCTACGACATGCTGTTCGGCCCGGCCTATAAAGGCATACCGCTCGCCGTCGCGACCGCGATCGCGCTCGCCGATCATCACCACCGCGACGTGCCGTACGCGTTCAACCGCAAGGAAGCCAAGGCCCATGGCGAAGGCGGCACCGTCGTTGGCGCGCCGTTAAAAGGCAAGGTGCTGATCATCGACGACGTGATCTCGGCCGGCACATCGGTGCGCGAGTCAGTCGCGATCATCAACGCGCAAGGCGCGACACCCGCCGGCGTGGTCATTGCGCTTGACCGTCAGGAGCGCGGCCAGCAGGAAACCAGCGCGATCCAGGAAGTCGAGAAGAACTTCGGATTAAAAGTGGCGAGCATCGTCAACCTCGACAACCTGGTGACCTACCTGAAGGAACAGGCGGACATGCGCACGTCGCTGAACGGCGTGCGCGCATACCAAGAGAAGTACGGGGCATAAATGGACCGTGTGCGCGTGCGGCGTCTCACCCGGACCAACCTGGAGCGTGCGATCGTTCGCCGAGCCCGTCGGTCACTGCAATGCAGATTGGTATAGGCGCCTTTTTTCTATAATCTATCCCGTATCTTTCGCGAGCGGCAACCGGTCATGACCTACTTCAACAAGGACTATCACCCACCTGGAACGGAACCCGGCACACTGGTCGGGCGCGAGGTAGCTGCGACGGCGGCGACACTGCACATCACCAGCATCGACAACGGGAAGACCATCGACAAGCAGGTTGCCACGCCGGAGGAATGCCGGGAATTTCTGCATCTCCCCGCCACCTGGATACAGGTACACGGCAAACCCGATCCCGATGTGTTACGACGTCTTGGCGAAGTTCTGGAACTGCATCCGCTGGCACTGGAGGACGTATTGAATGCCGGTCAGCGACCCAAGATCGACGTGTTTGACGACCACTTGTTCGTGATCATGAATCTGCCGGTGATGGACGACGGCAGGATATCGGTACATCAGGTCAGTCTGTTTTGCGGTCAACATTACCTTGTCAGCGTCCACGATGCACCTGGGGATCTGTTTTCCCGGGTTCACAAACGCCTGCTGGAATCGAACGGACGCGTTAGTACGCGCGGCACGGACTATCTGTTGTATGCACTGCTCGACGTGATCATCGATACCGCCTTTCCGGTGCTGGAACGCTTCGGCGAGGAGCTGGAGGAACTGGAAACGGAACTTCTCGACGCACCTACCCGCAAAACGCTGATCACGATACACCGTACCCGCCGGGAGCTGGTAGTGCTGCGCCGCATGCTGTGGCCGCAGCGCGAGGTCATCAATTCCCTGATACGGGACGAACACCCGTTGATCAACGCCGGCACGTATATTTACCTGCGCGATTGTTACGATCACGCCGTGCAGATTATTGAACTGCTCGAGACCTATCGCGACATGCTGACCAGTATGCTGGACGTGTATCTGTCCAGTATCAGCAACCGCACCAACGACGTCATGCGGGTGCTGACCATCATCGCGACCATTTTCATTCCGCTCACTTTCATCGTCGGTGTCTACGGCATGAACTTCAGCAACAATAACCGAAGTCCCTGGGCGATGCCGGAACTCAACTGGTATTACGGCTACCCGATGATATGGGGCGTGATGATTGTCGTTGTCATCGGTCTGCTGTGGTATTTCAAGCGCAAGAAGTGGTTCTAGCCGATCGGATGAAGCGAACCTCTGTCTGAGCCGCCCGCAGGGATGCGAGTGACGTGAACGTGAGCGTTGGTGCTTGTGAGAAGCGAATGGGGTGAGCGCGCTTCACTCCCGCGCCGTATCGCTCTCCATCCGACGCACCGCCAGCAAAGCGCAACCGGCACCGAACAGCAGCAGCGGCACACCCATAATCACCGCCACCTGCCACTTCGAGCCGTCACCGGCCGCCGGGTCCTGCACCAGGAACACATCGAACAGCACGAACAACAGAAAGGGGATCACCGGCACGATGACCGATACCCAGGCGCGTCGAAACGTTTTCTGCAGCACAAAGGCCATTCCGAAGCCGAAGATGAACAACAGTACCAGTCCCATAACGATGTTCCTCTTGGCGCGAGTCTGCGCTGCTGTGCGGCGCTGGCGCCTGGTTAGAATCCTTAACTATTCGTCAGGCTACCTTGCCTGACCGTGGCGACTCTATGAGTCCCCTAAAATACCCGAATTCGGCGCGCAGGTGTCAGGCGATGATCAGCAGCGCTCCGACCCGCAAACGAATCAGTGCAATACCGATGTCTCGCCATCGCCGAAGGTCGCGGGCCCTTCCGTTATCGTGACGTTGATCGACGCCAGCGTCTTCCGGGCGTCATCGACAGATTGCACTTCGATCGCAAAATGGGTATAGCCGGGATACCGCCAGGGAAACTCTGAACAAGTCCCCGTTCGTGGTGAGCCCGTCGAACCATGAACGGGGGGACGTATTACGATCAGCGGATTACATAACCAGCCCTTCGACAAGCTCAGGGCGAACGGACTTATCCAGAGGTTCCCTGGCGATTAACGGGTCAACAGCTCGTTACGGTCGCGATGCGCGGGTCAGACATGGCGGCAGGTCAGGCCAGTCGCTTGCGGACTAACCAGAGCACCAGCAGCGGTATCACCAGCCACTGGGCGATCGGCACAATGCCGGTGCCCAGCACCGGGAGCGTCGGCATAGCCTTCCCATATAGCCAGCGATTCAACGACCCGGTCGCCAGCGCCTCGAATACCACGGTCATGACGATGCCGGGCGCCAGGAACAACGTTATTCGATAGCGATTTAGATGAAATATCCACGCCCGCGATTTCACCATCGCCGCGGCGATCCAGAACATCACAACGAGCATCATCGCGTCGCCGGCGGATGCCTGCAGGCAGGTCAGGTTGATTTCGGCCAGGGACCGGTCTGCCGGGAACGCGAACAACGGCATCTGCAGCATTTCCCAAACGAAGTTGCACACCAGGCCAAAAAGAAAAAAATGGAACTCAATGCTTCTGGTCATCACCGCCCGCCGCGTGAAAACCGGAGTGTAAGCGATATCCACACCGGCCGGAAAACGCCAACGGCACGTGGCGCCGGGTTCCTGTCCGGTATTGCCGGGACTGTCACCTTCATGCCGCGAACGAGACTGACAATCAGGCGTTCAAATGACTTTCATCCGGGTTGATCTGCGCCATTTTGCGCAATATCCACCGACAAATCATGTTCCCGCCACCTGCCTTGTATTCTCATTTAAGACGTATACGTATTTTTTCTTTCCCAAACTCGATGATATCGCCTGAAACAATCTGTTTTCGTTTCCGGGTTTCGACCTCGCCATTCACCAACACCTGACCGGCCGCGATGACGGCCTTTGCTTCCGCTCCACTGGAGACCATGCCTTCGAACTTCAGGATTTTATAGAGCTCCACTGGCTCCTTTAAAATATCAACGTCTCGCATTTTATCGAAGGCTCATTCTCAATGTTGCTCGCCTGCACAACCAGACTCACCGCCACAGACCCCGACTTACGCTCCGGGCGGCCGGTAGGAGATCGCCCGCGCACGGCCGAGGGCGTCCAGGGTCTCCTCGACGGTGAGTAGCGGCGTCGTCTCGAATTTCGACAATGCGCCACCGCCGCCGATCACGATCGCGACTGCGGCCATCGAAACGTTGTCAGGCGCTTCCCAGAGGGTGTAGCCGTCATACGTGCCGAACGCGTACCAGAAGCCGTGCAGCTTCCCGCCGACGGACTCGATGTACTTGCGTGCCGCCTCGCGGCGGTCTTCGGGGTTCTTGGTCAATCGGGCCCAAGTCTCCGGAGAATAGCTGAAGCGCGTCAAATAGAAAGCCATGGCCACAATCCTCCTTCCCGTGTATGTGCAGTTTGCACCGTTGCGTCAGCAATGGCACTGCCAGCGCAGAGCATGATCGAGAGTGACGTGAGTTCCAATTTCATCATGTTTCCATTCGTGGTGGATTAACAATAGAAAATAAATGTTGCCTAACGCACCAGACCAGCCGACCGCTTTGCCTTCGCTTCGCTGCGGCAAAACGGCGGCTGGAGCGTTTTGTCAGGTGTCGTTTCGTTACCTGTCTCCCCGACCGCTCATTCGCTCACTGAACAATCCAAGAAAAAGATTGGCAAGCAAGATAGCTATACCAAGCAGCAACCCACCTACACCAGTATAGGTAAGCAGCTCCGTCACCGGGTGTGCATGTGCCGCGCCTCTGCCGATAGACGGCGCAACGATAAACATCGCAAGCCAGGCGAGCGGATAAAGGCCGCCGAGGCCAATAAATACCGCTGTGATTGTCTTGAATCTTTGCTTGAGGCTAGACGCTGAAACAAGCAGCAATAAGCCAATGGAGAAAGCGGCGATTCCTGTGGCGTGAAAATGCGCTCGCTGGGCATAGCGCCATATCTTTTCAGGGCTGTTCGCATCATGAAGTTCCGGGTGGGCAGCGATCCCGTGAGCAACATACGTTTCAAAAAAAGCCTCGTTAACCCCAAAGGTGATGCCAAGACCAATACCGAAGAGCAAGCCAAGCATTACTAAAGCAAGGCCAATTTTTACGTTTGCGAGGGTGTTAATCATTGAGTTCTCCAGGATACCTAACGGGGTTGGGGACTAGATGTAGCTCAGCACGCACAGCCGTAGCGTTTCCTGACCTCGAATAACCAGCGTAGCCAGAGCTTGCGGTCTCGCTGGAATTTGAGGAGAAATTCTTGCGTGTAACAACGGTGGGTTTTGTACACGTACGCACTTATGTCGTGGAGCACATGGATGTGCGAGAGCGACGAGGTGCCAGGCATACCCTGGTAGAAAGTGGCGATTGGCGCGAGGCATCGGGGGTCTTCCTTGGCGTTATTATTTCCGCGGTAAAAAGTAGTTCCCAAGACTTGTGTAGACTCCGATTCTATCGCGATTTATTTTTCCATCAACCTCTTTAGCTTGGTCCGACCCCGTTCAGGCAGGCGTTCAGGAACTTCACTTGATCTCAAGTCGATACACCTTACGTGTCACCATGTGGGCGAAATACAGCGCGCCGCCCAGTGCCGTCATGCCGCCGATGCCTTTGCCGAGACCCGTGTCTATGGTGCGCAGCACCTTGCCATCCAGGTCCAGCAGGGTGATGTGGCCGCTGGCGTGGTTGGCGAGCGCCAGGGTTTGCTTGTTCAGCAACGCCAGTCCGCTGGGCGCTACCTCTTCACCCCACAGTTTGCCCAGCGTTTGCCGCGAGGCGATGTCACGCAGCGGGACGCCTTCGAGGACCTGGATGCGTTGCAGTTCGGGAGGCAGGCTGAAGTGGAATTCGGCGAAGCGGCCTTTGGCTGCGGTATCGAACGCGACGAGGCGGCCGTTGCCGGAGTCGGCGATGAACAGATCGTTGCCAACCAGAACCATATTGCTAGGCACATTGGGCAGGCGCGTCAGAGCGTTGTCGCCAAAGCGGTAGCGGGTCACGGTCGCGTTATTGTGGTAATAGTGTCCGGGGAAATGCGGCGCGCCGAAGTCGTAAAGGTCCAGAGCGCCGAAGTTGCCGTTGAAGGTCCAGTAGCGTGTATCGCGTTCGAAGGCGATGCCCATGCAATAGGCGGTCCCATGGACCATGTCCAGATGCGCACCGTTGGACCAGTCGTAAGCCCCTTTGGTGCCGTTGTAGATAGCAGGGTCCGCAGTCCAGAGCGTTGGGCCGATAAAGAAAGGCTGGTCGCTGAAGTTGGCGGTACGGTGTTCCGCGCAGGTGGCGAACGTGTTCTTGAACGCGACGCGTTTATCCAGTAACCGGCGCTTGTCGTGCATCGCGCCCGGATCATTGGGTTCGAGCCAGACTTGCGCGGCGCCGAAAGCGATGGCGCTCGGTCGGCGCATGAAGTGCCAGGCGTTGTAGTCGATCACCAGGGTGGCACGACCGTTGGCTACGCTCGCCGCCTTCGCGGCTTGCGGCTGGCGCAAGGTCACGGTCGATCCCAGCAGGGCTTCGCAATCCGCCGGTCGCTTGGCATCGACGGGGCACTCGCTCATGTCGTCGAAGTCGGGGGATTGTTGGAGACGCTGAATCAGCCACAGCTCACCATTCGGTGCCACCGACAGGTCCACCGGGATCCACGGGCGAGGCAGCCGCGCGCCGGGCTGATCGGCATGTTTGTCGTGCCCGTTGGACTTGTCTGCCGTGGTGACATCCCCGCCGTGATGCATCGTGTAACCCAGGGCACGGCGAAACGTCGGCACTGTAGCCATGCCGGCAGCATAGACGGTGGTCAGGCGGAATGTCTCAGTCCTGCCGTCCGGCCCGGACTCCGGTTCGGTGGCGCCTACGCCGCAGGCGAACAGGATTGCGAGCAGCAGCAGCGCGGCGGCAACGCGCTCGGAGTGGACCCGATGGCCACCGGCCGCGGCGGGTGCCGGGTGGGGCCGTTCATTCAAGAAGATCTCGCCGTTGCCGCCGGTAACATTCGAGGCGCTGCGGAACACGATTTTGTCGAATGTTGAATACAACAGTTTCATTATTCACCTCTGATCGGGGATCGCCGGTTGCTGTAATGGCCAGCCCAGTAATCATCCCGGGGTCACATCATCCCGGGGTCATTGCTCACCATCCCGCATCCCGGGGTCACATCCCGGGGTCATCATCATCCCGGGGTCATCATCCCGGGGTCATCATCATCCCGGGGTCATCATCATCCCGGGGTCATCATCCCGGGGTCATCATCCCGGGGTCATCATCCCGGGGTCATTGCTTGACTTTGCACAACCGCATGACTTGCTGCTGATTCTGTGAAGGCGGTACTGTCTCCACCGCCCGTTGAATATGCGATATCCGGGATGGCGATACGTCAAAAAGCGCCGCCACCGTACCAAGGGGCAGATTCGCCGCCCGGCGCAGCAACCATACGGCGGCATGATAGGCCTCCGGATTGGCCCGCGAAAGAATCTCATTAGCGGACACGCCGTATACCTCGCAGACATGCCGCAACACGTCCTCCTGACGTGATCTGACTGGCCGTGCCTGGGCCTGCGGTACGTTGGTTAATCGCTGTTTACGTATTAACCGTTCCATGCGTTCCAGAAATGCCTCATCCCCGAGAAAAATCTGTCCGCACACCTGCGTCCAGGGCGAGATCGATCCATGGCCTTCCCTTACAAATTGCCGGTAAGCGCCACAGGCCGCCGCTCGTCTGCGCGCAAACAAGTCTAATACCGGGTTGATATCCAGCCAGGCCGGGGCGGTCTTTAACCCGGCGGTCGCGCGGTAGCTGCTCCATGGCCAGTCCTTTGCGGAGGACACCATGCGCGCCCGCACCGGATTCAGGACGATATAGCGGCATAGCTCCTGCAGGTAGCTGTCTTTGTGCACGAGGATGCTTTTGTACCGCCCCTGCAGTACGTGCCCGACCCGTCCGTGCCGGCGATTGTACGCCTGCGTGTAAACCTGGTTGAGCCGGCGCATCCCCCGGCTGAGGTTCGGCTCGGGCGTTTCGACGAGCAGGTGGTAGTGGTTATCCATCAGGCAGTATGCATAGCAGCGCCATCCCTGTTGCTCTACCTCTTTCCCGAGCAGCCTTAGAAAGGTCTGCCGGTCTTCGTCGTCACGAAAGATATCCTCGCGTGCGTTGCCGCGCGCTGTCAGATGATACAGGGCACCTGCGAATTCCAGCCGGAGTTGTCTTGCCATGCCGGACCCCTTTGTTCCATGTTCCTTTGTTCCCAACCAACGCATTGCCATTGTGGAGCCGGTGTTCGCGAATCTCCAAAACAAGGGCATGCGGCGGTTCACGCTCCGCGGCAAAGACAAAGTCGATGCTCAATGGAAACTATTCACCTTGGTGCACAATATCGAGAAGATAGCTCGCTGCGGGGCAAGTTAGAGAGGGAAACCGGCAGAAAGCATGAATACAGGCCATCCCTTATATAGAAAGGCCCAAGTCTGCAACCTCTTGTCGGCCGGCGACGAACCGGCTAGGGTTTGGGAAGGGGGTTTTTCTACAAGCTCGTTATGTACGGCACCGTACAGATCGCGCCCGATGTTTCGGCTAAGTTGTTCTTGCTTTCACCGTGACGAAGAGATGTCTGTCGCGAATCACCGTTTCTGCCGGTATGACCTCAGGACAATACGTCATGCCCGGCAGCCCGACCGAAGGGACGCGTTACACGTTATGCAGGAGCACTTCATTCACTTCCGGTTACCACGCATGTGGATTACGGCGGCCATCATCGCCGTGTCAAGCGGTGTTGGCATCGACGTGCTCATAGGGCGTACGCCGATCCGGCTCAGCAGCGGCGTCGAGACCACGCACGCGGCGGACGCGGTTGTGGTTGGCGCCGGGACGCGCAATGACATAGGCATAAAAGCGGCGCCGACCAGTAGCCACGATTCAACGCTTCGCTTCCCGGGATGGTCCGCCGAGGACCGGGTTCATGACGTTGACGACGCGCTCCGGTCGAACTTCGGACAACCATGAAAAACGGCAGGATGGACCGGTTGTGCAGACCGTCAATGACCGGCGATAAAACATAGTCAACCTCAATGGATGGAGACGCTTAATGAAGCTACTTACTAATTCCAGATCGAATCACGTCAGGAGCCGGGCCCGCGTGCCGGCGATTTTTGCTGTGGCCGCAACGCTTACCGCCGGAATCGCGGGATGCGCAAGCACTCCGGCGCCGACCGAACAGATCGCCGTTTCGAAAGCGGCCGTCACGACGGCAGCCAGGGACGGCGGCAACGAGTTTGCACCGCTGGAACTCAAGGCCGCCACGGAGAAGATGGGCCGCGCCGAACGGGCAATGGCAGAGAAAGATTACGTGCTTGCCGGACGCCTCGCGGAACAGGCTCAGGTCGATGCCAAGCTGGCTGAGACAAAAACCGCAGTAGCCAGGGCGCAAACGGCGGTCAAAGACGGACAGGAGTCAAATCGCGTCCTGCGCGAAGAGATCAAGCGGACTACCCGTTAAACGGGAATCACGTTACCACGAAGGAACGTAAAGGAATCCATCATGAAAAAGAATTATCTATTACCTGTCATCCTGTTGACCGGCACTGCATTTTCAGCATGCAGCACACAGCCGGAGAAACACGCTGTGCTGGACGGGGCCCGCAGCGGCTACACCGAGGCGCAGAGCAACCCGGACGTCACCAATTTCGCCGCTATCGAGTTGCAACAGGCGGGTAAGGCGCTGGAGAAAGCCACCAACGCTCAACGCAAGCGCGAAGACCGCGAAGTCGTCGATCATCTCGCGTATCTCGCCGCGCAGCGGGTCGCGATCGCGCAGGAAACGGCCAAACTGAAGGCGGCTGAACAAGCGATCGCCAACGCCGGCACGGAACGGGAAAAAATCCGTCTTGAGCTGCGCACAGCCGAGGCCGATTCCGCCAAGCAGCAGATATCGACCGCGCAGAAAATGGCTGGGGAGCGGGAGGCCGCGTTAGCGGCAGCTCGGTCCGACAGCGAGGCGAAAGCGGCGGAAACCGCTGCCGCCAACGCGAGAATCAGTCAGATGGAGGCAGAACTCAAGGTGTTGAATGCCAGGAAAACAGAACGCGGCATGGTGATTACGCTCGGCGACGTATTGTTCGATACCAGCAAGGCGGAGCTTAAAGACGGCGCCGTCAACAACGTGCAGAAACTTGCCGAGTTTTTCAAGACATACCCGGAACGTACCGCGGTGATCGAGGGCTATACCGACAGTACGGGAGACAGCGTTTTCAACCAGACGCTTTCTGAAATGCGCGCCAGGGCCGTGCGCGATGTCCTGATCAGCATGGGCATCGACGGCAACCGCGTCAGCACGCGGGGCCATGGCGAGGAAAATCCTGTCGCTAACAACGAGACTGCTGTCGGCCGTCAATTGAACCGGCGCGTGGAAATCGTGCTTTCCGGTGACAGTGCCGATACTGCACCGCGTTGACGGTTCGGCAAAAGAGGCGTGGTCGCCCTCCGTTCATGGTGCGACGAGATCACCCGAACGGGGGGCTTGTTCAGAGCATCCTCAGGGAAAGTGCCCGGGATCGATCCGGCTCAGGCATATAACAACGGAGATAGAAAAATGCTCGAGATTATCGCGCTCGTCCTGATTGTGTTATGGCTTCTTGGCCTGGTTTCCTCCTACACGCTGGGCGGATTCATTCACATTCTGCTGGTCATCGCCATTGTGGTGATTCTGGTTCGTATCATTCAGGGTCGCCGCATCGTATAGCCGAATGGCGTCTGCCGCCGGCCGTGCAGGCCGGGAGTAACAGGGGACAGGCTGAGCTGCCCCCCTGTTTTCTGCCCTGTTTTCTGCGCTGTCAGATGATACAGGGCACCTGCGAATTCCAGCCGGAGTTGTCTTGCCATGCCGCCCCTTTGCTGATGATGACCCCTTTGCTGATGATGACCCCTTTGCTGATGACCCCTTTGCTGATGACCCCTTTGCTGATGATGACCCCTTTGCTGATGACCCCTTTGCTGCAATGACCCCTTTGCTGACACACCGGTAACAGCACGTTCGTAACCGTAGACGGTTACGAGCACTTGCTCCGTTTTCGATCTGCCGAGGCTAAATGAGGCCATGAATGAAGCGCCTAACGTTCAAATTGAGGGGCGCGCCGCTTTTGGCGCGTCCCTCTCGAATGTAGTGTTAGGCTCTGGGGCATAAACTCAACACTCCGAGCACAAGACCAACGACACCGAGAAATAGCCCAATAGCACCAAGCCAAGCGGCCACCCGGACAATGATTTGCGGATGGTCTGTGCAGGCTTTGAATTTACCCCACCAACAATTAGATGGCTTTATGTTTAGCGGAACATCTGCTTGGGTAGATAGGCCGCCAAGTGCAGCGCGATACCAACCACTAATTACAAGCGTAGCCTGTGGGTTGGAGATACTGGTTCGAGGAGATTGATTGTACGCACTGAGAAAGTTATTTTCGATTTGCAGCGCCTCGCAATAAACGGAC
Organism: Gammaproteobacteria bacterium; assembly: GCA_006218035.1. Taxonomy (GTDB): domain Bacteria; phylum Pseudomonadota; class Gammaproteobacteria; order VBWC01; family VBWC01; genus VBWC01. The sequence goes on from VBWC01000016.1 coordinate 52,533, forward strand.
TTGCCATTTGCGGGGTTCATGATTTTCACGATGGAGCGAGCCGGAAGGCTTGCATCTTGCAACCAAACCCAGCCCTGCTGGGTGTCTTCGCGTAATGCTGCAAATAGCTTCATGGTGAAGAGCCTAACGTGGAGCTAAGCCGCCGCCCCGCTTTTGGGCGGTCGGCTTGAGCGTAGGGTTAGAAATCATGGGTTATTACCTCGACTCTTTAAATCCGCTTCTTCTTTTTGCCTTCGCTCTTTTTCCATGCGCAGGACTTTCCGCATGGTGGTTTTATAGAGAAGCACGGAAAAACAAGCAGCAACTAGACCAGTGGGAACAAGAACAGCAAAAACGATGGCAGTCCAGGTATGAAGAAACGGAGGAAGGGCTGCGGGAGTGGTTGCGCACGCTAGGGCTGCCGCAACTTGAAGAAGAAACGCGATTACAAGAAGCAGCGCACCAATTACGTACTGTGATCTCTGAGCGGCTAATGAAGATGCCACGGGTTCGCTGAAATCCCAATATGGTGTTGATTGAAGCAAAATTTTATTTGACGTGTTGAGGATGCCACCAATGCAAAAGAGCACAGCAGAAACGAAACCGACTGATGCGGCGACAAGTGTAAGCACAAGCTGCTCGGTCATAATGATTTCTAACTTAAAGTAGACATCCTAAAAGACGTATTGCAATACGTCCACGCGCATCCTAAGCTGTATTCTTGAATTAATCGCATATTTGAATTCAATCAATTACTCATTTTTAGTACATCCTAATGCCGAAAATAAATACAGCTTCCCCGGCGCCGCGCTTGTTGGATCAAGTGTCCGCCAAAATCCGTCTGAAACACTACAGTATTCGAACCGAGCAGGCGTATGTGGATTGGATTAGACGATACATTAAATTTCATGGGGTACGCCAACCCTTCTGAGATGGGGGCGCAGGAAGTGGAGCGGTTTTTGACGCACCTGGCGGTGGAGGGCAAGGTGTCGGCTTCGACACAGAATCAGGCCAAGTCGGCGATATTGTTTTTGTACCGTGAGGTGTTGGGGCAAGAGTTACCGTGGTTGGACAATGTGGAACAGGCCAAGGCGCCGAAGCGTTTGCCGGTGGTGTTGACGCGGGAGGAAGTGCATGGCGTGTTGTCGCGATTGCCGGGGACGTATTGGTTGATGGGCAGTCTGCTTTACGGTACCGGTATGCGCTTGATGGAATGTGCGCGCTTGCGGGTGAAGGATGTTGATTTCGGCCAGCGGCAGATTCTGATTCGTGATGGCAAGGGCTTCAAGGATCGGGTGACGATGTTGCCAGAGGCATTGAAGGTGCCGTTGCGCCAGCATCTGGAGCAAGTGAAAGCGCAGCACACGCAGGATTTGGCCAAAGGCGGTGGTGGCGTCTATTTGCCTTATGCGCTGGAGAAGAAGTATCCGAACGCGGCGCGGGAATGGGCCTGGCAGTATGTGTTTCCAGCAAGCGATGTTTCAGAGGACCCGCGTAGCGGTATTGTGCGGCGCCATCATGTGAATGAACAAAATTTACAGCGGGCGATGAAGCAGGCGGTGCGCGACGCAGGTTTGAGTAAGCCCGCGACTCCGCATACCTTGCGCCATTCGTTCGCCACGCATCTGCTGGACGGCGGTTACGATATCCGCACCGTGCAGGAGTTGCTCGGCCACAAGGATGTGACCACGACGATGATTTATACCCACGTGTTGAACAAAGGCGGCCGGGGCGTGCGCAGCCCGCTGGACCGGATGTAACGTCATTATCAGTTCCGGATGACGGCGCTGGCGCGCATCTATTCGGGCCGCGGCGGCAACGCGGTGATCAGTTCGCTCGGCGGCGTGTTATCCGGTTAGGGAAGCTCTGATCAAGTGTCATTTCGAGCCCTGTCCCGAGCATCGCGAGGGAGCTGGCGAGAAATCTAATGACAAGAAACCTCTTATTCAGAGCCTCCTTAGCGTGGCATCTTTTCGGTAACAGAAGATCGTCCGCAATTCGTGCGGCGTAAAGTGCCGTGAACCAGCCAGTGCAATCGGATTCAACCAGAACTTCGCGAGAACCGGGCTTGAGCGGCAATACCACTTCTCCGATGCATTGCCGCCGCCTTTGCCCGCCGGCCTTTTACGGTTGAACCGTGTTGGTCACCGTGAAGTCGCTGCGGGACCAGTCACCGCCTTCGTCCTCGTTTACCAGGTTGATCCAGCCCCCCTGCCACATGTTCATGGGCACGACAAAGTTGAAGCTGTAGTCGCCGTCCAGATCACCGGTATCTTCGCTGGTGCCTTCATAGAGCTTGCCGTCGACAATGATTCTGACCGAGCGATCCATATTTAGGTCAACGACGAATCGCAGCTCTATCCTGACCTCGCCGCCAACCTTGTGGACGATGGTCGTTTCATCGTGAGTATGCCAGGGGCCGACATCCACTTCCCGGTAGTAACTGTGGTCGCCGACCTCATTGGAGCCGAAGGTCTCGTCGTCGACGGTATGCATCGTGCCCTGAATAATAACGCGACGGTAATCCTGCGATGGTCCGAGCAGATTGATATCCAGTACCCGTGACGGCGAATTGATCGTTACCGGAACCGTGGCGCTTTGAAAACTGCCATCGCTGTTGTCCTTCCACGCCTTGACTTCATAGTCGCCATGGGGAATTTCCGTCAGGTTATAAATACCGCCCGGTGGCGTGATGGCGGTCTTGCCATCGTAAAGCTGCACATAGGCGCCCTGCACCGGCGTTCCCCGGTAAAACACCCTGCCGGTCAGCGCTCCTGTCAGAAGCTCGCGCCGCCAGCGCCAGATCGTCACTGTTTCGCGACGCGGATCGCGATAGACCAGCGGGGCGGCGTAGCCGTAAAGACCCTGCAACAGCGGCGAATCCCAGAACAGGATGTTGTCCGGGCTGACCGCATTCGCCTCGCCGGTAGTTTTCCAGGCATCGGAATCCTTGGCCGCTGTGTCTGACCAGTCGCTGGCAAAGGTGTTCACCACCTGATTGGCAACATCGTCCGTGATGTCCGAGAAAAAATCCGCTGCCCCGGCCAGCGGCCCGAGCTTGCTCTCGAGCTGGCCTTCGACCAGTTCTTCCAAAGCGCTATGCAGCCATGCTCCGGCCGCACGCCGCTCGGCGGCGGTATATAGATAGACACCGTCGCGGGTTGATACCGAGACCTGCGCGCCTGCCGCTCTGTCCAGCGGTTCCAGATCGGCCTCCGGGACTGTCGCCGCCGGGCTCTCGAGCACCACCGCCTGACGCTTCAATGCCATCCAGATAAACGATGAACAGACACTGGGATAGGTGCCGGATGCCCAGCCCGCTTCGGCTGGCGCAAAAGTGGTTTGCCCGATACTCGGGTCCGTATAGCAGTAAAACCGGTAGTGGCTGTTGCCTGTCTGCGCCAGCGCATCGTTGGCCACGTTGTGCAGCCGTTGACGAATTTCCGCTGTTTCCAGAAACGGGTCGGGTTTCACCACCAGCGGTGGCACGATTTCCCAGACGCCGTTGACGTCCATGCCGGTACGCCGGGGCGCAAAGGAACTGATGGAGTACCAATCCTGTTGATCAGGCGGCAGCGCGGCAGTTTCAGGGTCCAGGTAGGGTTCGCCATAGACGGCTTCTTCCGTGGTCTGGGTGACTACGCCGGGCCACATATATTTCAGCACATCGGGACGATGCCCTTCCGACGGCGCTGTCTCTCCGAGTATGGAGCCCACCGGATAATTCAACAGCCGATCCTGGCTGGCGGTTGAATGTGTCACCTGGTCATAGTTGCGCGTCATCATGCCGCTGTGACTATAACGCTGCGGCGGCAACACCTGGCGCAACAATCCGCCAATCAAACCGTTGCCGCCCGGCGACAGGATGATATCGCCCTTGCGTGCATTCATGAATCGCGCGGGGACACGTACCTCACGGGTTTCGGACGTCGCCTGGCAGACGAAACCTTCCGGAACCATTTCCGGAAGATTGTCCGGGTCGCATTCCCCGCCCTCTACGGCGGGATCGGGCCATGTCGTGGACAATGGCACCATGTCGGACCCGGCAGGCAGCGCGGCATCCCCTGGTGCCTTGATATGCGGGTACTTGACCAGATCAACATAACCAAGATTCCCGAGGCGTTGATACCGGACTGTACTCCGCGCGCCCGTCACGTCAGGCGCGGGCGACGTACGCGTATAGTAATCCTTCAGGAGATCCTTCACCCCGGGCAGTTTTGACGCGGCAATGATAGGACCGAGTGTGATCGCGGCGCTTCTGCGGTCTCTGGCCCGTAATTCAAGAAAGGCCTCGACGCGCACACAGTACCGGTTGTCCTTGCTCGTGCCGCCGTAATAGACCACGAATCCGGTGGTCTGGTCTGGCGGTACGTCGGCTATCGGTACCGACACGGCAAGCGAAACGGTTGCGTTCGCCGCGACAGTCACGGGCGGATTCAGTCGCAACCCGGGGCCCGGTACCGTCATGCGGTTGTGATCCACATACATCGGCTGAACGCGCCGTTCGGTCAATTGAATCGGGTAGGCCTCGCGGTTGTGGATGACCACGGTTCCCTCAAACGACAGGAGATTTTTCGTTGCAAAAACGTCGCCTGTCACCCTCGGAAGCAAATAGCCACGTCTTTTCGCCATGACATAGGCGTTAAAGATACTGACGGTCCGCTTGATCTCGACGGGATCCGCGCCCGGCCTCTCGATCCGCACCGTGACATGGAACTGCTCATGCTCCCGCTCGATACCAAGCGATGCCTCATAGTCATACTCGACTGATGGTTCGCTGGTCGTGAGCTTTTTGCCATCGCCAAAGTCCCATTTAAAAACACGCCCGCCGGGGTCAGCATTGTCACCGGGCAGCCGGTGGACAAGCTCACCGATCTCGCCAACCCGATCGATGCCGACAAACACCGCCGGCTTGCCCGGTCTTGAAGCCAGCTGCACCGCGTTGACCGGTACCGCTATCTGTCTGCCTGTCGGTAATTGGACAAAGCGCTTGCCCCCGGATGTTGGCAAACACGGCGACGACCGGCGAACCTCGATGCCGCGATCATGGCCGGCCTCCATCGTCGCATTCCGGCCGAATGCCGCCACTGACGCGCGATCACGGTTGGATGTCTCGTCCAGATAGCTGGAATAGTTATACGTTGCCCCTAGCCTGTGAGTTAACGGTGGTGTTTTTCGCTTCGACAGGCCATTGTCCGGCGGCGCGATACCCACACTGAAGCCCAGCAGATACTGCGTATCCGGGGCCCGCGTGATCGTTAACATCGGCAGGACGGCCTTGCGGCTTCTGGCATACCGGGGCCTGTCCGGCGCTACCGGCGTGTCAGCGGCCTCATGCTCGCTCCCGGCCGCCGGCTTTATCTGAATCGCGAGGGTCTGGCGTTCGGCTTTATCCTCGGCAAGCACGGAGACCAGAATCTGCTTCGTTCCGGGCCTGTCATACTGCAGATATTGTTCTGAGCCGGTAACCCCGTTAATTCGCACGAAAGGTGTCTCTGAATTTCCATATTGCTCGCCGTTGGGCGCCAGCACCTGGACAAGGAAACTTTCACCCGCTCGTGGGCTTTCGGGGGAAACGGCAATAGACCCGATCAGTTTTCCACTATCAACATAGTCAACCATTTGAATTCCTCCATGAACAACCGATCAATCAAAAATCAGTATGCCGCATTCTCAATATCCGGCGACCACCATCGCCTGCGTGCAACGGTCTACAACACAGGGTGCTCTTATATCGAGAACATTGTTAAGGAACCTCTGATTAATTCGTCATTCCGGGCGGAGCGTAGCGAAGACCCGGAATCCAGTGCTTTTAACACAGTGCGTTACTGGATTCCTCGGCGGCCGTTCCCGACGCCGCTCTACCTCCTGCATCCATGCAGTCGCGCGCGTTCGCGGGAATGACGAAAAGGTGATTAATCAGAGGTTCCTTAATTCATTCTTGAACGCTTCGGGACGACTCCGCCGCTATAGGTAATAGTTACTCCTTGTATTATTTATTTTCAACAGACTATCTCTATAAGGTACTCGCCTCCGGATTGCTGACTGGTCGGCGTTAGCATCGCTTGACAAGTCGAAAACATCAGACGCCGGGAGTCTCTAATTCTGAGTAGTCAGTTTTTCGGGAGGACCTCACTACCATGACAACACCGGCACAACATCGCGCCACGTCGTGTCACGCCACCCGCTAGCCAATAATCAGCTTCACGCCAATCAACAACGTAATCACCTCGAACACGCGTTTGATCGTGCCGCTGCCCTTGACGATGGCGAGGTGCGCGCCGAGGTAGCCGCCGAGCAGTGATCCGGCCAGTAACGCCGGCAGCCATTCCCATTTGATTTCACCGAGCAGGCCGAGCGTGACCGCGCCCAGGCCGTTCCAGAACATGCCGACCAGTATCAATGTATAGGCGACCGCCCGTTGGTAGTCCAACCCGAACCAGTAGACCAGCCACAGGGTGACAAACAAGCCGGTGCCGGAGGTCAATGAACCGTTCAGGATGCCGATAACGAACAGGACCAGCCCGCCGCCGAGATACCCCCGTGTATCACGGTGGGCCGGAACATGGCTCTGGCCGAGGCCGGGTTTGAGCCAGGAATAAATACCCAGCGCGGCGGTCAAAACCCCCAGGGCGATTTCCGCCGGGCGGTCAGGAATTCTGAGTATGACGATGGCACCGAGTAAAACGCCGGGCAGTCCGGCGGCCAGGATAAACAGCGCGAAGCGGCGTTCGATGGTCGAGGCGCGCCAGTGCCGCAGGGTCGCGCCGATGCCAAGCGCGACACTCGCCACCTTGTGCGTCGCGAGCGCGATGCCAAACGGCAGGCCAAGGAAGATCAGCACCGGGAACTGGATCAGGCCGGCGCCACCGCCGGCAAACGCGGAGAAGATGTTCGCAACCAGCGAGATGACAAACAATACGAGCTGGTCTATCCAGTCCATGTCCGTGGGTCCCCCGGGTTGATCGAGTGACTAATTTATAACCGCTTACTATACTTGTGCCATGCATCGCTTGCCTTCTCCCGACATTTCCAACTTGAGAAAAATATTCCCGCTGCTGGTTGTTTCGGTCGTGCTGTGCATGATAGCGCCGGACGCTGCGCTGGCCGCGAAATTCTACCGCTGGGTGGATGAAAGCGGACAGGTGTATTACAGCGACAAGGTGCCGCCGGAACACGTCAGGCAAAAGCGCGAGGAGCTGAACGACCGCGGTCTGGTCGTCAATACGATTGATGCGGCAAAGACGCCGGCGCAATTTGCCGAGGAAGACCGCCAGGCCAAACTGCGCGAGGCGGAAGCGAGCCGGCGCAAGGTGGTCGAGCTGCACGATCAGTGGCTGGTATCGACCTATCGCAACGAGCAGGACCTGATCCGCGCGCGCGACGACAAGCTCGCCTCCATCGAGGCCGCCGCCACACTGACCCGCGAACGGGTCGACACGCTCAAGCAGGAATTACAGGGGTTGCGTACCCAGGCCGCCAATCATGAGCGCGCGGGCCAGGCGGTACCGGAGCATCTGGTCAAGGATATCGACGACGTCGAGCGCCAGGTCGCCGTCAATCTGGATTTCTTCCTGCGGAAAAAACAGGAACAGGCGCAACTGAAAACCGACTACGACCGCGACCTCGAAAGACTCGGCGAGCTGCTGGGGAACAAGAACGCGGGGAGTCAGGCCCTGGGGGGCAGGTAACGGCGGCGGCTCACCCGCGAATCAGCGTGCCGACGCCCTCGTCGGTAAAGATTTCCAGCAATACGGCGTGCTCGACCCGGCCATCGATGATGTGCACGGTTTTCACGCCCGCGGCGACGGCGCTCAGCGCGCAACCGGTCTTGGGCAGCATGCCGCCGAAGATCGTGCCGTCTTCAATCAGCGCATGCACCTGCGCCGACTTCAGCCCGGTCAGGGTCTTGCCCTGCTTGTCGAGTACGCCCGGCGTGTTGGTCAGCAGAATCAGCTTCTCCGCCCGCAGCACCTCGGCCAGTTTGCCGGCCACCAGGTCGGCGTTGATGTTGTAGGACTGGCCGTCGGCACCGACGCCGATCGGCGCGATCACCGGAATGAAATTACCGCCAACCAGCATGTTGACGACTGCCGGGTCGATGCTTTCGACCTCGCCGACGTGACCGATATCGATGATCTCCGGCGTGTTCATTTCCGGCGCGCCCTGGGTAAAGGTCAGCTTGCGCGCGCGTATCAGGTCGCCGTCCTTGCCGGTCAGGCCGACGGCGTTGCCGCCGTTGCGGGTGATCAGGCTGACGATCTCCTTGTTGACCAGCCCGCCCAGCACCATCTCGACGACGTCCATGGTCTCGCTGTCGGTGACGCGCATGCCCTTGACGAAGGTGCTCTCCTTGCCGAGCCGACCGAGCAAGGCACCGATCTGCGGACCGCCGCCGTGCACCACGACCGGATTGATGCCGACCAGTTTCATCAACACGAGATCGCGGGCGAAACCGTTCTTCAACGCCTCGTCGACCATCGCGTTGCCGCCGTACTTGATCACCATGGTCTTGCCGGCGAAGCGTTGTATGTACGGCAGCGCCTCGGTCAGTACCCGGGCGATTTCCATGGCGGCTTGTGTGTTGAGACTCATGGTGTGATGTTCCTGGTTACGAACGGCTCATGGTGACTTGTGGTTATTCTCGCAAAACGGCAACCGCTTCGCTCCGATCACGGCTGGATTCCGGGTCTACGCCCGGAATGACGAAGGTAGGAGTGTCATTCCCGCGAAAGCGGGAATCCAGCCCTTCCAACAATCACCGACCCCCGGCCTACGACACACTCTGACCACAACGACAACTTATTCAGACCCATCGCAGGCCGCTGTCTCAGAACGGCAGTGTCAGATCGTGATCGATACCAAGGATCAGTTTACGAAAATCCTCCTGGATGCGGTGCATCGCCTGCGGATTGTCCGCCTCGAAGCGCAGCACCAGGCAAGGCGTGGTGTTCGAGGCGCGCACCAGTCCCCAGCCGTCGCTGAAGTCGACGCGGATACCGTCGATCGCGGTTATCGAGGCGTGCGGGAAACTCGCTGCCCTGGTGAGCTCGTCCATGAACTTGAAATGGTCCTTGTCGCCCATCTCCAGCCGCAGTTCCGGCGTGTTCAGCGCGTTTGGCAGTTTGCTGAATACCTCGCTGGTCCTGCCCTTGTGATTCGACAGTATCTCCAGCAGGCGCGCGGCCGTGTACAACGCGTCATCGAAGCCGTACCAGCGCTCCTTGAAAAAGATATGACCGCTCATCTCGCCGGCCAGCAGCGCGCCGGTTTCTTTCATCCTCGCCTTGATCAGCGAGTGACCGGTCTTCCACATCACCGGTCTGCCGCCGTCGCTCTTGATCGACTTGGCGAGGTTGCGCGAACATTTGACGTCGAAGATAATCTCCGCGCCGGGGTTGCGGCTCAGCACATCGCGCGCATACAGCATCATCTGCCGGTCGGGCCAGATGATCTCGCCGGAGGAATCGATCACGCCGAGCCGGTCGCCATCGCCGTCGAACGCCAGGCCGATATCCGCGCCCTGCTGTTTGACGTGGCGAATCAGGTCTTGCAGATTTTCCGGCTGACTGGGGTCCGGATGATGGTTGGGAAAGTTGCCATCGATGTCGCAGAACAGTTCGGTGACATCGCAACCGAGCGCCTGCAGCAACTGCGGCGCCACGTCGCCGGCGGCGCCATTGCCGCAATCCACCACCACCTTCAGCGGCCGCGACAGGCGGATATCGCTGGCAATGCGCTGGATGTAATCGGACGCGACGCTCATCAGTTTGATGCTGCCTGCACCGGTGCGAAAGTTCTGCTTTTCAATCCGCTCGCGCAGCGCCTGTATCGCGGTACCCGACAGCGTGTCACCGCGCAGCACGATCTTCATGCCGTTATATTCCGGCGGATTATGGCTGCCGGTGATCATCACGCCGGACGCCGTGTTCATGTAATGGGTCGCGAAATACAGCACCGGCGTCGGCACCAGGCCGATGTCGATGACATCGCGGCCGGACGCGCACAGCCCCCTGACCAGCGCTTCGGTAAATTCCGGACCGGACAACCGGCCGTCGCGCGCAACGATCACGCCTTGCTGGCCGCGATCGAACGCCTCGCTGCCGATCGCCCGGCCGATGTCATAGACGATCTCCGGCGTCAGCGTCACACCGACGATACCGCGGATATCGTAGGCCTTGAAGATCGACCCCACCGGCACCTGAGCCCGGTCCGCCACTTCCAGCGTGTCCACGCTGACCGAATTCTTGTCCTGATACATCAAACCCACCGGCGCATCGCTGTCCGGCGTGTAGGCCCTGGCCGGTTTGCGGTAGGACGTCGTCGGCATCGACGGCGTCATGCTTGTCAGTATCTCGGCGGCGCCCTCGAAATTTTTCAGGCGCATCGTGTGATCGCTGTCCGGCGGACGCGCGACATTCTTTTCGCCGACGATGTCGATCAACGTCAACAGGTCGGTACGTACCAGGCCGGACAGATAACGGCCCACGGCGACGATCACCACCCCCAGCAGGATCACCGCCACGGCAAACGGCCACCAGAATTCCTGGCTGCCAAGACCGGCGCCGGACACCGCCGGCCAGTACACCAGCTCCCAGCGCGTGCCGGGTATGGGTCTGCGCAACGGGGCACCGCCGTCGCGCAGCGCGCTGTCGCCGTCGGCGGCCAGTACCTGTTCGCTGCCCTGAGCACGTTGCACGATCTCGGCGTAAGCGGGCGCGACGATCAGCGACTTCAACGCGTCGCCGACCGTCGCAACATTAAAACTCAGCAGCACGAAGCCACCCGCGATATCGTTGGCCGGGCCTTCGACGCGCGCGACCATGTCGATATGCTGTTGCGTCGTACCGAACATATGGGTCTCAAGCGGTGTCGCCGTCCGTGACGCGGCCTGGCGTATCAGTTCGATGTCGGCAAAGCTCAGCCTGGGAAAATCCCCGCCGCCGCTGGCGGATTCAGTGATATCCGGCTCCAGCAGTGCGACACGCAATGCGGCCGGGAACATTAAATTGAGCTCCGCTTCACGCTGGCGCAGCATCGGCTCATCGCCCCATTGCAACGCGCGCGCGATGATCGGGTCCGCCGCCAGCGCGCCGACACTCGTTTGATACTGCGCGATGCGTCCGCCAAACGACGTCACCAGATTCGTCGCGACCGTTTCGACCTGCCGGGTTTCCGAGTCGTCGCTCAGCAGCGCCAGCTTGTTGTAAATCACCATGCCGGCCGCGACGATCAGCGCGCAGCCGGCCACGCTCAACAGCAGAAACAGTTGATCGACGCTGGTCGTCCTGGCGACGCGGCGACGCACACGCGGTGGCTTTTCACCACCACCGTCTGCCGCCGCTTTTTTGAACGGATTGCCGATTTTCATGCGTTATCGTTTCGGTTGCATCGGGTCATGCGCGGCCGGAATGGCCGAATCCGCCTTCACCGCGCTGCGATGACTGGAAGTCGTCGACCACCTCGAAGATCGCCTGCTCCACCGGCACCATCACCATCTGCGCGATGCGCTCGCCAACGTTGATCGTGAACGGTTCGCTGCCCCGGTTCCAGCACGACACGAATATCTGCCCCTGGTAATCGGAGTCGATCAACCCGGTCAGGTTCCCGAGCACGATGCCGTGCTTGTGGCCGAGACCGGAGCGCGGCAACAACACCGCGGCGAGGCGCGGATCGCCGATATGGATCGCAATGCCGGTCGGGATCAGATGGGTTGCACCCGGCGCGATCGTCAGCGGCTCGTGCAACAGCGCCCGCAGGTCCATGCCGGCCGCGCCACTGGTCGCGTAATGCGGCAGCGGAAACTCGTTACCGATGCGTGCGTCCAGTATCTTCAGTTGTATGCGTTTCATGGTATCTCTCGGCAATCAGGCTGATCAGTTCGCGCGCCAGCCGGTCCTTCGGCGCACGCGGCAACTCCCGCGCGCCGTCGCGCCAGCACACGGTCAACGCGTTTTCGTCCGCGTCGAAGCCGATGCCGTCGACAGCAACGTTGTTCGCCGCGATCATATCCAGCCCCTTGGCGACCAGCTTGGCCCGCGCGTTCTGCGCCACCGCTTCTGTCTCCGCGGCGAAGCCGACGCAAAACGGCGCATCGGGCAACGCGGCAACCGCCGCCAGTATATCGGGTGTCGGCGTCAGCGTCAGTTGTAATGCCTGTCCGCCTTTCTTGATTTTCTGCTTTGCTGTCTGCGCGACGCGATAATCCGCGACCGCGGCGGCACCGATGAAAATATCCTGTGCGCCGATCTGCGCCATGACCGCGTCGTGCATCTGCTGCGCGGTGCGCACGTCGATGCGCCGGATGCGCGGCGGTGCCGGCAATGCCACCGGGCCGCTGATCAGCACCACGTCGGCACCGGCCTCGGCGGCCGCGAGCGCGACGGCATAGCCCATCTTGCCCGAGCTGCGATTCCCGATAAACCGCACCGGATCGATGTCTTCCAGCGTCGGGCCGGCCGTCACCAGCACGCGCCGCCCGGCCAGCCGGCCGGTCGCAAATAGTCCGGTGACCCGCCGCACCAGATCGGCCGGCTCGAGCATCCGCCCCGGGCCGGTCTCGCCGCAGGCCTGCATGCCTTCGGCCGGTCCATATATATAGATGCCGCGACTGCGCAGCAGCGTCACATTGTCCGCGGTCGCAGGGTTGTCCCACATCTGCCGGTTCATCGCCGGCGCCACCGCGACCGGCGCCCCGGTCGCGAGGCACAGTGTCGACAACAAATCGTCCGCCGCACCGCGGGCGAGCCGCGAGAGGAAATTGGCGCTGGCGGGCGCGACGAGCACAATGTCCGCCCAGCGCGCCAGCGCGATGTGGCCCATCGCCTGCTCGGCGTCGGCGTCCAGCAAGGTGGTCGCCACCGGGTGGTTAGACAGGGCCTGGAAGGTCAGCGGCGTGACAAATTCGGTCGCCGAGCGCGTCATGACCACACGCACGTCGGCGCCGGCCTCGCGTAAACGGCGCACGAGATCGGCGCTCTTGTAGGCGGCGATACCGCCGGTCACGCCGAGCACTACCCGCTTGTTGGATAAATCCGTCATTGCACAGCCCCCGCCGCCGCCGGCCCTGGATCAGTGTTTCGGCCGGTGACGAGTCAGTTTGAATAAGGTATTGTAACAAAACTAAAAGTTCGACTTCCATGGAGAATCACTACCGGGACGCGATTATGCCGATCACCGATTGGCCCAATGAAGAACGGCCGCGCGAGAAGCTGTTGAGCCGCGGTCCGGACAGCCTGTCCGACGCCGAGCTGCTGGCGATATTTCTGCGCACCGGCGTGCGCGGCAAGACCGCGGTCGATCTGGCGCGGGATTTATTGACCGAGTTCGGCAGCCTGCGCGGCCTGCTGGCGGCGGACCATGCGCGTTTCTGCCGCGCCAAGGGGCTAGGCACAGCGAAGTTCGCGCAGTTGCAGGCGGCGCTGGAGATGTCACGGCGCTATCTGCGCGAGGTGATCGACCGCGGCGACAGCCTGTCGAGCCCGGCCGAGACACGCGATTATCTGACCAGCCGGCTGAAACATTATCCGCACGAGGTGTTCGCCTGTTTGTATCTCGATAACCAGCACCGGCCGATCCGCTTCGAGGAGCTGTTCCGGGGCACCATCGACAGCGCCAGTGTCTATCCGCGCGAGGTCGTGCGCAGCGCCCTGGAACACAACGCCGCCGCGGTGATCCTGGCGCATAACCACCCGTCCGGGCATACGGCACCGAGCCGGGCGGACGCCCAGATCACGCAACGCCTCAAGGCGGCGCTCGCGCTGGTCGACATCCGCGTGCTCGACCACCTGATCATCGGCGACGGGCCGGCACTGTCACTGGCCGAGCACGGTCTGGTCTAGCGGGCCGGACCCGATCCGGCCAGCGGCCGGCGTATTTCCGCCGCCGCGTTGTACGCCGGGCGGGTTCTGGTATAGAATTGGCCCCTTTTTCGCACACCGGCGGGCCAGCGCGTCCGCCATTTTCTGGAGTCAGTTGTCATGTCGAGGGTATGTCAGGTCACGGGCAAGCGCCCGATGGTAGGGAACAACGTGTCGCACGCGAACAATAAAACCAAGCGGCGCTTTTTACCGAATCTGCACAAGCACCGCTTCTGGGTCGAGACCGAGAACCGCTGGGTCAGCCTGCGCGTGTCGTCGAATGGCATGCGTGTCATCGACAAGAAGGGTATCGACCAGGTACTGGCCGATCTCCGCCAACGCGGCGAAAAGTTTTAAGGAGTTATCACCATGCGCGACAAGATCAAGTTGGTATCCAGCGCCGGCACCGGCCACTACTACACGACCACCAAGAACAAGCGGACGATGCCGGAAAAGCTTGAACTGAAGAAGTACGATCCGACCATACGCAAGCACGTGATCTACAAGGAAGCCAAGATCAAGTAATCGGGTGTTTGTGTCTGATCGACCTAAGAAACCTCTGATGTGTCGTCATTCCGGGCGGAGCGTAGCGGAGACCCGGAATCCAGAGCTTAGAGGTTCCCTAACAAGAACCCGCCATTGGCGGGTTTTTTGTTGGGCGGCACGCACCGAAGGGACTCGGCGTTGCCGGAACTACGTCCCGGGTTCCGTGACAAAACCCAGCTTGAGTATGCCCGCCCGCTGCGCCGCCGCCATCACGCGAATCACATACTCGTAATCGACCGTGCGGTCGCCACGGATGTGGATCTCGGGCTGCGTCGGTTGAGCGGCGGCCTCGGCGAGGCGGATCTGTAGGGTCGCGTCATCGAGCGGTGTATCGTTCCAGTGGACCGTACCGTCGGCCGTCACCGACAGCGTGACGTTGTCGGGCTTGACCTGATCGGGCGCGATGCTGGCGCGTGGCAGATCGAGCTTCACCGAATGGGTCAGCACCGGCACCGTGACGATGAAGATGATCAGCAACACCAGCATGACGTCAACCAGCGGCGTCATGTTGATCTCGCTCATGACGTTGCCGCCGTCGTCGAATGCATTGCCGAAGGCCATGTCAGTTTCCTCCTGCGACCGCCGCGACGACCTTCGCCGCCGGACGTTTGGCGTTACGCGCGAGCGGCGCGCCGGTGATGAAGTAGGCATGCAACTGATGGGCGAACCGGTGGAGTCTGCCGAGCAGGGCCTTGTTGCCGCGCACCAGCGCGTTGTAGCCGATCACGGCGGGGATCGCGACGGCGAGACCAAGCGCTGTCATGATCAACGCTTCGCCAACCGGTCCCGCGATCTCGCCGATACTCGCCTGGCCGGCGGCGCCGATGCTCACCAGCGCGTGATAAATGCCCCACACCGTGCCGAACAGACCGACGAAAGGCGCGGTCGATCCGACTGACGCGAGCACCGACAAACCGCCTTGCATCCGCTCGGCCGATTCGTCGATGGCGCCGCGCAGGCAGGCGGCCAGCCAGTCGGTAAGTCTTAGCTGACCGTGCAGGTCCGATTGATTGCTCGCGTGATGATCCACCGCCGCCTTGCCTTCCTCGGCCAGCAGACGGAACGGATTGCCGTGATAGTCGCCCTCAATAATGTGCAAGCCCTCGCCAAAACTCTGGGCGTGCCAGAACTTGCTTGCCGTCTGTGCACAGCGGCGCAGCTTCATTAACCGCCAGGCGCGGCTGACGATCACGTACCAGCTGGCGATGGACATCACCAGTAACAACATGGCAATGCCCCGGATGACAAAATCCCCTTGTGCCCAGAGCGTGGTGACACCGTAAATGTTGCTTGTCATGAGTCAGGTTCCTTATTGCGGTTGAGAAGGATGCAGAGAAAATGACACGGGCTGTACGTACCAGTACGCGATGGCGACATCGCCGCGCCGGGCCGGGACATAGCGCCAGCGCTTGACGGCCTCGCGCGCGGCGGCGTCGAGTCGCGAAAAACCGCTGGATGCTTTCAGTCTGATCTCACCGACCGTTCCATCGGCAAGAATATAAACGTCGAACAACACCCGGCCCTGCTCGCCCAGACGACGCGACAACGGCGGGTACGCGGGCGCCGGATTATTCAGATGCGCCGCGTCGGAACGCGGCGGGATCACCGGCGCGGGCCCGGGTTCGGCTTGCGCAGCCGCCATGGGCGCGCTCGGCGGTGGCGGTGGCTCAGGCTCGGCAGGTAGCGTGATCGCGTGTTCCGCCGGCGGCGCTTGCTTGATGCGCGGCACCGGTCGCGGACGCGGCGGTAGCGGTTTTGGTTTCGGTGGAGCCACCACCGGCTCCGGCACCGGCGGCGCAACCAGTACGCCGGTCATCGTCGGCAACGACAGCGACAGCTCCGGTTGCAGCGGATGACTGTACAGCCACGCAATCATCATCAGATGCGCGCCTGTCACCAGCATCAATGACACCGGTCGGTCGCTGTCAGCCGCAGGCCACACGCGGAAATGCGAATCCATGTCAGATTTCCGCCCAGCTCCGCAACAGGTTGTGATACGTGCCGGTCAGCCGGATCACCGGATCGGTATCGCCGTGCTGCTGGCGCAACTGCAACAGCGCCATGTCCATCTCATAGAGCAAACGGCGCTGCCCGCTGTCGCGCACCATACTCTGCATCCACATGAAACAGGCGAGGCGCTGACCGCGTGTGACCGGCGTGACCTGATGCACGGACGTCGACGGATAGATCACCATGCTGCCGGCCCTGGGCTTAACGGCCTGCGTGCCATAGGTGTCCTCGATCACCAGTTCGCCGCCGTCATAGGCATCCGGCTCGGCGAGAAACAACGTGGCGGAAACATCCGTACGCAGGTAGCCGCTGCCATCCGGCAGCGGCCGCATCGCGTTGTCGACGTGATTGCCGAAGGAATTGGTCTCGCCTCCGTAGCGGTTGAACAATGGCGGGAAGATGCGCCTCGGCAATACCGCCGTGAAGAACAACGCATTGCGGTTCAACGCGGCCAGAACCGTGCGACGCAGTATCGGCAAGTGTTCCGCGTCTTCCACCAGCTGCTGATTGTTCTTCACCTGCGCCGATTGCGTTCCCGCCGTGATGCCGCCATGCGCCCATCGCGACCGCGCGAGCATGTCCTGCATCGCTACAAGTTCTTCGGCCGTCAGCACGTCGTCGATGGTGATGAGCACGCCTGCCTCCCTAGAACTTGTATTCCCCCGACAGGATCAGCCGGCGGCCGAGCCCCGGCACGGCGAAACCGCCGTTGTCGTACAGGGAATCGTAGTAAACCTTGTCGAACAGGTTCTGCGCATTCAACGCCACGGAATAGCGCTGCTGTTCATAACTTACCATCGCATCCCAGCGGACATAGGACGGCAGCGTATTGGGATGGAACGCCGTATCACCCGGCAGCGTTGGCACCGCGCCAGCACCACTCGGGTTGTAGCCGTAGCGCTCACCTTTGGCTTCCGCGCCACCACCGACTTTCCAGCCGCCGACGACCTTGTAGGTGGTCCAGACGTTCGCCGTGTAGGGCGGCGTGTTGCGGGCGCGCTGACCCTGGTAGCCTGAATTCGCGACGGTGATCGCACCGGTAGTGGGGTTGACGTTCTCCGCCACTTCGAGAATCTCCGAATCCATCAGGGCCATACCGGCGAAGACCTCCCATCGATCCGTGACGCGGCCGGCGGCTTCCAGTTCCACGCCGTCGGTGCGACGCTTTTTGGTCAGAATGGCTGCCGTCGATTCGAGGTCGGTATTGCGTTCCCAGTCCTTGTCCGCGCGGTAGATCGCGGCGCGCAGCGCCAGGTCACCTTCGAACAGCAGCCACTTGGCGCCGAGTTCCAGCACCTGGCTGCGCTCCGGAGGCAACGGACTGGCCGTGAGCTGGTAGAGGTCCGCCGTCGGACTGAACGAGTCGCTCGTGCTGACGTAGTAGTGCGTCTCGTCCGCCGGGTGAAAGGACAGTGCAGCACGCGTACTCCATTCGCCGTATTTCAGGCGAGGTGAGGTGGCACTGGAGTAGTCAGCATCCATATAATCGCGGCGTGCGCCGAGCGTCGCCTTCCACCGCGGAATGAACTCGACAGTGTCCTGCGCGTAAAGCCCATAGGAGCCGGAATCAAACTCAACCGGCGTGCCGGTCGAGTTGATGTGATACGGCAGGTAGAACGGCGGATTGCCTGCCGTCGTGCCACCCTCGTTCTGCAGGCTATGCCGGAAACTGTCTTCCTTGAAATATTCCGCGCCGACGAGAAACTCGTGCTTCATGTCCCACGCCTGGAAGGCGTTGTTGTAATCCGTCTGCAGCGCTACCGTTTCGTAATCCATGGTGCGGGTCGGCCCGCCATTGGGCGCGCCATTGTTGCCGATGACAACGCCTTGCGCATTCGGCGCCTGGGTGGCGCTCGGGGTCCTGGCCCAATAGCTACGCTCATAGTCCGCAACGCGCAGTTGTGTGCGCCACGAGCTCATCGGCGAGAAGCGGTGGGTATAGGTGCCGGTAGTAATGTTGGTATCGCTCTCATCAAAATTGCGATAGGTACTCCAATACGTCTCCGGCGGGAAATTGGTATTCGGCGCGCGCGTATTCGTGTCGAAGCTGATGCCATTATCGGGCTTGTCGTCGGTGAGCGTCGTCACGTGGCTGAACAGGTATTCGTTGTCGGTGTTGAGACCATGGCCGACACTCATTGCCACGCCATCGCGGTGGATCTCCGGCTCGTCGCCGGTCGCCGGGTTCGAACGCCAGCTGCCCTCGTCCCGCGTCATCAGGTTCACCCGTACCGCCGTCGTGCTGGCCAGCCGCTTGTTGAAGTCGCCGGTCAGCAGCCGGTAATCGTCGGTGCCGACACCGCCGCCGATCTCGTGACGATCGGCAAGGAACGGCATCTTGCTGACCTGGTTGATGACGCCGCCCGCCTGGCCGCGGCCGAACAGCATCGCGGCCGCGCCGCGCAGCACATCCACCTGCTCCAGGTTGAACAGCTCGCGGTTGTATTGGGCGGTGTCGCGAATACCGTCGAGATACATATCGCCGAAGGTATAGAAGCCGCGCAGCATCATATTGTCGCCGGCGCGGCCGCCTTCGGCAGCGTTGAAGGTGAGGCCGGATACGTTGCGCATCGCCTCGCGCAGCGAGCTGGCCTTTTGTTCATCCATTAGCGTGCGCGTCACGGTCGTGACGGCCTGCGGTACATCATGGGGGTCCTGCAAGGTCTTGCCGACGCGCGTTGTGGTAGCGCGCAAACCGTCCCGGGGAGCGTCGGCATCGGCGTTGACCGTTACGGTTGGCAGCGTCGGTTCGTCAGTTGGCGCAGGCTCCTCGGCCGACGCGTTGAAAGTAAGTCCGGCCATCATCGCCGCGAGCGGCAATAGTCTGGCGGGTGGGCATGATAAAAATAGCGTGTTGTTCCGGTTGGACACCAAAGCAGCCTCCATGTAAGTGGTTTGAAAAAAACATGGCTGGCTGCCGCGAATGCGCGTTCCTGGTGGCTGGCTCCTGTATGCGACGTGTTATCCGATTACTTGGTCAGAATCAGTTTGTTCTCCCTGGTCTGGCGCAGTATGTACGTTTGCCCGGCATGCAGGATCACGACCTGCCCACCGCCGCGCAACAGCTCGGAACTCTCGATCACCGGCAGCGGGGAAGGCCTCGTTTCCACGATCTTCATCGTGGGGACAGGGAAAGAACCGTGCATCGCGCGCCCTACCGTCGTACTCGCGGCGACGCGACGCGCCATAGGTATGCGATGAACATCTCCGTCTCCCTGACCTTGCACAATCCCACGAACGTATCGTCCTGTCGCTGTCCAGAACTATGAACGCGGATGACAATACTTCTTATTTAGATTTATTGCAACGGCATTTTACTTGGTCAGTGTCGCCGATCAAGCACCTGTTTGCCAAACGTTGCGGGCGGTTCATCGTAGCGTGTCATGCGCTTACTGCGAGGCGCAGGTTTATCCACGTTGCGGCGAGGAAGACAAGCAGCGCGAAATCTTCTCACGTGCCTGCGAATCACCGTGTCGGATGTAACGTTCCATTGTGGCAGGTGCGTTATCTGCAACGAAGCAAAGACCAACGAACCCGGGATGTCCCGAAGCACCCACAAAAAACCCGCCATCGGCGGGTTTTTTGTGGGTGGGTCGGAAGGTCGCGGCCTAGATCATAACCGGCCGTAGCGAGTAACCGCGCAGCGCCCGCGCAAAGTCTTCCAGCGCCTGAATACCGGTTTCCTCGGCCTCGCGGCACCACTCCTGCAACGCATGCAGCAACTGGTCCTGGGTTGCCGCGGAGCGTTTGCCAATATCCTGCAAGGTCTGCTTGAAGCGGTACACGGTCTTGAGCGTCTGACTGCGGCTTAATACCGAATTCAGGCGCAGACGGGCGTGCTCGTCCATCAGGCTTTCCTCGCGCACCAGCAACCGGCGTGCGCGCTTGAGCATGTTGCGGTAGGACTTGTCGGCCACGCGCAACTCGTCGCGGTGCACGTGCTTCAGCACGTCACGGCAATAATGCGACATGATCTGGAACCGGTTCGACACCACCGCCTTCAGCGTGTCCATGTCGACCGCGCCCTTGTGCGGATCGACCACCATCTCGGGGGGCAGCTTCTTGACCGTGGCGAGACCCAGCGCCGCCAGCATACGGACATACATCCAGCCGATATCGAACTCCCACGATTTCGACGACAGCTTGGCCGAACCGGCGTAGGTATGGTGATTGTTGTGCAGTTCCTCGCCACCGACCAGGATGCCCCACGGCACGATATTGGTCGCCGCGTCCGGCACTTCGTAATTGCGGTAGCCCCAGTAGTGGCCAATGCCATTGATCACGCCGGCGGCGAAAAAAGGAATCCACAGCATCTGGACCGCCCAGACCGTCAGGCCGCCGACGCCGAACAGCAACAGATCGACGATCAGCATCAGGCTGATACCGGAGTTAATGGACCGGGCATAGACGTGGCGTTCCAGCCAGTCGTCCGGCGTGCCGTGACCATACTCCTGCACGATCCCGGGGATATTGCAGGCCCGGTTATAGAGCTCGGCGCCCCGCCACAGCACCTCGTTGATGCCCCTGACCTGCGGGCTGTGCGGGTCTTCCTCGGTTTCGCATTTCGCGTGATGCTTGCGATGGATCGCCACCCATTCCCCGGTACGCATGCCGGTCGTCAGCCACAGCCAGAAACGACAGAAGTGACTGACCAGCGGGTGCAGTTCCAGCGCCCGGTGCGCCTGGTGACGATGCAGATAGATCGTCACGCTGGCGATGGTGATGTGCGTCAGTATCAGCGCCGCCACGACGTAACCCCACACCGGCAGATCCAGCAAACCCTGGCTTAAGAAATTCAAAGACGCGTCAATCATTCGTACAAGAGCCTCCCATTGACCGTGCGAAATGCAGAATACAGATCGGATTCTAGCAGCGGCTACCGGCACATGTCATCGGTCGGCCGATAACAGACTAATTTACTACGATAATTGCGGATGCGTCAGGTACGGTACTCGGCGTTGATGCGCACGTACTCGTCGGACAGGTCGCAGGTCCAGACCCGGGTGCGGCCGGTACCGCGGCCGAGATCGATCTGGATGACGATTTCCGGCTGTTGCAGCACGTGGCGGCCGGCCTGTTCGGTATAGCTGGGCGCGCGCGCGCCGTTGAGAACGATGTCGACATCGTTAAACCGGATCGCCACCTTGTCGATGTCGAGATCCGTCACGCCGGCGCGACCGACCGCCGCGAGTACCCGGCCCCAGTTCGGATCGCAGGCAAAAAACGCCGTCTTGACCAGCGGCGACAGCGCCACGGCATCGGCCACGCGGCGGCATTCCTCGCCGTCCCGGCCATTGTGCACATCGACCGTGATGAACTTCGTGGCGCCTTCGCCATCGCGGATGATCGCCTGCGCCAGCGTCGTACATACCTCAAGCACGGCGTCATAGACCCGCCGGTAGGCGCTGCTGTTGCGGGTGTCGATCACCGGGTGGCCGCTGGCGCCGGAGGCGATCAACACGCACGCGTCATTGGTCGAGGTGTCGCCGTCGATGGTGATGCTATTGAACGTCGCCGCCACGGCATCGCTCAACATCCGGCGCAACGGCCCCGGCTCCAGCGCAGCATCGGTCGCGATAAAGGCGAGCATCGTCGCCATGTCGGGATGGATCATGCCGGCGCCCTTGGCGATACCGGTCACCGTGACGCGGTGACCATCAAGATCGAACTGGCGCGACGCGCCCTTGGGCACGGTATCCGTCGTCATGATCGCGTGTGCGGCGACTGACCAGCCGTCCCCGGACAGATTGCCGTAGGCCGCCGGCAACGCCGCGGTGATCTTGTCGACGGGCAGCGGTTCGCCGATCACGCCGGTCGAAAACGGCAGTACCTGTTCGAGGCGGGCATTGCTCAGTTCGGCAACCGCCCGGCAGGTGGCGCGCGCATCGTCGATGCCACGCTTGCCGGTACCGGCGTTCGCGTTGCCGCTGTTCACCAGCAGGTAACGCGGCGCGGACGATTCCAGATGCCGGCGCGCCACGATCACCGGCGCAGCGCAAAACGCATTGCGCGTAAAGGTCGCGTCGGTGATCGCGCCGGGGACGATTTCGATCAGTAACAGGTCGTCGCGATCGCGCTTTTTAATACCGGCCGCCGCGGTACCCAGACGCACGCCGCCCACGGCATGCATTAACGGCAGACCTGTCAGTCCAACGGCCATTGCATTATCTCTACCCGGTGCAAATACAGGGATCCCTGATCAATTACAAATTTATCATTTCGACCGAAGGGAGAAATCTACTTACCGTCATTGAAGTGATGCAACACTCTATAGATCACGGATTTCTCGCTACGCTCGAAATGACAATTAATCAGGGCACCATGCTATAGATTAATAATCAAAGAAAAACGGAATCGCGTCAGGCCATCTCGCCATGACAACGCTTGTACTTTTTGCCGGAGCCGCACGGACACGGCTCGTTGCGGCCGACCTTGGGCCCTTCGCGCACAATGGTCTGCACCACCGCGCCGGCCTGTTCCGCGACCGAGCCACCACGCTCCGCAGCGGCCAGCGCCGACGCCTGCGCGTGCTGAAACTGCATGGCCGATTTCGCGCGCCGCTGTTCCTCGACCGCCTGCACGTCTTCCTCCGCGCGGACCTGGACCTTCGACAGGATGCTGACGACCTCTTTCTTGATCCGGTCGAGCATCAGGCCAAACATTTCAAACGCCTCGCGCTTGTATTCCTGCTTCGGATTCTTCTGCGCATAACCGCGCAGGTGGATGCCCTGGCGCAAATGATCCATCGCCGCGAGATGATCCTTCCACATTGCGTCGAGCACCTGCAGCATGACGGCCTTCTCGAAATGCCGCATCACATCGGCGCCGGCCAGCGCCTCCTTGGCCGCGTAGGCGTTCTCGACCTCGTCGAGCAACCGGGCGCGCAGCGTTTCCTCGTGCAGACTGTCGTCCTGCGCCAGCCATCCGGCGATATCGAGCTTCAGGCCGAAATCACCCTCCATCGCCTCCATCAGACCGGGGATGTCCCACAACTCGTCCAGACTGTGCGGCGGAATGTACAGGTCGGTCAGGCCGGTCAGCATGTCGGCGCGCACCGCCTTGATCGTCTCGGATATGTCGCTGACGGACATCAGCTCATTGCGCTGCTCGTAGATCACCTTGCGCTGGTCGTTGGCGACGTCGTCGTACTCGAGCAGTTGCTTGCGGATATCGAAGTTGTGCCCCTCGACCTTGCGCTGGGCGTTTTCGATCGCCTTGGTCACCCACGGGTGTTCTATCGCCTCGCCTTCCTGCATGCCGAGCTTCTGCATCAGCCCCGCCATGCGGTCCGATGCAAAAATGCGCATCAGGTTATCCTGCAGTGACAGATAAAACCGGCTGGAACCGGGATCGCCCTGACGACCGGAACGGCCGCGCAACTGGTTGTCGATGCGCCGCGACTCGTGGCGTTCGGTGCCGACGACGTGCAAACCGCCGCTCGCGACCACCTGATCGTGACGCTGCTGCCATGCCTCGCGCAACGGCTGCGCGGCTACCGCCTCGGCATCGTCGACGCCGGCCAGCTCGGCTTCCAGATTACCGCCCAGCACGATATCGGTACCGCGGCCCGCCATGTTCGTCGCGATGGTCACGACGCCGGGACGGCCTGCCTGCGCGACGATCTCGGCCTCGCGCTCGTGGTGTTTGGCGTTGAGCACCGAATGCACGATGCCCTCTTTTTTCAACAGCCCGGACAGATGTTCCGAGGTTTCGATCGACGCCGTACCGACCAGCACCGGCTGGCCACGCTGCTGGCAGTCCTTGATGTCCTCGATGATCGCCGTAAACTTTTCCGCCGGCGTCAGGTAGACGAGATCGCCGCGGTCATCGCGGACCATCGGGCGATGCGTCGGAACCACGACAACCTCCAGCGCGTAAATCTGCTGGAACTCGTAGGCCTCGGTGTCCGCCGTACCGGTCATGCCGGACAGCTTCCTGTAGAGACGGAAGTAGTTCTGGAAGGTAATCGATGCCAGCGTCTGGTTCTCGTTCTGGATCGCGACACCTTCCTTCGCCTCCACCGCCTGATGCAGACCTTCCGACCAGCGCCGGCCCGGCATGGTGCGGCCGGTAAACTCATCGACGATGATCACTTCGTTGTTGCGGACGATGTAATTGACGTCCTTCAGATACAGCGCGTGCGCACGCAGCGCCGCATTCACGTGATGCATCATGCTGATGTTGGCGGCATCGTAGAGGCTGTCGCCCTCACCCAGCAGACCATTCTGCGTCAGCAACCCCTCAATCTTTTCGTGCCCCGCCTCCGTCAGGTAGACCTGCTGCGCCTTTTCGTCGACCCAGTAGTCGCCGGGTCCGTCTTCGACCTTCTGGCGCACCAGCCTGGGAATCAACGCATTGATCTTGGTGTACAGATCGCTGTTATCGTCGGTCGGCCCGGAAATGATCAGCGGCGTGCGCGCCTCGTCGATCAGGATCGAGTCGACCTCGTCGATGATCGCGAACGCCAGATCGCGCTGCACCCGTTCGGCCGAGCTGAACGCCATATTGTCACGCAGATAATCGAAACCGAATTCGTTATTGGTGCCATAGACGATATCGCAGGCGTAGGCCGCACGCTTTTCCTCGGAGCTTTGCCCGGACAGGATCACGCCCACCGACATGCCGAGAAAGCGGTAGATCTTGCCCATCCAGTCGGAGTCGCGTTTGGCGAGGTAATCGTTGACCGTGATCACGTGCACCGCGGTGCCGGGCAGCGCATTCAGGTAGGCCGCCAGCGTCGCGACCAGCGTCTTGCCTTCGCCGGTGCGCATCTCGGCGATCTTGCCGCTGTGCAGCACCATGCCACCGATCAGCTGCACGTCGAAATGCCGCATGTGCAGCACGCGTTTGCCGGCCTCGCGCACCACGGCGAAGGCCTCGGGCAACAATGCCTCAAGCGCCGTGCCGGCCTGAAGGCGCGCGCGCAAATCGTCGGTCCTGGCGCGCAATTCTGCGTCCGACAGCGCGCTGATTTCAGGTTCCAGCGCGTTGATCGCCCCGACCTGTGAATGCATGCGCTTGATCAGCCGGTCATTACGGCTGCCAAAAATCTTGCTAAGGAAATTGCCTGCCATTCGCCAAAGGGCACAAGGGCCACACGGTTGTAAACTCGAAGCGGGTATTCTATAACATTGATAGTGAAAACGGTTGACCGAAAATCATCGCAGTGGCTGCCCGTACAAATGGCGCGCCGCGGATCGCATCAATGAAGCAATATCCTGCCAAAACCATTAACCAGTTACTATCAGGCGACTCGGGCAACCTGCGGTTGCTCGTCGAGCGCGCCCGGATGTTGCAGCATCTGACGACGGTGCTGCGCCAGCATCTGCCGCTCGCCATGCGCGACCATTGTTCGGTCAGCGCCGTCGACAAACACACGCTGAGCGTTTGCGCCGACTCCGCCGCCTGGGCCAGCAAATTGCGTTTCCACGCGCCAACACTGGTACCGCGGCTGTGCGAAACACCGGCATTGTGCGACCTGCAGCAGATCCGCGTGAAGGTGGCGCCGGCGGTCACCGCCGCGACCAGCCCGCCGGTCGCACGCCACCTGGTCATGTCGGCCTCGGGCGCGCAGGCCATTGACGGCTGCGCGCAGGCAATCCGCGATCCCGCGCTGAAAACAGCGTTACAGCGGCTGGCAACCCGCGCGCGGCAACGCGGCCGGTAGCCGACCGGGACAAACTGAGCGGGGGATCGTGTCAGAGCGGACGTCTGTCGTCCGGATACGGCGCAGCGCGGTATCAGGCAACCGGAATCGGCTGCAAGTAGGAAATCGGCGCGTTTTCGCTGTTTTCAAACGTCACCAGTTCCCAGGCATCCTCGTTCGCGAGCAGCGCCCGCAACAGCTTGTTGTTCTGCGCATGCCCCGACTTGTACGCGCTGAACGCACCGATCAGGCTGTGCCCCAGCAGGTAAAGATCGCCGATCGCGTCCAGCACCTTGTGCTTGACGAATTCGTCCTCGTAACGCAACCCGTCCTCGTTGAGGATACGGTAATCGTCGACGACGACCGCGTTATCGAGACTGCCGCCGAGCACCAGATTGCCGGCACGCAGCGTTTCCAGGTCGCGCATGAAACCAAAGGTGCGCGCCCGGCTGACTTCCTTGACGAACGACGTCGTCGAGAAATCCACCGTCGCGGTCTGACCGCGGTCCTTGAACGCCGGATGATCGAAATCGATGGTGAACGACACCTTAAAACCATCGAGCGGATCAAAACGCACCCATTTGCCGTCTTCCTCGACCTTCACCGTGCGTTTGATGCGGATGAAACGCTTCGGCGCGTTCTGTTCCTCGATACCGGCTGACTGAATCAGGAAGACGAACGGTCCCGCACTGCCGTCCATGATCGGCACTTCGGCCGCGCTCAGATCGATATAGGCGTTGTCGATACCCAGCCCCGCCAGCGCGGACAACAGATGCTCGACCGTCGAGATACGCACATCACCGCTCGTCAGTGTCGTCGACAAACGGGTATCGCCGACATTGTCCGGATGCGCGGCGATCGCGACGACGGGGTCGAGGTCGACGCGCCGGAAGATAATGCCGGTATCCACCGCCGCGGGCCGCAGCGTCAGATAGACCTTCTCGCCGGTATGCAGTCCGACACCGGTGGCGCGTATTACGTTCTTCAGCGTGCGTTGTCTAATCATGTCGATTGGCTCATGTTCGACGCCAAGCACCCGGGCCGTAGCGATTTGGTGAGATGCTAAAAAAGCGCGACATCGTATCACGTTATCGCCCCCTTGCCTACCGCATCGCCCCCCGCCCGGGGGTCGTCGTCGATGACCGCCCGGACCGGACGCCGCCGCTCAATCGGCCTGACGGCGCAAAAACGCCGGCACATCCAGGTATTCCAGATTGCTGTCGTCCAGCCCGGCACGGCGATCCGTTGCCGCCTGATTGCGCATGACCGTCGGACGCTCCAGGTCCCGGTAATCGAGCTCGCCGCCGTTGGCTTCCTTGATGACCAGGCGCATCGGCTTGTCTTCCTGGGCGCGCCGCGGCTGACCGAGGCCGGTCGCGACCACCGTCACCCGCAGCTCGTCGCCCATTTCGGGATCGATGACCGTACCGACCACGACGGTCGCGTCCTCGGAGGCGAATTCCTTGATGGTATTGCCGACCTCCTCAAACTCGCCGATGGCCAGACCCAGACCGGCGGTGACGTTGACCAGGATGCCGCGCGCGCCGGTGAGGTTGATGTCCTCCAGCAACGGGCTTGCGATCGCCGCCTCGGCCGCCTCGCGCGCGCGGTGCTCGGGATGGGAGCTGCGGCCGGAGCCCATCATGGCCATGCCCATTTCCGACATCACGGTACGCACGTCGGCGAAGTCGACATTGATCAGGCCCGGACGGGTGATCAGCTCGGCGATACCCTGCACCGCGCCGAACAACACATTGTTGGCCGCCTTGAACGCATCGAGCAGCGTCACGTTCTTGCCGAGCACCGACAGCAGCTTCTCGTTCGGAATCGTGATCAGGGAGTCAACATACTGTGTCAGCTCCTTGATGCCGTCGAGGGCGATCTGGTTGCGCTTCTTGCCTTCGAACGGAAACGGCTTGGTCACGACAGCGACGGTCAGGATGCCGAGTTCCCTGGCGATCTGCGCCACCACCGGCGCGCCGCCGGTGCCGGTGCCGCCACCCATGCCGGCGGTGATGAAGATCATGTCGGCGCCTTCCACCACTTCGGCGATCCGGTCACGGTCCTCCATCGCCGCCTGCCGGCCGACCGCCGGATCGGACCCGGCCCCCAGACCCTTGGTAATGCTGCCGCCGAGCTGCAGCACGGTGCGCGCCGATGAGTTCTTCAGCGCCTGGGCATCGGTGTTGATGCAAATGAAATCGACACCATCGATATTGGCCGACACCATATGCTCCACGGCGTTGCCACCGCCGCCGCCGATACCGATGACCTTGATGACTGCATTCTGACTGTAAGCGTCAAGTAGTTCGAACATGTTGGTTTCCCCTCGTTTCCTTGTTTATAAAAAAGACCTTGTATATTTCCTTAACCTGCCCGACCAACCTTCAATAATTACCCTGAAACCAGCTGCGCATTCTTTCCCAGACACCTTTTATTCCGTTGAACTTCGCCTCCTGCACATGACCGTGACGGCGCTGCTGATGGCCGAACAACAGCAGTCCGACACCGGTCGCGTATATCGGATTGCGCACCACGTCGACCAGGCCGGTGACATACTGCGGCACGCCGAGACGCACCGGCATATGAAAGATCTCCTCGGCCAGCTCGATGACGCCGTCCATCTTCGAGCTGCCGCCGGTCAGCACGATGCCTGCCGCGACCAGGTCCTCGAAACCGCTGCGGCGCAGCTCAACCTGGATCAGCGTCAGCAGTTCCTCGTAGCGCGGCTCGACGACCTCGGCCAGCGTCTGGCGCGACAGCCGCCGCGCCGGCCGGTCGCCGACGCTGGGCACCTCGATGGTTTCGTCGGCCGTCGCCAGCTGCGTCAGCGCGCAGGCATATTTGATCTTGATGTCCTCGGCGTGTGCCGTCGGCGTGCGCAATGCAACGGCGATGTCGTTGGTCACCTGGTCGCCGGCGATCGGGATCACCGCGGTATGGCGTATCGAACCCTCGCTGAACACGGCGATGTCGGTCGTGCCGCCGCCGATGTCGACGAGACACACCCCGAGTTCCTTTTCATCCTCGGTCAGCACCGAATGGCTCGACGCGAGCTGTTCGAGAATGATGTCGTCGACCTCCAGCCCGCAACGGCGCACGCACTTGATGATGTTCTGCGCGGCGCTGACGGCGCCGGTGACCAGATGCACCTTGGCCTCGAGCCTCACGCCGGACATGCCGATCGGCTCGCGTATCCCTTCCTGGTTATCGATGATGAATTCCTGCGGCAACACATGCAGGATCTTCTGGTCGGCCGGCACCGCGACCGCGCGCGCCGCGTCGATCACCCGGTCGATATCGCCCTGCGTTACCTCCTTGTCGCGAATCGCGACGATGCCGTGCGAATTCAGGCTGCGGATATGGCTGCCGGCGATACCGGCGTAGACCGAGTGGATCTGGCAGCCGGCCATTAACTCCGCCTCCTCGATGGCGCGCTGGATTGATTGCACGGTCGACTCGATGTTGATGACGACGCCGCGCTTTAACCCGCGCGACGGATGCGAGCCGATGCCGATCACCTCGATCGCGCCCTCACGCGTTACCTCGCAGACGATCGCCACTACCTTGGAGGTGCCGATGTCCAGCCCGACGATCATTTCTTTTTCCGGTTTCTTTGCCATCGATCACTTCAACCTTTCATTTAGCTCACGTTCCGTTCCGTTTTAGTTTCCGGTTCGACCCGGTTCACCGTAAAACCATTGCCGTAGCGCAGGTCGACGCGCGCGATACGGGCAGTCCTGCGCTCTTCCTGCAGGCCAGCATAAAACCCGACAAAGCGCGCGATGCGCCGCTCAATGTCCTGGCGCCCGAGCAGGATCTCCATGCCGGTGTCCGTGGTCAGCTGCCACGACCGGCGCTCATCCAGACGCAACTGCTGTACCTGCATGTCGAGCGGCAACAAGGCCTCACGGAATACGCGCAGGCTGGCGGCGACCTCGGCCTCGCTGTCGGCCGGGCCGAGCAACTGCGGCAGATCGTCCGGCACTGTGTCGAGCGGCGGGAAAAACAGCCGGCCGAGATTATTGACCACGGCGTTATCGCCCCATCGCGCCAGCGCCACCTGCTCATACACGGTCACGCTCAGCGTTTCCGGCCATTCACGCCGCACGGTAACCGCATAGACCCACGGCATGCCGATCAACTCGCGCTTCAGCGCCGCGACGTCCACCGCAAAAAAGCCGTGGCGCGCATACGGTGCGACGATCGCCCGGACCTGTTCGGCGTCGACATGGCGGAACTCGCCCGCCACCGCCAGCGCCCGCAACGGCAGTGTCTGCGGATCCAGCAATTTCACGATACCCAGACCGGCCGCCGCCACCAGCGCGGCACCGATGCCGGTGCGCACAACGCGCCGACCGATCAGTCGCCAGTTCCATACGCGGCGCGGCTTGGGCAGCTCGACGCGGCGATTCTTGTTGGCGTTTTTTTTCCGGAACCAGGTCATCACGTCGCGGGCTCGCCGGTACGCCGGCCGGCGCCGCCGCCCAGACTGGTTTCAAGAATCATCCATACCAGGTCATCGAATTCGATACCGGCGGCGCGCGCCGCCTTCGGCACCAGACTGTGATCCGTCATGCCCGGAATGGTATTGGCCTCGATCAGCCACGGCCGGCCGTCCTTGCCGCACATGAAATCGATACGACCCCAGCCCGACGCGCCGATCGCATCGAACGCCGCCAGCGCCAGCTGTTGCAGTTCCTGTTCCTCGGCCGCATCCAGCCCGCACGGACAGTGATAGCGCGTGTCGTCGGCGGTGTACTTCGCGGCATAATCGTAGAATTCATGCGAGGTCTCGACGCGGATCAGCGGCAACACGCGCCGTCCGATAATCGCCGCCGTGTACTCCGCCCCGGTGATCCACTGTTCCACGATGACATTGGCGTCATACCCGCGCGCCACACGCCACGCCCCGGCGAGCCGGGTCTTCACGGTGACCTTGCTCATGCCGATGCTGGATCCTTCGCATGACGGCTTCACAATCAATGGCAGCCCGAGACGCCGCACGACGTCATCAAGGTCGGTGTCGTCGGCGAGCAGCGCAAAATCCGGCGTCGGCAGACCGCGCCCCTGCCACAGCCATTTGCTGCGCAGCTTGTCCATGCCGACCGCTGAGCCGAGCACGCCGCTGCCGGTGTACGGAATCCCCAGCGTTTCGAGCAGTCCCTGCATCGTACCGTCCTCGCCACCGCGGCCGTGCAACATGATGAACACCCGATCAAAGCCGCCGCCGGCCAGCCGCGAGGCGATGTCATGGCCGACATCGATGCCGTGCGCGTCGACGCCGCGGCGCTGTAGTGCCGCGAGCACCGCGTTGCCGCTTTTGAGCGAGATATCTCGCTCGGCGGACATGCCACCCATCAGCACCGCCACCTTGCCGAAATCATCGGGGCGACCGGCCCGCCGCAATGACTTCTCCGCAGCGCGGCCAACGCTTGCGTTACCCGATGCGGTCGCACCGACAGACATGGGAGTTGCACCGGCGGTGGTCGCGCGCGCGGCGCCGACGATATGGACCTCGCGCACCAGCGACACGCCGTGTTTCGTTAGCACGACGTCGTAGATGTGTTGAATCAACGCCTCGATATCCGCCGCGGTGGCGCCGCCGTCATTGACGACGAAGTTGGCGTGCCTGACGGATACACAGGCCTTGCCAATGCAGTAACCCTTCAGGCCGCTGGCCTCGATCAAGCGCGCCGCATGATCGCCCGGCGGATTGCGGAACACCGAACCGCAACTCGGCTCGCCGATGGGCTGGGTTGCGTTGCGCCGGCCGAGCAGACCTTTAATGCGCGCGGTACTCTCTGCCGTGTCGCCCGGCGTAAGCCTCAAGTGCGCGGCGACAAACCACTCTTCGGCCGGTGACTCCACGTGACGGTAGCCGATGCGATACTCCTGCGGCCGCCGCTCGCGTCTTTGGCCGGTGCGATCGATGGTTTCCACCGCTACGACCAGCGGCCAGGTCTCGCCGCCGAACGCCCCGGCGTTCATTGCCAGCGCGCCGCCCATCGTGCCGGGAATGCCGGCAAGAAACTCTGCGCCGGCCAGCCCCTGTCGCGCGCAGAACCGCGCAACCTTGGCACAGGAAACGCCGGCCTCGGCACGCACGATGTCGCCGGCCAGCCGCGCCAGTCCGTCCAGCACGCCGCTGGTACCGATCACCGTGCCGCGGATACCGCCGTCACGCACCAGCAGATTGCTGCCGAGGCCTATCCACAACAACGGTTCGTCCACGGGAAGCCCGCGCAAAAACAGCGCGAGATCGTCGCTATCGGCCGGTTGATAGAACCGGTCAGCCGTACCACCGGCACGCCACGACGTGTGGCGCGACATCGGTTCGTCAACGCTCAGTACACCGCGCAACGGTTGGGGTTTTTCCACGGCCATCATCGCCCCGCCCCTTTCAGTTCGCCGGGCAGACGCGGCGCGATCGCGCCGATGTCACCGGCACCCAGCGTC
Source organism: Gammaproteobacteria bacterium (assembly GCA_006218035.1). Taxonomy (GTDB): domain Bacteria; phylum Pseudomonadota; class Gammaproteobacteria; order VBWC01; family VBWC01; genus VBWC01. The sequence goes on from VBWC01000016.1 coordinate 85,032, forward strand.
AGCAGCACGTCGGCCTGCTGCAATACCGCGGACAGCGTCGACGCGAGCTCCGCCGGGTCCTCGACGAGCAGCGGTGTCACCTGCCCGCGCGCGCGTATGCTGCGACACAGCGCGCGGCTGTCGGCGTTGGCGACCGGCTTCTCGCCGGCGGCATACACCTCGAGCAGCAACAACACATCCACTTCCGCCAGCACGCGCGCGAAGTCTTCCATCAGATCGCTGGTACGGCTGTAACGATGCGGCTGGAACACCACCACCAGCCGCCGCTCCGGCCAGCCAGCGCGGATCGCCGCTACCGTGGCGGCAATCTCGCTCGGATGGTGGCCATAATCATCGAGCATCAGCACCTGTCCGGCCGGCGTGTCGATCTCGCCGTAGGACTGCAAACGCCGGCCGATCCCGGCAAAGGCGGCGAGTCCGCTCTGGATCGCGCGATTGTCGACTCCGAGTTCGCCAGCAATCGCGATCGCCGCCAGCGCGTTCAACACGTTGTGCCGGCCGGCGAGATTCAGCGTGACCGGCAGTGGCTCGGCGCCGTTGCGCAACACATCGAACATCATCTTCTCGCGCTGCTGGCGCACGTTGACGGCGCGGACATCGGCCTGCGCGGCAAAGCCATAGGTAATCAACGGACGCGACAACCGCGGCACGATCTGCTGGATCACCGGGTCATCGATGCAAACCACCGCAAGCCCGTAGAACGGCAGGTGATGGACGAATTCGATAAAGGTGTCTTTCAGCCGCTCGAAGTCGTTATCGTACGTCGCCATGTGATCGGCATCGATATTGGTGATCACCGACAGCATCGGCTGCAGATGCAGAAACGAGGCATCGCTCTCGTCGGCCTCGGCCACCAGATAACGGCTGCCGCCGAGCCGCGCATTGGTACCGCTGCTGTTGAGACGTCCGCCGATCACGTAGGTCGGATCAAGGCCGCCCTCGGCAAGCACCGATGCGACCAGGCTGGTGGTGGTGGTCTTGCCGTGCGTGCCGGCCACCGCGATACCGTAACGAAAGCGCATCAACTCGGCGAGCATCTCGGCGCGCGGCACGACCGGAATACGCCGCTCGTGCGCCGCGACCAGCTCCGGGTTGTCGGCGGCCACCGCACTGGATATCACGACGACGTCGCAGCTCTCGACGTGCGCAGGTGCGTGGCCGATTGCGATGCGCACACCGAGTCCGCGCAGGCGCTCGGTCACCGCGTTGTCATGCAGATCCGACCCGGTCACCGTGTAACCGAGATTGGCCAGCACCTCGGCAATGCCACCCATGCCGGCGCCGCCGATGCCGATCAGATGGATGTGACGGATGCGCCCCATCGCCATCGCCTGATGCGCGGCGTTCGCCGGTATCCGGTCGGTATTGGTAGCGGCGGTCTTGTCGCGTGTCATCGCATTGCGGTCCGGATTATTGTTCGTGGCGCTACGCATGCGCCGCTTCCAGGCACAAGGCCGCGACATGCGCGGCGGCATCGGGCCTGGCCAGACGCCGCGCGGCGTTCGCCATTTCCAGCAGCCGCCGGCGCCCCTGTTCCGGCCACGCCGACACCAGCGTGCCGGCATCGCCGTTGTGCGCGACGCCGCAGAACTGACCCAGCAGTTTCGCCAGCGTTGTTGCGTTCAACGTCGACTGCGGCAGCAACAGCGCGGCGCCGGCATCGACCAGGTACGCCGCATTACGCGTCTGGTGATCGTCGACGGCACTCGGGTACGGCACCAGTATCGAGGCGATGCCGGCCGCGGCGAGTTCCGCCACGGTCAGCGCGCCGGCACGGCAGATCACCAGATCCGCCCAGCCATAGGCCTCGGCCATATCGGTGATGAACGGATCGACGCGACCGGCGACGGCGTGTTCCTGATAGCGCGCGCGCGTGCGTTCCGCGTTCTGCTTGCCGGCCTGATGCCACACCTGCGGACGTACCGCGACGGGCATTGTCTTGAGTGCCTCGGGCACCGCGGCGTTGAGCGCTTCCGCGCCGAGACTGCCGCCCAGCACCAGTAACCGTAATACACCGCCACGACCGGCCAAGCGCTGATCAGGCGCCGGCAGGCCGGCGATAGCGGCGCGCACCGGGTTGCCGGTGATCACCGCGTTAGACCGCTTCGACAACAACCCGGGGCTTGTCCCCGGATGGGGGAAGGCTTGCATGACACGACTGGCCAGCGGCGCCAGCAAACGATTCGTCATGCCGGCGACGGCATTCTGTTCGTGGATCAGCAGCGGTTTGCGCAGCAGCCAGCTGACCAGACCGCCGGGCCCGGTGACGAAGCCGCCCATGCCGAGCACCGCCATCGGCCGGCGCCGCATGATGACGATCAGCGCCTGCACCATCGCCACACCGATACGCAGCGGCGCGAGCAGCCAGCTCAACCAGCCCTTGCCGCGCAGGCCGCGTATCGTGATCCACTCCATATCGATGCCCGCCGCCGGCACGATGTCTGCCTCGAGTCCGGCACGCGTGCCCAGCCAAACCACTTCAACACCGCGGGCGCGCAATTCGTCGGCGACCGCCAGCGCCGGAAACACATGCCCGCCGGTGCCGCCCGCCATGATCAATACCCGCGTTACCATGCGCGCCCCTTGCGGCGTGTCGCGCTGAAGCGGGTGTCGCGCCAGCGCGGACGTTCGTCCTGCGGCCGGAAATACGGCTCCTGCCGCAGCTCCTGTCGCGGCGCGCGGGCGGTCCGCTCCCGCTCTACCGGCGACCGCGTCTCGTGATCCGCGCGCAGCAGCAACGCGCACGCGATGCAGGTGATGATGATGCTGGAACCGCCATAGCTCATCAGTGGCAAGGTGAGTCCCTTGGTCGGCAGTACGCCCATGTTGACGCCGATATTGATGAACGCCTGCAACCCGATCCACAGGCCAATGCCATAGGCCAGGTAGCCCGCGAAATGGTTGCCGGCCTGGCGGGCACGACTGCCGACAACGAAGGCGCGCCACAGGACGATGCCGAATAACACGATCACGATCAGCGACGCGATCAGGCCCAGTTCCTCGGCGAGCACGGCAAACAGAAAGTCGGTATGCGCCTCGGGCAGGTAAGACATCTTCTGGATGCTGGCGCCGAGCCCGACGCCGAACCATTCGCCGCGGCCGAACGCGATCAGGGCCTGCGTCAACTGGAATCCCGACGCAAACGGATCGGCCCACGGATTGATAAACGTCGTCAACCGTTCCAGCCGATACGGCGACGATACGGCGAGCGCAACAAACGTCGCCGAGAACAACAACAGCAACATGCCGAAATGCCAGAAACGTACGCGCGCCAGGAACATCATGCCGAGCACCGTGGCGAGTATGACGACGGCGGCGCCGAAGTCCGGTTCGAGCAACAGCAGTACGGCGAGCGCCCCGACCACGCCGACTGGCTTTAAAAACTCGAGTACGCGGGAACGTATCGCCTCGCGGTGTCTGACCAGGTAACCGGCGATGAATACGATCGCGAACAGCTTGGCCGGTTCGGAGGCCTGCAGATTGAATACCCCGAGCGGCAACCAGCGTGACGCCCCGTTGACTGCGCGACCGACCCCCGGCACCAGCACGACGATGAGCAGCAGAAAGCCCGCCACCAGCAGGACAGGTCCGGCCTTTTCCCAATAGACCAGCCGGGTGCGCAATACCGCCCAGCCGGCGAGCAGGCCGATGCCGACAAACAGCGCCTGTCGCCACAGGTAATAAAACGGTTGCCCGGTCTGGCGTTCGGCAATGCTCGTCGACGCCGAACCGGTCATCACCAGACCGACACCGAGCAAGATGATCAACGACCCAAGCAGCAGCGTATCGAAGCGATAACCGGTACCGGCCAGGCGGTGCCGACGCGGCGTGATCACCGGGGTCGAGAGGATCACGCGGCTCATCGCGCCAGCCTCCGCACGGCGTCGACAAACATGTCGCCGCGCTGCTCGTACCCGTCGAACATGTCGAAACTGGCGCAGGCCGGCGACAGCAGCACGGTATCGCCGGGGCCGGCGACGCCGCGCGCGGCACTGACGGCGGCATACATGTCCGCGGCATGCATGATCGGCGCCGCGCCGTCGAGCGCCCGTTCGATCAGCGGCGCGTCGCGGCCAATCAGCACCACGGCCTTCGCGCATTCCGCCACGACCGGCCGCAGCAATGCGAAATCCTGCTCCTTGCCAAGACCTCCGGCGATCAACACCAGCGACCGCGGTTTATCCCGGGACGGGGACAGGCCGCGCAGCGCAGCGATCGTTGCGCCGATATTCGTGCCCTTGGAGTCGTTGCAATAGCGTACCCCGTCGACCTCGGCCACCCATTGCGTACGGTGCGGCAGGCCGGGGAAACGGCGCAACACGTCGAGCATCGCCTCCTGCGGCAGGCCGGCGGCCTCGCCCAGCGCGAGCGCCGCGAGCGCGTTCGACAGGTTGTGCAGTCCGGCAATGCGCAACTCCGACGCGCCGATCAAACGATCGTCGCCCCGCGCCAGCCAGGGTTCGCCGGCCACCTGCCGCAGCCCATATTGAGCGGCGGCGGGTTCCGACAGGCCGAACGTCACGCAGTGCCGCGACCGGTCGCCGCACGCCAGCACATGGCTGTCATCGCGATTCAGGATCATGGCGCCATCACCGTTGTAAACCCGCCGCTTGGCTGACAGGTACTCATTGAAATCGTGGTAGCGGTCCATATGATCCGGCGTGATGTTGAGTACCGCAGCGGCACGGGCGTTCAGCGACGACGTCGTTTCCAGCTGAAAACTGGACAGCTCCAGTATGTATAGATCGGGCACGGCATCACCGAGCAGTTCCAGCGCCGGTGTGCCGAGATTGCCGCCGACCCGCGCATGCTTTCCGGCCGCACGCGCCATCTCGCCGAGCAGTGTGGTCACCGTACTCTTGCCGTTGGAACCGGTGATCGCGACGACCGGCGCGTCCAGGCAGCGGGCGAACAACTCGATGTCGCCGAGCACCGGCGTGCCATTGGCCAGTGCCGTCGCGATCAGCGGCTCACGCAGCGAGACACCCGGGCTGACGACAATTTGATCGGCGCGCGCAAAGGCCGCTTCATCGAAGCCGCCAACGAACAGCGCGACACCGGGCAGTTCGTCGCGCAGCGCAGCCAGCCCGGGCGGCTGCTCGCGACTGTCGGTGACGGCGATCGGCAGACCGAGGCCAGCGAGAAAGCGGGCGCACGACAGGCCGGTCTTGCCGAGGCCGACAATCAGCGTGCGGCCGCGCAGAGCGAGGCGTTCGGCATCAATCGCAGCGCGCGGCTGCGCACCGCGGCCCGCCGCGGCCGATCCGCCCTGCTCTGTCATGCCCCTGTGTGGGGCTCCCGGTGCACGCATCATGATTATCTAAGCTTCAACGTCGATAAACCGACCAGCACGAGTATCACCGTGATAATCCAGAAGCGCACGATCACGCGCGGCTCCGGCCAGCCCTTCAGTTCGAAGTGATGATGCAACGGCGCCATGCGGAAGATGCGCTTGCCGGTCAGCTTGAATGACACCACCTGCAGGATCACCGACACCGTTTCGATGACGAACACGCCGCCCATGATCAGCAGCACCAGTTCCTGCCGCGCGATCACCGCGATCACGCCCAGCGCGGCACCCAGCGCCAGCGCGCCGACATCGCCCATGAATACCTGGGCCGGATAGGTGTTGAACCACAGAAACCCGATCCCGGCGCCGACCAGCGCGCCGCAGAACACCGCCAGCTCGCCGACGCCCGGTATGAAAGGAAAATTGAGATAGCGCGAAAACTCGGCGTGGCCGATCACATAGGCGAAGATCGCCAGCGCCCCGGCCACCATCACGGTCGGCAGGATCGCCAGACCGTCAAGCCCGTCGGTCAGGTTGACCGCGTTGCTGGTGCCGACAATGACGAGATAGCCCAGCAGCAGGAAGCCCCAGCCCATATCGAGCGCAATGCTCTTGAAGAACGGCACAATCAACTGTGTTTCGGCGGGCATTTCGGCCGTTGCATACAGCACGGTCACCGCCGCCAGGCCCACCACCGACTGCATCAGGTACTTGGCGCGCGCCGGCAGGCCACGCGAATCGCGCAACACCAGTTTGCGGTAATCGTCGATAAATCCGATCAGGCCGAACAGCACCGTGGTGACTAGCACGACCCAGAAATAACGGTTGTGGAGGTCGGTCCACAGCAGTGTGCTGATCGTCACCGCCAGCAGTATCAGCGCGCCGCCCATCGTCGGCGTGCCGGCCTTGGCCAGGTGCGTCTGCGGCCCGTCGCTGCGGACGGTCTGGCCGATGCTGTGAAAACTCAGCCGCCGTATCACATACGGTCCGGCGAGAAATGAAATCAGCAACGCCGTCAGCGTACACAGGATGGTGCGCAGCGTAATGTACTGGAATACGTTGAATATGGTGTAGGTCTGCGACAGATGTTCCGCGATGGCGACGAGCATCAGTGACCCCCTCCGCCGCTCGCCTGCAGCGCCGTCTCTGGCGTGCCCGCCAATGCCTTGACGATATTCTCCATGCGCGAGCTGCGCGAACCCTTGACCAGAATCGTGACCGTCGCGCCGGACAGCCGCGCAAGATCGGTACGCAACGCGTCGATGAGCTCCGGCTGTGAGGCGAAATGACGGGCGTTACTGCCGAATGCCTCGGCCGCGAAACGACTTAACACGCCGGTCGCGTAAACGTGTTCGACGCCGGCCGCGCGCGCCTTGCGCCCGATCGCCTCGTGCATCTGCGCGGCACGCTCACCGAGCTCCGCCATGTCACCGATCACCAGCATCCGCGTACCGCTGGCCGACCCGAGCACATCGATCGCCGCCGTGACTGATGACGGATTGGCATTGTAGGTGTCGTCGATGACGCGCACGCCCGCGTCGTTAATCCGCAGATCGAGACGGCCGCCGACCGGGCGCATCGCGGCCAGGCCGTTGGCGACATCGTCGAGCGTCGCACCGGCGGCCAGTGCCGCGGCGGCGGCCGCGAGCGCATTGATGACGTTATGGCGACCGGCGAGCGGCAGACGGACTGCGCAGACACCGGATGGCGAGTGCAGCGTAAAGCAGGTGACCACCGCGCCATCATCGATGGTGGTTGCAATGGTGTCCGGCAGCGCGCGCACAGTGGCGGAGGCGGCGTCGATAGCGAATGTCACGATGGGCCGCCGGCCAACGCGACGACGCCAGTCACCGGCGTAGCGATCATCGGCGTTGATGACGCCGATACCGTCATCTGCCAGACCGTCATAGATCTCGCCCTTACCGCGCGCGACGCCATCAAGACTGCCGAAACCTTCCAGATGCGCCGCCCCGGCATTGGTAATCAGGGCGATGGTCGGTTGCGCGAGCCGCGTCAGATACGCGATCTCGCCGCCATGGTTGGCGCCCATCTCAATGACGGCGCACTGATGCGAGGCGTTGAGCTGCAGCAACGTCAGCGGCACACCGATGTCGTTGTTCAGATTTCCCGTCGTCGCCAGCACGCGGTAGCGCTGGCCGAGGATGCACGAGAGCATTTCCTTGACCGTGGTCTTGCCGTTGCTGCCGGTAACGCCGATCACCGGCAGCGTGAAACGCGCCCGCCACGCGCGCGCCCAGTCGCCGAGGCCCGCGCGCGTGTCCGCCACGCGCACCAGCGGCATGGCGGTCTGCGACGCCTGACTGACCATGGCGCCCGCCGCACCTTGCTGCTGCGCCTGATCGATAAAATCGTGACCGTCGAATTGCGGGCCGCGCAGCGCGACGAACAGGTCGCCGTGACGCAGCGTCCGCGTATCGATGCTGACCCCGTGCAGCGCGACGTCACCACCGCGCAGTTCACCACCGGCCATTGTGGCTACCTCTGACATCATCACCATTCCCGTTATGCCGCCTCTTGCACCAGCGCGCTTACCTCGCGGCGATCGCTGTACGGAATGCGCCGCTCGCCGATCAACTGGTATTCCTCGTGCCCCTTGCCCGCGACCAGCACCACGTCGCCGGCGCCGGCCTGGCGCACCGCGCCGGCAATCGCCTGCGACCGCTGCCGCTCGACCACCGCGGTCTGCGGACGGCGCATGCCGGCGCGTATCTGCGCAACAATCGCCGCACCGTCCTCGGTACGCGGATTGTCGTCGGTCAACACAACACGGTCGGCATACTGCTCGGCGACCCGGCCCATCAGCGGCCGCTTGTCGCGATCGCGATCGCCGCCGCAACCGAACACGCACCACAACGTCGCATGGCAGTGTTCGCGCAACGACGTCAACACCTGTTCCAGCGCATCCGGCGTATGCGCGTAGTCGACGACGACCAGCGGCCGGCCGGACCTACCGCCGAATCGCTCCATGCGTCCGGGCACCGTGACAACCGCGGCGACGCGCGCGACCGCGACATCGAACGCCATGCCTGAAACGAGCAGCGCGCCGAGCACCGCGAGCAGGTTGGCGCCGTTGAACCGTCCGAGCAGCCGGCTGGACACCGTGCCGCTGCCCCACGGAGTCGCGACATCCATTTCGAATCCGTCAATATTAATGCGCGCGATACTGCCGGTAACGCGCAACAGCCCCGGTCTGTTCGCCGGTGACGGCTGCTCCGTCAGTGTATAGCCGACGACCTGCACGTCGGCGCCGAGCGTATCGATCAGTCGACGGCCAAACGGATCATCGAGATTGATCACCGCAAAACGCAGCCCGGGCTTTTCAAACAGGCGTTGCTTGGCGGCGGCGTAGGCAGCCATATCGCCGTGATAATCGAGATGTTCATGGCTCAGGTTGGTAAATACCGCGCCGGCAAACTCGACACCGTCGACACGCCCCTGATCGAGCGCATGCGATGACACCTCCATCACCACGGCGCGCGCACCCTGATCGCGAAATCCGGCGAACAGCGCCTGCAGTTGTACCGCCTCCGGTGTGGTGTGTGCGGTATCCGCGAGCTGGCCGTAAACGCCATTGCCGAGCGTACCGATCACGCCGCACGGCGCATCATGATGCAACGCCTGCGCGAGAAACTGGCAGCATGATGTCTTGCCATTGGTGCCGGTCACGCCGATGACCTTCAGCCCGTGCGACGGCTGCCCGTAGAAACGCGCGGCGACAGCCCCCACCTGCTGCGCCAGACCGGGCACGCAGAGCAATGCCACATCCGGCGGTAACGGCTGCCACGACGTATCGTGCGATGGCGCCGTATCGTAAATAACCGCCACCGCACCGCGCGCGATCGCATCGCGCGCGTAGCTCAGGCCATGGGAACGGCTGCCGGCGCAGGCGATGAACAAGCCGCCGGGTACTGCGGCGCGGCTGTCAGCGGTGACGCCGCGTATATCGCGATCGACGTTGGTGTCTACACGCACCATGCCTCTGAGCAACTCACTCAGACGACGGATCGGCGTGATTTTCCGGTTATCGGTCATCATCACGTACCACCCGGCAACGACAGGGCAACGCGCGGCGCGTCGTCACCGCTTGCCGCCGCGTTGCGCAAGCGCAATTCGCGGCCACGACTGTTCAGATCGTCCGGCGCGGAATCGAGCAGACGCAGCGCGCCGGCCATGACGCTGGCAAATACCGGTGCGGCGATCACGCCGCCGTAATAGTCACCGGCGGACGGTTCGTCGATGGTGACGACCATGACGAGACGCGGATTCGTCGCCGGCACCATACCGGCGAACATCGACGTGTAACGATCCTCCTGATAACCGCTGACGCCGCTCTTGCGCACGGTACCGGTCTTGCCGGCCGTCCGATAACCGGCGACGCGCGCCAGCTGGCCCGTGCCACCGTCGTTGACCACGGTCTCGAGCATAGTACGCACCTGGCGGGCGACCTCTGGCGTCATGACCGGAATGCCTTCGGAAACGGTGGGCTGGTATTCGAACGTCACCGGCCGCAGCTCGCCATCGGCCGCCAGCACCATGTAGGCGCGCGCCAGCTGCAACGGGGTCACGGACAGTCCGTAGCCGAAGGCGATGGTCGCCTGGTCTATCGAGTGCCAGCGCCAGTGCCCCGGCAGTACGCCGCTCGCCTCGCCGGGAAAGCCGGTACCGGTCGCCACGCCAAAGCCGACGCCCGAGAACATCTCCCACAATTTCTCCGGCTCCAGCGACAGAGCGATCTTGCTGGTGCCGACGTTGCTGGATTTCTGTATCACCGTGGTCACGTCGATCGAGCCGTAGTTATGGATATCGCGTATCGTGTTGCGCCCGACGCGCATGTAGCCCGGCGACGTATTGAGCACGGTCGACGCGCTGTATTTACCCGACGCCAGCGCGACACCGATCGTGAACGGCTTGATCGTCGAGCCCGGTTCGAAGACGTCAGTGACGGCGCGATTGCGATAATAGTCGCCGCGCAGGCTGCCGCGGTTGTTGGGGTTGTAGGCGGGCTGATTCGCCATCGCCAGTACCTCGCCGGTACGCGCGTCGAGCACGACCACCGATCCGGACTTCGCCTTGTGTTTCCTGACGGCCGCCTTCAGTTCGCGGTAGGCGAGATATTGCAGGCGCCGGTCGATGCTGAGCATCAGGTTTCTGCCGTGAACGGGCGCGCGGATATTCTCGACGTTTTCGACGATGCGGCCGAGGCGGTCCTTGATGACGCGCTTGGTGCCCGGCTCGCCGAGCAACCAGTGATCGTACGCCAGCTCCAGACCCTCCTGGCCGGCGTCGTCCACGTTGGTGAATCCAAGGACATGCGCAGTCACTTCGCCGGCCGGGTAATAGCGCCGGAATTCGCGCTGCAACGATACGCCGGGAATCTGCAATGCCATCACCTTGCCCGCCAGCCCGGGATGCACGCGCCGCCGCAGATAAACGAACTCGCGCTGCTGATGACGCTCGACCAATGCCTCGAACCGCTTGTACGGAATGTCCAGCCCGCGCGCCAGTTCCTTCCAGCGATCGCGCGCCGCCATGAGCTCCCTGGGATTTGCCCAGACTGAATCGACCGGCGTGCTCACCGCCAGCGGTTCGCCGTAGCGATCGGTAATCGTGCCACGACTGGCCGGCACCGTGACGACGCGCAGATAACGCGCATCGCCCTGTTGTTGCAGGAAGCTTTTGCTCAGCAACTGCAGATCGACGACGCGCCACATCAATGCGGCCATGACGAGCACGAAGATCGCCAACACAAACCGCGGACGCGCTGCAGAGATGTTGTCGTTGTCGCTCATCGGCGCACCGTCACCACGGATTCCGGCCCGGGAATCGTCATGCCGAGGCGGCTGACCGCGACGCTTTCCACCCGGCTCGGCGTCGCCCAGGTGCTCTGTTCAAGCTGCAGCTGACCCCATTCGATATTCAGCTCATCGCGCACGCGCTGAAGCTCCTGCAGATCGACGAACAGCTTGCGGCTGTCATGCTTGACGTACACCACGCCGAGCGCGGATACGATGACCGCCGCGCCGAGCGCGCCGGTCATCCACTGGTTGCGGCTGATCATTGCAGCCGCTCCGCCACGCGCAGCACGGCGCTGCGTGCGCGCGGATTCGCCGCGATTTCAGCGGCACCAGGCCGCAGCGATTTACCGATGATTTTCAACGGAGACCGAATCTGGTCGGCGGTGACCGGGATGCCGCGCGGCGGTTGTGCGCCGCGCGCCTGGTCGCGCATGAAGCGCTTGACGATACGGTCCTCAAGGGAATGAAAACTGATCACCGCGAGCCGGCCACCGGGAGCCAGCATGCGCAGCGCCTGCGGCAGACACGCGCTCAGATCATCGAGTTCACGATTGATGTATATGCGTATCGCCTGGAAACTGCGCGTCGCCGGATCCTTGCCATGCTCGCGCGTCGGAATCGCCGCGGCGATAATATCGCGCAACCGGCCGGTCGTCGTGATCGGCACGGTGGCACGCTCCCGCACGATGGCGCCCGCGATGCGCCGTGCGAAACGCTCCTCGCCGTACACCTTTAATATATGGGCGATATCCCGCTCGGCCGCCACGGCGATCCAGTCGGCCGCGCCGGGTCCGGCCGCCGGATCCATACGCATGTCGAGCGGGCCATTGGTACGGAAACTGAACCCCCGCGCGGGATCATCGAGCTGCGGCGACGAGACACCCAGATCCAGCAGAATTCCGTTCACCTTTGCCGCCATTCCCCGGTTTGTGATGAGATTTTCGAGTGATGCGAAACTGCCCTGTTCAATATCAAAACGGGGATCGTCGCCGTGGCTCCGGCGCGCCGCCGTGACGGCCTCCGGGTCCTTGTCGATCGCCAGCAAACGACCGTTGGGCCCAAGGGCGGCCAGCATCCGCCCCGCATGCCCGCCGCGCCCATAGGTCGCGTCGACATAAAAACCTGCCGCGTCGATCGCCAATGCCTTCATCACCTCCTCGAGCAGTACCGGCCGGTGATGATCCGTTTCATCGACCATTTAACTAGAAGGACAATGACTCCAATTCGGCCGGCAGCGGCTGGTCATCGCCGCTGCCCTGTTCAAACCATTCGTCACAACGCTCGTTCCAGCACGCCTCGTCCCACACTTCGAATTTGTTTCCCTGCCCGATCAGCACAATGGCCTTGTCGAGCTGGGCGAATTTGCGTAGCGGCGGAGGCAACAGGATACGGCCCTGGCCGTCCAGCTCACATTCCGTGGCATGGCCGATCAGGAGCCGCTGAAGGCGGCGTGATTGCTTATTCAACGTGGGAAGCTGTACCAGTTTGCGCTCTATCTGCTCCCATTCCGGCAACGGATAGAGCAACAGGCAATGGTCACGATCGATGGTGACGACAAGATGACCGCCGCAGATCTCCCGCAACCGGTCACGGTACTTTGCAGGTATCGAAAGTCGGCCCTTCGCATCCAGGTTGAGCGCGTTGACACCGCGAAACATCGAGCCTCCCCCGTTTGCCAATAACCCACATTAACCCACTTAAACCCACAATGCTGCACTATATACCCCACGCAACCACTGTCAAGTAAAAAGTCGGCATGAAAACACGGGTTTTCCCGGGTAAATTCATCACAAACGTCGCGCCCGAAGCCGCTCGTTTTCGGCAATCAGAACAAAATCAAAAAATTGATCTGGCTTGCTCAAGTAACAACTGAATAACAGCGGTATGGCAATCGAAGCGGAATTATTTTTCGACAGGAATACGATGCAAAAAATAAAAGTGGGAGTCGGCCTGTAAGCCGGGTTCTGTCGAGAACAGTCATTCATCTGGGATGCGCGTTACCGCGCACCTCTAGCAACCTACCCGGAAGCAGTGCGGGCCGCACTGTCGCTCCCTTATTTGGTCTTGCTCCAGGTGGGGTTTACCCTGCCACCGATGTTGCCACCGGCGCGGTGCGCTCTTACCGCACCATTTCACCCTTACCGGCCTCTTGCGAGGCGTGGCGGTATATTTTCTGTGGCACTTTCCGTCGGCTCGCGCCGCCCAGGCGTTACCTGGCACGCCCGGACTTTCCTCCACGCCGATAATGACGCAGCGACTGCCCAGCCAACTCCCGCGTCAGTTTACCCTTAATAGATATTTAAATTCAATATCTTGTGTGAAACCTCCGGGCTATCGCGTCACTCGGCGCTATCCAAGTCCTGCAATTCAACCGCCAGATCGTACAGGTGGTTCCTGCCGTAACCGGTCAGCCTGGCGGCCAGCGTTACCGCCTGCTTCAGCGGCAACTCAGCGAGCAACACGGTCAGCACGCGCCGGGCTTCGTCATCCGCAACAGCCACCGGTGCGCGCGGGCTGCCCTGCACCATAACGACAAACTCGCCTCTTTGCTGATTGGGGTCGGCGCCCATCCACGCAAGCACATCCCGAGTACTGCCGCGGCGGATGGTTTCAAACGCCTTGGTCAGTTCGCGCGCGATTACGATCACGCGATCCTCGCCGACCGCCTCCTGCAAGTCACGTAATGCTGCCAGAATCCGGTGGGGTGTCTCGAAGAACACCAGCGTGCGGGACTCCGCCCGCAGCGCGTCGAGCCGCGCCCGTCGCGCCGCCTGTTTGGCCGGCAAGAAGCCTTCAAATACGAAACTGTCCGCCTGTAACCCCGACGCCGACAGGGCAGTGACCAGGCTGCTGGGGCCGGGTATCGGCACAACTGGAATACCCTGTGCGTGCGCCGCGGCGACGAGATGGTAACCGGGGTCACTGAGCAACGGCGTGCCGGCATCACTGATCAGCGCAACCGATTCGCCCTGCGCCATGCGCTGTATCAATTTTGCGCTGGCGCGGCGCTCATTATGCTCGTGCAACGCCGTGCAGGGCGTCACGATACCGAAATGCTGCAGAAGCTTGCCGCTGTGCCGGGTGTCTTCGGCGGCTATAACATTTACCGCCCGCAGCGTCTCCACTGCACGCGGTGACAGGTCGCCAAGATTGCCGATCGGGGTCGCAACCACGTACAGCGCGCCGTTATGATTTGACACTGTCAGGCCCCATCAAGATACTGTCGTGCATGCAATCCACCCGCCGGGCGAACGGCGCCGGCCAATTCTGGCGCGCGCCAATGACACGAAAAGTTACCGGTTACCACGTGCTGGCGATCGCAGGCTTGCTGGCGCTCGCCGGATGCGCGGCGATTCCGCCGCCGGCCGCACCCACGCCGGTATCGCTGGAATCGCCGGATGACCTCCGACGCACCGCGGACGAGTATAGCAAACTCGCCGACACGGCGACCGGCACCGAACGCGCGGAGCTACAGTTGCGTGCGGCGGAAACGCTGCTGCAGGGCGACGACCTCGCGTCCGCCAAACGCATCGTCGAACCGCTCGATCCGCGCACCCTGACGCCACGGCAACTGATACGGCGTCAGCTACTGATCGCGCACATTGCATTCGAGGAGCGTGATACGCGCCGCGTGATCAAGGCGCTCGATTTTGCGCTGACACCGGACATGACGCCGGCGACGCGCGCCGAGATTCACCGGTTGCGCGCCAATGCCTACGCGCTCGAAGGACACCTCGCCGAATCGCTACAGGAACGCATCGCGCTCGAACCGTTGCTGAGCGACCCCGACGAGGTACGCGCGACACGTGAATCGATCTGGCAGGGAATGATGATCCTGCCCGCCGACGTGATTGACGACATACGCAATCAGTTCACGCCGCCGCTGGTCGACGGCTGGTTCGAACTGGCGCATATTTCGCGCGTTTACCGGCAGCAACCGGACGAATTCGGCATGCGGATGCTCGCGTGGCGTCAGCAGTTTCCGGATCACCCGGCGGCGGCCGGTATCGTACCGTCGCTGCAGGCGTTGCAAACGTCGGCCGGCGCACGGCCGGCGCGTTTCGCGCTGTTGCTGCCGCTTACCGGCCAGTTCGGGCCTGCCGCGACGGCACTGCGCGACGGCTTCGTCAGCGCGTATTTCGAACGGGCGGACAAAACCTATCAGCCGTCGATCCAGGTGTACGATATCGGCGGCGACAATCCCGACGTCCGCGCGATCTATCAACAGGCGGTTAGCGACGGCGCCGATTTTGTCGTCGGACCGCTGGCCAAGAACCACGTTACCGCGCTCGCCGGCCTGGCGGAACTACCGGTGCCGGTACTGGCATTGAATACCGTCGATCCCGGCATAACACCGCCGGGAAATTTGTACCAGTTCGGCCTGGCACCTGAAGATGACGCGCGACACGTCGCGGAGCGTGCCTGGCTCGATGGCCACCGCCAGCCGCTCGCCATTGTCCCGAGCGGTGAATGGGGCGAGCGTGTCCTTGCGGCATTCAAGGAGCGCTGGCAGCAGCTTGGCGGCACAGCGCCCTCGGCACAAGATTACGATCCGCAAGCCAGCGATTATTCGACCATGCTGAAAGGCCTGTTCAATATTGATCAGAGCGAGGCGCGCCACCGCACCTTGCGCCGCCAGACCGGCCTCGACATCAAGTATGAACCGCGCCGCCGCCAGGACGTCGACTTCATCTTTCTTGCCGCGTTTCCGCGGCAGGGTCGGCTGATCCAGCCGCAGATCAAGTTCCACCGCGGTACCGGCCTGCCTGTCTACGCGACGTCACATATCTATACCGGCGCGCCCGACCAGGCGCTCGACCGGGATCTGGAAGACATAACGTTTTGCGACTCCGCCTGGGTGCTGGCGCAACCGCAGGCCGACCAGCCACTGCAACAGGCGGTGTTGCGGCTGTGGCCGGAGGTGGCGCGCAGTTATCTGCGTTTCTATGCACTGGGTATTGACGCATTTAATATCCCGGGGAACCTGCAACATCTGCGCGCGTATCCGTACGAACGTTACGACGGCGTCACCGGTAATCTGTTCATCGACGGTGCCAACCAGTTCCATCGTCAGCTCGCCTGGGCCAGTTTTCACGGCGGCCGGCCGCGTCTGCTGGAGACCGGCCTGGTCATCCCGCCGTGACACCGTCGGCCACAGACGCAGCGACCCGGGGCCGGCAGGCCGAAGAACTTGCATGCCGGTATCTGGTCGAACAGGGATTGCAGATCAAACTGCGCAACTACCGGTGCGCGCGCGGCGAAATCGATCTGATCATGCATGACGGCGACACGGTGGTATTTATTGAGGTACGTTTCCGACGCTCAAACCGGTTCGGCAGCGGTGCGGAAACCGTCGACCGGCACAAGCAGTCGCGGCTGATCGCCACCGCCAGCCATTATCTGCAGTCCCAGGGCGGCGGACCCGACATCGCGGCGCGCTTCGATGTCGTCGCGCTGTCGCCGGGCGACGACCGGCAGACGATCAAATGGATACGTAACGCGTTTCAGGCATAATGACGCAGATTTTCAAACACCCGGCGCAATGTCGCCAACCGGCAAGGAGAAAGACGTGTACCAACGTAATGCAGCCCCGTATTCCGTAAAGGGGGACGAATCGTCCACGCCGCGGCGCGTTGTCCGGACCGGCTGGGCCGCCGCCATGTGTCTGCTGGCGCTATATCTCCACGGCTGCGCCGGCGTCCTGGTGGCCGGCGCAGTGGGCGGCGCATCGATGGCGGCCGACCGCCGCACCGCGGCCGTCATCGTCGACGATCAGGCGATTGAACTGAAAACGAGCAAGGCGGTTCACGCCAACGAAGAGCTGTCGGACAAGACCAATATTTCCATTACTAGTTATAACGGCGTGCTACTCCTGACCGGACAGGCGCCGACCGCGGAGCTGCGAGACGCCGTCGTGGCGGCGGTACGACCCATCGACAAGATCCAGCGCATTCATAATGAAATCGAGATCGCCGAACCGCTCCCGATGCGCGTGCGCGCCAATGACACGGTAGTCACCGGCCGGGTGAAAAGCGCGCTGCTGGCGGCCAAGGGCATCAATCCGATGCACGTCAAGGTCGTGACCAGCGACGGCGCTGTCTATCTGATGGGGATCGTGACAAACGCCGAGGCGGGTTTTGCGACAGACATCGTGCGCCGCGTTGAGGGCGTCCAGCGCGTCGTCCGGATCTTCGAGTATCAGGACTAGCCCCGCCTTCGGGCTGTTCCCGTTATCGGGGCGCGGCCCCGGTCACCCAGACGTAATCGAGGTCATGTTACCCACTACCGCCCACCTGCTGCCGATAGCGGAAACCTTGCTCGGCATCGTCGGCGCGGAAAACCTGTTGACCGATCCTGCCGACTGTTGGCCGTACGGTTACGATAACAGCCGGCGCCATTGGCCACCGGATCTGGTTGCCTTCCCGACCACGCATGAACAGGTGCGCGATATCGCGCGCGCGTGCAACATTGCACGACTTCCGATCGTGCCGCGTGGTCGCGGCAGCGGCACCACCGGTGCGACGGTGCCCGTCACCGGCGGGCTGGTCCTGTCTTTCGAGCGCATGAATCGCATTCTGGCGATCGATACCGGCAATCGGTTAATGATCGTCGAGCCCGGCGTCACCAATCAGGAAGTGCAGGATGCCGCGGCGCAGCACGGATTTTTCTGGCCGCCGGATCCGACCAGCGCTGCCTGGTGCACGATCGGTGGCAATCTCGCCTATAACTCGGCCGGGCCGCGCGCGGTCAAGTACGGTACGCCGCGTGAAAATGTGCTGGGCATGCGCGTGGTGACCGGCGCCGGAGAGGAGCTGCGCACCGGCGTCCGCACCACCAAGGGCGTCGTCGGCTATGATCTGACGCGACTGATCATCGGCTCAGAAGGAACCCTGGCGATCATCACCGAAGCGACGTTGAAGCTGACGCCGTTACCGCAGACGAAACGCACGCTGCGCGCGATTTACAGCGACATTGATGCAGCGGCGCTGGCGATCACGCGCATCATGGCGCAACCGGTGGTACCGTACTCGCTGGAATTCATCGATGGCAAGGCGATCGATATGATACGCGACTACTCGACCGTGACACTGCCGGCGCACGCCGGTGCACTGCTGATGATCGAGGTCGATGGCATGGAGGCCGCGATGGACTCGGCGACGGAATGTATCCGCGCCGCCGCGACGGTCAACGGATTACTGGAATTCTCCATGGCGCGCACCGCCGAGGAAGTCACCGCGCTGTGGGCGACGCGCAAGGCGTTGTCACCCGCGCTCCGCAATATCGCACCGAAAAAGATCAATGAAGATGTCGTCGTTCCGGTCGCGGAGATCCCGCGACTCATTACCGGATTGAACGAACTGGCCGAACGCTTTGGCGTGACCATCGTCAACTTCGGCCACGCCGGCAACGGCAACATCCACGTCAATCTGCTGGTGAATCCGGACGATCGCGATCAAATGGTGCGCGCCGAACAATGTTTGTCGGCGGTGTTTGATCTGGTGCTGTCATTACACGGTACGCTGTCCGGCGAGCATGGCATCGGCCTGGAGAAACGTAATTTCATTGGCCGGGAACTCGAGCCCGCCGCGCTCGCATTGATGCAACGCATAAAGAACCAGTTTGACCCGAACGGCATCCTCAATCCGGGCAAACTGTTTCCTGACCCGACCACGGCGCAGCCTTGATTCAACCGGCGGTTTCGCCGCGCAACCGCGCGAGAGTTTGCCGGTACAAGCCCGCGTCTTCCTCGCTGAAGCAGCAGGCAACAATCTTGTCGAAATGGGATTCGAAATCGCGCATCGCGGTCAGCGCGATGGTTGCCGCCTCCGGCTTCGGGTAACCGTATGCACCGGTACTGATGCAGGGCAAGGCGATGGACTTTACCCGTTTCGCGAGCGCCTGCTCGAAGGCATTCAGGTAACAGGCGGCCAGCAGCGCGGACTCGTTACCACCACCGCCCTGCCATATCGGTCCAACGGCATGGATGACCCAGCGGGCCGGCAGATCAAATCCCGGCGAGATCTTCGCGTCACCGGTCCGGCAGCCGTTCAGCCGCTGACAGTATTCCTGCAACTGCGGCCCCGCGGCGCGATGTATAGCGCCATCCACGCCACCGCCACCACGCAAACCCGTATTGGCCGCGTTGACGATTGCATCGACCTGCAACGTGGTGATATCCGTACAGACAATCGAGATCACGGCAACCGCGCGCTCGATTACTTGACCACGGTGAGGTGTGGTTTCTCCACCTTGCCAGGCTCCGGGCCGGACTTTTTCGGTTCATCCTGCTCGCTGAAGATCAGGCCCTGACCGTTTTCCTTGGCGTATATCGCCAGCACTGCGGTGGTCGGAAACGACACGTCCAGGGTACGGCCGCCGAAGCGCGCACCGAATTCAATAACGTCGTTACCGAGCACAAGGTGACGCGCGGCGCCGGTACTGACGTTGAAGATAATCTTGCCGGCGTCAACGTACTCCGGCGGCACACGGGCTTCGGGCGCGCCGGCGTCGACCACCAGATACGGCGTCATGCCGTTATCCAGGATCCATTCATGCAACGCGCGGATCAGGTAGGGTCGCGTTGAGGTCATTTCAGTCATCGGTATCCACCTTGTCGTCAGGTTAGCGGATCAGTCCCTCAAGTCCTTCTCTTCCCTGGTCAGGCTGGCGCGGAAGCCCGCACGATCAAACAGTCGTTCGCCATATTCTGTAACAGAACGCGCCTGCGGTGGCAGCTCGATTCCCCATGCGGGCAGACGCCATAACACGGCGGCCACCGCGCAATCGACCAGCGTGAAAGCGTCGCTCATGAAGAACGGCTTCTGCTCAAAAACCGGTGCGATGACCGTGAGCGCATCGCGCAACATCTTGCGTGCCGCGACCAGCCGACTGCCGTCCGTGCTTTCGATGTCATCAAGCAGGCTGTACCAGTCACGATCGATGCAATAAAGCATCAACCGCGAACGCGCACGCGACACCGGATCGACCGGCATCAGCGGCGGATGCGGGTAACGCTCGTCAAGATATTCCATGATAATACGCGAGTCATACAACGCCAGATCACGATCCACCAGCGTCGGCACCGTGTTGTACGGGTTCAGATCGATCAGATCCTCCGGCAGGCAGCCGCGCGATACGGTAACCACGTTAACGTTGATGTTCTTTTCGGCGACCGCGATCCGGGTACGATGACTGAGCGGACATTGCGCGTCAGAGAACAGCGTCATCACCGGTCTGCGGTTTGCTGCTAGCGCCATTACGGGTAGGTCTCCTCGGTTCTGCGGAATGCGCACACCATGCAGCGCTCCGGGCGCCTGTGCTCCACTGGCGCATTATAGCGTATTGCCGCGCCCGGGTGGGCGCCGCGTATCGGCGGAGAGCCCGTCAGAACCCGCGCTGCCGGCGAATCTGTTCGTAGGCGGTTTTGATTTCGTGCGTTTTATGTGAAGCGAGCTTCATCATCTCTTCCGGCAGGCCTTTGGCGACCAGCTTGTCAGGATGATGTTGATTCATCATACGGCGATAACTTCTCTTGATGTCGTCAATTTCTGCCTCGGGCGCCACGTTCAGCAACGCATAGGCATCGTTAAGTGAGGTGCGTGCCGGCGTGGTTCTTGTTCCCGCTTGACGTTGGTAGCCGCCCGAAAAATGCCGCTCCGCACGGATAATCTGCTCGAGGCGGGCAAAATCATGTTCGGTAACACCAAGCCGGCCGCAGATATGGATTAACAGATTGCGCTCGGCCGGATTCGGTTCGCCGTCGGCATAGGCCGCCGCCATCTGGATTTCGATAAACATCCAGACCAGCATGTAGTTGCGCCGGCACATGCGCCGGAACTGCTCAAGCACGTCATCGACGGCAAACCCGGGCTGCTTGCCCTCGTTGAACAGCTGGATCGCCAGTTCACGCATTTCCTGATTGAGCTCCATGCGCGCCATGACTTTCTCGGCAAGCTCGATTTCACGCGCGGTGACACGGCCGTCGACCTTGGCCAGATAGCCCATCACGGAAAACGTTGTCGCAAAAAACGCGCCCTGCTTGCGTTCACGGCGATTGCCGCCGAACAGCATGTGCGGCGAAAACCGCGGCTTGCCGGCGCGGTTATCGAGCTTATGCCCGAGCGCGACCCCGAGCACCCCGCCAATCGGGCCGCCGAGCATCAGCCCGAGCGCACCGCCAAACAGTTTTCCGCTCCAGCTCATTGCGAAGAAATCGCCTCCTGCACCTGCATTGCTTGCCCCTTATCCGCTGCCCGGTCTGATCGCCAACGTCACGCGCCCATTCCCGCCGCTACGCGCCGCCGCCCCTCCGGGCCATAATCGCCAAGCGGCCAATTATATCTTGCGGCGTCCCGGAAAACATGCTAAATCAATTTGTTAATGACAGTCTGATTCGATTGACGACGGACCGGCTGGCAACACAGGAATCAGAATAACAATTAACAGCCTGGAGAGAGTTATGGCTTTTGTCGATCTCGACGAAG
This sequence comes from Gammaproteobacteria bacterium, assembly GCA_006218035.1. Taxonomy (GTDB): domain Bacteria; phylum Pseudomonadota; class Gammaproteobacteria; order VBWC01; family VBWC01; genus VBWC01. The sequence goes on from VBWC01000016.1 coordinate 106,622, forward strand.
TCAAACCCGGAATGGTTCTCAAGTCGGATGTCGCGACCTCCAAGGGCCATCTGCTGCTGATCGCCGGCACCGAGCTGTCCACCAAACACCTGCGTATCCTCAAGGGCCGGGACATCACCACCGTCGATATCATCGGTGCTGACGATCTCTACGATACGGAAGACACCACCATTGCACAGATTCTGCCGATAGAGGCAACCGCGCCTATCACCGAGCTGTTCGCTAATACCGACACTGCCCATCCATTCATGAAGGAGCTGATGCGTCTGTGCAAAAAACGCGCACAGGAAAGCCAGCCGAGGCACGGCAGCCATGGCGGTTAGCCCACGCGAACTGGTGACCGGCAGCGTCGATATTGCATCGCTGCCCGATATCTTTTTCAAGGTCAATGAAATGGTCGAAGACCCGTATTGTTCGGCCTCGGATATCGGCGATGTCATAAAGAGTGACGCGCCATTCACCGCCCGCCTGCTGAAACTGGTCAACAGCCCGTTCTTCGGTTTTCCCTCGCGTATCGATACCGTGTCGCGCGCCATCACCGTGATAGGCACGCGCGAACTACGCGATCTTATTCTCGCCACGTCCGTCGTCAAGAATTTCACCGGCATACCGGCCGACCTGGTCACGATGGACCAGTTCTGGCGTCATAGCATCTACTGCGGACTGCTGGCCCGCATCATTGCGACGCATTGCCGCGAAGTAAACCTGGAACGTTTCTTTGTGGCCGGACTGCTGCACGACATCGGCTCACTGCTGATCTATCGCAAGCTGCCGGAACTGGCCCGCGAAACCCTGAACCGCGCCAACTACAATGGCCAGGTGCTGCATCAGGCGGAACGCGAGGTGCTCGGGTTCGATCACGCCGATGTCGGCGGTGAACTGTTGCGCACATGGCGGTTGCCGGAAAGCCTGATCGAGGGCATCGCGTTTCATCATGCGCCGGAACGCGCCACGCATCATCCGCGCGAGGCGGCGATCACGCATCTGGCCAACATTATCGTCACGGCGATCGAACTCGGCCACCACGGCCCGGTGCCGCCGCTCGAGCAACGCGCCTGGGATCTGCTCGGCCTGCCGATCGATTTTCTGGAACCGACGATCGCCGAGGCGGATGCCAAATTTGCCGACGCGTTCAAGATGATCTATCTCGAGAACACCGGCAAAAAACAACACGCCGGCTGACTCGCTGCATCAGTGAAAATCCCGCGAAGCGGTCACCAGCCTGCCGAGCAGATGGCTGTGGTCATGCAAGCGATGCGCGATGACGTGGATCACCTCACCCTCGCGCTGTAATTCGCCGCTGACCGCCAGCAACTGCGCCTGCAATAGCTCGCGGCGCTGCCGCTCGGCAAGCGAGCGCCAGACAATAATATTGGCAACCCCGGTCTCGTCCTCGAGCGTCACGAAGATCACGCCCGACGCCGACCCGGGACGCTGACGACAGATCACCAGACCCGCAATCTGTACCGCACTGCCATGTCGCAACGTCTGCAACTCCCTGCTGCATCGATAATCTTGCAAGCGATCGCGCAATAATGCCAATGGATGCCGCCCCAGAGTCAACCCGACACTGGCGTAATCCTCCACCAGTTCCTCGCCTTCACTCTGACGCGCAAATTCAATAACGGATTCACGCACTGCCTGTGCCGGCACCAGCGGCAACGTCGCTTCGACACCGGCCACCTGCCAGCGCGCCGCGCGACGATGCCCGGCGATATCGACCAGCGCATTCGCCGCGGCCAGCGCCGCCAGATCCCTGCGGTTAAGGGCGGCACGTTGTGCAAGGTCATGCGTGTTCACGAAGGGCTGTTGGTGGCGCGCCGTCACAATGCGCGCTGCTGCCACGCGTGACAGACCGTTGACGAGTCGCAGGCCGAGACGCAATGCCGGTTCATGGTCAGAACGCCGCTCCAGCGTGCAGTCGTAGTCACTCACACACACACATTTACCGCGCGCACCTCGACACCGTGGCGACGCGCATCCTGCACCAGTTGCGCCGGCGCATAAAATCCCATTGGCTGGCTGTTCAGCAACGCACAGGTGAACGCGGCCGGCTCATGGCACTTGAACCAGGCTGACACATAGGCAAGCAGCGCGAAACTGACTGCGTGTGACTCAGGAAAACCGTACTCGCCGAAACCCTTGATCTGGTCGAATACCCGGCGCGCAAACTGCTCGTCATAACCGCGCTCGCGCATGCCGGTGATAAGGCGCTGCTCAAACGGCTCCAGTCCGCCCTTGCGTTTCCACGCCGCCATCGCGCGGCGCAACGCATCGGCCTCGCCGGCCGAGAAGCCGGCGGCGACCATCGCCAGCTTGATGACCTGCTCCTGAAAGATCGGCACACCCAGCGTGCGTTCCAGCACGCCGCGCACCTGTTCGCTCGGATAGGTGACCGGTTCCAGCCCCTGCCGCCGCTGCAGATACGGATGCACCATATCGCCCTGGATCGGACCGGGCCGGACGATCGCGACCTCGATCACCAGATCGTAGAACGTCGCCGGCCTCAGCCGCGGCAACATCGCCATCTGCGCGCGCGATTCGATCTGGAACACGCCGACCGTATCGCCGTGCTGAATCATTGCATAGGTCGCCGCATCCTCGGCCGGCACAGCGGCGAGCCGCAGCGATTGTCCGCGGAATTCGTTGATCAATGCCAGCGCGCGGCGGATCGCCGTCAACATGCCCAGGCCCAGCACATCCACCTTCAGCAGGCCCAGCGCCTCGAGATCGTCCTTGTCCCATTGAATCACCGTGCGCTCCGGCATCGCCGCGTTCTCGACCGGCACCAGCCGGTGCAATGCATCGCGCGCGATCACGAAACCGCCGACATGTTGCGACAGATGGCGCGGGAAACCGGTCAACACGTCCACCAGCATCCGCCAGCGCTGCATCACCGCACTGTCCGGATCAAACCCCGCCTCGCGCAGGCGCTCCGGCAGCACGCGCTGGCCGTCCCACCACGCACGGCTTTTGGCGAGCCGATCGACCTGCGCGACCGACATGCCGAGCGCCTTGCCGGCATCGCGCGCCGCGCTGCGGTAACGATAGGTGATCACGGTCGCCGCCAGCGCGGCACGATCGCGGCCGTATTTCTGATAGATATACTGGATAACTTCCTCACGCCGCTCATGCTCGAAATCGACATCGATATCCGGCGGCTCGCCGCGCTCTTTCGAAATGAAGCGTTCGAACAACATCTCCATGCGCGCTGGATCGACGGAGGTAATGCCGAGGCAATAGCAGACCGCCGAGTTCGCCGCCGAACCGCGGCCCTGACACAAGATATCCTGGCTGTGCGCAAAGCGGACGATGTCATGCACGGTCAGAAAGTACGCCTCATAGCGCAGCTCGGAAATCAGCACGAGTTCATGCTCGATCAGCCGCTGCACCTTTTCCGGCGCGCCGTCCGGCCAGCGGTCGCGCATGCCGGCCTCGGTCAACCGGCGCAGATAGCCGGCCGGCGTCTCGCCCGGCGGCACCAGTTCTTCAGGGTACTCATAGCGCAGTTCATCGAGTGAAAACGTGCATTGCGTGGCGATGCGGACCGTTTCGGCAAGAGGCGCCGGCGCGTAGATCCGCGCGAGTTTTTCACGCGCGCGTAAATGCCGTTCCCCACTGGCATGCAACGCCGCACCGGCCGCGGCGACAGTCGTGCCGAGACCAATCGCCGTCAACGCATCCTGCAACGCGCGGCGCTGGCGCACGTGCATATGCACGTCACCGGCCGCCGCGACCGGCAGGCGGTAACGCGCGGCGAGCTGTTCGATATGGACGCGCTTGACGTCATCATCCGGGCCGTGCAGCAGTTCCAGCGCAAGCCATACGCGCACAAAGGTGGCGGAAAACCAGGCAAGGTGCTCTTCACTGACAGTGTCCGGGTCCAGCAGCAGTGCCAGACAATCCGGTACACCATCGGCAAGATCAGCGCGGCATAGACTGTACCCGCCCTTGCGGGCGGCGCGCCGCGCCCGCGTGATCACAGCCGACAGATTGCCATAGCCGTGACGGTTGGTTGCGAGCAACACAAATCGTGGCCCGTCGATCAGCTGGAATTCGCTGCCTATGATCAGCTTCAGTCCGGCCTGTTTTGCCGCGACATGGGCGCGCACGACACCGGCCAGCGAGCATTCGTCGGTGATCGCCAGCGCTGCGCAACCGAGTTCCGCCGCGCGCACGACCAGTTCTTCCGGATGCGATGCGCCGCGCTGGAACGTGAAATTACTGACACAATGCAGTTCAGCGTACTCCGGCAGCATGACCGCTTCAGCCGAAAATACCGTGCAGAAACCAGCGCCGTTGCCCGGTCGCGTCCGGACATCTCTCACGGAATAGCCACACGCGGATGCCGTCGTCGTGCCGCGCGGCAAAGTAATCACGCATCACATCGCCACCGTCCCACCAGCCGCTTTCGATACGCTCGGGTCCGCGCCGCAACGTCAGTGCACCGTGATGGCCCGGTAGTAACGGCCGGTGGTCACGCTGCCTTAACAACAGCGGCTCAACCAGTAACCACAATGGCCGGGCCGCATTGCTCACTCCCGGCCTGTCTTCACCCGGCGCACAGTAATGCCACGCACGCTCCGGCCGGTGATCGGCCACCAGTTGCAGACCCGTCACGGCATCGTCACCCAACCGCGCGCGCAGCTGCTCGACCAGCGCCGTCCAGTGATCGCCTCCACGTGTTTCCGCCGTATCAAACAGCGTCGTCGCAGTAGCGACCAGCGGCCGAATATCGCGCGCGACCAGTGCCACCTCATGCACGGTATCCGGCAACGGCGTCCGCTCCATCTGCGTGCGCACCAGACGTAACAGATGCGCGGCATCGCGGCTGGCGCTGACCAGGCCGATGGCCACCGTCGTCGGCGCCCGGCCCTGGTGACAGAGCTGCAGCACAAATCCCGGCACACCGGCCTCCCGCGCCTGCAGAAACCCGGCGAGCTCCAGCACCAGCCGGTGTATGGCAAACAGCAACATCGCACAATCATCGACGGCGGCAGGCAACGGCAGGCGGCTGGTGAAATACGGCGGCGGCACAAACAGCGGCCGCGGATCGGGGGCGTCGCCGAGCGCACGATCGAGCATGTTGATAAACGTTACACCGCAACGGCGTGCCAGAGCGTCGCGCGGCAGTCGCCGGCAATCACCGACCGTGCGCAATCCGACACCCTGCAACACGGCCATCACGTCGCTCTCCAGTGCCATGCAACGCAACGGCACGCGCGCCAGCGCGGCGCGTAATTGTTCGTTGTCGGTCGCCGGTTCGGCGATGTTCGCGCGCGCCAGCCACCATGCGCCGAGCGGCGTCGGCGCGATACCGGTCTGCACGTGATAGCCGAGCGCCGTGATGCCGGCATCAATCGTCTGTCGCAGCCGCGGCAGACCACCGAACAAACGCAATGACGCGCCGATCTCAAGCAACACGGCATCAGGAGACAACAGACTGACAGTGGAGGTGAACTGTCCGCACCACGCGGCAATGCTGGAAACCGCGGCCTGTTCGGCCGCCGCATCACGCGTCAGGACATGGAGATCATCGACAAGGGTTTGGGCAGCGGAGAGGCGCATTTCGGCGTGAATGCCGCGCACGAGGGCGGCAGCATTTGGGACCAACACCTGGAGGCGCGTCTCCGGCCCAAAAACAACGACCCGCGGCACGGGAGAGCAATCGCCGCGGGCCAGTACATCAAGGGAGAGTGACCGAAAATATAGACACAACCATAACATATTCGTTCCCGCCAGCAACTGAATTCCCGCCGCGCGGCAATCCCCCATGAAATCATTACAATTTTCCGGTTCAAACGGTACACCGCTACAGATTCAGCACGACCGGCCCGGCCGCCCAGCCGCCCAGCCGCTTCAGGATATGCACCTCGATTCCGCCGGGTAGCGGCTCGAGTTGCAGGCGCAGTGCTACCGGCGCCGGCTCCATATCCTGTTCCCGGCGGAACAACACACCCCAGGACTGCCCCGCCTCGGCCGCCAGCTGTAACCGCCGCCACATCTGCCGGTCACCGCCGGCGGGCCAGGCCAGCACCGCGGCGCAGGTACCGGAGCGCAACGCCTGCTCGATCGCCCAGAAACCGTCGGTCGTCGCGCGCGGTCGTACAATCAGCATCCGCGACAGGTCGACACCGCAGGCCGCCAGCGCCGGTGCATACGGGATATAGGGTGGCGCGATCCATGCGATCCAGCGTTTCTTGCGGCTCAATCGCGCCAGCGCCGGCATGATCAACTGCAGTTCGCCGATGCCGAAGGATGGCAGCAGAATCTCGGTCAGCGCACCGATCGGCCAGCCGCTGCCCGGCAGTTTCTCATCCAGCGCGGCGAAGCCGGTCGGAATACCGACCGTGGCGGGGAAGCGATCCCCCCGCCAGATGTCGGCACGTTCCAGCAGGCTGTCGAGACTCATAAGGGTTGGCTGCGGCGGATGACGCCGACACCGCGGCCTTCGATGACGAGCGGCTGGCGGCGGATGTCGATTTTGATCGGTTCAAACTCGTCGTTTTCCGGCAGCAGCTGGACCTGATAACCGCGCTGCCGGTAGCGCTTGACCGTGACCTCGTCATCCAGCCGCGCCACCACGATCTCGCCGTTCTGCGCCTCGCGCGTGCGATGCACCACCAGCAGGTCGCCGTCGAGGATGCCGGCATCGCGCATGCTCATGCCGCTCACCCGCAGCAGGTAATCGGCGCGCGGCCGGAACAGCCGGGCATCGAGCTGGTAATGCGCCTCGACATGCTCCTCGGCGAGTATCGGGCTGCCCGCCGCGACCCGGCCAATCACCGGCAGGCCGGTCTCTTCCAGCACGCGGATGCCGCGCGACGCGCCGGGCACCATCTCGATGACGCCCTTGCGCGCCAGCGCCCGCAGGTGTTCCTCGGCGGCATTCGCCGAACGGAAGCCGAACGCGGCGGCGATCTCGGCACGTGTCGGCGGAAAACCGGTGTCCGCGATCGCGGCGCGGATCAGCTTGAGTATTTCGGCCTGGCGTTGTGTCAGCTCGGTCATGATACTGTGTATATATACAGTATCCGGCGGCCCGTCGGCAAGTGCCTCCTAATTAAAGCCCCTGCACTCCCTGTCGCTATCATGACGAGTAACAAAAACACACGGAAGTGTCGACCACAGACACTGTTTCCCATAATTAAATTCAAACGGTAATCAGAGAAGTGGGCCTATGAGCAATATCAAGCATTTAAAGACCCCCTCGCAGAACTATATCGCGGCGTCGATCCACCGGAATTTCTATTTCAACGAGGACTTGGGCGCGCCCACGCTGATCAAGGAATACGAGAAAATCGAACAGCTGCTGACGGAGTCAAAATTCGTCGCCTGCGTCACGATCCAGATTCCCCAGCTGCACAAGATCGAATACGAGTACGGCAGCGGCATTTACAACGATCTGCTCGCCAAAACGACGGCCCTGGTCAAGGCGCTGAAGGAAAAAGAGTTTCGTGAACAGGACATTTTCACCGTTGACCTGTTCGACGTCGACACGTTTATCATCTTCCTGTCCGCACCGCGCAAACCCGAGACCCAGCTGCTGGACCATCTCGAACCTATCGCGGAACGGGCGCGGATATATCTCGACCAGGCTGTCTTTCACATCTTCCATCCCTTTACCAAAGACTATGCGCGCCCGTCGGTCGGCTACGCCCTGGTAATCAAGAATCCGATGATCAACAACATACGCCTGATCATGCAGCTGGTAGCCAACGCCAAGAAAATGGGCGAATTCACGGCGACCAAACACCATTACCAGAGCAATTACAATCTGCAGAAGATCATCATCGAACAAAAAATTCAGACTGTTTTTCAGCCTATTGTCGCGCTCGATACACTGGACATCATCGGCTATGAGGCGCTGTCACGCGGGCCGAAAGACACGGAGTTCACCAGCCCGCTGATGTTGTTTACCCTGGCCTCCGAATATGGCCTGTCGTTTGAACTCGACACGCTGTGCCGTAAAAAGGCCTTCGAGCGAGCCCGCAACCTCGACAGTCATATCAAGATTTTCATCAACACACTGACGATGACCATACACGATCCACAGTTTCGCGGCCTGTACCTCGAGGAGCTGATGCAGGATCTCAAGATCAAACCGGAGAACGTGGTTTTCGAGGTCAATGAAAAGCTGGCCATCGATAATTACGATGTATTTCGGCGCGCGCTGAAGGATTATTCCGATATCGGCATCGTGCACGCCAGCGACGATATCGGTAGCGGGTTCTCGGACCTGGAACGCATTATGGAGCTGCAGCCCGGTTATATGAAACTGGATATCGCGCTGATTCGCGACATCCACAAGAGTTACATCAAGCGCGAAATCGTCCGCTCGATGACCACCCTCGCAATCAGCATCGGCTCTCATGTGATCGCTGAAGGTGTTGAGACCGCGGAAGAATACCGGACCCTCAAGGAAATCGGCGTGCACTACGGACAGGGATATTTGTTCGGCAGGCCTGCCGATGCGCTGGAACCCGTTAATCCGGAATTTCTGGCGAGTATCGCAGCTGCGCCGTAATCATGCTCGCAGACAGCACGCCGCTCCAGTCACCTGCGGCGTGTGACCGACCGTACCGTACTACCAGTCGCTCGCCGGATGCATGGCCCCTGGTCAACACGTGGTTGACGCGCTGCACGATATCCTTGCTCACCTCATGCCCTGAAAACACGATGACCGGCACCGGGTCCTGTTGCGCGCCGATCACCGGCAACAAATCCTCGCCCGAGCCATCCGGCATCATCATGTCCAGCACGACCAGATCAAAGTTGGACTGCCCCGGCAATTCCCGCGCCATCGCTGATGGAGTGCGCGGCCGACAAACCCGGCAAATTACCGGCGCTGCTGCCCGGCGCTGCCCTGAATCATGGTTCGCAGACCGGCAGCTGGCGAGCCGGCTGTTCCGCCGCCGCTGTTACCCCTTGGCGTTCGCGACGGTTGCCAGAAACTTCAGCCATTCGACTTCCTGCGGCCCCAGACAAGCCTTTTGCCACTGCTGGCCGTCCTTCAACGCTTCGGCGTAGGTGTTGGTGACCGCCTTCGCGGTCAGATTAAACATGCGGCGTTTATCGCTGGTGGTGAACTTGTCATCGTCGAGGTTGAATGTCTTTACCTCGGTGTGCGCCTGGCCGGGGTTCTTCAGCGCGATATCCAGTTCGCGCAACATCGGATTCTCGATATAGTCCGTCGCCACGCCGCGGAACTCCTTCAGCACCTTTTCTTCTGCCGCCTTCAGCTCTTTTTGCAGCTTGCGATCGCGCAGACGCTGGCTGATACGCTTCAATCCGAACCGCGACGCAATCACCGGCGGTGACGGCAACAGTGCCTGCGCGGCGATGATCAGTCCGGCGACAGGATGGGCGAACGCGACGATGCCTCCCAGCAGCATTGTGCCGTGCGCGATCTTCTTGTCCACCTTGTCGATGCCATCGGCCAGGCTGTTCAAGCGACCGGCCAGGGTCCCCGAGTCCTTCAGTGTCTTGTCATGGATGAAATCGCGCACCCGCCGCAACAGAATCAATTCCACATCATCGGCGCGGCGCTGATCCGGAAAATGGAAGATGCGTTTCTTCGGCAGATTATTGACCAGCGGCGCATTCTTGGGCAGGCAGCGCATCGAGTACAACGTATAGCCGTCCTCGGCAAGACGGTAAGGGATGACAAAATAGTGTTTCTCGTCGACACCCTTGCCTTCATAGGTGGACGAACGCTCCTTTGATACGACAAAGTTCAGGCTACCGAGGGATCTCTTGATAAAGCCGATGCCCTGCTGGATGAAACCGGACGACTGCTCCGATCCGGCCGGCGCGGCCCGGGATACGTTGGCGGAGGTACTACTCATATCAGGCGACCACGAGTGTTGACTACTGGTTAAAACACAACGCAATTTCGCCTAAATTCCCGGCCCCGTCAACCCTGCCGGAAAACCGTTTGAACACGCGACGCAATCGAGAATCAGTTTCAACTATAAAGCGGTCAGCGCGCCACGAGTAGCGTGCGGAGGAATCCACTATTTCAGATCGTCGGGGCAACCGGGAATCGCGGCGAGATCGATATCATCGATTTGTTCCGGCTTCAAAAACCGTTCCCCGTAACGCAGATATACCCGGTCACGCAGGAACACATCGAACAGATCGGGATCGATATGCGCATCGAGTTTCATGCGCCCGAGTATCGTCAGTGCGACCGACAGCGGCATCGGTTTCTTGTACGGGCGGTCAGCGGCGGTCAGCGCTTCAAAGATATCGGCGATGCCGAGTATGCGCGCCTGCACCGACATCTGGTCGCGCGTGAGCCCGCGCGGGTAACCCTTGCCGTCCATACGTTCGTGATGGCCACCGGCGATTTCCGGCACGTTGCGCAGGTGCTGCGGAAACGGCAACGATTCGAGCATGCGTATCGTCGTCACCATGTGGCCGTTAATGATCTCGCGCTCTTCCCTGGTCAGGGTTCCTTTTGGCGTACACAGGTTGTAAACCTCGTCGTCGGACAAGGCCGGCGCCGCACTGCCATCAGGCGTCGTCCACGTATAGCGCGTCGCGATATCGCGGATACGCTGCTGCAGCCCGGCGGCCATGAACTCGCCGCCGATATTGCAGTGGCGGAGAAACTCGCGGTCATTGTCGATCTCCTCGACAAATTGCCGGTGGCTTTTCTTGAGCGCCCCCGCCTGCCGTGAGTCGCCGGGCTCGCTTGCGGCGAGACGCTCTTCGAGCATGGCGATTACGGCATCCCGCTTGATCACCTCAAAACGCGTATCGATAAGGACGATACGGTCGAAAATGGTTTCCAGCTTGGTCGACTTGTCGACGATATGCACCGGCGTCGTGATCTTGCCGCAGTCGTGCAGCAGTCCGGCGATCTTCATTTCGTAACGCTCAAGTTCGGACAGATTAAAGTCCTTCAGCGGACCGTCACTGGCGGCGCAGGCCGCTTCCATCAGTAGCATGCCGAGCTCCGGCACACGCCGGCAGTGGCCGCCGGTGTAGGACGATTTTTCATCGATGGCGAGCGCTATGACCTCGATAAACTTCTCCAGCAATTCGCGCAGCTCGTCGATCAGCCGCTGGTTGGTCAGCGCGATCGCCGCCTGTGATGCCAGCGATTCGACCAGCCGCTGGTCCTCCGCCGAGAATGGCACGATGGTCTGGGTGTCACGGTCGAGCGCATTGATCAATTGCAATACGCCGATGATCGCGCCGGTGTGATCCGTCATCGGCACCGTCAGAAATGATTGCGAGCGATAGCCGATGCGCTGGTCAAACGCCAGCGTACCGCTGAAATCGTAGCCGGCGGCGGCATAGGCATCCGCGATATTGACCGTGCGACCCCGCAACACGGCGTGGGCCGCGACCATGTGATTGTTCGGGGCGCCGCTGTTGTCATACAACGGTACGGGTTCAAGATCGATCGGCCTGCCGCTAGTGCCGCCCATGGCGATGTTCAGCCGGTTGTTGCGCAGGATCTCGAAGCGCAGCCGGTCATCAACCGTCTTCAGGTACAAGGTGCCGCCATCGGCATTGGCCAGCCGCTGCGCGCCGCCGAGTATGCGTTCAAGCAAGCGCGGCATATCGCGCTCCGCCGACAGTGCAATACCGACGCTGTTCAGCAGCTCGACACGCTCGAGCAGATTCGTTGTCGAAGAGACCTCGCAATCCATAGGCCGAATCTGGTTATTACTTACCGTTTCATCATGATGGGTCCGCAGCGTATCAATCGGCCCGCCGGGATAATGCTTGAGAAACAGCCGGCGGTATCGTCCAGCCACGGACAAACCGCTCACCACGATGCAGCCCGTGTTTTGGTGAAACGGTAGTGCGTTGCAGACGGCTATCTTGACAGGGAACGCGTGGCAACGTCGCCCGTACACGACGGCCCCCGCGACGAAGTATGGAAAGTCCGCCCGAAAACGTGATCGCGCATCGGAACCAGCGGGCAGACCAGCCGCGGGGTTAACCCGCCACTGGCGTACCCCACGGCATCAGGTCAGCGCTGGAATAGCCGTCATTTAGCGCCGCTGCGGGCCAGCACATCCATGTCATAGGAAACGCGCTGGGCCGTGGTCAGGATCGCGCGCATTTCCAGAATATGCGCATAGCGGGCGCGCATGATCTTTGTTTTGACCGCCATCAGTTCGTCGATCTTCGCGTTGATCGCCGCGGTATCGGCGCCGTCGCGCGCCGTCAAGGCGTTGATTTCCTTTTGCACCAGTTCTTCTTGTGCCTTTAACACCACCAAGTCGCGATCAAGCTCCAGGTGCATGACATCGACCTTGAGTTTTTGCGCCTCGTCGAGCGATGCCGCCCAGTGCCCCGAAAAATTGTGGCCGCCGCCACTATGCTTCTTGTCTTGGTGCGCAGCAGCCTTCTGATCCGGCGCGCCGTGATGACCGGGAGACTTGCCCTCCTCCGCAGCACCCGCCAGCCCCGGGACCGTCAGGGCAGTGATCAGGGCGAGCAATACGAATTGACGATGTAGTTTCATAACAATCCCTCCGGGTGATTAGCGACCGACTATTGATTGTACGCGCGTTACGCATGGGCAGGGCCTACTTGATATAACCACGACCCATCAACACGATGATGGCAGCGCACGTGCCATGCAATCACACAGAATATCCGTCGCCGCATAACGAGTCGTCCCAAGCGATGAGATATCGTAGTATCCTGATGAACATACAACATCAGCCACCACCTGCGCGTGGCCGGACAGAACCAACCCGACCCCATTGAGGGCAACATGACAGAAAAGGCCGCGCATCGCAGCCGGTGGCTAACGGCGGATGTCATCTTCGGCGCCAGCGTGGTATCCGGCCTAGTGCTCAATTACTTTTGGCCCATGTCGTTCGGATTTCCCGCGGATTCGCCCACGCGCCACCTGATCGGCGCACCGCTGCTAACGATCGGCGGAGTGATCATCTACCTGTCGCAAAAGGCGCTGGTTGCTGCGAATCAACCGACCGCGCCCGGGCAACCCACCACCACCATCGTCACTAGCGGCCCATACCGATTTTCCCGCAACCCGCTATATCTGGGCCTGCTGCTTTGTTATTGCGGGCTGGGCGTCGCGCTCGACATCCCGTGGCTGCTGATCCTGGCGCTGCCGACCATGCTCGTCACCCAGCGACTGCTGATCTACCCGGAAGAACGTTACCTCGAGGAAAAATTCGGCGCGGAGTTTGTGCAATACAAGGCGCGTGTCCGGCGCTGGCTTTAAAGAACGGGGCGTTCAGGCGACAGGCCAGCCGCAGCCTGGTCAGTATTCCCGGCACGGCAAGCTTGATTGACGTTTACACTCGCAACTATGGCGGTACTGATTCGGGAGCACGGCCGTCGGAGCGCCGACTCGAACCGTGTCGAGCGATTATAAAATCAATGCCTATATACATTTACTAAACTGGAAACACCTGCCACCTCCGCGTCTACATAACGTCCACATTAAAAAGCCCGCTACAAGGCGGGCCTATTAACTTATTGATTTAATGGAGCTGGCGAGAGGAGTTGAACCCCCGACCGGCTGATTACAAATCAGCTGCTCTACCGACTGAGCTACGCCAGCTCGAAAACGTTTGGCAAATGGCGATCAAGTTTGGCGGCCATTATACATGTCACGGACCGGTGTCAGCCAACTTGCCATTCGCGGCGGCGCAATCCTGCGGTTGTGACGACGCGCCTGCCAGTGCCTCGGTCAGCACGAGCGGCAGAACGGTGTTTGTGCCCGACGCGGTGGGCCGCTGGAATTCGAGCCAGAATATTTGCCTGGTCGTCAGGCGGTCGGTAATGCGCGGCTGATAGCCCAGCGCGGATATTTCGTCCTGACGGCGGCTCGCGGAGCGCGACTGCCGGTAAAAGCCCAGCGACACGACATAGCCGGGCCGTTCGTTGACGATACCGAGATCCTCGACCCCGCGCTGCTGCAGTTCGGCAAACTGTTTTTTGGCCGCGTCGAAGGTATCGAATGGTGGCAACGATACCCATTGCATGGTCGCCACCGGCTCGTCTTCCCGCGCAATCGTCGCGACGATTCCCTGTGTACCAAGACGCGCTTGTACTTCGCTTGCGCGTTTGCCGGAGCTAAACGGCCCGGCACGAAAACAGAGTGCCGGCGGCGCCGCCATGGGCTCAGCGGCGCCTAGTATGGCTACCGCTGGTTCCGGCTTCAACCGCGGCGCCCGATGTTGTTCAACGAACGGCGGGGTGCGCCCCACCTCCGACAAAAGATAAATCGTCCGGACGCCCTGCATCTCGCGGGACCCCGGTTTGAGCCGCGCGAGATACGGATCATGCACGTCCACCGCCCGATTGAGCTGCCACGTGAAGAAGACCACGTTGAGCAGCAACAGCAGCAGAAATAATCGCCTCATGACGTGCTCCCGGCGATACGCAACAGCCCGCGCAATACCAGGTCCGGCTCGTGCCGGTAAGGAATGATCAGGCAGGGCACGATAAGCGGCACGTCACCGCCGGTGATGACGCACACCGTGTCATCACTGCGCAGGGCGCACATCGCGAACCACGATCGTTCGACAAGCGCGACCGCCGCATTCAATGTCCCCTGCTGCACACAACTGGCGGTGTCCTTGCCGAACACCTCATCGCTGTCCCCGGCGGTGGCTGAGGCCGGGATACCCCGGGTGCCGCGATACAAGGCCTCGCGCATCAACCGAAGGCCTGGTGCAATCATACCGCCGAGATGCTTGCCGTCGCGTGTCAGCGCGTCGACCGTCATCGCGGTGCCGCAATCGACAATGCAGACGTCTTGCTGAAAAAGATGGTGCGCGCCCACCAGCGCCGCCCAACGGTCCGACCCCATCTGCGCCGGATCGGCATAGGCGTTCTCGACGCCATAGGCCTGTTTCTTCGGTTGCACAAACTCGGGCTCGACGTGCCAGGTCTGGCGAGTCCAGGCGGCGAGTTGTCCGGCCACTTCTGCGCCGCGCACGTTCGAGACCACAACGCGTGACGGAGCGGGCAATGAGTGCCAGGCGTCGGCCGCAAGCTGGTCCAGCGCGCCGTCCGGCCAATCGGCCGCGACCATCTCGCCCGGGGTATCGCCGTCGGCGTAACTCCATTTAATGCGGCTATTGCCAATATCGACGAGCAGTATCGTCAAAGCTGACCCCGCGTGGAGCGCGTATTGTCCGGCCGTCGCACGGGTGGCGGCGCGATGCGCAGGCTGATCTCTCCAAAGGAAAAATGCTGGCGCCGCCCGTCGCGCTCGACGATCAGCGCGCCATCGGCGGCAATGCCGCGCGCGATGCCGGTGACGGCACCGGCCTCGGTATGCAGTTCGATTGCGCGGTTGCAGACGCTGTCAAGTTGGCGCCACTCGTCGAGAAACGGCGCGAGACCGGCGTGCCGGTAACGCTCCAGTATGTGCAGCGTATGGCGCAGCAATCGTCCCGCTGCCCGGTTGCGCGATATGCGGGTGCCCAACGCCGTCTCGACATCGGCCCACGGCTGCGTGATGGCCTGCGCGGCGGCCGGCGGCAGGTACAGATTCAGGCCGATGCCAATGACGGCGTGGCACGGGCCGCTCATGTCGCCCGCCAGCTCGACCAGTACGCCGGCTATCTTCTGATCCCGCCAGACGACGTCGTTCGGCCACTTGAGCGCAGCATCCGCCAGACCGATGTCGCGCAGGGCCTGCACGACGCCGATACCGAGTGCCAGTGTCAGCCCGGATGCCTGCGCGATGCCGCCGCCGAATTGCCATAACAACGATAGATAGATGTTCTCGCCAAACGGCGACTGCCACTCGCGGCCGCGCCGGCCACGGCCCTGGCGCTGTCGCTCGGCGAGCACGGCATACCCGGATGGCGCGCCTTGTTTGACGCGTTCCAGCAGGTACTGATTGGTGGAGTCGACGTCGTACAGAATATCCAGCCGGACGGGACGGCCAGCGGGATCGTCACCGCAGTGCGCCAGCACCTGATTGGCATCCAGCAACTCCAGCGGCCGGGCAAGTCGATAGCCCTTGCCGGTCACGGCCTGCACGTCGAGACCCAACGCGGCGATAGCCCGGACGTGTTTGCATATCGCGCTACGGCTGACGCCGAGTTGCGCGCCCAGCACCTGGCCGGAATGAAACCGGCCATCGGCCAGCGTGACGAGAAGTCGGTCGCGTGTAGTCATGGCAGGTCTACAGTCTAACAATCGGGGATATTCCCGGCATCCAGAACCCTGTTCGGAAAAACAAAAACCAGAGGCCACAACAGCCTCTGGTTCCGGGTATTCCGCAGCGGGGCACCGAACAATTTTAAGCGGTGACGAAGATCACGAACGCCCGCGCCAGTTCAAACGGAGGGAGCAGACCCGCTGCCCCCAACGCACGGATACGCGTGCTACAGACTCGCCGCCTCTTTGGAGAGGTACTTCGCTACCCCTTCCGGTGACGCGTCCATACCCTTCGCCCCGTCTTTCCAGCCGGCCGGACAGACTTCACCGTGCTTCTCGGTGAACTGCATGGCGTCGACCATGCGCAGCATTTCGTCGATATTACGACCGAGCGGCAGATTGTTCACCACCTGATGCTGGACGATACCTTTCTTGTCGATCAGGAACGAGCCGCGCAGCGCGACGCCCGCGTCCTCGATCAACACATCGTAATCACGTGCGATCTGCTTGGTCAGATCCGCCACCAGCGGATATCCGACCTTGCCGATACCGCCCTTGTCGATCGGTGTGTTTTTCCACGCCAGATGGGTAAATTGCGAATCAACGGAAATACCGATGACCTGCACGCCTTTCTTGTCGAACGCCTTGAGCCGGTGGTCGAACGCCAGCAATTCCGTCGGACAGACGAACGTAAAGTCGAGCGGATAGAAGAAAATCACAACCGCCTTCTTGCCGCGATAGCTCGACAGCTTGAAGTCGTCCTTGATGGAATTGTCCGCCATGATGGCTGTGGCCTTGAAATCTGGCGCTTCCTTACCTACCAACACGCTCATAAGTAACCTCCAAACAATTAGGGAAATTATTACTTCGAAGTTAGAAGCAAAACGTTACCTGTAAGGTCACTGCTATGCAACGTTTTGCGAAAAAAAAAGCCTTGCACCGATCGGTGCAAGGCTTTTCGGATTGAAGCCTGGCGATGTCCTACTTTCACATGAGGAGAACCCCATACTATCATCGGCGCTGAACGTTTTCACTTCCGAGTTCGGGATGGGATCGGGTGGTTCCCGTTCGCTATGGCCGCCAGGCAAACTGTTTGGAAAATGGAGTCAGAGTCAATTTTTCTCATCGGACCTGCATTGCAATCAGAGAAAAATTGACTCTGACCCCATATTTCCTGATTCGGGAAGTTGTGAAGGCGTTAAGGTTTGTTGCTTCGCCCCCCAAGTATCTTGGGGTTATATGGCCAAGCCGCACGGTCAATTAGTACTGGTTAGCTACGCGCATTACTACGCTTCCACATCCAGCCTATCAACGTCGTAGTCTTCGACGGACCTTTAGGGGAATCAAGTTCCCAGGGAGATCTAATCTCGAGGTGGGCTTCCCGCTTAGATGCTTTCAGCGGTTATCCCTTCCGTACATAGCTACCCGGCTGTGCCACTGGCGTGACAACCGGAACACCAGAGGTACGTCCACTCCGGTCCTCTCGTACTAGGAGCAGCTCCTCTCAAATCTCCAGCGCCCACGGCAGATAGGGACCGAACTGTCTCACGACGTTCTAAACCCAGCTCGC
>VBWC01000017.1 GCA_006218035.1 Gammaproteobacteria bacterium
AAAAACAGCCTGCGTGCGGTGCATGGATGCACTGCCATTTTTCAAACAGGTTTTCAACTATTTGAAAAATGAAGCAAAGCAAAAATCACATTTTTTGCTTTGCGCGTTGAAAAAAGCCATGGATGGACTTTTTCAACATCCTGCTAATAGTCATCTTCGTTCACAACGATTGATCCGTCCGGACCCCAGTTGACCTCGACGAGCGCCGGGTGCTCGACCTTCAGTCTTTCAAGCGCAAGCTTGCGTCTGTCCAGCTCCTCACCCTGCTCCCTGACCCGATCGGCAAGCCTGCGGTTCTCGACCAATACATCCCGGTATTCGAGCGCCTGCCGGATAACGGTGACCAGATCAAAATCATTCCATGGCTTGGTTACAAAGCGATAGATGTTTGCCTTGTTGATCGCGTCCATCAGCGCCTGAAGATCGGTGTAACCGCTCAGGATCAGCCGCATGGCTTCCGGCTGCAGAGCTTTGACTTCTGTCAGAAACTGTACGCCGTCCATCTCAGGCATCCGGAAATCCGACAGAAACAGATCGAAATTTTTGGTCGTCGCGCGCCGCAGCGCCTCCTTGGCGCTGGAATAGACCTCCACCTCCCAATCACGCTGTTTGGCGAGCACGCGCCGCAATGCGCTCAATATATTCTGTTCGTCGTCGACAAGCATAATGTTGTACATGATTATCTCCTCCGGGTATCGATGTAGGCCTGCAAACTCTCTCCCGTCGACTTCTCGAAGTCCTGGATTTTCCTGATCAGTTTTTCTTCAAGAAAAAAACCCGCCGACAGCAACAGCGCACCGCTGCGCGTCACGAGATCGCGCGCGAGCACCATGCCAGGCGCCAGATCCGCTGTATGCGTAAAAACGCCCTGCGAAACTTTTAATTCCGACTCGCCGGCATCGATAATTTCAAAGAACACCTTAACGACATCGGGATCATAACGCTTGCCGGTGTTTTCCTGGACGAACGCGCGTGCTTCGACCGGCGTCTTCGGCTCTTTGGTCAGTGTTCCTTGTTGCAACGCATCGTAATCGTTCACGACCGTCAGTATTCGTGCACCAAGTGGAATGGCGTTGCCCCGCAGCCCGTCGGGAAAGCCCCTTCCGTCGAAGCGTTCATGATGACTGCGAATCAGGCGCGCCGCGCCGTGCAATTGCTCCAGCGCCATCAGCAGGCCCTGACCGATGACCGGATGCTTCTGCACTTCGACCCTGTCCTCGGGACCGAGCAGATTGAATGGCCGGTTGATCAAACTGTCCGGAAGAGCGATCTTCCCGATGTCATGCAGCAACCCGGCAAACAACACGTTTTGCACTTCGTCTTCCGCCTGACCCATTTTCACTGACAGCGTCCGCGCGTGCTGTGCCACGCGACGCGAATGCCCCGCTACATTTCCGGCGCGCATCTCAACGAGATTGGAAAATATCTTGACCGACGCTGTGTAGTTTTTCTTCAGCGATTCGTGCGCCGATTCCAGTAACGCCATCGCCTCGCGCAGCTTTACTGTACGCTCTTCCACCTTCTTCTCCAGATTGACGTTCAGGTCACGCAGTTCGGCATTCTGCCGGGTTGTCAACGCGTGCAGGCGGTCGCGCTCCCTCTGGAGATACTTGTGTTCCAGCGCGTGTCGCACTGTGATGGTGATGTCGTTGTCTTCCCAGGGTTTGCTGATGTATTTATAGATACTGCCTTTGTTGATCGCGGCGATCGTCGACGTGATGTCCGCGTAACCCGTCAACAGAATCCGGATCGTCTCCGGCCACTTTAACGACGCCTCCGCCAGAAACGCCGCACCGTCCATCTCCGGCATGCGCATGTCGGAAATTACCAGGTCGATCGCCTGACTCGCCATCACCGCGAGCCCATCCTTGCCGTTCTTGGCTGTGAGAATCGTGTACCCCATCGGCCGGAACAGACGCCGTAGCGATGAGAGAATATTCTCCTCATCGTCAACGAATAACAGCGTTGCCTTTGGCGGCTGTCCCTCTGCTGCCTGTTCGTTTCTGTCATTCATTTGTTGGCTTCACCATTGCGACGCACAGCCCGCCTTATCACCGCCCTGCCTTGGCCTCCGCCTGCGTCACCGGCAACCAAACCGTGAACGTCGTACCCTTGCCGGCCTCGCTTTCCACCTCAATGCGTCCATGATGTTTTTGCACAATGCTGTACGACAGCGACAGGCCCAGCCCGGTGCCCTTGCCGACCGGCTTGGTGGTAAAAAACGGTTCGAATATCCGCTTGATCTTGTCCGGAGGTATGCCGTTTCCAGTATCCATTATCTTGGCCCACACCCAGTCGTCGCCCTGTTTCCCGGTGCGCACCGTGATTGTCCCGCGGCTTTCTATTGCGTGGGCCGCATTGACCAGCATGTTCATGAACACCTGGTTGAGCTGTGACGCGATGCACTCGACGTCTGGCAGGTCGCCGTATTCCTTGACCACATCAGCCTTGTACTTGAGCTCGTTGTTGACGATGTTGAGCGTGCTGTCGATACCGCGATGCAGATTGGCCCATTGCCATTCAGCCTCGTCGACGTGCGAGAAGTCCTTCAGATCCTGGACGATCTGCCGGACCCGCGTCACCCCCTCGATAGATTCGTTGACGAGCTGCGCGATGTCCTCCTTCAGAAAATTCAGATCTATTTCTTTCTTCAACGCGACCACCGGATCCCGCTGCTGCTGCGGCAGCGACGGTTCGACGCCCTCGTAGGCGCTCAGCATTCGAAATAGATCCTCGACATAACGTTTCAGGGTTCCGATGTTGGAATTGATGTAGCCGACCGGGTTGTTGATTTCGTGCGCGACACCGGCGGCGAGCTGGCCGATCGACGCCATCTTTTCGGACTGAAGCAACTGGTCCTGAGCTGATTCGAGCTCCTTGATTTTCACCTCGACACGTTTCTCCAGTTGCGCATTCATATCCATCAGTTCGCGGACCTTCAGTTCGAGTTTCTCTACCAGGCGGCGGTTGTATTCCTTGAGATAGCCATTCTTGGCTGAGTCCTCGAGCACCTCCTGCTTTCCGCTGACATAGGAAGTCACAGTCGCTACAAATGTCCCGACATCGATCGGCTTCGATATATAGCCATCGCAGCCGGCGACAAGGCTGCGCTCCCGGTCGCCATCGATCGCGTTGGCGGTAATCGCAATGACCGGGATCGAGGCCAGATCGGCGATCGCCTTGATGCGAGTGGTTGCCTCGTAACCATCCAGCCCGGGCATGTTCATATCCATCAGAATCAGGTCCGGATGCTCGGCCTGGGCCATATTGATACCTTCAATGCCGTCACTTGCCTCAAGAACCTGATAGCCAGCGTTGACGAGCAGCTTGTGCACCAGCGCCTTGTTTGCCGGATCATCCTCAACATAGAGAATCCTGACGACCGCGCCTGATGATAATTGCTGACCTTCCATTGCCTTCTCCCCCTTACGTTGCCTGTTTCAACGTTTCGTTCGACTGTCGGACGTCGACAGGAATAGTGAAATAAAATGTCGAACCAGCCCCCGGCGTGCTTTCCACCCGGATGACGCCGCCATGCATCTCGACGAATCGCCTGGAAATCGCCAGACCCAGACCGGTACTTCGCTCTTTTTTCGCGCCCTGTTTGGTCTGGCGGAATTCTTCAAACACCAGTTCGATATCCTGCGGCGCAATACCGGTACCGGTATCGCTGACCGAGACGATAACCATGCGCTTCCCGGAACTAACGGAGCTGATGTCTTTTGCTACCAACAGCGGGGCGTCATCCTCGGCAGTCCGGATGCCCAACACAACTTCCCCCTTGTCAGTAAACTTGATCGCGTTGCTGAGCAGATTTAGCATGACCTGTTTGAGGCGCATCGGATCCCCATAAACCCGCGGAAGATCTTTCTGAATTTCACTGCGCAGCATCAACCCCTTGTCATTGGCGAGCACGCGCACTGCGGCAAGCGATTGATCCGCGACGGCGGCCAGATCGGTATCCTCGCGATGAAGCTCCATACGCCCCGCCTCGATCTTGGAGATGTCGAGCAGATCGCTGATCAGTTCCAGCAAATGCTTGCCACCGTCGTTGACAAACTTGAGGCTGTGCGCCTGTTCCTCGTTGACCGGCCCGTCCACGCCCTGCAGCATCGCGCCGGAAAACCCGATGATGGCGTTGAGCGGTGTCCGTAACTCGTGTGACATACTGGCGAGAAACTGTGATTTCACCTGATTGGCACGGGTCGCTTTGTCCCGCACAGCTTCCATCGCCGCCTCCATCGTCATCCGCTCCAGTTCGGCGCCGGCGCGCGCCGCAAAAATCTGCGACAGTGATATGACGCGTTCCGCATCGGGGAAAGGTCCGTCATGGATGATGGCGATATGGCCAAGATACCCGTTCGCCGAGTCCTTGAGTGGCACACCGTAATAACTGTCGGCGTGGATGCTCTTCAGCAATTCCGCCTGGGGGAATTCCGCCTGAACGTTTTGCGGAAAATAACAGGGCTGGTTGCTTGCTGGCAACGATTCGCAAGGCATGCCGTCCACCTTGAACTCCTGGGGCTCGCCCCAACCGTTGTGGGTCCAGCTGGCGATGATCCTGGCGGTGTGTTCATCGACTTTCTTGATTACAAATACATAACTAACGCCCAGAGCCTCGGCGAGGTAGTTTGCTAGCATCGGGAAGAAATTCGCGCCGGTCACGTTGCTGGTGCCCTCGATCACCAGCCGCAGCGCATTTCTGTCGTGTTCGAGCTTCTTTCTGCCTTCTTCCAGTTGCCCGGTTCTTTCCCTGACGCGCTGCTCCAGATCGCGATTGGCTTCGGCAAGCTGCTTCTCTGTCAGCACAAGATTCGTGATGTCGGTGCGCGCCGAAATGTACTGATAGATTTTTCCGTCCGCGCCGACACACGGAACAATGGTCGCGTTAACCCAGTAGTTGCTGCCGTTCTTGCGGCGGTTACAGATAATTCCCTTCCAGACATGGCCATGCGAGATCGTACGCCACAGCTCCTCGTAAAACTCCGGCGGATACGCGCTGGATTTGACGATTCTGTGGTTCTGTCCGATCAATTCTTCCGGGGAATAACCGCTGACGGAACAGAATTTGTCATTGGCATAGAGGATATCGCCACGGCGATCGGCAATGCTGACGATCGCATGTTCGTCCAGCACGAGTTTCTGATACGTGAGCTGGCTCAGCGCCTCTTCCAGCTCACGGCTCTTGGCGTGGAAGAACAGCCCATAGCGGCGGAACCCCATATAGACGCAACCCAGCAAGATCGCCAGCATCCATAACAGCGCGTTCTGTATAGACCTGGCGACGCCCGACTGGACGTAAATCCGGTTGACGACGGCCGCCGACAGCCCCGCGCTCAGTTGATGGATGTCCTTCAGCAGATAGTCCGTATCCGGTGTCATCACGGCGACGAATTCATTCAACGCGGCGCGGATCTCTTCATCCCGCTCCGGCTCGACGAGCTGGCCATTGAGCAGCCCGCCGCGCAACATGGTATGCACCAGCGCGAGCGTGTTATTGATGGCGAAGCCGTCGATCGTCGTACCCGCCGCTTTGTCCGGGTGCTCCATCGCGAGATGCACCAGCGCGAGCCGTCGCTCGATCTGCTGGCTGATATCGAGCAGCAGTACCTGCCGCCGATACGCCGCACCCAGCCACTGGTTACCTAATATGACCATGCTGATCACTACCATCAGACCGGTGACGATCCCCACCTGGACCCGGGTCATAATCATGTCTCTGGCGTTCATTCGCTGATCCCAACGGAGTGAAACGATCACAGCGATGCCGAGAGCCATTGTAATTCCCACCAGAAGAACCGCGGTCGGCACGACGCCGAGCACGGCATCGCTCTGCAGGGACGCGATCTTTGGTACATGGAAAAAGGTCGCCGCCATTGCGGCGTAATGCGTACCGATAAAGGCCGTACCGAGCAGTACTGCGCCAGCCAGTTTGAACAATTCGGCGGAAAACCTGCCCTCCGGAATCCGGCCCAGGACCAGCATCAGCGCAATATTCGTCACACAAATCGGCAGCGCCACCGACAGCAGTACGAGCGCCGGTTCGTAGAGTATCGTCGCTTCTGTCTCCACCATAGCCATAGCCACGTAATAAATCGACGCGAGACCGAAGCCGGCCACTAGCCCGCTGCCGAGCCATTGCCCAAGACTCAGCACCCGGTGCGAGACCAAGTACATGCCCAGCGCGCAGACACCGATCGCATAGAGCAGCGACACAACGATGCCGGCCGGCCGCATATGCATTGCGATCGGCACCTGGAACGCAAGCATCGCAACAAAGTGCATGCACCAAAGCCCGGTGCCCAGCATACCGGCGCGCATCAGCAGATCGGCCATCCCCGACCCGCCAGAGACATTGACAGGCTTTGCGCGCGAAATAAGTATTATCGATAGATAGGTGACCAGCACGGCAATGAGCGCCGACGCCGTGACAAGACGCAGATCATAGCTTCCTTCGATCAATCCCCGCGCGTACATACGTTATGTTTTGTAAGCCGTTATGCGCATTTTCAACGTCGGCCCCCCATGTTCATGTTCTGACATGGCCCTCGCCGAGAATGGACCGGGAACCTGTGGAAGTGGCGTGAAGCTCAATCGTCGCCTCCCTTGTGCGGCAGCCGCCCCCCTTTGTGCCAGGCCGAGTCCTCCGTAACTCCCTTGGCTATCGGCATTTTTCACAAGGCAATTAGCAGACTGCAGAAAAACCGCCCACGTGCGGCGCGGAAACGCACCGCCATTTTTCACGTCGGCTTCATCTGCTTGAAAAATGGCGCAAAGTAACAATCAAACACATTGATTGGGGTGTCGAAAAAACAATCGAAGCGCTGCCGCAATTCTGACAGGGTGCGATGAGCGCGAAAATCCCGGACTAACCCAACAGGGCTTTCGATGAACCGAACAGCGCTTCGATCTGGGAAAGATAGGTTCCGATGTTTTTTATATCCATCTTTAATGTAGCAACGGCATCGGGCGCGAGCATCGGAATAAGGGTATCTCCACCATCACCAAGCTCCAGCCCCCGGCAGAGGATGTCCGCCACGTGCACCAGCGCCACCAGCGTGACGGATGGGTACGAGCACGGTGTGTGGTGGCCCTTGATCGCCAGCGCGAGCGCTTCCGGCAGCTTCCACCGGTGCGCGATCATGCCACCGATTTCGCAGTGATCGATGCCGAGTACAGCGGTTTCCGCGTCGCGTAACAGGCAGGAATTCGCATCGCGATATTCGATCACCTTGCCGTAGCGATCGGCAAAATGCACATCCAGCACCATCTTGCCGATGTCGTGCAGCAGACCGGCGGTGAATGCCGTCTCCTGATCAACACCCGTCGACGGCGCCAGCACCTTCGCGGCCACGCCGGTACCGATCGCGTGCTGCCACAGTCCGATCAGGTTCAGATGATTGCCCCCATCCGCAGGAAACTGACCGATCACGCCGGCGGTAATCACGATGTTGCGTACCGCATGTATGCCGAGAATGACGCAAGCCTCCTTCAGGCTGCTTACCTCGCCCCCCAGGCCATAGAACGGTGAGTTCGCGACTTTCAGAATACGCGCGGCCAGCGCCGGGTCCTGGGCGATCTTCTTTTGCAGTTCGCCGAAGTCCACGTCCTTGCGATTCAGAACTTCCATGACCGCCGTTACCGCTACCGGCAGCGGTGGAATTTCCCTGAGGCCTTTTTCGAGTGTCTGTCGATCGAACATGGGCTGTTCAGATATTGTTAAGCCTGTATTCCAGCAATACCGCCTTGAGTTGCTCCATTAACAGGTCGTTTGCCACCTTGCGAAAGCGCTCGTCCAGCTGCCTGGCGACTTCCTGGCGTTTTTTTTCCTGCTCCTCCGGTGTGGACGTTTCTTCGCGATAGATTGACACCTTCTTGACACCACGGCTGGCAAGTCTTTTCAATGTTTTTTCACCCAGCATCGTACCCGCCGGCATCAGGCAAACGCCCTTGGCATCGGTGACATCAAGCGCCAGGATAGCGCTCTCGTCCACGTCGCCAAGAACGACTTCAACGCACTTCTTCATGATCCTGTCCTCGCGGCAATATCAACAGGACACCACCGGTCGCCATCGATGACCCGCCCATCGATGCGGCCCATATTTCCAGCGTACGCCCCGCGATGACCGCCGTTTCATGTCCCAGCCCATTGCCTTCTGCGCCCCGGCGATAGCAAGCCAGTATTTCGACCGGCACGACCTGCTCGACTTGATTCCCCAATAGCCCAAACTCAACCGGACCAAGAATTTCGGCGGCCTTTCCATTTGCAACGGCAATCATGCCGTCCTCACCAATACCCAGCACCGCAAACGGCATCGCCTCGAGAATCTCCTGAATCACCTGCAGGGCCCGGATATTCATTGCGCCGGCCTGGTTACGCTGCTCGGCATTCGCCGCCATCGCCTCGTTGGCGATTCGCAGATTCTCATTGACCTTCTTGAGCTCTTGCCCGAGACGCTCGTTTTCCTGCACCAGTTCGTAACGACGAAATGCTTCCCGGACGTTGGCGCGCAGAAGGTCGTCATCCCACGGCTTCGTCAGGAACTTATAGATTGCGCCCTCATTGATCGCGTCGGTCACCGACTTTAGATCGGTATAGCCGCTCAGAACGATGCGCACGGTGGCCGGACACTGCTTCTTGACCGCACGGAGAAACTCTACACCACTCATATTCGGCATGCGCTGATCCGAAATAACGACCCCGACGTTGTTGGTTTCAAGCAATTTCAGCCCATCGGCACCGCTGTTGGCGGTCAGTACCTGGTAATCGTCACGACGAAACAGGCGCGCCAGCGAGCGCAGGATGTTTTCTTCATCGTCTACCAGTAACAACGTCTTAGCCATTAAGAGACCACTCACATGCGCTGATGTGTCACCATGAATACGTCTACGGACTGGGGCAGCGCCTCGGCAATACTGGTGCAGATCACGAATCTGCCTGACCGCGCACCGTCGAGCGGCTTCTCCAGCAGATGCGTGAACGCGGCGATTTCATGAAATCCGAAGGTGCCGCTGCCACCCTTGATCGAATGCGCGCCGCGAAATATGACGTTGATGTGTTCCGGATCGGTTCCACCGCTATCGAGATCCAGCAACGCTGTCTCGACATTGGCCAGATGCTCGAGCCTCTCCTCGAAAAACACCTCGTGAAACTGTGTGACGTCGATGGTCATGGCGTCACAGAACGCGCTTTATCGTGTCGACAACGTGTGTCGGATTAAATGGCTTGACGATCCCAGGCAACTCCGCATGGAGGACCGCGACATGGTCGATTCCCGCGGGCGTGCCTAAACCCATTGCAATAGCGCGATTTTCAACTTCGTCAACAGAAATGCCGCTTCCTTGCATCGTCTCTCTACCCGTCATCGGAATCAGCCAATGTATTGGCTACACTCAGTGATATACATATTTAAGGAAGCTCTGATTAATCGTCTTATTGTCATTCCCGCGAAAGCGGGAATCCAGTAACGCACTGTTTTAAAAGCGCTGCCGGAATGACGACACATCAGAGGTTCCTTAATATGGTTTTTTAACTTACCTCATCACTCGGAATTAATCGGCTTTACGGCTGAACTTGATTAAACTTGAATCAAGTAGGGTTTTTTATCCGCGGGAAAATGCTGCGATTATTCGTGTCAAAACGCGTTTCTTGTTGCAGACCGGTGACGTGGCGTAGGCGCGGACGGCATGAGGCGCCGCCTACGGACTCCGGGATTTCAGAGGGTTACCGACTGGCGACGGAATTCGGGGGTGGTTTTCGCGTCGCGCTCACTGAGCAGGCAGGCACTCGGATCTTGTTCAACCGGGCCTCGCGCGATTCAGATAGATAACGGGCCTCTGCGGTTCGCGCCACGCGACCAAAACGCAGGCACGACCGGCTATATTTATTAGAAGCCGAACATCGATGCCTTGCCGGCCATCCGCACATCAATGCCGAACATGCCATGGGGCAGGCTTTTGGCGATTTCGCGTGCGGGCCCGCGCGACTGTTCCTCTTCTGCGTAGAGATCAACGATTTTTCGCTTGCGAAACGGAAGCATGCTGGCCTTAAGCAGTAACATCACCGTGGGTTTCAGCCGCCGCTCCCGGTTCTGCTCCATAACGACCGCGATTTCGCCGGTGGTCAATCTAACCAGGCTGCCGGTGGCGTACAGACCGATCGCCTGGATAAACTCACTGACGATCTGGCCGTGAAACAGGGTGCCGCGCAGCTCGTTCAGTATCGACGTCGCCTCGGCAGAGGCTACCGCCTCCTCCCCGCCAGCCCGCGGATTGGTCAGCATTTCGTAGTAATCGGCGATACCGGAAAGGCGCGCCAGCATTGGAATCCGGTCCTGTTGCAGACCGTCGGGATATCCGGAGCCATCGTGACGTTCATGATGGGACTGCACGATATGCAGCACTTCGTCATCCATGCCCGGCACGATACACAGTATTTCCACCGCGGACTGGACCTGCCGTTTGCGCCGCTGTCGGTCTTCATCGGCCGAAGCCCCGGTACTGCCGCCGGAACTTGCGTCCGCCAACACCTCGGGCAGGTGCGCCAGCAGGCAGCCCAGAAAAAGCGTCAGCATCTGGCCCTTGTCCAGCCCGATATGACGCGCCAGTATCGCGGCCCGGATCGCCGCGCGAACTTCCTGACGCCAGGCATAGGTCTCATGATCGTAGACACGGGCCGACCAGGCGTACGCATCGGGATTGCGACAGATCCCGTCGATGATCCCGGCGGCAATCTTATACATGGCCAGGTACGCGAACTCGCCGTCGGCGACCCATTGCGCCATCGCGTCAACCATGGCGGATGAAATCGCCGGATACAGCTTGGCCGCAGTATTGACCTCTTTCTTGAACGGGACGAGGCCGGCATCGTAGACGCCGTGTTCGATCTTGAGCTCGACGTTTTTCGGTGGTGCGATGCCAACGTCGAGCACAGCCCGGCTGCGTTTGGGGTCGGTATAGACGAAATCGCAATGCAATCTGAGCGCCAGTATGTCTGCACGCTCGCGGATAAAAAATCCTTCGACCGGGAACGGCGTGCCGGCCCACAGCCGGTCAAGACGCGCGACGAACATCCCGACGAGCAGATCCTGCACCGGCACTTTCCTGAGTCCGTTCGGTAGGTTTTCCGCCATGCGTCATCCCTGCGTCATGTTGACCAATACCCGGTAACACACCGGTGCGTGACGGGTGTACAACGACGTGGTAATGCAAAATGGCACCGGTCGCCTGCTGGCTATGTTACGCCAACGCGAGAACGGCGTTGACGAACCGGTCGATCCTTTCAAACATGGCGGTATCGATATCGAGATACTGCAGGCTGATCCGATAAACGTTCTCGGCGCGCCGGGTAGCACCGAGGACCTTGCCACGCACACGCACATCGGCGGTGGAGCCGTCCGGTGACGCCAGCCGGAACTCGACGCCGAGCTGTAGCGTTTCCAGCGGTGTGCCCAATACCGAGCCGGGCACGATGGCGGCAGCGGTCTGGCGGTCAACCGCCAACTGCAGACCGGCACACGACAGGCTACAGACGACCGCGGAAAATCGCGCCCCGCCATCCAGGGTGATCGTCGCCGGAACCTCTGTTTCGGTCCGCGGATACTGCCGTCTTTCGAATATCATTGCCGTTCAGACTTCCAACTGCCTGTTTATAGTAGTCCGGTAATTTCTGGTTTCGGCTACTAAAATCATAACATTAGGAGCCGGGTCCGGCCGGCGGCCGTATGCGTTCTATTTGACACCGTTTTACCCCGCAAAACCTCCCGGGCGACCACGCGATCCGGGTCGGCAAACGGGGCTAAAAACCCTGCAGGCGATCCATCCAGTGCGGCAGCCACAGCGCGACGGCGGGCCAGAACGCGACCACGGCAAGCGCCAGCAACTGGATGACGATGAACGGCACGACACCGCGATAGATCTGCGTGATACGGATTTCCGGCGGCGCCACCGCCTTCAGATAGAACAGCGAAAAGCCGAAGGGCGGTGTCAGAAACGAGGTCTGCAGATTCAGCGCGATCAGCACGCCGAACCACAGCAGGTCGATATTGAGCAGCTCGGCGATCGGCGCGAGTATCGGCACGACGATAAAACAGATCTCGAGAAAATCGAGAAAGAACCCCAGCACAAAGATCAGCAACATGCTGACGATCAGAAAACCCGCGTCGCCGCCGGGCAGATTGGTGAAGATATCCTCGACCAGCAGATCGCCGCCCATGCCGCGAAACACCAGACCGAACGCCGCCGCGCCGATCAGCACCAGGAACACCATGCTCGTCAGCCGCGTGGTATGGCGCATCGCGTCACGCAACCCCGCCAGCGTCAACCGGCGGTGGAAGGCCGCCAGCGCCAGCGCGCCGATCGCACCGACCGCCGCTGATTCGGTCGGTGACGCAATGCCAAAGAATATCGATCCAAGGACGGCAACGACCAGTGTCACCGGCGGCAGCAGGCTGATCAGCGCCTTAAAGCGCAGCCGGCGACGGTCAGCGGCGTTCGCGTCTGCGGCCGCTACGGCCGGCGCAGCGTCCGGGTCCAGCGCCGCCTTGATCAATATATAGAGTATGAAAAACACGACGAGTAACAGTCCGGGAACCACCGCACCGGCGAACAACTGCCCGACCGGCACGCCGATGACATCGCCGAGCAGTATCAGGATGACGCTCGGCGGAATGATCTGTCCGAGCGTACCGGCCGCCGCGATCGTGCCGGTCGCGATCTCCGGCTGGTAGCGGTGTTTGAGCATCGCCGGCAACGCCAGCACGCCCATTGTGACGACGGTCGCGCCGACCACGCCGGTGGTCGCCGCAAGCAATGCGCCGACGGCAACAATGGACACGCCAAGACCGCCACGAATTCTGCCGAATAACCGGCCCATGGTCTCCAGCAGTTGTTCGGCAATGCCGGACTTCTCCAGAATGATCCCCATGAACACAAACAGCGGCACCGCCAGCAGCGTGAAGTTGGTCATTACGCCCCAGATGCGCAGCGGCAGCAGATCGAAGAATCCGACACCGAGAAAGATCGCACCGAATGCCATCGCGACCGCGCCGAGCGTGAAGGCCACCGGATACCCCAGCATCAGCAGCACCACCAGCACGGCAAACATGATCAGCGCCCAGACTTCCATCAGATCACCCGGGGTCGCGCTGCCCGGGGGGCGCGCATAGCAATGTCAGCAGATTGCGGCAGATACCCGCAATCCCTTGCAGCAGCAACAGACTGAAGCCGACCGGAATAGCCGCCTTCAACAGAAACCGGTACGGCAGACCGCCGGGATCAGGCGAGCTTTCGCTGAATTGCCACGCGTTATGCACAAACGGCCAGCTGCTGGTGATGACCAACAGACAGAACGGCAACAGGAACAACAGCGCCCCGGCGAGATCGCTCAGCGCACGCCGCCGGTCGTCCATGATCCGGCTGCGGTAGATGACATCGACGCGCACATGCTCGTCATGGCGTAGCGTATAGGCCGCGCCGAGCAGAAAAATCAGCGCGAACAGATGCCATTCGAGCTCCTGCAGTGCAACCGACCCGGCCTGAAACAGGTAGCGCATCGCGACGTCGTAACCGATCAGCAGCACCAGCGCCGGCAGCAGCCATGACGTCACGCGGCCGGTCCACTCGCTGAGCGATTCGATCGATTGCGCCAGGTGCAAGAGCAGGCGGGTAAGGTATGTCACGGCGGCGATTGTACCCGGATCAGCGCGATTTGAAACGATGGAACGGCCGGGCGACCGCCAGCGTTTAACTGTCGTTGCCGGAAACACCGGCCAGCCGCGGCAGCGTGCCGTTAAACGACATGTTGATCTTGCCGTCCGGTCCCGGGTTACCCATCATCCGCAGCGCCTGGGTGAGCGTCGCGTCACCCGGATTGCGCGCGGCCAGTGTGCCGGTAAAGCGGTACTCGCCCGCAGGCGCCAGCATCAGCAACCCGTTGCCCTGCAGCGGACCGCCGCCATCCGCGATCGTGCCTTTCACGCCTTCCGCGGTGGTCTCGAAACTGGCGTTGAGATCGCCGAGCTGTACCGCGCGCGGTGCCTGCGCGCCGGCCTGCTTCCATCTGACCGTACCGTCGGCGGCCGCAATCCATCCGCCGGCGACGTCGAGCCGTTCCAGAGCGACTTCAATGACACCGCTGAGCCCGAGTGCCTCCGCATTGAACAACGGTGCGAACTCGGCCGGCACCAGCCTGGCCGTGACATCGCGCAGCACCAGCTTGCCGGTGATGCTGCGCCCGATCACTCCGTCCGCAAGGCTGTTGCCGTTATCGAACTTCACCGCGTACTGGGCCCTTCCGGCAAACAGACCGGTCGGCTGCAGATACCATTCCAGTCGCCGGAACTCACGGCCGTTCACCACCAGCGACCGCGCCTGGCCCGACCATACCGAACCACTGACGTCCAGCAGCTGAACGCCGCCGGGCAGTTGATCGCGGAAATGTCCCGCCACGACAGCGGCGGGCAATGTCGCGATCAGAAAAATAGCGTAGAGCACCGCGGCATAGACGCCGTAACGGGTCGCCGCTTTCATCGGCCGCCCTCAATGACCAGACGGGCGTTGATGCGACCGGGCGCGCCGGGGCGATCTATCGTCAGCCGGCTGACCTGCGCGCCGGTCTCCTGCTGCAGGTTACCTATCCAGCGCACCATGTCATCGAACGATGCATCCTCAAACCAGACGCGCACCGAATTCTGGCCTTCCGGCTCGACACGTTTCAGCGCGCCGGCGAGTTGTCCCTGCCGCGCGGTGCGGTCGACCACGGCCAGCAACGACTGACCGTCGGTGCCGGCACCGGGCCGGCTGCTCGCCGCGCGCAGGCGTATCACTTCGGCCGCCGCGGTCTGCATCGTCTGCGCTTGCGCGCGCCGCTCGACCACGGATTTTTCCAGCCGCTCGACCTTGCCGGTCAGCGGTCGCCAGCCGATAAAATAAACCAGCAGCAACACCAGCACGCCGCCGCCCCAGAACACGGCCTGCCGTTCGCGCGCCTCAAGTCCGGCGAGCCATTGCTTCATGACGCCTTGCCCTTGATCTGCAACCGCGCCTCGACCTGGTTGTCGCGCGCACTGGCCGACTGGATCGCCACGTCCAGACCCGGTATCACCGCCAGTTGTTGCTTGAGTTTATCCAGACCCTGCAGATCCTTGATGGTCAGCGCCAGATCGATCTGTCCGTCGTTGTACGACATGCGCTGCAATTCGAGCCCGCCGGTGGTGGCCAGCGACTGGCTGACCTCGCCGAGCAATGCCAGCAGGCCAGCGTCCGCTGTACCGCCGCCGCGCAGTTCGCCAAGCCGGCGCATCATCTCGCGTTCCATCAGGCTGATATCGATCGCGCGCGCGTCCGGAAAGGTGTCGCGGTATAC
This sequence comes from Gammaproteobacteria bacterium, assembly GCA_006218035.1. Taxonomy (GTDB): domain Bacteria; phylum Pseudomonadota; class Gammaproteobacteria; order VBWC01; family VBWC01; genus VBWC01. The sequence goes on from VBWC01000017.1 coordinate 15,365, forward strand.
CTGCGTGACCTGTTCGGCGAGCCAACCGTCCTCGCGCGACAGCCTGACGTAGTCCGTCACCGTCAGACCGACATGAACCACCAGCCAGACCGCCGCCAGTGCCGCCGTGGCACGCCATGGCCGCCACCGCTTGCCGATCTGTTCGCGACGGCTGTAATCGCCCTGCAACAGATCAATCAGCTGCGGTTCGTCGAGACCGCGCGAGCACGCCTGCATGACGGTATCGGGCAACGCCCGGACCTCGATGCCGCTCGCTGCGGCAACACTGGCGTCGGCGATCTGCACGGCCAGCAGGAATTCCGGTTTCGTCGCGCCGGCCTCGGCCAGCGCCGCCGTCAACAGCGCGGCGAGATTCTCAAAATCGCAGGCGAATCCACTCTGCCGGCCGGTGCGCACCAGCCCGTAGCGGTCGATTTCGCCTAGCGTCCAGCCACCCGGCTCATACGGCAGCGCCAGCATGTCGGGCACCAGCATCGCCGGCCGTATGCCGGCCTCGTGCAAGCGCGACAGCCAGTCCGCCATCAACGATTTTGCGACGACCGCGACCTGAATACGGCCGTCCGCGCCATGCTGTCCGAGCGCGAAATGCAGATCGTCAATATCGTCGGCGATCTGCTCCTCGAGCACGTTCGGCACCGCGGCGAGGATGCGCTGGCGGTTACGTGTAGGAATATGCGCCGAGGTCAACAACAAACGGGTAGATGGCACCAGCACGATCACGCGGCGGCCGGTCAGTTGCGTGGCGGCCTCGGTCAGCGTGCCCTGACCAACGTCAGCGGTTTTTTCCGGCGCGGCAATGACGTTTACCCAGCTGACGTTGCCGGACAAATCTTCCGCAAGCCTTAATATAGAGGTGTCCGCCACGCTAGTAGGTCCCCTGACCACGCGATACCACGGCTACCTTACCACTGTTCCCTTCAGCGCGCTGCAACAGGCTGAACAGCTGCGCCCGGCCGTGGCCGAACCGGGTTTCTGCATAGACCATAAAGTACTGGCTGCTGACGGAGGCCCGGTCGGTAACGATCTCCGGTTTCTTGTCTTGCAACACCGGCTGGCTGAGAAATTCCTCGCTGTCGTCAAATGGATTGTCCGCGCGCGTCGCGCTGAGTTCCTTGGCATCCGCTGCGGTGATCCCTTCGCCCAGCATGCGCAGTACTTCCGGCGGCGCGGTGTTGACGTTAACCGCTACGCCATGGGCCGGCAGCGCGCTGATGTACGGCTCAAGTTTCTGGTAGATGGCGCGGTCGAAACCGCTGACCAGCATTAACTCGCTGGGGCTTTCAAACCGGCGGTTCGCCGCGCGGTACGGCCGTTTCATCGCGAGATAGGCGCTGTCCTCGGCGCCACCCGGCAACGTGACATCGATGTCGGCATCGAGCCAGTCGATCACCGCGTCAGCCAGCTCCGGGGCAATTTCCAGTACCGACAGCAGGCGCTGGAACAGGCGCGCATCGACTTCGCTGTGCTGGCCTGCGCTGTCGACGAGATTATTGAGATTGAAGCGGCCCTGCATGTCCGCGCCGCGCCCGGAAACAGTCGCTCCCTCGACCGGCAGATTGGCGATGACCGTCGTCCAGTCTTCCTTGAGATGATCAATCTGATTGTCCTTCGCGTCCTTCGCGAGCACCTGTATCGCCCACGCCTCGGCGCCCAGCGCAAACAGATAGGCGCGGTCATTGTCGAGTACGTTGGCGGTACGGCGCAGTTCGAGCTGCTGACTGGCCGTCGCCGACACGGTGATCACCGTGACCAGCGCGACGACGATCAGCGCTGTGATCAGCGCGACCCCGCTCTGCGTTGCCATCGATCCTGTCATGAATGCTCGCCTGAAATCACTGTGTACACGCTACGATGCCTTGGCGGGCGGTGGCGTAATCACGCCGGCACCGGGCACGCGAAACAACCGCGGCACGCGACCCCAGCCGGGTGCCTCGACGGTGATCTCGATCGCCTTCGGCAACGGCGTCGGTTTTTTACCTTCGCTTTCAAAATCCGGTGGCGGCCAGCTGTCGTGCCATTGATTCGCCTCGTCCAGCAAGCGGATGTCGACGGCGGTTACCTTGTCCAGCAACGGATACTCAACCGGTTGGCTGTCCTGCGCGCGGTCAAGCACCGCCCAGCTCAACCGCATCAGCCGGTCTTCCTTGATCATATAGGCGACGCGCTGCAGCGACGAACGCCGGTTGTCCGGCAACGGGTTGCGCCAGCCGCTGCGCGTGAATTCGATCAGCGCGCCGCTGGCCGTCGTCAGTGACGGCAGGCGATCGCCGAAGCCGTCACGTATGTCGCGATTAATGATCTGCTCCATGTCGCGCGCCACCAGCGTAAACGCCGTCTGTAATTCGGCCAGGCGTTCGGTCTGGCGTTCCACATGACGCTGCGTGCTCATCACCGACTGCAGGCCGCCAAACGCCATCACGTAAAGCACCGCGAAGATCGCCAGCGCGACCAGCAGTTCCAGTAAGGTAAATCCGTGCATGGCCCACGCTGCGGCGCCAGCTCGCGATTGGCGTGGCATGAACAGGCGCGTCATCATAAAGGCTGCCCGACATAGGCAATCACCTTGCTGAGCGTTTCGCCGCCGTCCTTGTTGCTGACCTCGATATCGGCGCGACGCACATGGGTGTCGCCGGTCTGGTAGACGATCACGGTCCAGAACCATTCGTGGTCCGCCAGCAACGCTGCGCCCTTGGTCGTGCCAGGCGACGGCCATTCAGAGCCCAGCTGCAACTCCGCGGCACGGTTCATGGCGACCCAATGCGCCAGCGTGCGGTCACGCAGGTAGGTGGCGTTGGCGACATGTGCGGTAACGCCCTCGATCACCGCGGCCAGTGCGATGGCCAGTATGGCCAGCGCAACCATGACCTCGATCAACGTAAAGCCACGCGAGCGTTTCCGGCGGTGCGATCGATGTAATACAGATGCCGACATCAGGTGTTGTTCGGGTAGATCAGTTCCAGCTTGCCGGAGGGCTCGCCCTTCAGCCGGTAGATATCGCCATCCGCCGACGCCTGCAGCGTCAGTTCAAACGGCTGTGCGAACTCGCCGCTCGACAACAGATAGATACGCGCCGCCGGTGCGGTCTTGCCATTTTTGAGTTTCTTGTCGTTCTTGTCGTTGTTCGATTCGCCGAGCGTAATGGTATCGCCTTCGAGTTCGATCGAGAGCCTGAATCCTTCCGGCAGGCTGCGTTCGCGCAGCAGCTTGTCATCGTCGTCAATCGCCACGAGCTTGTTCTCGGTGACGTCCAGCTCGAAGAAACGGTAGCCTTGCTCGTCCAGTTCCAGCACGATCTCGCGCGAACCCAGCACCGCCTCCTGGCTGGCGAGGCCGATCAGCGCGGCGAGCCGGTGGATTTCCTCCTCGGCCTGCGCGTTCTTGTTCGGGCCGACCGACAGCACGGCGAAATTGATCATCACGCCGATGATGATCAGCACGACAAGGATCTCGATCAGCGTCAGGCCGCGCTGACCGGCGGCTACGTGACGGCGCCGCACCGAATGACAGGCAGGTTGAATGACGTGATCGCGCAGCGTATTGGCTTTCCCGGTTTACTCGCCCAGATTCCAGTTACCGATATCGGCATCGACACCGTCGCCACCGGGCTGTCCATCACGTCCCAGCGAAAAGATATCGAGCGATCCCTGCGTGCCGGGATAGACGTACTGGTACTCACGCCCCCACGGGTCCTTGGGAATCCGCTCGACGTAGCCACCATCCTTCCATTGCGGCGCGCTCGCCGGTTTTTGCACCAGCGCCTCCAGGCCGTGATCCATGGACGGATAATCGTGGTTGTCGAGCTTGTAGAGATTCAACGCGCTTTCGAGTACGCGGATGTCCTGCTTTGCCTTGGTCATGCGCGCGATATCCGGCCGATCCATGATACGCGGCACGATGAACGCCGCGAGGATGCCGAGGATGACGACGACCACCATGACCTCGATCAAGGTAAAGCCGGCGGCCATTTGCTGTGTTTGGCGTATATGCTTGGTCATTATCTGTCCTGTTACTGAATTAGTTTTGAATCCACTGCCGTCTCATTAACTCCCTCTCCCGCAGGGGGAGGGAGTAGCCTCGTTACCACGCAAACCGGGGATTTCAAGCCATTTATTCCTCCGGCCGTACTTACAATCAAGCCATCGACAATGTCGGCCACCACCAGTACGACCGGTTTATGGAGCCATCAATCATCGGTTGGACCATTATTTCACCAACTGGTTGAGATCAAAGATCGGCAGCAGGATGGCCAGCACGATCACCAGCACCACGCCGCCCATCACCAGGATCAGCACCGGTTCGAAAATGCCCAGCGCCGCCGCAATCAGTGTTTCCACCTCGCGCTCCTGATTACCGGCCGCGCGTTCCAGCATCGCCTCGAGGTTACCGCTTGCCTCGCCGCTGGCGATCAGATGGATCGTCATCGGCGGGAAATAGCCGTTGCGCTCCAGCGCAGTATGCAGGTTGGAGCCCTCGCGCACGTTGCGCGAGGTTTCCTCGACCGACCGGCGCATCGGGATGTTGGTCACCACCTGTGCCGAGATGCGCAGGCCCTCGAGCACCGGCACGCCGCTGGCCACCATGATACTGAAGGTGCGTGCGAACCGCGCCGCGTTAATGCCGCGCACCAGCCGGCCAATTAGCGGCAGGCGCAACAAAAAGCGGTGAAAAGCGGCCTTTGGACCGGGCCGCCGCAGGATATAGCGGGTGGCGATCGACAGCAGCACGATCGCGATCAGCAGCAGCACGCCATGGTCGCGGATAAAATCGGAGAGTGCGATCAGCATGATAGTGAGCAGCGGCAGTTTCTGATTGATATTCTCGAACACCTGCACGACCTGCGGCACGACAAAGGCGAGCAGGGCGGTGACCACCAGTATCGCGACCGCCGTGACCAGTATCGGATAGATCAGCGCGAGCATGCCTTTTTGCTGCACCATCTGGCGGTTCTCGGCGTAGTCGGCGAGCTTGTCGAGTACGGCGTCCAGATGCCCCGACTGTTCGCCGGCCGCCACGGTTGCTCGGTACAGATCGGGAAAGATATGCGGAAAATCGCCAAACGCATCGGCCAGCGTATGACCTTCCTTGACGCGCGAACGCACCGCCAGTAACGTGCTCTTCAGACGCGGTCTTTCGGTCTGCTGCGACACGGCATGCAAGGCCTCGTCAATCGGCAGGCCGGACCCAACCAGCGTCGCGAACTGGCGCGTGATCAACGAAAGATCGGTCGCGCTGATACCGCGCCGGAATAACGTGCGGCGCTGCCGGCGCGCCTCGCGCTGCTGCACCTCGACAACCGACAGCGGCGCCCATTGCTTTTCGCGCAACTGGCTGCGAATCTGGCGCGGCGTGTCCGCCTCCATGATCCCCTTGTGCGTCCGCCCGGAACTGTCGAGCGCGGTGTATTCGAATGCACCCATGAGTCAATCACACATAGAACAAATAGTTGCGGAACGGTTTATTGGATAGCGCAGCAAATGCGCACGGTCCAGGAATGACGGAATTATTGAGAATTACCAAATTACGTGACAACACATCGCGACCGTCATTCCGGGCGGAGCGTAGCGGAGACCCGGAATCCAGCGGTTGTGAATGGCACTGGATTCCCGCTTTCGCGGGAATGACGGCCATTGGGCGTGTCATGCTTATAGGTAATTCTCGATAATCCAAAGCCTCACTAATCCTCGCGTGTCACGCGCAATACTTCTTCCAGCGAGGTTTCGCCGGCCAGCACGCGCTTGATGCCGTCCTGGCGGATGCTCTTGCTCAGCGTGCGCGCGTATGATTCCATTTCCTGTTCCGATGCGCCGTCGTGCACCATGGCGCGCATCTTGTCGTCCACCTCGATCAGCTCATAGATGCCGACCCGGCCGCGGTAGCCGACATGCTTGCAGCTGTTACAGCCGACCGGCGCGTACAGCGTCGGCGGATTGCTCGCCGGCAGCCACAGTTCCGCGCAATCGGCCTGGGTTGCGGTATACGCGCGCCGGCATTCGGCGCACAGCACGCGCACCAGGCGCTGCGCCAGTACGCCGATCAGACTGGACGACAGCAGAAACGGCTCCACACCCATGTCGCGCAGACGCGTCACCGCGCCGACCGCGCTGTTGGTATGTAACGTCGACAGCACCAGGTGACCGGTCAGACTCGCCTGCACGCCGATCTCGGCGGTTTCCAGATCGCGGATTTCACCGACCATGACGACATCCGGATCCTGACGCAGTATCGCGCGCAGGCCGCGCGCGAACGTCATGTCGACGCGCGTGTTGACGTGCGTCTGGCTGATACCGTCGATGTAGTACTCGACCGGGTCCTCAACCGTCATGATGTTGCGGCTTTTGTCGTTGATGCGCGCCAGCGACGCATACAGCGTCGTGGTCTTGCCCGAACCGGTCGGGCCCGTCACCAGAATAATGCCGTGCGGCTTGTGAATCAGCTTGTCGATGCTCTTGCGCGTGCGCTCGTCCATGCCGAGATTCTCGAGATCGAGCCGGCCGGCCTGCTTGTCGAGCAGACGCAGCACGACGCGTTCACCGTGACCGCTCGGTATCGTCGATACGCGCACGTCGACGGCGCGGCCGGCGATGCGCAGCGAGATGCGGCCGTCCTGCGGCAGGCGCTTCTCGGCGATATCCAGTTTCGCCATGACCTTGATGCGCGACACGATAAGTGGACCGAGCACGCGCCTGGGCTCCAGCACCTCGCGCAGCACGCCGTCGACGCGGATGCGCACCACCAGCCGGTGTTCGTAGGGTTCGATATGGATGTCGGAGGCGTTGAGCTTGACCGCCTCGGTGAATAACGCGTTCAGCAGCCGGATGATCGGCGCATCATCGGCGCTTTCGAGCAGGTCTTCCGGCTCCGGCAGTTCCTGCATGAGGCGCGACAGGTCGACCTCGTCGCCGAGGTCGTCCATCAGCTGCATGGCCTCGGACGAACCGCTTTCGTAGGCCTGTTGCAGCAATGCGTCGAACCGGTCGGGAGAGACAGTCTCGATATGCAAGGGCAGGCCAAGAAAACGCCGCAGTTCGGTCAGTGCGGCGGTCGATACGCCACTGCGCGTCAGTACCTGCGCGATGTCCTCGCCAATAGCGGTGATCAGCACGCCGTGCCGCTTGGCGAATGTGAACGGCACCTGGCGCTGACGGCTACCGGCCTCTGCCGCCGGTGCCGCAACACCCTCGATAGCCAAAGGATTATCGTGCACTACCTCGGTCATTTCTCTGTGTTCTGCTTGCCGTCACCGGCATCGACCGGGAACGACGGCGGCAACTCAAGTTCGTTTGCGGCAGGCGAATTCCTTGCGCCGAACTCGGGTGGCAGTTTCATCATCTCTTCGATCGGCGGCAGCAGCGCCGGACGCTCGCCGCGCATGATCAGCGATTTGATCTCGCGGCTTTCCAGCTGACGCTCGCGGATAAAATTGTATTTGCTGTTGGTCATAAAACTGGCCAGTGCTTCGTCACGCAGGATCACCGGGCGCAGGAATACCATCAGGTTGGTCTTGTCCTTACGCTTGGTGGTGTAGCGGAACAGGTGGCCGAGCAGCGGGATATCACCGAGCAGCGGCACCTTCTGGACGCTCTCGGTCTGGTTGTCGCGAATCAGGCCGCCGAGGACCACCACGTTGCCGTCGTCGACCATGACGGTGGTCTTGATGGATCGCGTGTTGGTGATCGACAACGTCACGTCCTGCCCCGAGCCGGCCAGACTGTCGACGTTCTGCTCGATATTCAGCCGCACCGTATTGCCTTCGTTGACCTGCGGTTTCACCTTCAGCGTCAGGCCGACCTTCTTGCGCTCGATGGTCTGGAACGGATTATTGGCGCCGTTGGTCGACGTCGTGAACGATCCCGTTGTAAACGGCACTTCGTTGCCGACGCTGATTTCGGCCTCGACGTTGTCCATCGTCACCAGCGTCGGTGTCGACAGGATGTTGTTCGCGCTGTCGCCCTGTAAAGCGCGCAACAGCGCGCCCCAGCCGGTGCCGGAATTGGGGAAGTCGCCGCCGCCGATGGTCAGGCCAGACGGCACGCTGGCGAGGCTCTTGCGAACATCGTCGCCGCTGCCGCTGGCGGCACCGGCGATCGCGCCGATGCTGCTGCCGGCCGGCCCGAGATTGATCAGACCGACCGGGTTGTTGCGCGGTCCGTTCTTCTCGCCAAACAGCCATTGCACGCCAAGTTCGGCGGATTTGTCCGACGACACCTCGGCGATGATCGCCTCGACCAGCACCTGCGCGCGGCGCACGTCGAGCTGTCGGATCACGGCCTGCAACGAGCGGTACACGGCCGGCGGCGCGGTGATCACCAGCGAATTGGTCGCCTCATCGGCCTGGATGTTGAACGCCGGCTGCCGGCCCGGTGCCGCCGCCGCGCCGCCTTTCTTCGCCTGCTCTTCCTGCTCGATGCTGCTCCCGACACCGGTAATCACCGGCACCAGGTCCTTGGCGTTGGCATAGCGCAGGTAGACGACATGGGTATCACCGGTGGTTTCGAGCGGTGTGTCGAGGTGCGCAATCACCGCAAGCAACTGCAGGCGACCGGAACGCCCGCCGCCGATCAGGATACTGTTGGTGCGCTCATCCGCCATAAGGGTCGGCTGGTCAACCTCGCCGCCCTGCTGTGCGCCCTTGTTCGCCTGCTGCTGCAGCGCGGTCAGCACGCGGACCACTTCCGCCGCCGAGGCGTATTTCAGCGGCACGATCTCGACCTCATCGACGGTGCGTTTGTCGATGCGCCGGATGATCTGTAACAGCCGTTCGATATTCGCGGCGCGATCGGAGATGATCAGGATATTGCTCGGCGGATAGGCGACCAGATGTCCCTGCTGTGGAATCAGCGGCCGCAGGATCGGCACCAGCTGCGACGCGGCAACGTTCTCGATCTCGATGACACGGGTGACGACCTCGTCGGTCTCCGTCGGCTCGCGCCCGGTGCCGATCGGCACCGCCGACTGCTTGGCATTCGCCGCCGGGATGATCTTGACCGTATTCCCCAGCGGCACCGCAGCGAAGCCGTGCACCTCCAGGATCGACAGAAAGACGTCGTAGACTTCCTGCTTCTCCATGGGGCGCGACGAAATGATCGTGACTTTACCCTTGACGCGCGGATCGACAATGAAGTTCTTGCCGGTAATCTCCGCAACGGTGCCCACCACCGCGGCGATCTCGGCGTCCTTGGCATTAAATGTGACCGGCTGCGATGCCGCCGGCAACGCCCACAGCACGGCTACGGTAGCCGCCACGGCACGCAGCGTGGCGCGCGTTACCCGCCACCTGCTCCGGGGGAACCGCCCGGAGCGGCTAGTTGGTCTGTCCGTTACACCCATCTGCGTGATTGCCTGCTCGCCGCCACGTGGTAATGTTTATTGTTGAATACCGGCAGTTTAGCCGTGACCGTGCCTGTCTGCACCATAAAACTAGTTCAGTGAAATTACCATCGACCGGGTGATGCCGTCGCGTATCACCTCAACACTCACCTGGTCCGCGGTCGACAGCGCACGCAATACCTCCAGGCCCTTCATCGGGTTGTCGAGTCTGACACCATTCACCGCCGTCACAATGTCGTTAACCTCGATGCCGAATTCTTCGAAAAATTCACGGTCCTTGCCTGGCAACAGCCGGAAGCCCTTAAATTCGCCGTTCTCGTTGACAGCCTCGGCCCTGACGTACTCACCAAAGCTTTCCGGATTATTAATCAGCGCGTCGCGGTAACCACGCCGTGACAGGCCGCCGTTCGGTTGTTGCATGGTACGCACTTCGTTGGCGATTTCGGCCGTCACTTCCAGCGTTTCCTTCGGCAGGCGCAGGGTTTCATAACGTCCGCCGCGAAACAGGATGATATGGGACTCGTGTATTTCCTTTAGCTCGGCCCCGCCGGGCAGTTGCGCGCCGATCGCGTAGAAGTTCTCGCCCCCGGAAGGGTCGGAGATAATTGCCCGCGCGGTCGCCGCATCACCGGCAAATACCGCGCGCAACACCAGGTTGAGCTTGGTCTCAGGTATGGTTTCCGGCCGCACTGCCGCCACCACCGCGTCCGCCCGCCCGAACAGATGCAGACCGGCGATCTCCTGCGCCAAAGCGCTGATCACCGGACGTTGCGCGACCGCCGGTCCGCTGTCCATCTGCAGGGCCCGCGTCGCCGCCGAGTCCGGTCCCGGCGTGATCGCGCGCCAGGTCAACTGCGCGGCACTGGCGGCAAGCAGCGTTATTAGAAGGAGATTGACGATAACCGTCGCCGGTTTGACGGTATCTTCGCTGAACGCCGCCGACGTCAGCCTTTTCCAGTCTGGCAGTTGCATGCCGCTACACCACGCCTTTTCGACTCACCCGCCGATCCGCCACTATTCCAACGCCGTGTCTCGTTTTCATGCTTACCGGTGTTCTTCTTCGAGAACACACTCGCAAATTAAGCGTTTGGGTTAGAAAAACAAGAAGATATTGTAATCTGAACGGCGTCGCTTTGGCGAAACCGGATCGCGTGCGCGGTACGGGGAGGGCGCTGGCAGGCGCGCTGCCCGCCACACTTTAGTAATACACCGCGAATACTAATTGTTCCCCGGCGAAAAACGCGCGCACAAATCCTGCGCGCGCCGGACTGGCCCGGCTGGGCTTATACACAAATACCTTGTGGCGTTACGCGACAGGCGTTGTAACAGACGGAAATCCCGGAATATTTATAACTTGCTGAATAATATGTGCTTTCATTGTGAAGAAGAACCAGTTCACGCGCTGGATCAACGACATGCGGTCGGTCGGCGCATCACTTGACCCCAATATGTCCACAAGGTTATCCACAGGCCCAAAGAGCGGGTAGATACGCTAGGCACCGGCGTCCCACAGACGGCGGATCTGGTTTTCGCCGGCGATGCGCCGCTGCAGTATGCGCTTGAACACCTCGGGGTCCTTGGTGTGTGTGATCTCGCCGGCGCGCGGGAAGTGCTGGTCTTGCAGCCGGGACAGCCAGAAACGCAACGCCGCTGCACGCAGCATCGCCGGCCACATCTCGCGCTCTTCGGCAGTGACCGCGCGTTGTTCCTGGTAAGCACCGGTCAGCGCGGTCAGTTTTGCCATATCGAGATCGCCGTCCGGCAGGCTGCACCAGTCGTTAACGGTGACCGCGAGATCATACAGATACGCATCGTTACAGGCATAGTAAAAATCGATGACACCCGTCAGCTTGTCGCCGACAAACAGCGCGTTATCGCGGAACAGATCAGCATGAATCACGCCCGCCGGCAACGCGGTGGATTGATGCCGGGCCTGAAAACGGATTTCGTCGTTAACAAGTGCAATACTCGCGGCATCGAGGCGCGGCGAGACCTGGGATACAACTTTCTGCCACCAGACCGGCCCGCGATCGTTTTCGCGGTGGTCTTTGAACGCCGCGCCAACTAGATGCATGTGCGCGAGCATCGCACCGATAACCGAGCAATGACGAACCGACGGGTTATTCAGGCTGGCGCCATCCAGACGTTGCACCAGCACCGCGGGTTTGCCGCAAAGTTCCTGGAGATATTGCCCATCGCCGTTAGCGATCGGATGCGCACTCGGGACTCCGTGTTCGGCAAGAAACGCCATCAATTCCAGGAAATACGGCAGGTCGGCACGCGGCACCACTTCGAACAGCGTCAAAACGAACTTGCCGCAGGTGGTGGTAACGAAGTAGTTGGTGTTCTCTATGCCGTCACTGATGCCTGTGAGATCGACCAGCCCGCCAATCGAATAGCTGCGCAGCAGCCGTTCGAATTCGTCAAATTCAACGCTCGTGTAAACCGACATAAAATCAGATCAGCTTTCTGGCGACATCAAACACCGGCGCGTCGCGCCGTGTTCGACATCCCTTTAATATTCTATTTCCAGCGAAACAGTATCCACTGCGGCGTCAACAGATCTGACGCGAGATCGTTACGCCGTGTTTCCAGAACCCCGTCGCCGTCAGTGTCGACAAGATAGTAAGGGGGTCCCTTGCGCGGCGTCACCTTGATCATGTACAGCTGGCCATTAACACGGTATTCCTCTATCCGCTTGCCGTCCGACTGTATGATCGTGACTTCCGGTTCCGTCGCATCGGTATTATCCGTGGCCGCACGCGACTGTGTTTCGTCGGCGCCGGCCATACCCGTCACGACCAGCAGCAACCCTATGGCAAAGAAGAGGCGGCGCATAGACAACCCTGATGCATGTTAGAGGTCGAGCAGCATTTCCTGCTCTTCGGCGGAAGGCTCGAATCCCCGGTTCTCGTAGTGGCTGAATATAGCATCAACCACGTCCTTCGGTGTATCCATGATCTGCATAAGATCGAGATCCGCGGCGCTGATGGTGCCTTCGGGAACCAGGGTCGTCCGGAACCACTTGATCAACCCTTCCCAGAAAGTCGCCGATACGAGAATGATCGGAATGCGCCGCGTTTTCTCGGTCTGGATCAGCGTCAGGATCTCGGCCAGTTCATCGAGCGTGCCGAATCCGCCCGGCAAAACCACATAGGCGGACGCGTATTTGACGAACATCACCTTGCGCGAAAAGAAGTGACGGAAGTTCAGCGAGATATCCTGGTACGGGTTCGTATTCTGCTCATGCGGCAGCACGATGTTCAATCCGATGCTCGGCGAGCGTCCCGCGTAGGCGCCCTTGTTGGCCGCTTCCATGATACCCGGCCCGCCGCCACTGACGACGCTGAAACCGGCGTTGGATAATTCCAGCGCGATCTCTTCGGCGAGCTTGTAGTAAGGATTGTCCGGCTCGAAGCGCGCCGAGCCGAATATACTCACCGACGGTTTGATCTGGGCGAGCCGCTCGAAACCCTCGACAAATTCCGCCATGATCTGAAAAATCTTCCAGCTCTCCCGGTTCAACATGGTATCGTTGATCGGGCGCAGACTGGGGTGCATTGATTTGTGATCGTCGTCCATTACGTGTACTCACAACCTGATGGGTATGTCGCAGCACCGGTAAAACGGTGCGTGAGCTGAAGTTTATCACGTTATCCAGTACGTTAAGTTATCGTTCGAAAACCGTCTTTCATTAGCGATCATGGCCCGTTCGGACACTAAAACGCTCGTCCTCGTCGACGGTTCGTCATATCTGTATCGCGCATTTCATGCGCTGCCGCCGCTGACCAATTCGCGCGGCGAACCGACCGGCGCGGTTTACGGTGTCGCCAACATGTTGCGCAAACTGATGGTGGATCTGGCGCCGGATTATGTCGCCGTGGTGTTTGATGCCAAGGGCAAGACGTTTCGGGACGATATGTTCGAGCATTACAAGGCGCATCGCCCGCCGATGCCCGCCGATTTGCAGGCACAGATCGAACCGCTGCATGAGCTGGTCGCGGCGCTGGGATTGCCCTTGCTGATGATCGACGGCGTCGAGGCGGACGATGTCATCGGCACGCTGGCCGTCCGCGCGGCGGCACAGGGAATTGCCACCATCGTCTCGACCGGCGACAAGGATCTCGCGCAGCTCGTCAACGAGCAGGTAACACTGATCAATACCATGACCAATACGACGCTCGACCGGCAGGGCGTCATCGACAAGTTCGGCGTGCCGCCGGAACGGATCATCGATTACCTGGCGCTGGTCGGCGATAGTTCCGACAACATTCCCGGTGTGCCGAAGGTCGGGCCGAAAACCGCGGTCAAATGGCTGCAGGAACATGGCTCGCTGGATCAGGTCGTTGCCCACGCGGCGGATATCAGCGGCAAGGTCGGCGAGAGTCTGCGCGATCATCTCGAACAACTGGAGTTGTCGCGGCAACTGGCGACGATACGCTGCGATGTCAGTCTGGATGCCGATCCGGCGCAGCTCCGGCCAGGCCCGCTGGACACTGCCGCGCTACGCGGCATCTACCAACGCATGGAATTCAAACGCTGGCTGGAAGAGTTACTCGCCGGGGAGGGACGGGCGGTAACGGCGCCAGAATCGACCGCGCCGGCGACGCGTACCGGCAGGCGATACCAGATAATAGTCAACGAAGACGATTTCAACGCATGGCTTGAGCGCCTGGCCGGCGCCGAGCTGTTCGCGTTCGATACCGAAACCACCCGCCTTGATTACATGGAAGCGGAAATCGTCGGTGTGTCGTTTGCAATCGAGCCGTTCGAGGCGGCCTATGTGCCGGTCGCCCATGACTATCCGGGCGCACCCCAGCAGTTATCGCGGGATTACGTGCTGGAACGGCTGCGACCGCTGCTGGAGGACCCGCGCCGCCGCAAGGTCGGCCAGAATCTGAAGTACGACAAAAACGTGCTCGCCAATTACGCCATCAATCTGACGGGAATCGCGTTCGACACGATGCTCGAATCCTATGTAATCGACAGCAATGCGACGCGACACGATATGGATTCGATGGCGCTCAAGTATCTCGGCGAGCGCACCGTGCATTTCGCTGACATCGCCGGCAAGGGCGCGCGCCAATTGACCTTCAACCAGATCGACGTGGCCACGGCGGCCGACTATGCGGCCGAAGACGCCGACGTAACCCTGCGCCTGCATCACGCGTTGTGGCCACGCCTGAGCGAGTTCGCGGGACAGCGCACGCTGTTCGAAACCATCGAAGTGCCGCTCATCGAGGTACTGTCGCAGATGGAGCGCACCGGTGTACTGGTCGACGCCGGCATGCTCAACGAGCAGAGCCGGATGCTCGCGACGCGTATCCTCGAGCTGCAACACCAGGCCGAAAACGCGGCGGGCCAGACGTTCAATCTGGCTTCGCCGAAGCAAATCCAGGAAATCCTGTTCGACAAGCTGGGCCTGCCGGTGCTCTCCAAGACACCTAAGGGGCAGCCATCGACTGCTGAGTCCGTGCTACAGGAGCTCGCGCTCGATTACGACCTGCCGAAAATCCTGCTCGAACACCGGGCGCTGAGCAAGCTGAAGTCGACGTATACCGACAAGCTGCCCGGGCAGGTCAATCCGCGCACCGGCCGGGTACACACGTCCTATCACCAGGCCGTTGCGGCGACCGGGCGATTGTCATCGAGCGATCCTAATCTGCAGAACATCCCGATCCGCTCCGAGGAAGGGCGCCGCATCCGCCAGGCCTTTGTCGCGCCAGCGGGTTACCGGATTGTCGCGGCCGATTACTCGCAGATCGAACTGCGCATCATGGCGCATCTGTCGGGCGACACAGGTCTTGTCGACGCGTTCACGCGCGGCGAGGACATCCATCGCGCCACTGCTGCCGAGATCTTTGACGCAAGCCGCGACACGGTAACGACCGAGCAACGGCGCAACGCCAAGGCGATCAACTTCGGCCTGATCTACGGAATGTCGGCATTCGGCCTGGCGCGGCAACTGGGTATCGACCGGCAGTCGGCGCAGAAGTACATGGAGCGCTATTTTGCCCGGTACCCGCAGGTCAAACAGTTCATGGACAACACCCGCGAGCAGGCGCGCGCGCAAGGCTACGTCGAAACGCTGTTCGGCCGGCGGTTGTATCTGCCGGAGATCCGGTCATCGAACGCCCAACGCCGCCAGTACGCCGAGCGAGCGGCGATCAATGCGCCGATGCAGGGCACGGCGGCCGATATCATCAAGTGCGCGATGCTCAAAGTCCATAATTGGCTTATGGAAACCGGGACAGATGCGAAAATGATCATGCAGGTACACGACGAACTGGTGTTTGAGGTCGCGGATACTCGCATCGACGACTTCGTGACAAATATCCGGCGCCATATGCGCGATGCGGCGGCGCTTTCCGTGCCTCTGGAGGTAGATATCGGGATCGGGAACAATTGGGACGAGGCTCACTGACCGCCAACGGAGTCACCATAGTGATTCGATTGGCGGTTGTCAGATTGTTAAACGACATTTAACAATCCGCTTTTGAACTTTTGCCAAACAGCTTAGTCATAATCTTCGGAAGCGTTCATCCCAAACGCTTCGCCGCCCTCCCTCCCTGGGCGGTAACCCCTAACCGGCCTCCCCGGCCGGGAAATGTTGGCCCCGGTTCAACCTTCCTCCCTAGGACGAACCGGGGTTTTTTTTGCCTGCTCGAAACCGAGCCACCGATCGAGCACGGTGTGTACATCGTCTATCCCGGTTCGTTTGGCCGCGGAAAACGCCTGCAGGGTGACTCCACCCGTGCCGCTGACACCGACCGGCAGGTCAAATTCGGTTTTCAACGCCTCGCTAACCTGTGCAACTGTCGTGTTAATCGCGCCACGGCCGAGTTTGTCCGCCTTGGTGAGCAGGATGTGCACCGGCATCGCCGCCACCTGGCACCAGGCCAGCATCTGGCGGTCGAAGTCCGTCAACGGATGGCGGATATCCATGAGCAGGATCACGCCGCGCAGCGATCGCCGTGAGCGCAAGTACTGCTCCAGCAATTGGTCCCAACGGCGTTTCACTTCGGCGGGCACGCGCGCATACCCATAGCCGGGCAGATCGACTATGCGACGCTCGTCATCAATCCGGAAAAAATTGAGTTGCTGGGTACGTCCCGGCGTCTTGCTCACTCGGGCGAGGCCGCCGATGCCGGTGATGGCATTGATTGCACTTGATTTCCCGACGTTGGAGCGGCCGCAGAACGCCACCTCGCTACCGGCTTCAGGCGGCAACTGCGGATAACTCGCGACACTCAGCATGAAAACGGCGCGGTTGTAGGCGGGATTACGCCGTGTCATGACACAAGAATCCGGTGCGGGCCGCCGCTTATCTCCGGCCCGGGCCGAACAGATAGTTATCCATGCGCGCGCCTTCCTTGCTGACCCGGCGCACCAGGTGATCCAGACTGACAATCGCGTGTTCGAGCAGATTCACGGCAATGAACGGATGCTCAATACGCAAGCGCCGGTACATCGGGCGCGTCAGCTTCAGCAGCTGGGTATCGCTGGAAAGCGAGCGCATGCGCAGCAGGCGCGGCTCCTGATCGAAAAACGACATTTCGCCCATCAGCTCGCCTTCGAGCATCCGGCCGACCTCCCGTTCGCGCGTGCCATCGTCATAAAAAAGCCCGGCCTCGCCCTTGACGACAAAATACAGCGCCTCGCCTATCGCCCCGATATCCGCGATAATGTCGTCGCGCCCGAAGGTCACCAACTCGGTGTAGTCGAGCAGGCTCTGCACCTCCTTGACGGTCAGCGATTCGCACAAATAGTGCTGGTTGAGAAACTGGGTTAAATCAATTTTTTCCGGCGACATCGGTCAGGCTCCTCGGCAGTTCGATGATGGTTATAACATAAAGGGTGATTAATTCAATCGCTTAAAGCCGCATGACCTGTATATTAAGCATACCGCGTTGACGCCATTAATATGCGGTTCATACACAAATGCTTCAATATAGATGGCAGGACAACATTACAAGTTAACCGGGCGATCAGCGCCCCGCCCTCAATCCAAGGTGGATAAGTGATGACAAAACGTTTGCTTCCGCTGCTTTTTCTGCTGCTGACCACGGCGGCCGCCACGGCCGCTTCGTATGAGGAAGGCAAGCAGTACCAGCGCATCATTCCGGAATCACCGACCGTCAGCACGACGGACAAGATCGAGGTTGTCGAGCTGTTCTGGTACGGGTGTCCGCACTGCCACCGCTTCGAACCCGTCATTGATCGCTGGCTCGAGCATAAACCGGCCAACGTCGAATTCGTGCGTCTACCGGTCATCCTCAACGAAAAATGGGAGATCCACGCGCGTGTTTATTACACGGCCGAGGCGCTCGGCGTGCTGGACAAGACCCATCTCCCGCTATTCGAAGCGATTCACAGTCAGCGGCGTAAACTCGATACGGAGGACAGCCTGATGGAATTCTTCAAGGGGTTCGGCGTGAAAGAGGAGGACTTCCGTAAAACATTCCATTCATTCGCAGTCGACAGCAAAGTGCGGCGCGCACGCGAACTGGGCCGTCGCTACAACATTAGTAGCACACCGTCGATCGTTATCAATGGCAAATACCGCACCGATCCTGGCATGGCGCAGGGGCAAGCCAGCGAGACCATGAAGGTAGTCGATTTTCTTGTTGCCGAGGAAACAAGAAAAGCGGCACGCTAGCAGTGTCTATTCGTCGATGAAAGTCTCCGAGCTGTTTGTCCGATGCCTCGAGAACGAAGGTGTTGAGTATGTCTTCGGTATTCCCGGCGAAGAGAACCTCGACGTCATGGACGCGTTGCTCGATTCATCGATCAAGTTCGTCACGACGCGCCACGAGCAGGGCGCGTCCTTCATGGCCGATGTCTACGGCCGGCTGACCGGCCGCGCCGGGGTTTGCCTGTCAACACTGGGCCCCGGCGCAACGAATCTTGTCACCGGCGTTGCCGACGCCAATATGGATTGCGCGCCTCTCGTCGCGATCGCCGGCCAGGCCAGCACCAACCGGTTGCACAAGGAATCGCATCAGGTGCTCGACCTCGTTGCGCTGTTCCAGCCGATCACCAAATACGCCGCGCAGATCGTATCTCCGGACATCGTCACGGAGATAGTGCGTAAGGCGTTCAAGCTGGCGCAGACCGAAAAATCCGGCGCGTGTTTCATCGAGTTCCCGGAGAACATCGCAGAACTGTCGAGCAATGACCAGCCGTTGCGTGTCCAGCATCACACACATCCGGAACCTGCGGCGGATCGCGTCCAGCACGCGGCGGAGATTATTTCGAACGCGCAGAACCCGATGATTCTTGCCGGTAACGGTGTGATCCGCGCGAAGGCGTGGCGACAACTGGCGGAGTTCGCAGAAAAACTCCATATTCCCGTAGCAAACACCTTCATGGCCAAGGGAATCATTCCGTTCAAGCATCCCATGGCGCTGGGCACGGCCGGATTGCAGTCACGCGACTATATTAACTGCGGTTTTCAACAGGCCGATGTGATCATCTGCGTCGGTTTTGACCTGGTTGAATATCACCCGCACTTGTGGCATCCGACGCGCGACCGCAAGATCGTCCATATCGCGATGACACCGGCGGAGGTGGATGCCTGCTACATCGTCGAGGCGGGCGTCATCGGTGATATCAAACACAGCCTGATCCGTATCGGTGAACTGGCCACGCCGCATCAGGGCCACCGCATGCACGGCCTGCGTGATACGTTGATCAACGAAATGAACGAGCATCGTGCCGATACGTCGTTTCCAGTCAAGCCGCAGAAGATTGTCTGGGATCTGCGCACCGCGCTCGAGCTGGATGACATCGTCATCTGCGACGTCGGCGCCCATAAGATGTGGATGGCGCGGGTATTCCGCTGCGAGGAGCCGAACACCTGCATTATTTCGAACGGTTTCGCCAGCATGGGTATCGCGGTGCCCGGCGCCGTCGCGGCCAAACTGGCGTACCCGGACCGGGCAGTGGTCGCAGTCACCGGCGACGCGGGCTTTTTGATGAATTCCCAGGAAATCGAAACGGCGATGCGCCTCAAGGTACCCGTCGTGATCCTGATCTGGAACGACGGCGGCTACGGTTTGATCGAATGGAAACAGATGAGCAGCTTCGGGCGGGTTTCCAATGTAAAGTTCGGTAATCCGGATTTTGTAAAGTACGCCGAATCGTTCGGCGCGACGGGTTATCGGGTGCAAAAGACTGCCGAGCTGCTGCCGATACTACAAAAGGCCCGGGAGGATAACACCGTCAGCATTATCGACTGTCCGGTGGATTACCGGGAAAATCTGAAGTTAACGCAGAAACTGGGGGACATGGTTTGCCCGATCTAAGTGCAACGCTAAGCGACGCATGTCGCGACACAGCACCACTCGCCGGCGCAAAGCTTCATCTGAAGTTGTTGAGCTATAACATTCAGGTGGGCGTGGCAACCGCGCGTTACCATCACTACCTCACGCAAAGCTGGCGCCATGTGATACCGCACCCGGCGACGTTTACGAATTTAGAGCGCATCGCACGCATGGTCAGCGACTACGACATCGTCGCGCTGCAGGAAGTCGACGCCGGCAGCATGCGCAGCTACTACGTCAACCAGGTCGAGTACCTGGCAGTCAAGGCACGTTTTCCATTCTGGCATCATCAGACTACCAGAAATCTTGGGCGCATCGCGCAGCACAGCAACGGTCTGCTGAGCAAGATCCGTCCGACCGCGGTCACAGAACATCGATTACCTGGCCGCATTCCCGGGCGCGGCGTACTCGAGGTGCGGTTTGGTCACAAGGATAATCCGCTGGTAGTACTTGTCGTGCATCTTGCGCTGGGCAAGGGTTCGCGCGCCAAACAGCTCGATTACATCACCGGGATCGTCAAACAGCATGAGCATGTGGTATTGATGGGCGATTTCAACTGCGCGGTACACAGCCAGGAAATCGATCTGCTGTTAACACGCACGCATCTGTGCGAACCGCTGGACAGATTGAATACCTTTCCAAGCTGGCGGCCGGTACGCAATATCGATCATATTTTGACGTCGCCATCGTTGCGCATTGCCGAAGTGCGCACCCTCAATCACATGTTCTCTGATCACTTGCCGATTGCCGTCGACATCCGTATACCGGACGGCGTGCATCTCGCCGCATAATCCCGGACAATAACCCCTGAGTAAGGCTAGGCACTCTGCCGCATATGCGGCAGACCGCGTTTATTTATATTTCATAGAACGTAAGATGACGCATGGAAAACTGGTTGCACGGTCACATGGCGGCGATTTTACTCGGCATCGAGATCCTGTGGGTCGGCGGTGTCATCGCAATTATCGTGTTTTATTTTTTGGTGAGAAGGCGATTCTCAGGCGCGAGGCATCAATCGGGAACCGCACTGTCGGATGAACACCCGCCGTCGACGTCCGGTGAAGATGAATCACCGGCGGCTGATCGAAAACCGTCACGCAAATGAAAACGATTGTCGTTTTAATTCGCAAACGAATAAAACAACGCCTGGATACGCGCTTTTTTTGTTAAATCGCATAAGCAATCTCACATTCCATCCGGAATGTTTGCCACCCACAACGATTTAGCATTATTCCCCAAGAAAATAGTGCTTTATTAAGATATGACAACGCCCGATGAATATGGTAAGAAATAACTTAACAAGACCGAGAATTCGAGTCTGAACGGTATTTCTTCGGTAGGGAGCAGGCCTGTTCGACAGGTTCCACGAGTAATTGGGTTGCCATATTTTCTTGCTGTTCGCGTAATGCCGAAAGAAGCGTGGCGAGTTAACGGGAATTAATAAATAACACCGAGAGGAATTCAATATGGTTACTGAAACAGTCATGCTGAAGATCGAATCCGCGAGACAAGCCGCGCAGGTCGCGGCCGCGCAGGGGAAGACATTTACCGTGGGCAAGGCCGTCGCAGGCGGTGGCATGAAGAACATGCTGATCCTGAATCCAACGACAGCAGGCGGCCAGTCCATCGCTGTGCAACTGGCCGGTAATAATCAGGCCGCAACCGTTGCCGCAATGGGCGGTAAAACTGTCACCATCGGCAACTCGCCGTTGATGCTCGGCGGTGGCGCGAGTAAATGGGTAGTAGTCAAACCGGTTGCCGGTGCTATGACTGCCGGCGCCGCTGGAACCGGCGCCGCTGGTGTCGCGGCGAAAGGTGGCGCGGTCAAGGCGAGCGGTGCCGCCGCTGCGAAAGCAGGCATGGCCGCGAAAGCAGGTGCCGCGGGGATGGCGGTCAAGACCGCAGCCGCGGGTGCCGGCGCTGCAGCCGCAGCTGACATCACCATTACCAAGATCCAGGGTGCCAATTCGATTCTTATCGAGGTCACCAATGCCAAACAGGCCGCCATGGCCAAGGCAGCCGGCGGCAAGGCGTTCACCGTGATGGCACCTCCGGTCGGCGCCAATGCCAACAATATGCTATTCCTGAAACCCGCCGGCGTTGCGACAGGACAGGGCGGCAATCAGGTCATGATGCTGAAGGTTCAGGAAGGTGCCAATCAGATCCCGTCATTGATTGGCAAGACGTTCTCGGTTAACAAAGCGCCGATAGCGGCCGGCGTCGGTCCTAAGAACCTGATTATTCTGAAGCCGGTCACGGTGACCGCCAAGTCAGCAGCAGCCACGTCGGCGGCAGCGGCGAAAACCGCTGGCGGCAAGGCCGCGGCCGGTGCAGCGATGAAAACCGGTGCCACAGCAAAGGCGGCGGGCGGCATGGCCGGCAAGCCGATGATGATGAATGCCGCGATGACCACCCCGGCGGCAACATCTGCCGGCAAGGCGTGCGTCGCCGGAAAAAGCGCCGCGACCGCAACAACAGCGGCAGCCACCGCGAAGACAACGGTAGCAGCGGGCACCATCTGGTCAGGCACCGGCTGGAGCCTCGGTCTTGGATTGGGCTTGGGCGCATGGGGCCCGGTGATCCTTGGCGGGCTCGCCGCGGCCGGCATTTATGGCTACGTGCGCAACAAGAAAGACCAGGAGGCCCACAAGTCCGACAACGAACTCCAGCCGGCACACTGAGTCGGCGCGTTGAATTAACTATCTGAAACGCGCAGTACGACACACAAACCCGCCTGGCAAACCCAAGCGGGTTTTTTGTTTCGTGGCACTACTGGCGACATGTCGAACGGAAGCGCTTCGAATTCCCGCCGTGCCTAAGTTCCGACGTACGACATTAACGAAGTGGCGCGCCCGAGACGGTGAGGCGAACGCTGTTCGCGAAGCGCCGCTTCGCGCGAGCCGAGCGCCTTGAGGCTGTGCCGAAAGGCCGGGAATCCGAGCGGGTGTGACATAAACAAAGTGAATGGCGCACCCGAGAGGGTGAGTCGGAACCGAATGTCCATAAGACATTCGCAGTTCGGCGAACGCCCGAAGCGCAGCGTAGGGCCGGGAATCCGAACGGGCGCAGAATGAACGAAGTGAATGGCGCGCCCGAGAGGGCAAGGCGAGTGAAGTATGCGAAGCACCGCTTCGCGCGAGCCAAGCGCCTTGAGGCTGTGCCGAAAGGCCGGGAATCCGAGCGGGCGTGACATAAACAAAGTGAATGGCGCGCCCGAGAGGATTCGAACCTCTGACCATCGCCTTCGGAGGGCGGTACTCTATCCAGCTGAGCTACGGGCGCAGGGGGCCTAAGGATACCCGTGTTGCCGACCGTCGTCCATGCGCGCCGGATAACAGCGGCGGGAATTCGCCCTCCAAAACGCGGCACGGCCTCGGCCAGCGACCGGGATTGCAGACGGAAGAACATCTCCAGATAGCGTTGCGTCTCCTGGCACTCCAGGTTGGTCACATATTTCCGGAAACCATAGATACGCGACAGCGTCATCGTGCGCTCCGCATACAGCTCCCAGGTGGAATGGGCGCGGATTTGCGCCAGTGTTCCGTTAGAAATCTCTTCCCAGTACTCCTTCCGCGGTGCAAGGCTCCAGAAAATCCGCGATCATGTCGGCGGCGCCCTGGCCGCGATCGGGTCGATGTGAAACCCGGAGACTTCCGGTTCGATAATTTCCAGTGGATCGCCGTAGCGCATTGCGAATGTCGGCCGGCCGGCGCTCATTGCCTCGATCACTGTCAGGCCAAACGGTTCGGTCAGCGCCGCGCCCGGGCTCCATGTCGCGGCCACGCACCAGACCGTGCATGCTGATCAGCGGGATATACAGACCGTCTCTATCGGCCGGCGTCCCGCTCCCACTGGTCTATATACGACGCATACAAGCCTTGATTGGTCGTCGTTGCGCCGCGCACGCCGCAGATCGCCGACGCGAAAGCGAGCGCCCGGGCCAATATCGTCGCGACCGGCCAGCCGCCGGTCAGGCCGAGTATCGACACCGCGCTGAAGGCATCGCCGGCACCAACAGTATCGACAAGACGCTTCACCTTGACCGGCTTGCCCGCGTCGATACCCTGCGCCGTGTCGATGAACGCGCCCTGTTCGCCGCAGGTCACCATCAGCATGCCGATTCTGAAGTGCCTGCGCAACGCCGCCGCGAGTTCATGCGAATTGGCGTCGGGTAGCCGTTCATACGACGCGATCTGTTTTATTTCGTCATTATTCACTTTGACGCGCAGAGCGTCATACAGCGCATTCGTCGCCAGCTCCATCGTCGACCAAGGCGGGCGCAGGTTGATATCGACGAAACGTGGCACATTCGTCTGGCGACGCAACGCATCCAGCGCGCCGCGCGACACCGGTTGACGCGCACCCAGCGTGCCGTGATAAAGCATCGATAGCGGTGTCCCGGCGATGGCGGCGATCGCGGCACCGGCGTCGATGAAATCGTAGGCCTGGTCGGGAACGATAAAGAACGTCGGCTGACCGTTTTTCAGCGCGACCTGCACGGTGCCGGTCGGATGCGCGGTATCGGTCTGGATCCCGGAGATGTCCATACCCCAGATCATCATCGCAGCCAGCATCTGCTCGCCGAGCGCATCGTCGCCGACGCGACTGATCAGCAACGGATCCAGCCCGAAACCCTGCAGGTGCCACGCGACGTTGAATGGCGCGCCACCGAGCACCGACGATCCATCGGCGAACTGATCGAACAATACCTCGCCGAACACCAACGGCCGCCGCGGGGTATCCCGGCCCGAACTAGGTCGGACCATGACATCCATCGAATGTTACCGACACGGGCGCCGACGACAAGCGACCGGCCGGGAAGGCCGGGTACAGGAAGGCCGTTGACGCAACCGCCGATAGCGAAACCGGCCGCGCGATACAGAGAAGGGTAATGCTGATTTTCTTAAAACAGGAGACGATTCCGCTCCTCGAAGTCGTTTTTGAAAAAACTACTGTCATAATGATATGTCAGGTTCGCACGCAACAAACCGGCGCAAACGGCGCCTCTCAACGGACAGTATTGCATGACAATATCCGTGTGCACCCGTCGGCTTGATCGGGGCATACATCAGTAAACGCCGTTGCAGATAATTGCGATCGATTATCGACTCACAATCCGGAATGGGACGGCATGCCGTTTTGTTTGGTAGCGACAGCCGCACTTAAGTATCCCTTAAGGCGAGTGCGTGAACTTACCCATAATATTCAAGTCATATTTGTCGATAGTTTGTGTCGGCGACGCTGACCGCAAACCCTCAACTACCGCCCGGTAACGGGCCGATCAATTTATCGAAGTACCGGCGTACATGCGTAGTCACAGCGTCCAGGGTCATACCGAAAAAGTCTGGGATGGCTTCGTCAGGTTCTTTCACTGGACACTGGTTGTTTCCTTTGCAGCCTCGTACTGGACCAGCCAGTCCGGGATGCAGAACACGCACATCGTGCTCGGCTATCTGATATCCGTGCTTGTTGTGGCACGTATCGTCTGGGGATTCACCGGAACCCCCTACGCGCGCTTCAGCAACTTTGTTTATTCCCCGGGTGCGGTGCTTGGTTATTTGAAGGCCATCGCCACAGGACACCCGCAACACTATCTCGGTCATAACCCCGCGGGTGGCGCGATGGTCGTCATGTTGCTGGTGGGGCTGGTAGTCGCGACGGTCGCGGGCTTCATCGTGTTGATGGTGATCGAATTCGAGGCGCCGCTTCCCGGCCTGATGATCCACATGACAGATGCACAGGCCTATTTATGGCGCGAAGTCCATGAGACCACGATTGACGTTATGCTCGTGATGATCGCTTTTCATCTGCTCGGCGTGCTTCTCGCGTCGATACAACACCGGGAAAATCTCGTCCGCGCTATGATTACCGGCATCAAACAAAAACCTAAATAACCCACAGGACGGAGCCATGTTGAGATATCTGCTGTTACCAATAATCGCCCTGATCCTCAGTGCGCCCGTCCGGGCGGACAACACCGCCGACACGGCGCAGGCCGGCATCAACTATGCGACCTTGTACGGCAACCGCTTTGAACTGGCGGCCGCTGACGACACGGCCGATAAAACGCCCGATGTGCGCCGTGACAAGGAAGCGAGCGATGACAAGCCGCTGTTCGAAGAGCGCTGGTTTACCGCCAACAAGATGCACAAATACCTCGGTATCGGTTCGATCGGCGCGGCCGCGCTGACACTGCTGGCGCCCAAGGAGGAGGATGGCGCGCATGAATTTCTCGCCAGGACCGCCGCAGCGCTGGGTGTTGGCGCGGTCGCTACCGGCCTGACGTTTCACTGGAATGATTTTGATCTGAGCGAAGGCTTCAAAAATCCCGACAACACCCATATGTTGCTGACCACACTGGGCACGCTCGGCTTCCTGTATGCGGTCAGCAAGGCGCCGGAGGCCCATGGCGGCGTCGGCGCGGCGAGCGCGATCGGCATGCTGGTCGGCATCAAGATGACATGGTAACAAGTGGTAGAGGTCGTTATGAGGAAGCATCTGTTGTTTTTAGCAGCAATTACAGTAGCGCAACCCGCCTGGTCGATCTCCGTTGACGAGGCGATTGCGCATTACAACCCGCAGGGAACGCTGGCGTTAAACCCCAAACATGGTGATGAGCTGTGGCACCAGAAAAACATCGGTGAGGACGGCAAGGAGCGCGATTGCATGGCCTGCCACGGCAAGGACCTCACCAAACCGGGCAAACATGTCAAGACCGGCAAGGTGATCGATCCGCTCGCACCGTCGGCGAACAAGGAACGGCTCACCGATCTCGAAAAAATCGAGAAATGGTTCACGCGAAATTGCAAATGGACCTACGGACGTGAATGTACAGATCAGGAGAAAGTCGATCTGCTCAAGTATCTGTCGGCGCTGTAATCATTACGAGAGGACATCATGAAGAAATCCAGAGCGGTATTGTTATCCCTGATGATCGGCGCCGGCGCGATATCGCCCGTCCACGCCGACAGCTTTTTTACCGATGCCTTTTCGCTGGAGCGGAAGAAAGAGATCGCACCGGTGACCAGCGAAGCCTATCGCAAGGGCTGTGGCGAGTGTCACTTTCTTTATCAGCCGGGCCTGTTGCCGGAACAGTCGTGGCGCAAACTACTCGATGCCAAGGCCCTCGAAGACCATTTCGGCGAGAACGCGGAGCTTTCGGACAAGGATCGCATTGCGATACTGGAATTTCTGGTCGCGAACTCGGCGGAAAAATCGAATTACAAACGCTCGAAGAAGATCATGGCGTCGCTGCAGCCGGGTGAAGCGCCGCTGCGCATCATCGAGGTGCCGTACATCAAGCGCAAGCACAACGAGATACCGGAAGACCTGATCAAGAAGAACGACAAGGTAAAGTCATTGAGCTATTGCGACAAATGCCACCAACAGGCCGATAAAAACAGCTTTGACGATGACGCCGTGAATATACCGGGACATGGCAACTGGACGTGGTAGCAATGTTATTTTCGAAAGATTTTCGCGCCTCGCTATTGTCATAGTCAGGCGCGAAAATAATCGCTGCGTGCCGCCTTTACAGCTTCTTTACTATCACCAGCATCGCCTGCGCGTGGCCGTCCGGGGTGACGCCGTATAAAACCTCTTGCAGGACACCGTTTTTATCTACGACGAAGGTTGACCGAACAATCCCCATCTTCTTCACACCGTCCTTTTCTTTTTCCTGCCAGACGCCGTAGCTGCTGCAAACCCGGCCATCCGGATCCGAGATCAGCGCGACGTTCAGGCCATATTTCTTAATAAATGCGCGGTGACTGTCGCAGGAATCCTTGCTGACACCAATCACCACCGTGTCGTATTTTGCAAATTCTCCGGCCAGGTCCGTAAACTGCTTTGCCTCAATCGTACAGCCGGGCGTATCGTCCTTCGGGTAGAAATACAGCACCACGTTTTTGCGGTTCCGAAAATCCGCGAGGCTGATTGGCTTATCGTCCTGATTCACGGCGTTGAACGCCGGTGCGGTGTCATTTTTCTTTAGCATGTTTGCTTCCTTTAACATTCGGGTAGAGGTCGGACGGTAAATCTCGTGAGGGAGCAATTCCATAATTTATTGGTTAGCAGGCTGTTGAAAAACAGCCTGTGTGCGGTGCAGGGGCACACCGCCATTGTTCAAACAGGTTTTTATCTGTTTGAACAATGAAGCAAAGCAAAAATATTACTTTTTGCTTTGCGTGTTGGAAAATGCCATGGATGGACTTTTCCAACATCCTGTTAGAGACTAGCAAAGCGCACATCGTATGCGCAGGCCATAATAATTTGCGTCGTGGCGCCAGCCGCAGAGCTGAACCTGCCGACGCTTATGTCTCATGCGAAAGTAACCTACCTGCTAAAACGGTGGAAGTACAGCGGCGGCTCGCAAAGCTTGTTATGCCGCTGCTTACAATACATGGAGGTCATCAATCATTGTTATGGAAGCTCTGATTAATTTCTTGTCCGTCATTCCCGCGAAAGCGGGAATCCAGTGCCGCGAATTCACGGCCCCGCCGTGTAGCGTATGTTGCACACGAGCAGGCACCGTTCACCCTCGGGTGTCTGCACCCGCACTTCGTCATCGACCGCCTTTTTAAACAGCGCCCTCGCCATCGGCGAGTCGATACTGATGAATCCCTGTTGGGCATCGGTCTCGTCGGCACCGACGATACGATAGGTGACCTCAGTGCCGCCTTCATCTTCCAGAGTGACCCATGCACCGAAGAAGATATGGCCCTGGTCTTTTGGCGTGTCGTGCACGACCGTGAGGTCAGGCAGCCGTTTCTGCAGGTACCGGATACGGCTGTCGATCTCGCGCAGTTCTTTTTTACGATAAATGTACTCGGCATTTTCGGAACGATCCCCTTCCGCCGCTGCCGCAGAAAGCGCCTGCACGACAGGCTGGCGGCGCTTCCACAGCGTCTTGAGCTCGTCATCCAGCACCGTGTAGCCGGCGGGCGTTATATAGGGCGATGACTTCGGTTGCGGTGGGCGATAGCGTGACATCGTTTGCTCTTTGCGAGCCTGGTCGGCTTTCTCGTTTTTGATATTGCGTATCACCCTGAGGACAGCAGCGCCGACGTTGGCAACAAAGCCATGCTCAATCAGGATTGGTAATTCTATGTCGATGATCCGCTAACAATCGAGCAATCCAAGCGCGCCTTCCAACTCACACTGGCTGGAGTGCAATCATTAACAAAGGAACGCAACCCCCCATAGGGACGTTCACGATTGAAGAATTCTCCAAAAGTCTCAGATCAGCCAAGAGCGGACGCTCAGGTTTAAAAAGTTAAGTGATTTTTCATCTTCTAAAGCCACCCCATGCGCTCTTTCATCGCATTTTCTCACTGATGCTCTTTAGCTTGGGCTCCGCCTCTTCCAAGACAGCTGATAATCTCTCAAGTGAGCCGCCAAACAGGCCGCCACCTAAAGGTGGCCATGATTTATCTGATTTCCCTATTGCATTTCTTGCTTGCATTGCCAACCAGTCAACGTCACGCTCTTTATGTTTCCAGATAAATGCGCCATAAGGCGTCCAAATATCGCTCCGTCCTAATTCCTTCTCCGCATCGACGTGAAGAAGGCACCACAGATATTCGAAATCATCGAATGCTCTCTCATACTGTGTATCATCCGGAATTAGAATTCTGAGCGGGTCTCGAAGCCGCCTGCTCAAATAATCACTTACTGGAGTGTATTTCTGCGCCATCCCTTCGATAAGTTTTCGAGCATGGTCTCGATCCATCACATTGTGCGTATAAATACGGACAGGTGCTACCACACTTTTATCGTCGTCATGTTTTATGAAACTAGGACGTGATGCAATTTCATGAAGTACTGAGTAGTTCTCCGAGACAACGGCTGCAATCCCTGCGGCATAGACAAGTAGCAAGGCGGGATAACGCCTAATATTTGTCCACACCTGGTATCCACCCGTAGATACCGCCTTACCTATGATCAAATGGAACGCATCAAAGAAGGACCTTGCCTGACTGGGGCGAGCGAAGAAAGAACCGTTTGCGAATATATGGATTAGTTTTTCGCAACTAGCCTCTAATCGTAGCATTAAGTCGCCAACAGAATGTTTATCTGGAGCGACTCCTTCCATATGGGAGAAGGCAGTATCAATAGCCGACCCTGCCTGCCCGGCCTCTGCTACAAGAAAATCACGTAATCGGATTCTGTATTTTTCCTCACTTAAATATCTTTTCAATGTAACAACAGCTGCCTGAGTAGTAACCGGATGTGGTCGGTCAAATTCCTCTAACGCGCCCACTTTTTCAAGGAGTGTCGGAAAGAAACCGTCAGCGTCTTTTATTTTGATAAAATCTGCGCTGTGCAGGGATATAAGTTTCTTGGCTTGCCCTCCTGGATCAGAGCGGCCTGTCCAATACATTGGGTACCGCCGTGTTTTAGACCTCTCTAAAGCTTTGCGTAGAGCCAAATCGTAATCGGCTGACCAGCCACAACAGATTAAACCATACTCATCGAAGATCTGGTCAAGTAGTCGATTCATCGGTGGCGCATATTTCGAGAGCGCTTCAAGTGAGTTCTTGATTCTGTGATCTAGATAGTCGCCATGAACCTTGATAACGGTACACTTTGAATGAGCAAGTGGTGGCGCGCCCTTAGCAGCATCTGGCGACGCGATAACGATTGGCGCAATACCCTCGCCTTCAAGCGCGTTCTCAATCAGTCTATCAAAATTTGTTGTTACAATAACTCGGATATGACCCGTAGCTACTAATTGGGCAATCGCCTTATGGGCAACGGTTGGAAGCTTTTTCCCTTCCTCCCTTTCTTCGTCAGATGGTTCGAAATACTGCTTTAACAGCTGCTGTTGCGCAGCTGATGTCGGAGCTATAGTTGCCAATAGCTCCGAATAATCCGGTTCCTTTTTGAACTTTTCTAAATACCATCCCGCTTCGTCACCTTCGCAATCCTCTTCATGAAGATGCGCGAGCTTAGAGACGAGATTAAGTGTAATTTCCCAGCCGGTAGGGATGCTTGCGCTACGTGAAACACCTGAACCAAGTAATAATGCGTACGTACCCTTCTGGGCGTGAACGTTAAATGAAAGAGTGAGAAGCGGATCTATCATTATTTATCTCTATAATAAATCGTATCGTTCCACATATAGCACTTACACTAACAAAAAACAGAAGCACGTGTAACGTCTCCTCTTAGGCTCGGATGCAGCCGTTCACCGGAGCCGAGAGTGGAAGCTTGCGCGTCTCTTGGTAACCTTTGGTGACCGAGAGGCAACGGCTGCGGTCGCCGGGAAGAAAATGCCATTAAAACAGGGACCAGGTTCCCGCCGCTACGTGAAACGGTCCGGCCCAGGTAAGACCTTTATTTCCCCCGCACACCGGTCCTTGTCATGCGGCGTGACTTATTCCACCGTCACCGACTTGGCGAGGTTGCGTGGCTGGTCGACGTCGGTGCCCTTGAAGACGGCGACGTGGTAGGCGAGCAGTTGCAGCGGGATGGTGAAGATGATCGGCGAGATTTCGTCTTCGGTCGGCGCGACGTTCAGCACCTGCACGCCCGGGCCAGAGCGCACATCGGTCCCTGAATCGGCGAACACGATCAACTGGCCGCCGCGCGCGCATTCTCCTATTTCAACGCCTCCAGCTTTTGTCTGAGATTGGCGGTCACCGTAAATGAGAACGCCCTGCCAATGGTCGTTTTTTCCAGAAACCCCAGATCGACCAATTTGAGAAGATCGGTTCTGGCTGTGTCATAGGTGACATTATGCGAACCGCGATGACTCTGGATGGTAAAAATCGAATCAGGGCTTTTCAGTGCTCGATTTAACAAAGCGATTTGCCGATAATTTAATGATCCCTGCAGATCTTTCCTGATCAAGTGTTCTACGGTCTTTATCTCGGTCGCTTTCTTTTCAAGATACGTTAACAGGTCTTTTATAGCACTGTTTATGACCTCCAGTTGGTGGACAATAAAGTAGGTAACGTCGTTGTCGTCCGTTTCTGTGTATAAATATGCCCTTGTATATTTTACCGGCGCAGACTTCAATATCCTCGAGATCGATATAAATTCCATGGTCCAATAATCCTGTTTCAACATGGCCCAATAGAAAAGTGCCCGCGCGGTTCGCCCATTACCATCCTCGAACGGGTGATCATATGCCAGAAGAAAGTGAAGAATAATTGCCCTGATAACCGGATGAAGGAAAAAAGCCGAATCTGTTGCATTGGCGAATTCACATATGTTCTGAAGCCTCGCGGCCAGATCTTTTGCTTTCGGTGGTACATAGATGATGGTTGCGTCTCTTTCATCACCGACATAGATATCATCGGACGTACGCAATCGCCCTACGGCCTTTGGATTATCCAACGTGTCGACTGTTAATATTCTATGCAGCTCAAATACCAGTTCCGGTGAGAGATCCTCGGTATAGATGTCGTTAATGAACTCCATCGCATAATAATTGTTCACTATCATTCTTTCCGATCTGTTTCGCGGCTTGCGTTTTTGCCGTAGCATTTCCTTCGCTACTTTTCGGGTCGTTGCAGCGCCTTCAAGCTGACTCGACGTGATTGACTCCTCGATTAACGAATTAATCAGGTAGGTATCCCTGGTATTGGGATTAGCCACCTGTTCGCTGGCCTTCAATTCTCCGCCGCCATGAATGTCGATTTCGTGCAACAAGCGACGGACTACGTCAGGTTCCGCATAAACGAAGGGCTTACCCTCCTTGTCCAGGTGCGGAATTGTTCTGTAGAGGGCTCTACGTGCGAATTTTATGGCGAGCCACCATTCTGCGTGGCTCAAATCCTGAGGCGGTTGTTTTAGATGCCGTAGTTTGTCCCAATGGTAGTAGTTTCCTCCCGGATCAGGCCTGATTCCAAGAGACAAGATATTGCCCAGGCGCGTCGGCGAATCGCCCGCGGCTTTATTGAGCAGGGAATGGATGTCGGGCGCGGTAACCGGGATTTTCATCGATAATACTAAGGAAGCTCTGATTAATCATTTTGTTGTCATTCCCGCGAAAGCGGGAATCCAGTAACTCCGCCCGGAATGACGAATTAATCAGAGCTTCCCTAATTTGGATGCTATTGGCAGGAACATATCAAACCAAACACCTTTTTACTACCAGCTTGGTAGAAATTGGTAGTAAATTGGCAGGTAACCTGTTCCGTTTACTACCAATCTGGTATAGATTGGTAGTAAATTGGTAGCTTGATACAAGCTATCTTATTGATCTATTGATAGCTCGTCTGCGTGGGTAACTTGTACAACTCCGCTGATCCGCTGGTCCGGAAACGGGCGGGAGGCTTATTCCACCGTCACCGATTTGGCGAGGTTGCGTGGCTGGTCGACATCGGTGCCTTTGAAGACGGCGACGTGGTAGGCGAGCAGTTGCAGCGGGATGGTGAAGATGATCGGTGAGATTTCGTCTTCGGTCGGCGCGACGTTCAGCACCTGCACGCCCGGGCCAGAGCGTACATCGGTCGCCGAATCGGCGAACACGATCAACTGGCCGCCGCGCGCGCGGACTTCCTGCATGTTGGATTTGAGTTTTTCGAGCAGCGCATTGTCCGGCGCGACGGTGATCACCGGCATGTCGGCGTCGACCAGCGCGAGTGGCCCGTGCTTGAGTTCACCGGCCGGGTAGGCCTCGGCGTGGATATAGGAAATTTCCTTGAGCTTCAGCGCCCCTTCCATCGCAATCGGATAATGCGCGCCGCGACCCAGAAACAGCGCGTGGTGCTTGTCGGCGAACTGCTGCGCAAGTTCGGCGATTTCCCCATCGAGTTGCAGCGCCTCGTCGATCTTGCGCGGCAGGCTTTCGAGCTGCTTGACGAGCGATGCCTCGATTTCTTCGGTAATACGATGACGCCGGCCGAGCACGATCACCAGCATCATCAGCGCCACAAGCTGCGTCGTGAATGCCTTGGTCGATGCGACGCCGATCTCCGGGCCCGCGCGCGTCATCAACACCACGTCGGACTCGCGTACCAGCGAACTCTCCGGCGCGTTGCAGATCGCCAGCGAATGGCCGATGCCGCGGCGCTTGGCGTCGCGCAGCGCGGCGAGCGTATCGGCGGTCTCGCCGGACTGCGAGATCGTTACGAACAGGCTGCGCGGCTGCAACACCGGATGCCGGTAACGGAACTCGCTGGCGACCTCGACATTGCATGGAATGCCGGCGAGCGCCTCGAACCAGTATTTGGCGACGAGGCCGGCGTGGTAGCTGGTACCGCAGGCGATGATCTGCACACGCTTGACCGCGTCAAACACTTCCGTGGCCAGCGGCCCGAACGCTCCTTCGAGCACGCGGTGACCGCTGATGCGGCCCTCAAGTGTCTGCGCGACGGCGCGCGCCTGCTCGAATATTTCCTTGGCCATGTAGTGGCGGTATTCGCCACGCTCGACCGAATCCGCCGTCAACTCGCTGAGCTTTATCGGCCGGGTGACCGCGTTGCCTGCGGCGTCATAGATGTCCAGCGTGTCCTTGGTGATGTCCGCAACGTCGCCTTCTTCGAGAAAGATAAAGCGCTGTGTCACCGGCAGCAGCGCCGCGACATCGGAGGCGATAAAGTATTCGCCAATACCGATACCGACCACCAGCGGGCTGCCGCGCCGTGTTGCGATCAGACGCCCCGGTTCCTTGGTGCTGACCACGCCCAGCGCATAGGCCCCTTCGAAATCACCGACCGAGGATTTGACGGCGTCGAGCAGCGTCGCCCCTTTGACGTGATAATCGTAAACCTGATGGGCGACAACCTCGGTATCGGTTTCGGAGGTGAATTCGTAGCCGGCCGTTTTCTGCTGCGCGCGCAGCGCCTCGTGATTTTCGATGATGCCGTTGTGCACCACGGCGACCGTATGACGGCAGATATGCGGATGCGCATTTTTTTCGGTGGGTTTGCCATGCGTCGCCCAGCGGGTATGGGCGATACCGGCGTGCCCGTGCAGTGGCTTGTGCCGGATGTTGTTTTCGAGTTCCACCACCTTGCCGACCACGCGCGCACGGGTCAGCTCGGCGGCGTCGTTCATGACGACCAGCCCGGCAGAGTCATAGCCGCGATATTCCAGCCGCTTCAGTCCTTCGATCAGGATCGGGACCAGATCGCGGGAGGCCGCGCCGCCAACAATGCCGCACATACTGTTATTCCTCCACGCGTCGTTTCTTGACCGGCTTTTTCCAGCCGGGATGGGTCTGCTGCGGCGCGCGGCTCAGCGTCAGTTCGCCGGCGGGCGCGTCGCGTGTGATGGTCGAGCCTGCGCCGATCGTCGCACCGTCACCGATGCGCACGGGCGCCACCAGTTGACTGTCGGAGCCGACAAATACATCGTCGCCGATAATCGTCTGGTACTTGTTCGCGCCGTCGTAATTGCAGGTGATAGTACCCGCACCGATGTTAACGCGAGCGCCCACCGTGCTGTCGCCGATATAGCTCAGGTGATTGATCTTCGAACCCGAGGCAACCGTGGATTTCTTGATCTCGACAAAGTTGCCGACGTGAACATCGTCGGCCAGCCGGGTCTGCGGTCGAACGCGCGCGAACGGACCGATGCGGCAGCCCGCGCCGATCACCGCGTCCTCGATCACGCAGTTAGCCAGGATCTCGACGTCGTCGCCGATCTCGACATTGCTCAGCAACACATTGGGACCGATCGTCACGCGGCTACCAAGCCGAACTGTGCCCTCGATGATGACGTTCACATCAATGGTGACGTCGGTGCCATAGCTTATCTCGCCGCGCAAATCGAAACGCGCCGGGTCACGCAGCGTCACACCGTTTTTTAGCAGTTCTTCTGCACGCATCTTCTGGTAATACCTCTCGAGTAACGCCAGTTGCGCCTTGTCGTTGACGCCCAGCACCTCGAAGGGCGAGGCGGGCGATACCGTGCGTATCGCAACACCATCCTGCACGGCCATGGCAATGACGTCGGTTAGATAGAATTCGCGTTGCGCGTTGCTATTGTCCAGCCGTTCGACCCACTGACGCAACTGGCCGGCGCGCACCGCCAGAAAGCCGGTATTGATTTCACGGATCGCACGCTGGCTATCGTTCGCGTCTTTTTCCTCGACGATGCGCGTTACGGCATGGGCCTTGTCGCGTACGATGCGGCCATAACCGGCGGGATTATCCAGCTCGACGGTCATCAGTGCCAGCGCGCCGTCGGCGCTGGCGGCGACGAGGCGCCGCAAGGTTGCAGCGGAAATCAGCGGCACATCCCCGTAAAGCACCAGTACCGTGCTGGACTCATCGATGCCGGGCAAGGCCTGCGCGACCGCGTGGCCGGTACCCTGCTGCTGCTCCTGCTTGACCCACCGCACAGAGTTCGGCGGCAGCACGGCGTCCAGTTTGGCAATGACCTGGTCACCGCCGTGGCCGTAGACGACATGGATGCTGGCATCGCCGAGTTGTCTGGCCGTCGCGATCGCGTGCACAAGCAGCGGCTGGCCGCCGATGTCGTGCAGTACCTTCGGCAACCGCGAGCGCATGCGCTTGCCTTCGCCGGCGGCGAGTATGACAACGCTGATGGTCATTGGTGTAGTGTCGGATTTCGCCCGTCAGGATTCAAGCCGGATGGCGCCGTATGGCAGATGTCTGCACCGATGGTCGGGCAGGAGCGAGGCGTCGTAACGACGCGGCGATCGGTCAGGAAAGGTCTGATGAATTCCCGAGCGGTCATCCCCGCGCCAGCGCGATGGCAGCGACGACGCAATGGATCGGAAATATCATCACACGGCCGCCTAGCGACCGGTCTTCTTGCGCAGATGCTGGATGGCTTGCAAGCGCGCTGAGGCCTCGATCAGCTCGGCTTGTGCCCTCGCGTAGTCGATATCCGACTTGCGGTCCTTGAGCGCCTGTTCCGCACGTTGCTTGGCCTCGATCGCCGCGGCCTCGTCGATATCCTTGGCGCGCACCGCGGTGTCGGCCAGCACGGTCACGGTATAGGGCTGCACCTCGAGCATGCCGCCGGAGACGTAGAAGAAATCCTCCGTGCCATCCTCGGTCTGCACGCGCACCTCGCCGGGGCGGAGCTGCGTCAGTAACGGCGCATGTCGGGGCAGAATGCCAACCTCGCCCATGACCGCCGGCGCAAATACCATGCGTGCCTTGCCGGAGAAAATGGCTTCCTCGGCGCTGACGATGTCGACATGCATGGTGAAGGCCATGGTATTTCTCCGGCTGGTGACTTAAAGCTTCTTGGCTTTCTCGACGGCTTCGTCGATCGAACCAACCATGTAGAAGGCCTGCTCCGGCAGACTGTCGTATTCGCCGGCGATGATCGCCTTGAAGCCGGCGATGGTATCTTTCAATGATACATATTTGCCCGGCGAACCGGTGAACACCTCGGCAACGAAGAACGGCTGCGACAGGAAGCGCTGGATCTTGCGCGCCCGCGATACGATCAGCTTGTCTTCCTCGGACAGCTCGTCCATGCCGAGAATCGCGATGATGTCTTTCAGTTCCTTGTAACGCTGCAAGGTGCTCTGCACCCCGCGCGCGGTGTCGTAGTGATCCTGGCCGACGACCAGCGGATCGAGCTGGCGGCTGGTGGAGTCGAGCGGATCGACGGCCGGATAGATACCGAGCTCGGCAATCTGGCGCGACAACACGACCGTGGCGTCCAGATGCGCGAACGTCGTCGCCGGTGACGGGTCGGTCAGATCGTCCGCCGGCACGTAGACGGCCTGGATGGACGTGATCGAGCCGGTCTTGGTCGACGTGATACGTTCCTGCAGCACGCCCATTTCCTCGGCCAGCGTCGGCTGGTAACCCACCGCTGACGGCATACGCCCGAGCAGCGCGGACACCTCGGTGCCGGCCAGCGTGTAACGATAAATGTTGTCGATGAACAGCAGCACGTCGCGACCTTCGTCGCGGAAGTACTCGGCCATGGTCAGACCGGTCAGCGCGACGCGCAGGCGGTTGCCCGGTGGCTCGTTCATCTGGCCGTAGACCAGCGACACCTTGTCAAGCACGCCGCCTTCCTTCATCTCGTGGTAGAAGTCGTTACCTTCGCGGGTACGCTCACCGACGCCGGCGAATACCGAGTAGCCACTGTGCTCCATCGCAATGTTGCGGATCAGCTCCATCATGTTGACGGTCTTGCCGACGCCGGCACCGCCGAACAGGCCGACCTTGCCGCCTTTCGCGAACGGGCAGATCAGATCGATAACCTTGATGCCGGTTTCGAGCAGCTCGGTCGCCGGTGACAGGTCTTCATAGGCGGGCGCCTTGCGGTGAATACCCCAGCGCACCTCTTCACCGATCGGGCCTTTCTCGTCGATCGGCTCGCCAAGTACATCCATGATGCGGCCCAGGGTTTTCTTGCCGACCGGCACGGAAATCGCCTTGCCGGTATTCGTCACGGCCTTTTCACGGCGCAAACCATCACTGACGCCCATCGCGATCGTGCGGACAATACCGTCGCCGAGCTGTTGCTGCACTTCCAGCGTCAGGCCGGTGTCATCGACACGCAGCGCGTCGTAAATCTTGGGCATCGCATCGCGCGGAAACTCCACGTCGACGACCGCGCCGATGATTTGAACCACTTTTCCAGAACTCATATTTCGTTTCCCCTTGCTATGCGTGCGAGGTATAACGCGCGAAACCCGCTACCCGCTTACCTCGTTGCCCACCAACACTACACGGCGGCGGCGCCACCGACGATTTCCGATATTTCCTGTGTAATCGCCGCCTGTCGCGCCTTGTTGTAAACCAGTTGCAATTCGCCGATCAGGTCACCGGCGTTATCGGACGCCGACTTCATCGCGACCATGCGCGCCGCCTGCTCGCAGGCGATGTTTTCGACGACGCCCTGGTATACCAGCGATTCGATATAGCGCATCATCAGACCGTCGAGCACCGCTTTCGCCTCGGGCTCGTACAGATAATCCCAGTGATGCTTCAGCTGCGCATCAAGCTCGCCGGCCTCGATCGGAATCAGCTGATCAATGTGCGCCTTCTGCGTCATCGTGTTGACGAATTCGTTATAGACGACGCACAACCGGTCGATGCGCCCTTCGCTGTAGGCGTCGAGCATGATCTTGACCGTGCCGATCAGGTCACTGAGCTGCGGCGCGTCACCGAGATGATCGACCTGGCCAACGAGGTTGCCGCCGAGCCGTTTGAAGAAGGCGTGCGCCTTCTTGCCGATCGTGCACAGGTCGATCTCTACCTTCTCCTTGTGCAGCTGCCGCATTTCGCCGAGCAGCGCCCGGAGCATATTGGTGTTCAGGCCGCCGCACAGGCCGCGATCCGACGAGATAACGATGAAGCCGACACGCTTGACCTCTTCGCGCGGCTTCAGGTACGGATGCTTGTACTCCGGATGCGCGTGGGCCAGATGGCTGATCACGGCGCGCATCTTGTCGGCATAGGGTCGCGATGCGGCCATGCGGTCCTGCGCCTTGCGCATCTTGCTCGCCGCGACCATTTCCATCGCGCGCGTGATCTTCTGAGTATTCTTGATACTCTTGATCTTGGTGCGTATCTCTTTGCCGACGGCCATGCGCTAACCCCGGATTACCAGACGTGGCTCTTCTTGAAGCTTTCGATCGCGCCGCGCAGGTCCTTGACGATGTCGTCGTTGTAGTCGCCGCTCTGGTTGATCTTGTTGAGTAACGCGCCGTGTGACGACTTCATGTAGCTGTGCAGCGCATGTTCGAAATCGACGATCTTGCTCAGTTCGACGTCATCGAGAAAGCCCTGGCTGGCCGCGAACAGCGATACCGCCTGCTCGGCCACCGACAGCGGCTGATACTGCTTCTGCTTCATCAGCTCGGTGACGCGCTGGCCGCGCTCCAGCTGCTTGCGCGTGGTGTCGTCCAGATCGGAGGCAAACTGCGCGAACGCCGCCAGTTCACGATACTGGGCAAGGTCGAGACGCACGCCACCGCCGAGCTTCTTGATGATCTTGGTCTGCGCGGCGCCACCGACACGCGACACCGACAGGCCGGCATTGATCGCCGGACGGATACCGGCGTTGAAGAGGTCGGTCTCAAGATATATTTGGCCGTCCGTAATCGAAATCACATTGGTCGGCACGAACGCGGACACGTCACCGGCCTGGGTTTCGATGACCGGCAAAGCCGTCAGTGATCCGGTCTTGCCTTTCACCCTGCCGCCGGTCAGTTTCTCGACATATTCGGGATTGATACGCGCGGCGCGCTCAAGCAGGCGCGAATGCAGATAGAACACGTCGCCCGGATAGGCCTCGCGACCCGGCGGACGGCGCAGCAGCAGTGATACCTGACGATACGCCCAGGCCTGCTTGGTCAGATCGTCGTAAACGATCAGCGCGTCTTCGCCGCGGTCACGGAAGAATTCGCCCATGGAACAACCTGCGTACGGCGCGATGAACTGCATCGCCGGCGAGTCGGACGCGCTCGCCGCCACGACGATGGTATGGGCCATCGCGCCGTGCTCTTCGAGCTTGCGCACGACATTCGCCACCGACGACGCCTTCTGGCCGATCGCGACATAGATACATTTAATGCCGGTGCCTTTCTGATTGATGATCGCATCGATCGCCACCGCGGTCTTGCCGGTCTGACGATCGCCGATGATCAGCTCACGCTGGCCACGGCCAATCGGCACCATCGCATCGATCGACTTCAGACCGGTCTGCACCGGCTGGCTAACCGACTGACGCTGGATGACGCCCGGCGCCACCTTCTCGATCGGTGACGTACCGGCGGCAGTGATCGGACCCTTGCCGTCGATCGGGTTACCAAGCGCGTCGACGACGCGGCCGAGCAGGCCTTCGCCGACCGGCACCTCAAGAATGCGTCCGGTACATTTGGCGCTGTCGCCCTCACTGATATGCTTGTAGTCACCCAGAATCACCGCGCCGACCGAGTCGCGCTCCAGGTTCAGCGCCATGCCGAAGGTGTTGCCCGGAAACTCGATCATTTCACCGGACATCACGTCGGCCAGGCCGTGTACGCGCACAATACCGTCAGTAACACTGACCACCGTGCCCTCGGTTCTGGCTTCGGTGACCGCCTCGAAGCTGTCGATACGCTTTCTAATCAGATCGCTGATTTCGGATGCATTTAGCGCCATGTTTTGTTTCCTCGACTAATTAATGCGACAGTGCGACTGCCAGTTTTCCGAGCTTGCCGGTAACGGACCCGTCAATGACCAGGTCCCCGGCGCGGACGATCGCACCGCCAATCAAACTCTCGTCGGTCCGGCAGGTCAGACTGACCTCGCGGCCCAGTCGCTTTTTCAGCGCCGCGGCCAACCGCTGTTTCTGTTCCTCGGTAATCTCAAACGCGGACACGACCTCGGCCTGCATCGATCGCTCGGCCTCGGCGCGCAGCTTTTCATACAGCGCGGCGATCTCCGGCAGCACACCCAGCCGTCGGTTACGCGCCAGCACCCTGAGCAGACTCACCGCCTTGTCACCCGGCCGGTTGCCGGCAACCTCGGCGATGATCGCGACCCGCTGGTCGTCGGTGACACGCGGGCTGACGATCAGCCGCCGCACGTTCAGATCGTTCACGGCAAGCGCCAGCCTTTGCAGGTGCTCCGACCATGCCGGCAGCGCGCGCTGACTCTGCGCCAGCTCGAATACGGCCTGGGCATAGGGGCGGGCAAGTGTGCTTTTCTCGGCCATCGGTCAACGTCCTAGATTTGCGCGATCAGGTCTTTCATCAGGTCCGCATGCGCCCTCGCATCGACCTCGCGCCGCAGGATCTTGCCGGCGCCGGCCGTCGCGAGCAGCGCGACCTGCCCGCGCAGATGCTCCTTAGCGCGGTTGGCTTCCTGATCGATCTCGGCCCGCGCCGCCTTCAGCAGACGCTCGCCTTCTATACGCGCGTTGGCCTTGCCCTCTTCGGCGATTTCCGACGCACGCTTTTCGGCCTGCGCAAGAATCTCTGCGGCCTGCGCCTTGGTGTCCTTCAACACCTCCTTGGCGCGCTTTTCGGCGAGTTCCAGTTCGTGCCTGCCCTTGTCCGCCGCGGCCAGGCCGTCGGCGATGCGCTTCTGGCGCTCGGCCATCATGGCCGACAGCGGCCCCCACAGGACCCGGTTAACAAACCAGATCAGCAGGACAAAGGCGAGCACCTGGCCAAACAATGAAACAGTAATATTCACGGTCTTGCGCCTCCGGTAAAAAAGACGTCAGGCAACACTGACTGCTAGCCGCCCAATGTCTTGATCGCCGCGTCCATCGCGCCGATGAACGGGTTGGCGAACAAAAACCACATCGCGAACGCCAGAATAATGAACGGAAACGACTCCATCAGACCGGCAAAGATGAACATGTTGGTCATCAGCGCCGGGCGCATTTCCGGCTGACGCGCGATACCTTCGAGCGTCTTCGCGCAGATCAGGCCCCAGCCGATCGCGGAACCGAGACCGGCGGCGGCGAGAATCACGCCGACGCCAACGGCGGTCGCGGCGTAAATTTCAGAAATCATCTCGGGTGTCATCACTTCTCTCCTTATTTAAACAAACAATCGAAACTCGAAACTATTCGGTTCCCGCTACTGATGCGATCGGGATTTCGCTATGCAAACACCGCCATGCCATTAATGATCACTGGTATGCGCCATGCCGAGATAGACGATGGTCAGCACCATGAAAATAAACGCCTGCAAGGTAATGACCAGCAGATGGAAGATCAGCCAGCCGAGGTCAAGAATCACTTGCAGCGGCAACCAGAACGCCGCGGCCCAGCCGACCGCCATCGTGCCACCGATCAGCGCAATCAGCAGGAACACCAGTTCGCCGGCGAACAGGTTGCCGAACAGTCGCAGGCCGAGACTCAGCGGCTTGGCGATCTCCTCAATCAGCGACATGACGACATTGACCGGCACCAGAAACTTGCCGAACGGATGAAACAGAAACATCTTCAGGTAGCCCACCGGGCCTTTGACCTTGATGTTGTAGTAGATGATCATCGCGAACACGGTAAACGACATCGCGAAGGTGGTATTGAGATCGGTGGTCGGCACCGCTTTCAGGTAATGAATGCCGACAAAGCCAGCGAGCAGCGGCAGCAGATCGACCGGGATCAGATCCATGAAGTTCATCAGCCAGACCCAGACGAAGATGGTCAACGCCAGCGGCGCGATCAACGGATTGTGGCCCGGGAACGTGTCCTTTACCTGGCCGGCGACAAATTCCAGGATGGATTCAACGAAGTTCTGCAGCGGACCGGGCGCATCGGCGCTGAGGTTACGGCCGAGCCGGATACTGAACGCGATAATCAGCACGGCGAGCGCCACGCTGAAAAACAGCGTATCCAGATGCCACGCCCAGAAACTGGTGGCCTGGTGTGTCACCGGATCGCAGTCGCCGGCACAAAGATTGGTCAGGTGGTGCTGAATGTACTCAACGGTACCGCCACCCGATTGTTTCACTGCCTCGCTCACTCAAACTCCCAGACCACTTTACGCTTATTATTACGCCGAATTCCCGGTGCTGCGCGGCTGATCCCTGAACCGTATCAAGTAACCCAGCTGCGCCGCGACAAAACCGCTGATCAACGGCACCGGTTTAAGCCCCAGCATTGCCAGACCGACGCCGAACAACGCGAGCACCAGCACAAACCGCAGTGCGGCACTCATATATAAGACCCAGGTGCCGGTGCCGGGATTGTGCGGCGCTGCCTCTCCCGCCATTAAGACGCCGCGGCTCAACATCCATGCCGCCACTACGCTTATTAGCCCGCCGTAACAGGCCGATCTGGCCGCTGCCTCACCCTGGACCCAAAAAAAACCGGTCGCGACCAGCCCCGTGATCGCGATCTGCAGAACCATGACCTTCCTGGCCTTTACAACCAGCTCATGCGCTGCAGGGTCCACCGCCTTAACCGAACCTGCTTAACAACTTGTGGACCTTCATGAAGCCACCGATCAGGCCAAGGCCTCCGCAGATCAACATGAAAACCGGCCGGCTGCCCAGCCAGGTGTCCACCACATACCCCAGCAAAAATCCGGCGACCACCATCGACGTCAGCATCGTACCCGCCCCGATCAATAACGGAGCCACCCTGCCGGGTTTGGTCATGCCGGAGACACCCGAAAAATTGACCGCGAAGTATAACGTGCGTGCGGCCACAGCTGCAATAGTTGTTCGTGGGAGCCGCCGCCAGTTTCCCGGGTACTTGCGCAAGCTACCGCTATTTTATTTTATGTGCGACAAAATCCCGTCGAGTTCGTCCAGGCTGTTGTACTGGATAACGAGCTTGCCCTTGCCGCGCGCGCCTGGCTGAATCTGCACCGCGGCACCCAGTTTTTCACTCAGGTCATGTTGCAGCTGGCGCACGTTGGGGTCAACCGCCGCCGCCCGGGTCGCCGGGCGCTTGCCGTGGTCCTTCTGCAGCTGCGCGACCAGTTGTTCGGTTTCGCGCACTGACAGCCCCTTCGCTACCACGCGATGCGCGGCTTCGCTCTGCATGCCGCCGGTAAGCCCGAGCAATGCACGTGCATGGCCCATTTCCAGCTGCCGGTTTTCGACCAGTTGTTTGACATCCTGGTTGAGTTCCAGCAGGCGCAGCAGGTTCGATACGGCGGCACGCGACCGGCCAACCGCCTCAGCGGCCTCCTGGTGCGTCATATTGAATTCGCGTATCAGGCGCTGCAGCGCGCCGGCCTCCTCGAGCGGGTTGAGGTTTTCGCGCTGGATATTCTCGATCAACGCCATCGCGATCGCCGCCTTGTCCGCTACGTCACGGACGATCGTCGGTATCTCACTCAGCCCGGCCAGCTGCGCGGCGCGCCAGCGGCGTTCGCCGGCGATGATCTCGTAACCACCGACGTCCAGCGGCCGGACAACCACGGGCTGGAT
This sequence comes from Gammaproteobacteria bacterium, assembly GCA_006218035.1. Classification (GTDB taxonomy): domain Bacteria; phylum Pseudomonadota; class Gammaproteobacteria; order VBWC01; family VBWC01; genus VBWC01. Next base: position 59,796 of record VBWC01000017.1, read on the forward strand.
CACGCCCTGCGCGCGTATCGACGCGGCGAGGTCCTCGAGCGATTCGGTATGCATATCGTGACGCGGCTGGTAACGGCCGCGGCGGATCAGGTCGACCGGAATCATGCGCAGATCGCTCCCCGGCGCCGCGCGCGGCGCTTCAGCCGCTTGCGCCGGTACTGCGTTGCCGAGCAGCGCTTCCAGACCGCGACCCAGCCCGCGCTTTTTGTTAACCGCCATCCTGCATTTCCATCGTTACGGCCGGACCGTGGGATTCGGCCGGCCTGGTGGGCGTGTCTTTGGCATCACGGCGTATGATTTCGCCGGCCAGCGCCAGGTACGACAGCGCGCCACGCGAGCTTTTATCATACAACAGCACCGGCAGGCCATGGCTCGGGGCCTCGGCGACGCGGATATTGCGCGGAATAATGGTCCGGTAGACCTTGTCGCCCATGTGGCTCAGCAGTTGGTCGGACACCTCGATGGCCAGCTTGTTGCGCGGGTCATACATGGTGCGCAGCACGCCCTCGACGCGCAGTTGCGGGTTCAGCGTCTGGTGGATCTGCCTGACGGTATCGAGCAAGGCGGATAATCCTTCAAGCGCATAGTATTCGCATTGCATCGGGATCATCACGCCGGCCGACGCGACCAGCGCATTGACGGTCAGCATGTTCAGCGAAGGCGGGCAGTCGATCAGAATATAGTCGTAGTCGTCCAGTACCGGCTCCAGCACGCTGCGCAGGCGGCGTTCGCGATTCGGCATGTTTATCAGCGCGACTTCCGCGGCGGTCAGGTCGGCGTTGGCGGGTAACAGCGTATATCCGGCCGGTTCGGCGCGAACGACCGCGTCCGCCAGCCCGCATTCGCCCAGCAATACGTCGCAGGCACTCACTTCCAACTGGTACTTGTTGACGCCGCTACCCATCGTTGCATTGCCTTGCGGATCGATATCGATCAGCAGCACGCGGCGGCGTGTCGCCACCAGCGACGCAGCGAGGTTGACCGACGTCGTGGTCTTGCCGACGCCGCCTTTCTGGTTGGTGACCGCGATAACCCTGCCCATGGTTGCCTGCTGTGACTACGTCAAGTTGGCGGACTGTATCTGTATCAAATGCCGTTCGGCGTCCAGACCGGGTACTGTCACCTCCGTGACCGCTACTACTCTATATGGTTCGGGAATTTCTTTCAGCTCCGTTTCCGGGTAGCGCCCCTTCATCGCCAGAATAAGCCCGTCCGGCGCGCACAAGTGGCCGGCTTCCCGGACAAAATCCGCGGCCGACGCGAACGCCCGCGAAACCACCGTGGTAAACAGGGCGGGCGGCCGGTAATCGGCGGCGCGCGCCTGGACCACCTCGACGTTGGTCAGGCCGAGCTCGATCATGGCCTGCCGCACGAAGCGCGTCTTCTTTTGCTGCGTATCCACCAGCACGAACGAAAACCCCGGCCGCGCCAGCGCCAGCGGGATGCCGGGCAGGCCGGCGCCGGTGCCGATGTCGGCGATACGCGGGCCCTGCAGCCAGGGCGCGACGGAAAGGCTGTCGAGCAGATGCTGGACGATCATCTGCTCGCGCGTTTTGTTCCCGGTCAGGTTATAGACGCGATTCCATTTCGCCAGCAGCGCGACATATTCGAGCAACTGCCGCTGCACCCCGGCGTCCAGTGACAGGCACAGCCGGTCGATGCCCTGAGACAAGGTGGCGTCAGGGGAAAAGTTGTGTGGTTGGCCGGGCATACGGGTATATCGCGATCGGGCTTGATGTTTGCGGCGTATTGGGTATTGTAGTGCGCGCGCCGTGCCACCGACCAAGGTTTTTTGTTATTGTCTGGCCGACCGCGCCTGTAACGGCCCGCGCACCCGGAGGCCGGGCATACCGTCAGCAATCCGCAATACTGGAGGACAGCTTCATGAATATCTGCAAGCCCTGGTGGCGCATCGGCGCGCTGGCGGCCATGTTGGTGATCAGCGCCGCAACGGCAGCTGCCGAACTCAGCGCCGAGGACGTGATGAACAAGGCGTTCAATGTCTACGGCGGTGACGATTCTATATCGACGCTGACGTTCTCGTTCGAGGCCGACGACCAGCCGGAACGCAAACTGGTCTACACCATGCTGTGGAAGCGCTACAAGGGCGAGGGCAACGTCAATTCAAAATTTCTGTTCATCAAGGAATTCCCGGCGCACGGCCGCGGTATCGCCTACATGTCATGGCGCTATCGGCCGTATGTCGATCAGGCCGACGATGAATGGATCTATCTACCCGAGCTGCGCACCGTGCGCAAGGTCAGCCATCGCGACAATATCGAGGAAGACGAGGAGTTTGCCGCCACCGAACTGAAGCCGTTCGATCTCGATCCGCGCCATCCGTCACGCGACAGCCATACGCTGACCGGCACCGAGGAGATTGACGGCGTCACGTACTATGTCATCGAAAGCTCGCGCAAGGACGAAGCGGAGTTCTACCCGTACCGCAAGGTGGTGCGCTGGATTTCCGCCGACCGCTTTCTGACGACGAAAATCCATTATTTTGATCTGGACGGTAATCTGCGCAAGCAGCAGACGACGGAGTGGCAGCCTGTCGGTGATGCATGGTCGTGGAAGGCACTGGACGTCGAGAACGTGCAGAACGGCCACAAGACGCGCCTGGAGGTTTCCGATATCCGCCTCAACACCGGGCTCAGCGACGACGTTTTTTCGCAGCGCACGATGAAGACCGGACTGCGCGGCAAGCTGCGCTAGTCTGCCGATTCGGCGACGACGGTGATCGGATGTTCGGCGACCCACGGGGCCGAGTGATTCGGCGCAGCGAGTGCGCGCAGTGTCGTCGAGGTTTGCAGCGTTATGGTCAGCGTCACTTGCGGCACGCTCATGGTCGGCGTCAGATCAACGCGCGCGATCTCGACATCGCCGGCATACAGCGCGATGTAACGGATGAAATGATCGGTCAGTGACGGATGCTGTTTTTCACCGATCGCGATCATGACGTCAAACGCCTCGCCGGGTTTGACCTTGTCCGGCGCGCTGATGATCGGCGTGTGCGCCGTATTCGTTTCGCGTTGCAGGGTGTCAAACGGACCGGCGATCGATACACCGGACCAAACGAATAGTGCCAATAACGCTGTGCCGCGATTCATCATGGGTAACTTCCTCCGTGGCGTTATCATTTTGCGCCCGATATCAGAGCGGCGATTGTGAGGCTTGCACCACGGTCTTCGCAACCATGGTGGCCGCGTGGATTAGGGCTTGAAGGCGTCGTCCGCCAGAACCGCTAGCAACTCCTGCTTGTGGTCGGGAAAGAAGTGGCCGGCGTCGGCCAAGGCATGGAAACTGACGTCGGGCAACGTCCGGCTCCAGCGCTGGACATCGTCAAACGGCACGATTTCGTCGTTGGTACCGATCACCACCGTCAACGGGCGCGTGTCTTCCCGCATGAAAGAAAAATCATAATGGTTGACCGCGGGCGCGACGGCAAACAGGCGCGTGACGCGTTGATCGTCGTGCGCGGCGCGCAGGCCGGCGTAACATCCGAACGAGAATCCGGCGATCCATAACGGCTCTTCCGGGTGTCGATCATGCAGCCAGGCGAGTGCAGCGCGAGCGTCATCGGTCTCGCCGACACCGTTGTCCCAGCGGCCCTCGCTGTCATCGACGCCGCGGAAATTGAATCGCAACACCGTGCAACCGTGCTGGCGAAACGTCTGCGCGATCCAGTAAACGACCTTGTTGTTCATCGTGCCGCCATAAAGCGGGTGGGGATGACAAACGACGACGGCGGGTTTATCGGCGTCGCCGGGCTGGTAGATCGCCTGCAAACGCCCGGCAGGCCCCTGGATAAACAGACGTTCAGACATTGGCGGGTAACGGTGCGGCAGGCCGGCGTGTTACTAGGCCGACTTCGGCAGCCTGTGGCCGTGTTTTTTCACGTGCACAAGCAACAGCGAGATCGCCGCCGGTGTAACCCCCGGGACGCGGGACGCCTGACCGAGGGTTTGCGGGGCGACCGCAGACAATTTCTGGCGCACCTCGCTCGACAGGCCGCGCACATCGTTATAGTCGACGTCGGCCGGAATACGCAGTTCGTCGTTGCGGCGCTGGCGCGCGATCTCGTCTTCCTGACGGTCTATGTAGCCCGCGTATTTGGCCTGGATGTCCACCTGCTGACGTACCGCCGGATCGGCCGCACCGTCACCGGTGCCAGGCAGTGTCATCAGGCTTTCGTAGTTCACCCCGGGGCGGCGCAACAGTTCCATCAGATTCTGGTTGCGGCTCAACGGCGTGCCCAACACGCGCTCGGCATCCGCGACAGGCAAACGCTCCGGATGCAGCCAAGTGGTACGCAGTCGCTGTTGTTCGCGTTCCAGTGCTTCGCGTTTCTGTTCGAACAATCGCCAGCGTTCGTCGTCGACCAGACCCAGCTCGCGACCCTGCGCGGTCAGACGCAGATCGGCGTTATCCTCGCGCAGCAGCAGCCGGTACTCGGCACGACTGGTGAACATGCGATACGGTTCCAGCGTGCCGCGCGTGATCAGGTCGTCGATCATAACGCCGATGTACGCCTCGTCGCGGCGCGGGCACCACGCCTCCAGGTCGTTCACCCGGCGCGCGGCATTGAGGCCGGCGATCAGCCCCTGGGCCGCGGCTTCTTCATAACCGGTCGTGCCGTTGATCTGGCCGGCGAAGAACAGACCATCAATATGTTTCGTTTCCAGCGACGCCTGCAAGTCGCGCGGATCGAAGTAGTCATATTCGATCGCGTAACCGGGCCGCGTGATATGCGCGTGCTCAAAACCACGGATCGAACGCACCAGCGCATATTGCACGTCGAAGGGCAGACTGGTCGAGATCCCGTTCGGATAGACCTCATGCGTGTTCAGCCCCTCGGGCTCAACAAAGATCTGGTGCGAGCCACGCTCGCTGAAACGCACGATCTTGTCCTCGATCGACGGGCAATAGCGCGGGCCGACGCCTTCGATCACGCCGGTGTACATCGGCGAACGATCCAACCCGCTGCGGACGATCTCATGGGTCTGTTCGTTCGTCGCCGTAATATGACAGACGATCTGGGCGGGATGCTCGGCAACGGACCCGATATAGGAAAACACCGGCGCTGGCGTATCGCCGGGTTGCGCAGCAAGCTGGCGGTAATCAATCGTGCGGCCGTCGATGCGCGGCGGCGTGCCGGTCTTCAGGCGCGCGACGCGTAACGGCAGTTCACGCAGCCGGCTCGCCAGCGCGTTCGCCGGGGGATCGCCGGCGCGACCGCCCGGGTAATTCGCCAGGCCGATGTGAATACGGCCGCCGAGAAACGTGCCGACGGTCAGCACCACGGCGCGCGCGGCGAAACGCAGGCCCATCTGCGTGACGACGCCGGTGACGCGGCCGTGCTCGACGAGCAGATCATCGACGGCCTGCTGGAATATGAAAAGGTTCGGCTGGCCCTCGACCGCCGCGCGTATCGCCTGCCGGTACAGCACGCGGTCGGCCTGTGCACGGGTCGCGCGCACCGCCGGGCCCTTGCTCGCGTTCAGGATGCGGAACTGGATGCCGGCGCGGTCGGTCGCGCGCGCCATCACGCCACCGAGCGCGTCGATCTCCTTGACCAGATGCCCCTTGCCAATGCCGCCGACCGCCGGATTACAACTCATCTGGCCGATGGTTTCGATGCTCTGCGTCAGCAGCAGCGTGCGCACGCCAAGGCGTGCGGCCGCC
>VBWC01000002.1 GCA_006218035.1 Gammaproteobacteria bacterium
CTCCAGGTTGGCGTTTTCATTGTGCGGATCGTTGACCGGTTGGCCGTTGTCGGGGTCGGGGTCGGTAATATCGTCTTCCCGGATCGCTCCGGTCATGAGCCAGCCTTCAATGGAGAGCGAGAACCGAACGTCAACATCCTCCTTAATTATTTTTTCTTCAAAAACATTTTGTTTTCTCGTGATGCTGGTTTCAAAAACCCCGTTCATTGAGTCGATATCGTAATAACCTTCTCCAAAAGGCTTTTCCCCGTTTTCTATTCCTAGCATTTCTTGCATACCGGTATCGGCCAGCACACTCCGCTGATAAGCCTTGTAGGTCAGCATGCCGTGCGTGACCAGCTCGTATGCAGCAACATATGCTGGCATAACAGAAAGGGATACGATGATAATTGCTCTTTGAAACTCGTTCATTATTAACCTAGAAACCGCTTAACCAATCACTGACTGATTGCACCCGGTTCATTTTCCAAACGTTCCTTTCGATAAAGAAACGGCCATCCTATTTCAGGATTATATTTTCCTCCCGCCAACATTACGGATTCGTCGTAGAGCGCTGTAGCTAACTGCAAGAGGTGTTTCTCGCGCGCATCATTACCTCGGCAGGATGATCCACGAAGAACCCCTTTCATATACTCAACCCGTTCCTGAAGACTTTCTTTTGATGCATTCATATAGAGCCCATCATCAGCCTGCTTCGCTGGCAAATAACCCGGCTTGTACACCGTAATACTCCGCCATTGACCAGAAACCCCCGGCTTCTCGAAAAGCCACATCGGGATACGGAAGCGGCCCTTCTCGTCTGTCGTTGCCATGTCGATGTAGATACACACCGTCTGGCTTTCGGCAATGCTGACCGACGATGAGCCGGACCACTTGGCGACGACATAGGCTCCCTCGATCGGTTGTTTCGTCTCGGCATCCAGCACTACGCCACTTACCGGTCCACCGACCATGCCGCAGGCCACCAGCACGGGCAGAATGACGATCATTACCATCCATTTACTCATTCGATCTACTTCCCTTTACATGCCGGATATACGCCAGACGCCGTCATCGCCCCGGAGAAACTCCAGAAAATAGGCCCGCTGCACTCCGTCGTGGTCCTGAACGATGGTGTACTGGGCGAACTCCGGAAAGATGGCTCCGTCCACGATAGTGCCGAGCTGATCGACAACCGTCGACAGGCTCGGCGCGAGGTCTTCGAAGACACGCCGGTATTTTTGGCGGACATCGTCATTCAACGCATTCACCGCGCCATCGATTGCGCCGATACGCAAACGCTCCCGCATCCCGTTATAGATACTGCGCAGCATCGCGTCCATGTTTTGCACCGAACCGGCGACGATGGCATGGGTCGATGTGTGCTGCGTTCCGGCGGCATCGGTGACTACGACGGATGCGGCGTAAACTCCCTCCGCCGCATAGATATGGGTAATCGGGGCAGCGCCGTCCGTGCTTGAGTAGTCGACACTGCCATTATTGTCGAAATCGATCGCAATCGTTTGTATACCCCCGCCAGCGGTATCGGTGACAACGAATGAGACGTCAAGCGGTGCGATCCCGCAGGCGGGTGCTACTTCTGCTTTGATCGCGGCCTCTGCGGTGCTGGTCACCTGTATGGATTCGGCTACGGTGACGCCATCAGCGATTGTTCCGGTCACCGCTATCGCACCCTGCCCCGCCGTTAACGGCACGTTGTTGGCATAGTAGTTTGTCCCGACGATGCAAGCGGTAACGCCATTTACGCTGATGCCGACATTCGGCCTGCCGTTGAAGGTACCACTGACGCTGACGAGGTCACTGTTCAGCGTGTCACCGTTTAGCGGGCTGGTAACACTCAGCCCAAGAATATTTCCGACCGGCTTGCTGATGGCATCGGAGGCGCCGTTGCCGGTGTCGGTCGCGGTGATGCCTAACGCCTGACTGTCCTGCGCGGCAATAGTGGCGCTGAAGCTGCCGTCGGCACTGGCGGTGACCGTGATGGTGGCGCCGGTGTCGAAGTTGGTGATGGTGACCTGTGCGCCCGCCGGTACGCTGCCGGCCTGTCCGGTGACGGAGACCTGGCCATTGACGACGGGGCCGATGCTGATCAGCGTGGCGTTGATGGTGACCGTGGCAGGTTCGTAGGTGATGCTAAGGCCTTGCTGGGTGGTGGCGCCGGTGACGCTGGTGGCGGTGAGCTGGTAGGCGTTCGGTCCGGGTTGCAGGGTCGTGGTGGCGCTGAAGCTGCGGTCCGGGTTGAGCCCGAGCGGCGCGCTGTTGATGGTGAGCGCGGCGCGGATGTTGAGGCTGCCGGTGATGGTCAGGTCCGGTTGGTCGGTAATCAGTCCGTCGGCCGGTGACAACAGGGTGATTTGCGGCCGGATGCCGGTAGGTCCGGGCGAACGGTTATACAGCGAATACAGGATGCCGAGGTCGCCGAAGTTGACGTAGCCGTCGCCGTTGAGGTCGTTGACCGGCGATGTGCCGTAAAACGCGCCGTACAGCAGGCTGCGGTCGCGGGCATCGACGATGCCGTCGTTGTTGAGGTCGGGGTCGCAGGCGTTGCCTATACCGTCGTCGTCGCTGTCGCGCTGGTCGGGGTTGGCTATCTGAACGCAGTTGTCGGCGGTGTCGGGGATGCCGTCGCTGTCCTGGCCGGCGTATACGGGTTTCGCGAATGACGCGATGAAGGTGATGGCGAAGATGAGCGAGAGGACCAGACTTGCGGTCTCAATACCACAGGCAGCGCGGACATCGCCATGACGTGCCGCGTTGCCACGCGCGATACGCGCGCGACCGTCGCTGTGCCCTGATCTGTATGTGACGCCCACCGGTCGCGCCTTCCCCAAGTTCATGTCCGCGAAGTCTGCGCACGCGCCGCAGTACGTTGAACCAATATCCAGACGCGCCCTGCCCACCGGAGCTTTTTCAGCCCGTTATTCTTTTCTCAGAAGCAAGCAGGTACAGCGTTACAGCATACAGAACGTTACTGTTACAGCGAGAGAGTGTTCCGGGTTCTTGTTGACCATGGGCAAGAGGTATTTTCGTCAAAATTTCCGACATGCCAATTTCCGATCATCAATCACCGTACCGATGTCGTCATGCGCGCTATTACAGTGCCACAGGCGAACCGGTGCGGCGCGCTGATGGATACTCAAGCGAAGGGGCTCAACCGATACATCACCATCGCCACTTCGGTGATATTCCGGTCGGCGCTATGTCATCGGCTACGGGCGCACGATCTGGTGTAGTTGCAGATAGCCAACCACCTGATTCGCACAGACGCTTAAATCGACGGTGCCGGTATCGATGCTCAGTTCGGCCTGCTCGGGCGCTTCGTACGGTGACGAGATGCCGGTGAATTCCTTGATGACGCCGGCGCGGGCCTTTTTATACATGCCCTTCGGATCACGCTGCTCGCAGATATCCAGCGATGCGTCGCAGAAGACTTCGATAAAGTCGCCCGGCGTAACGAGACCACGAACGCGATCGCGGTCGGTACGAAACGGCGAGATGAACGCGGTCAGCACGATCACGCCGGCCTCGACGAACAACTTGGCGACTTCGCCGATGCGGCGTATGTTTTCGACGCGGTCGTCGTCGGAGAAACCGAGGTCACCGTTCAGGCCGTGACGGATGTTGTCGCCATCAAGCACGATGGTGCTGCAACCTTTTTTATGCAGAATATCCTCGACGGCATGCGACAACGTCGACTTGCCGGAACCCGACAGTCCGGTGAACCAGATGATTGCACCCTTGTGCTTGTGCATCGCCTCGCGCTCGGCACGTGTGATGGTGGATTCGTGCCAGACGACGTTGGTGCTCTTGCTCGATTTGCTCATTTTGTTACTCGCTTCGTGATATGAATGTGTGTTGCGGCGCGTGAGACGCGCCTTGTTCCGCCATGGGGTTTAGAACCCTTCGGGTTACGATCAGATTGCCCCGACGGCCTGGATTCCCGCCTGCGCGGGAATGACAGTTACTAAAAGATATATTGATGGGTTACGCCCCGTCGGGCTCCACCCATCCTACAGATAGAAGCGCCGCAGAACACCCGCAGCGGTTGGCGCAGAGCCGGGAATCCGATCGGCTTGTCGCACTCACCAGCGCTGCAATACATTGCATACCGCCATTTATCGTCGTTACTCATACTGGTCGGGGCGAGAGGGTGAGGCGAAGCTTACTGCCCGCAGGACAGTCAGCCGCCGAACGCCCGTCGCGTTAAGCGCGGGCCGGGAATCCGATCGCCCCGCAGCTCTCGGCGGCGGCGCCAACCTTCGCGTACCGCCGTCCGTCTTTGTTACTTTAATTGGTCGGGGCGAGAGGATTTGAACCTCCGACCACCTGAACCCCATTCAGGTGCGCTACCAGGCTGCGCTACGCCCCGTGTGTCTGGTGTGATATCGCGCGTCGCATCGGACGCGCGAAAAACAAGTATACGGATATATTGTTCGCGCTATTCCTTGAGAATGTCGCGTATTTCCTCGAGTTCCTTGCACAGCTGGCGGACGATCTGTTTCCGCTGGCTGATGTCTGTCTTCGCCTCGGTGCCGGAAAGTTTCTGCCGCGCGCCGGTAATCGTGAAGCCCTGCTCGTAGAGCAGGTCACGTATCTGCCGAATCAATACGACATCCTGCCGCTGGTAGTAGCGACGGTTGCCACGCCGTTTGACGGGTTTCAGTTGCGGGAATTCCTGTTCCCAGTACCGCAGCACATGCGGTTTTACTTCACAGAGTTCGCCAACTTCGCCTATCGTCAAATAGCGCTTGTTCGGTATCGCGGCGTATTCGTTAAGTCTCGTTCGGTCCACTATAGGCCTCGACACGGGCTTTGAGCTTCTGACCGGGATGGAATGTCACCACCCGGCGAGCGGTAATTGGAATCTCTTCCCCTGTTTTAGGATTCCGCCCGGGCCGTTGTCGCTTGGTTCTCAGATTGAAGTTACCGAAACCCGATAACTTGACCTGCCCCCCCGCTTCCAGGGCGGCACGGATTTCTTCGAAGAATATCTCGACAAAATCCTTGGCCTCCCGTTTGTTCAGTCCCAAATCCTGAAAAAGCCGTTCTGCTAATTCTGCTTTGGTTAGCGCCATAGACTAATCTCTCAATTTAGCATTATGTTTTCCAGAAACCGCCGCAACTACCTGCTCCATAAGGGAATCAACCTCTCGGTCCGTAAGAGTGCGCGAAAATTCCTGTACCGTCAAGCCGAAGGCAAGACTTTTTTTCCCCGAATCAAGACCTTTCATATGAAATACGTCAAATAACTGTAAGTCAACGAGCGCGTCTCCGGCGACGTTGGCAATGGTATCCCGCAACGCACCGGCCTCGGTACGTCCATCCACGATGAAGGCCAGGTCCCGCCGGATCGCCGGGAATTTCGACAACTCCGCGAACCGGGCGGCAGACTCGCAACGAAGGGCCGCGGCAGCAATCTCGAACAGCACCACGCGCCCGACCAGACCAAGTTTCCGCGCTATCGCCGGATGCACGTCGCCTATCCAGCCGACCGCGCCGTCGATCGCCGACACCACGCGTGCCGCGCGTCCCGGTTGCAACGCCGGATGCTCCGCCGTTTCGAAACGGAAATCCCCCGGTCGACCACTGAGTGCCAGCAAGGCCTCCATATCTCCCTTCGCGTCATAAAAGTCTACGTCGGGATTTGCATTGCGGTCCATACCCCATTGTTCCGGGTAACGGCTCCCGGCTACCACACCAGATACATATTTTTCTTCTTTGACTTCATTGTCTTGAAGGCTGTACTTCAGACCGATTTCGAAAAAGCGCATGCGACTCTGCTGACGGTTTTGATTATAGATCAGCGCCTGCAGCAGACCCGGCCAGAGGCTGGCGCGCATCTCGGACATGTCATCGGATATCGGATTCGCCAGCGCGATGGTGCGGGCGCCGGCGGTGAAACTGGCTTGCAGTTGTGCGTTGACGAAGCTATAGGTGATCGCCTCAAAGTAGCCGCGGTCCACGAGTATCTGCCTGATCGCCGCGGGCCGCCGCGCCTCTTCCGGGCGCGGCACGAGCGTCAACTTGCCCGTTAGCGGCGTCTTCGGCAGTTCGTTGTAGCCGTAGATACGCGCCACCTCTTCAATCAGGTCGGCCTCAATCGCGATATCGAATCGAAAACCGGGCGGCGTCACCTTCCACTGCGCTCCCTCCTCGCGCACGTCCATACCAAGGCGTCGCAGAATATCCGTCACCTCGTCGGCCGGTATGGACATCCCGAGCAACTGCTCAAGGCGGCTCGCTCGCAACGTTACCGCGCGCCGCGCCGGCAGCTCACTGTCGATGACCACTTCGATCACCGGCCCCGCCTGGCCGCCGACGATGTCGAGCAACAGCGCCGTCGCGCGTTCTATCGCGGTACGGGCGAGCCCGGGGTCGACACCGCGCTCGAAGCGATGCGATGAATCCGTGTGCAGGCCGTGCTTGCGGGCGCGCCCGGCAATGACGTCTGGCGAAAAGAATGCGCTTTCGAGAAATATATTGGCGGTGTTATCGCTGACGGCAGAGGCCTGGCCACCCATGATGCCGGCAAGCGCCTGCGCCTGTTGGCGATCTGCAATCACCAGCGCGTTGTCATCGAGCGTAATCGTCTGACCGTCGAGCAACGTCAGCGTTTCGCTCGCACGTGCGTAGCGGATACGGATACCGCCATCGAGCCGATCCAGGTCAAACGCATGCATCGGCTGACCGAGTTCCAGCAGTACATAGTTGGTAACGTCGACCACGGCGCTGATACTGCGCACGCCGCTGCGTCGCAAGCGCTCGCGCAGCCACATCGGCGTGCCTGCCTGCGCGTTGATCCCCTTAATGACACGGCCGACGTAACGCGGACAGGCCTGCGGCGCATCGATGTCGACAACAACACTGTCCTTGATCGTCGCCACGACCGGCGCCATCTCCGGCGAGGCGACCGCCAGCTTGTTGAGCACACCGACCTCGCGCGCGATGCCGGCCACGCTCAGGCAATCGGCGCGGTTTGGCGTCAGATCAACCTCTATGCAGTGATCGTCCAGACGTAAATAGCCGGTTAACGAGACGCCCGGCACGGCGTCGTCGGGCAGTTCCAGCAGGCCGTCGGATGAGTCGGCAAGACCGAGTTCCACGGCGGAACACAGCATGCCGCTCGATTCGACGCCGCGCAGTTTGGCCTTCTTGATCGCCATGCCATTCGGCAGACGCGCACCGGTCAATGCCGCCGGCACGAGAATTCCGGCACGCACGTTCGCCGCACCGCAAACGATCTGCAACGGTTCCGGCGCGCCGACATCGACGCGGCATACGGTCAGCTTGTCGGCGTCGGGATGCCGGTCGACCGACACCACCCGGCCCACCACTACGCCGTCCGATGATGCAGCGGCCGGTTCCACACTATCCACCTCGAGACCGGCCATCGTCAGCTGGGCCACCAGCTGTTCGATGGTAATTCCAGGATCGACCCATTCGCGCAACCAGGCTACACTGAATTTCATCGTGATATCCGTTAGCTGAATTGCCGGAGAAAGCGCAGGTCGTTTTCGAAAAACAGGCGCAGATCATTGACGCCGTGCCGCAACATGGCCATGCGTTCGACGCCGAGGCCGAACGCAAACCCCGTGTAACGTTCGCTGTCGATGCCGACATTGGCCAGCACCTGCGGATGTATCATGCCGCAGCCCATGATCTCCAGCCAACCGCTCTGCTTGCAGACCCGGCAGCCGGCACCGCCGCAGATCACGCACTGGATATCGACTTCGGCCGACGGCTCGGTGAAGGGGAAATAGGACGGGCGGAAACGCACGTCGAGATCGCGCTCGAAGAACGCCCGCAGGAAATCGTTGAGCATGCCTTTCAGATCGGCAAAGCTGACGCGCTCATCGACCATGAATCCCTCGACCTGATGAAACATCGGCGTATGCGTCACGTCGGAATCGCAGCGATAGACGCGGCCCGGCGCGATGATGCGCAGCGGCGGCCGGCGCTGCTCCATGACATGAATCTGCACCGGCGACGTGTGCGTACGCAGCAACCGCTGCTCATCGATGTAGAAGGTATCGTGCATCGCACGGGCCGGATGGTTGGCCGGAATGTTCAGTGCCTCGAAATTATGAAAGGTGTCCTCGATCTCTGGCCCTTCGGCGACCTCGAAACCCGCCTGCGTGAACAGCGCCTCAATCCTGTCGAGGGTTTGCGTCACAGGATGCAAGCCGCCGCCTGCCTGACCGCGACCAGGCAGCGTGACGTCTATCGCCTCGGCGGCAAGCTTTTCATCGAGCGTCGCGGCCTGGAATTGGGCGCGGCGCGATTCAATCAAGGTCTGAACGGTCTGCTTGGCGTCATTGATCGCCTGGCCAGCCGTCGGGCGCTCCGTCTCCGGCAACCGGCCCAGTTGTTTGAGCTGTTCGGTCAGCAGGCCCTTCTTGCCGAGGAATCGCACACGCACGTCGTCGAGTGACCTCAGATCATTTGCTGAAGTCGTCGCCGTCAGCGCTTCATCGACAAGATCTTCCAGCCGCTGCATACGAAATTCCCTTGGTGTCGCGGAGATCAAAGATACAAGATAGCAGGGCAACGGGGATATGCATCGGTGGCACACGCATTCGCTAGCCGAGCTGATTATGTCGTCCCCGTGCAAACGGGCATCCAGGCACTTTATTTCAATCTGGACTCCCGCCTGCGCGGGAGTGACGGATAACGCAGATTTTCAGCTACTCCATGAACCCGGAATACCTGCCGGCACCCTGTCGTTACTGCTTACCCTCGTAACCTTTCCCTTGTTGTTGTCATAAACAAGAAGGGGAAAGACCTCGCAGCCTTCCCCCTTCTTTGCAGCATTACTACACAGATAATGCTTACGCGGCCAGGCAGGTCTTCGCTCTTTCAGCCAATGCCGCAAAACTGCTCTTGTCATGCACCGCGATGTCGGCGAGTACCTTGCGATCGATCTCAATCGCAGCCTTAGTGAGGCCGTTGATCAACCGGCTGTACGACAGACCGCATTCGCGCGCCGCCGCATTGATACGTACAACCCACAATGCACGGAACTGGCGCTTTTTCTGCCGCCGGTCGCGATAGGCATACTGGCCGGCTTTGATGACCGCCTGATTGGCGGCACGGAACACATTTTTGCGCCGCGCCATATACCCCTTCGCCTGGACAAGAACTTTCTTGTGGCGGGCTCGGGCGGTTACCCCACGCTTTACTCTAGACATGCTGCAATCCTCAACTATACGGCAACAGACGACGCACGCCGGCGACGTCCGATTCGTTAACCATCATTCCACCGCGCAAATGACGCTTACGTTTGGCGCTCTTTTTCGTCAGAATGTGCCTCTTGAACGACTGGCCGCGCTTGAATCCGCCCGAACCGGTTCGCTTGAAGCGTTTCGCGGCACCACTGTTTGTCTTTAACTTCGGCATTTAAAAAACTCCGGCTCCAATTCCAACTTAATGTTTCTTCCTGGGCGACACCACCATCACCATCTGACGACCTTCCAGTCGCGGCGACTGCTCGACGATGCCATGCTCCGTAAGATCCTGTTCGACACGCTTCAGCAGCTTGAGACCCAGCTCCTGATGCGCCATCTCGCGACCGCGAAAGCGTAACGTCACCTTGGCCTTGTCGCCCTCTTCCAGAAAACGTATCAACGCACGCAGCTTGACCTGGTAATCGCCGATATCCGTACCCGGCCGGAACTTGATTTCCTTTACCTGGGTCGTTTTCTGTCTTTTCCTGGCCGCGTGCCGCTTCTTGTTTTCCGCAAAGATAAATTTGCCGTAATCCATGATTCGGCAAACCGGCGGGTCGGCATTAGGAACTATTTCGACAAGATCAAGTTCGGCTTCCACCGCGCTTTTTTGCGCATCGACTACCGAAACAACTCCGACTTGTCCACCTTCTGCATCAATGAGCCGCACCATAGGCGACGTGATCTGCTCATTCAAGCGAGTGCGTTTATCAGCTGTAATTACTACTCTCCTTATCTATCACGCGGCTGCGACTCGCTATGTCGGCTGACAGGTGTTTTTGAAAGGCTTCCAGTGACATGCCTCCTAGGTCTTCGCCTGTACGCGTACGCACGGCCACGGTTCGTTCGTTCATTTCGCGATCCCCGATAATCAACTGATACGGGACGCGACTCAGCGTGTGCTCGCGGATTTTAAAGCTGATCTTTTCATTTCTCAAGTCCGATTTGACCCTGAACCTCTGTTTTCTCAGGATTTCTTCAACCTCGGCGACGTATCCGGCCTGTTTGTCGGTAATATTCATCACGACCACCTGCAGCGGCGCCAGCCAGATCGGCAGCGAACCACCTGAATCCTCAATCAAAATACCGATAAACCGCTCCATCGACCCGAGTATGGCGCGGTGCAGCATCACCGGCACCTGCTTGCTGCCGTCCTCGGCGATAAAGTGGGCGCCCAACCGGCCCGGCATCGAAAAATCGACCTGCATCGTACCGCACTGCCAGATCCGCCCCAGGCAGTCCTTCAGCGAAAACTCGATCTTCGGCCCGTAGAACGCGCCCTCGCCCGGCTGCAGATCCCAGTCCAGATTCTTGTCGTTCAAGGCCTTTTCGAGCGCATGCTCGGCCTTGTCCCACGCACTGTCATCGCCGACGCGGTTTTCCGGCCGGGTCGACAACTTGATGATAATCTCGTTGAAGCCGAAGTCCGCGTACACCGTGAACAACAGATCGATAAACGCCGACACCTCGGCCTGGATCTGCTTCTCGCTGCAAAATATATGGGCGTCGTCCTGCACGAAGTTGCGCAACCGCATCAGGCCGTGCAAGGTGCCAGACGGTTCGTTGCGATGGCACGAACCGAATTCCGCCAGGCGCAGCGGCAGGTCACGGTAACTGGTCACGCCCTGGTTGAAGATCTGCACATGGCACGGACAGTTCATCGGCTTGATCGCGTACTCGCGGTTTTCCGAGCTGGTCGTGAACATGTCGGCGTGGAATTTTTCCCAGTGGCCGGATTTCTCCCACAGGCTGCGGTCCACCACCTGCGGCGTGCGCACTTCCTGATAGCCGTGCTCAGCCAGCACCGAGCGGATGTAATTTTCGATTTCGCGGTAGACGGTCCAGCCGTTCGCGTGCCAGAAGATCATGCCCGGCGCTTCCGGCTGTATATGGAACAGGTCGAGGCGCTTGGCGAGTTTTCGGTGATCGCGCTTTTCGGCTTCCTCGATACGATGCAGATAGGCATTCAACGCCTTTTTATCCGGCCACGCGGTACCGTAGATACGCTGCAACATCTCGTTGCGCGAATCACCGCGCCAGTAGGCACCGGCCAGCTTGGTCAACTTGAACGCCTTGAGTTTGCCGGTGTTGGGCACATGCGGCCCACGGCACAGGTCGACGAAGTCATCCTGTCCGTAGAGCGATATCGGGTCGTGCGCCGGGATTTCCTCGATGATGCGGGCCTTATAGTCTTCGCCGATACCCGCGAAATAATCGATCGCCTCTGCCCGCGATTTCACCGACCGGGCCACCGGTAAATCCTGCGCCGCCAGTTCGTTCATGCGCTGCTCGATCTTTTCGAGATCGTCCGGCGTAAAGCCGCGCGGATAGGCGAAGTCGTAATAAAAGCCGTCCTCGATGACCGGACCGATCGTCACCTGCGCGTCGGGAAACAATTGCTTGACCGCGTGCGCGAGCAGATGCGCGGTCGAATGGCGGATGATTTCCAGGCCTTCGGGATCGCGCTCGGTGATAATCGACAGGCGCGCGTCAGCGTCGATGACATGAGACATATCGACCACCTTGCCGTCGACCTTACCGGCCAGCGCGGCCTTGGCAAGACCCGCGCCGATCGAGGCCGCGACCTCCTGCACCGTGGGGGGATGATCGAATGTTCGCTGACTGTTGTCCGGCAGCGTGATGACCGGCATATTCGCGTATCCAGTGTGTTGCCGGAGAGCCGTCCGGTGAACCAAAAAAAGCACCGCTGTCGAGGCGGTGCCGGTTAAATCTGGTAGGCGCGATTGGACTCGAACCAACGACCCCCACCATGTCAAGGTGGTGCTCTAACAGGTGCGAAAGCATACAGGAATGCCCTTCCCGGTGACAAGGGGACGCCGGTTATTGGGCGCCTGCGGCCCGCGTTGCCGGCAATCCCAGCCCCACTTCCTGCAAGTGAGCGATTTCGTCGCGGATGCGCGCGGCGTCCTCGAACTCGAGGTTCTGGGCATGTTTGTGCATCTGCTGCTCAAGCTGCTTGATCTTCTTCATGATCATCTCCGGCGACATCGCGGCGTACCGCATGACCTCCTCGGCCACCTGCGCGTACTGGCGGGCCGGCAGCGGCCCGCCCGGATGGGTGCGCGCGCCTTCCATGATATCGGTGACGGCCTTGATGATGCTGCGCGGTGTGATGCCGTGCTCCTTGTTATAGGCGACTTGCCTGACGCGGCGGCGTTCGGTCTCGTCGATCGCGCGTCGCATCGAACCGGTAATCTGGTCGCCATATAAAATGGCCTTGCCGTTCAGGTTGCGCGCCGCCCGTCCCATGGTCTGGATCAATGAGCGTTCCGAGCGCAGGAATCCCTCCTTGTCGGCATCGAGTATCGCCACCAGCGACACCTCCGGCATATCCAGGCCCTCGCGCAGCAGGTTGATGCCGACCAGCACGTCGAATTTCCCCAGGCGCAGGTCGCGGATGATTTCGACGCGCTCCACCGTTTCGATGTCCGAATGCAGGTAACGCACGCGCACGCCATGCTCGTCGAGGTATTCCGTCAGGTCCTCGGCCATGCGCTTGGTCAATGTCGTCACCAGCACGCGCTCCTCGACCGCGACGCGCTTGTGGATTTCGGACAACAGATCGTCCACCTGCGTCGTCACCGGCCGGACCTCGACCTCGGGATCGATCAGACCGGTCGGCCGCACCAGTTGCTCGGCGATCGCGCCGGCATGCTCTATTTCGTAGGGACCCGGCGTCGCGGACACATAAATGGTCTGCGGTGACAGCCGCAGGAATTCTTCAAAGCGCAGCGGCCGGTTGTCGAGCGCCGATGGCAGGCGGAAACCGTACTCAACCAGCGTCTCCTTGCGCGACCGGTCGCCCTTGTACATGCCACCGAGCTGCGGCACGGTGACATGGCTTTCGTCAATCACCAGCAACGCGTCGGGCGGCAGGTAATCAAACAACGTCGGCGGCGGCTCGCCCGCCTGCCGCCCGGACAAATAACGAGAATAGTTCTCGATGCCCGAGCAATATCCCAGCTCACGCATCATCTCCATGTCAAAGGTGGTGCGCTGTTCGAGGCGCTGCGCCTCGAGCAGCTTCCCGTTCGCACGCTGGAACTCCAGCCGCTCCTTCAATTCTTCCTTGATCTGGTCGATCGCGCGCAGCACGGTCTCCCGCGGCGTCACATAATGCGACTTCGGATAGACGGTCAGACGCGGCGTGTCCCGCAGTATCTCGCCGGTCAACGGGTCGAAATAGCTGAGCGATTCGATCTCGTCGTCAAACAGCCGGACCCGGACGGCCTCCCGGTCCGACTCCGCCGGGAAAATGTCGATGACGTCGCCGCGGGCCCGGTAGGTGGCGCGATTCAGCTCGATATCGTTGCGGGTGTACTGGAGCTCGGACAGACGGCGCAATACGGCATGCCGGTCGATCACGTCGCCGCGCACCAGATGCAATACCATGCCGAGATACGATTTGGGATCCCCAAGACCGTAGATCGCCGACACCGACGCGACAATAATCGCGTCGCGGCGCTCCAGCAGCGCCTTGGTCGCCGACAGCCGCATCTGCTCGATGTGCTCGTTAATGGACGCGTCTTTCTCGATAAAGGTATCCGACGCGGGCACGTAGGCTTCCGGCTGATAGTAGTCATAGTACGACACGAAGTACTCGACGGCATTGTGCGGAAAGAACTCGCGCATTTCCCCGTACAATTGCGCCGCCAGCGTCTTGTTCGGCGCCAGGATCAGCGTCGGCCGCTGCACCCGTTCTATGACCGACGCGATGGTGAACGTCTTGCCAGAGCCCGTGACTCCCAGCAGCACCTGATGCGCCAGCCCGGACGCCAGCCCGTCGAGCAGGCATTTTATCGCCGATGGCTGATCGCCGGCGGGCTCGAATGCGGCAGTCAATTCAAAAGTTCGGCTCATACTCTTTCGGATACCTACGGATTTCAACTATTATAGCGTCGTCATACCGACTGAGTTTGTCACAAATACGCAATCAGGAATTCGTTCACCTACACCGGACCGTCGACCAAGTACATGACCATTCAAGTTTCCAAGCGCGCACTAAGCATCAAACCGTCACCGACCCTGGCTGTCACGGCTCGGGCGAAAGAACTCAAGGCGGCCGGCAAGGATATCATCGGCCTCGGCGCCGGCGAACCCGATTTCGATACACCGGAGCACATCAAGAAGGCCGCGATCGACGCGATAAAAAAAGGCTTCACCAAGTACACCGCTGCCGAAGGCACGCCCGAATTGAAGCAGGCGATTATCGCCAAGTTCCAGCGCGACAATGCCCTCGCCTACAAGGCTGACCAGATTCTGGTTTCCTGCGGCGCCAAACACAGCCTCTATAATCTTGCCCAGGCGCTGCTCAACCCAGGCGACGAGGTGATCATTCCGGCGCCCTACTGGGTCTCGTACCCGGATATTGCACTGCTGGCCGGCGCGGTGCCGGTCATCGTCTCGGCGGGACTGGATCAGGGTTTCAAGATCTCCGCGAAACAGCTCGAATCGGCCATTACATCGATGACACGGCTGGTGGTCATCAACAGCCCGTCCAATCCGACCGGTGTTGGCTACACGCGCAAGGAGCTGTCGGCACTCGCGAACGTGCTGAAGAATCATCCGAAGATTACCATCGTCAGCGATGATATCTACGAACACATCTGGTGGGCCGACGATCCGTTCTGCAACATCCTCAACGTGTGTCCGGAACTCTATAACCGTACGCTCGTCGTCAACGGCGTGTCGAAGTCGTACTCGATGACCGGCTGGCGCATCGGCTATACGGCGGGACCGGCAAACGTCATCAAGGCCATGGCCAACATCCAGTCGCAGAGCACGTCGAATCCGACGTCGATCGCGCAGGTCGCGGCACAGGCGGCGCTTGAAGGCGATCAGGGCTGCATTCAGGAGATGGTCGTCGCGTTCAAGAAACGCCATGATTTCGTGGTGGCAGCGCTGAACGACATCGACGGCGTCGAATGTCTCGAGTCCCAGGGCGCATTCTACAGTTTTCCGAACATGCGCGAGGTCATCAAGAAACTTGACGGCGTGCATAACGACCTGGAGCTCGCGGAGTACCTGATCAATGAAGCCAACGTCGCGCTGGTTCCCGGCTCGGCGTTCGGCGCCCCGGGGTATATGCGCCTGTCGTTCGCGACGGATATGAAGACGCTGGAAAAGGCCATGCAGCGCCTGAAAAAAGCGCTGACCGTGTAAGGATCCCTGCCGCATAACACGAGCGCGCGGCAGCGGCCGGCGATTTGGCCATTTCTATTGACCCGCCGGGATGCCATCCGTACCATACGCACCTTCGATGTTTCCGGATCCCCGGTAGCTCAGTCGGTAGAGCAGGTGACTGTTAATCATCTGGTCGGCGGTTCGAGTCCGTCCCGGGGAGCCATCTAAAACAATAACTTATTAAGTTTTCTGATCAACGAATATCTGCTAATAGAGCAATAACCTCGGCCATAAAAATTCGCATTTCGACTGCTTATCCCTGTGGACTCCAAATCGGCTCGCCAACTCTGACTTCTCGCATAGCCGTGAATTATGTGCTTGCGCATAGTCCATGACCTTTTTATACCCGGCGCGGCATAATCGCTAGTTAACGGTGACGTTGTAACGTGTTCTGCTTACATCACGTTTAAACCAGTATCATGTTGGTATAACATTTTTCTTCCCGTGTTCAGCACCTAAAAAAGCAGGGTGTTCTGTGGCAACCGAAAATATCTCTACCGTCGAAATGACGTTGAAGGGCTTTCTGCAGTGGGCTCTGATAGAGCTAGGAGATCGGGCACCATATATGTTCAGAGGGGAGTCGGCTCTCTTCGACACGCCGCTAACGCCTACCTTGAACCGCTATTTTACGGGCGCGGAATCGGTCTCAAGTAAAGATCTACTGTTTTATGAGAACGGTCTATGGGATGAGTTTCGATCGAAGGCGTATAACTACGTCGAACAACCGTTGTTGCCGCCATGGGATCGCCAGAGCGAGTGGTGGTGGCTAATGCACCATTACGGAGTACCGACGCGTTTACTATCGTGGTCACGGTCACCGCTGGTCGCAGCGTACTTCGCCTGTTCTCAGGATATGGAGGTAAACGGATGTGTGTGGTTCGTGGACTCGATCGAAATAGATAAACAAACGCAAGCGAAATACAAGATTGGTCTTCAGCCGGATATGGCACAACTCCAGATCGGGCCTAACGAAGACTCGCTATGGCAGCGCAATGCTGCGCTCTTGAGGGAGGACGCACCGTCAGCAGTAGTTATAGGTGCCACACTTCAGGAGACCAGCAGGATCGCGGCACAGCAAACGAAATTCACTTTGTGCATGAACGTCGCGACGTCCCAGTTCGATATTCTACGGGACGAATTGCCGGAGCTCAGCGCTGGCGGATCACCGAGTTTTGGAAAAATTATTATTAAGGCGGATGAAAAGCCCGTCTACTTCGAAAAACTTCAGGCACTTAACGCCAATGCACATGCGCTGTTTCCCGGGGAGGACGGACTCGGTCGCGCCGGGACTGATTGGTTACTGAAAACAGTCTACGCACGGCGCAGTGGCCGTCCCACATTCACGGCGATCAGATGAGCATTCACGAACGCGAAGTGAAATGGCATAACTTCGTCGGATTAGTTTCGGAGTTCGGCTTGCAGTATCCATATATCTATAGGGGGGAGGCGGAAACGTGGGAGCACCCTCTTGATACATCTCTCCACCGGCGTATTAGAGCCTTGGCGGATAACCACCAGAAAAAGATTGAATACCGGACTGAATTCGAACTCCTCCGTGACGAAGCGGCGGTTCAGCGAATATTCATGTCTGGGGCATACCAGCATCTACGTTCGGAGGTCTTACCGATTAATGGCAACCGGTTCGACTGGTGGTGTCTGATGCAGCATTATGGCGCCCCAACCCGGCTTCTGGACTGGACGTGGTCTCCACTTGTTGCCGCGTACTTCGCGTGCATCGACAAGCGCGAGCAAGATGGCAGCATATGGTTTTTGTATATTCCCAACTTGAGCAAAAGGATGCTTAGGATCGACGACACCAGACCGCCCGCATCCGATAGGGAATTCGAAGAGTACTATCTCCGGCCGGATGCGCCTCAACTTGTACTGCCAGCAGCGCCATTCAAGCGCACGGATCGCATGATTGCCCAGCAAACGGTAATGAGCGTGAGTCGAAGCGTGAAAGCGTCTCAATATTTAATACTGAAAGATACCTTTGCGGATCAGAATGATTCACTGGGCTTTGGTAGGATGATAATCAAAGCAGCAGACAAGGCACAGTTCATCGCAAGGCTAGCGCGGCTAAACGTGACAGGGAACGTGTTGTTTCCTGGTATCGATGGTTTAGGCAAACATGTGGGCCAGCTATTGTCGGACAATATCCTCGGTTTGCACTGAGGCAGGAATAAAGAAGGTCAAGGCCCATTTTGCCTATCAGATTGACTCCTTCCGTGTGCCGTCGAAACGCATCGGAACCCCCGCTCCTAACGCTTTCTGCATCAGCCGGAGCAGCAGAACATTCACATCATCAATGCCTCCGTGTGGGCCGAGACCGCAAAAGCGCGGGAAAGCTGTCTTAATTTCGCCAGTTCTATTAACGCGTTGACCATCGACTATACTAATCAGCATGTCTCACCACCCTACCCGCCGCACCCTGCTCAAGGTCTTCGCCGCCATTGTGGTACAGGGACTCAGCTGGGCGGCCGTTCCAGCGTCGGCGTACGCGCGCGTGCGCGACTTGTCCGCTGTCGATCCGCTGGAACATACGCTGCGGACGCTGTTCCCTGACAAAGATACCGCGAGTGCCATGGCGCGTCGTTATCGTGAGCATTATCCAGCGATGGCGGCCAACGCCCTGCCGAACGTACGCCGCTTGCTGGCGCCTTATTTTGGCGAGCCAACGCTGATCGCGGGCGCGATCAAACAGCAGCGATCAATCGACTTCGCGCAAGGCAACAGCGTGATTATCAACGGCTGGGTAGTCGCCCGCTGCGAGGCGGATCTTTGTTCAGCGGCGTTGCAGTTTTTGGATGTTTGATCGTCGATGCTAGCTGACCTGCGCGGGATTCAGACCAAACAGATTGACGCCGACCTGTGCATTATCGGCGCAGGCGCGGCAGGCATGACGCTGGCGCGCGCGTTCATCGGGTCCGGTGTCCGCGTCTGTCTGCTCGAAAGCGGCGGCTTCGAACATGAAGAAGCGACGCAGGCACTCTACGATGGCGAAGACACCGGTTATCGCCAGCTCTATGATGTCGGCAAATCGCGCCTGCGGTTTTTCGGCGGCACCACTAACCACTGGGTCGGGCACTGTGCGCCGTTGACCGAGATAGACTTTGAAACACGTCCGTGGGTGCCGTATAGCGGATGGCCGATTAACAAGGCGGCGCTGGATCCGTACTACGCGCCGGCGCAGGCATTGTGCGAACTCGGTACAGACAGCTTCGACCTCGCCTCGTTTTCGGACATACGCCCCGACCTGCCGCCGTTCGATACCGCTAAATTCTCACCCCGCGTCTGGCACCTCAGTCCACCGACCCGCTTCGGACAAAGATATCGCGATGCGCTGGTCAACGCCGCCAATATCGCCATTTATCTGCATGCCAATGTCACCGAGCTGGAGACCAACCGGGATGTGTCACAGGTAGTCGGCGCCGGCGTGAAGACGCTGGACGGCCAGCAAACCAGAGTGGTTGCGCGTTACTTTGTACTGGCCTGCGGCGGCATCGAAAACGCCCGGATATTGTTGCTGTCGAACCGTTCGGCGCCCCGGGGGCTCGGCAACGACCATGACCTGGTCGGCCGGTTTTATATCGATCAGTTGCGCTGCGAGGAAGCGGCGTTCGTCGCGGCCGAGGACAATCGCCTGTTCGACACCATGGTCGGCGGTTTCCGGAAAAACGGTCTTGGTTTCGAGGCGATGCTCAGCCCGTCCGGAGCCACGCAAGAGCGCCATGAAACATTGAACTGGGTCGCCGAGTTCGAGACCATGCGGGCAACAAGCGACTGGGCGCTGTCGATGTACCACCTGAAGAATTTACTGCAAACGGGCCGGTGGCCCGCCGACCTCGGTCACGACATCTGGTCGGTGATCACCCATCTCGACGCGGTCGGCAAGGACATATACCAACGCCAGACCGCGCGACCGTTGAGCATTCTGGCCCGGTGCGAGGTCGCGCCTGACCCGGAGAGCCGCATCACCCTGACAACGGAACGTGACGCGCTCGGACAAAACAAGGTGCGTCGCCACTTGCGGGTGACGCTACGCGAAAAACATACGCTGCGCAGCGCGATGCGTTCGATAGGCGAAGAGCTGGGCCGCATCGGCGCCGGTCGTGTCCGGCTGGCGGACTGGTTGCTGGCCGACAACGACGAGTGGCCCCGCCCGGAACAGCAGTACGCCGGTGTACATCACATCGGCACCACCCGTATGGCGGCTGATCCGGCACACGGCGTCGTTGACCGCGACTGTCGTGTGCACGGCATCGCGAATCTCTACGTCGGCGGCAGCTCGGTCTTCCCTACCGCCGGGTACGCGCATCCAACGCTGTCGATCGTTGCCATGGCGCTGCGCCTCGCAGACCACCTGAAGCAGCGCCTGCCGCGCTAGCGCACGCTACGCGTGACCTTCACTTACGAAATTGCACGCTGAAACTCGACGCGGCCTTTAAGGTCGTCGGGTATTTTCACCTGATCGGGCACGGCCTCGAACGTATGGAACACCAGCCGGGTGATACCGGGAAGATAGAAGTGCTGATACTGCTTGCGGACCCATTCTTCACCCGGCGCATCGGCGGCGTCGGTAAACACCGCGGCAAGTAATTCGCCCCCGCTGTCATACAAGAACGGGTTATTCACCAAGAATGATCTCGCCCCGGCAGTGGCGTGTAACAAACGAATATAAAAGCCGCTGCTTCGATCGCCGAGTACGCCCATGCCCCATTTCTTCTTGTACTGCAGCACGCCATCCTTGAGAAAGGCACGCGTCGCACCCAGATGCACCTTGTCATACCCTCGCTCGGACAAATACAGATAGCGGTAATAATAAAGCGCGGCCAGCGCGCCGGCCTTAACATGGTCATAGTTTCCGTTCACGACGCCGCTGCACCAGAATCTCGCACCGTCGCGTTCATAAACGATGATTTCACCGGCGATAACGTCGCCATCCCGTTTAACCAGCAGCAAGTCACTACGCTCAGATGCGCTCATCACGGTATCCAGCGAGTGCGGAACCGCTTCATCGCCGTGGGCCTGCAGGGTATAGGGCAGATACATGCGATGGTAGAAGTCCAGAAACAGATCCTTACGCCGGGTTACTTCATACGTAAGCCCGCTTTTGCGGATGCGGCGCAAATCGCTTTTCAAGCGTTCACTTACCTTCATGAGGCGGGATATATCGTCGAACGAGGTCTCCCCGTCTATCCAGACCGGCACATAGTAGCCACACGCCCCGCTCCACGCCTGCAACCGTCTATTGATTTCCATGATCAACACGTCACCCCGGTCGTGGCGCGCCCGACGGATTTTCCTGACATCCCAAAGCCATTTCTTTCCAAGATAGATCTCGGTGAAATTTTCGGCAAACGCCATATTGGCGATGTAGTTTTTGTTCTTTTCACAGCCGGCATACACAATGCTCAGGCTGGCGCCTGAATCCCGCTCATTACCGGTCAACGACCACAGACCGAAACGATAGTCGCGAGCAAATTCGCGCAAAGCGGTCACTATGCCCATAGTAAATGCGGTTCCTGTGTGGAGAGTGTCGGGAAGACCGTGCGCGACCTTGGCCATCGCTCGATATCCGACTTCGCGGCCAGGTCATCGTTACCGGCTAGACCGCATCGAAATCGGGTAACAACAGTATATCGAACGCGCCTGGTTTTTCGTATGGTCACTGGATTCGCATTCGGACGAGATCCGCTTCGTCACAGGAGGAAAGCCGCGGAACTACCCTGCCATGCGATCCGGCCAGGGTATATTTTGAATCAGGATCTTTGCGCTGGCCGATAACGATCCGGGATCAAACCGATTCGATCAGGCGCGCCAGATTCCGGAACGGATAAAGGCGTAACTCCTCAATAAACATGAAACCGGTTCCATTCTGGTGATGTATCACGGTCGCCAGTACGCGACGCCGTTCCCGGCTATCCTCGACCAGCAAATTGAATTCAATCTCGACCAGCGCGTTCTTCGGCAGATCCTCCTGGGTCTCGATCAACATGCCGTCCAGACTGATATTCCGCGCACGGCAATCTGGCAAGTTACGGGCGCGGCAGCGCAGTGCTACCGTGAAATTCACTTGATGACGAACATTCTGGCGATGCTCCATGGCTGCCTTAACGTCCCGAACAAGCCCAAACTTTAACAATACCTGTCGCGCAAACCCGCGCCGTTATCCCGTCTCATGATATCGACCGCCGCTTAATACCCGCCACGCCGATATCGGCCCGGCGACGGACGCGGTCACGATGCGCCGCGTTTTCCAGGAAATGGCACATAGGCCTGGTCGATTTTCGGAATATGATTCGTTAACCCGTGCTTCAGAAAAACGATCATATCCACAGGCACCCGCCTGCCGGGCCCGATACTGTTCCGGCAACTCGGTTACCTGCACCGAGAAGTTAGCGTGCTCGGCGATATGGCCTTCCGACCCCGGATATCCGCGCCGATTCAGCATACCTTTCTCAACGCGAAAATGGTTGTCGGCGGAGTCCATCAATCCGTCGCGAACCTCGCCGATGACCTACGGATCGGGTTCCGGTTGCGACGCTTCGTCATACCATCGGTTGGTTGCGTCCACCAGCGAGCGGTGCTGGATGTCGATGGTTCGAAAACCGGTGAGAAACGCGTCCGTCCAGGCATGAATGCCATGATGGTCATCTCCGCTCACCGTTTACACCGGATTTTTTCGCGCCAATCCGGCCCCGCTATCGCCAAACCGTGTTTCCTTCTACCCTATCATGGTTTTCCAGTCCTTAGGACATCGACCGGGGCAGCACCCGGGCTGCCGATATTTTCCTGCCGAATATCTGCAGGGATCACTTGTCATTAGCGATATATAGGTTTGTTTACTATAATTTTCGCACTTGCAAACAAGCCAAATAATTTTCTGAACGCCGCCATGCCCCGCAAGCCACCCGTATCCGACCTCGACGCACAGTTGTTCCGCGACGCCGTCGCCGACGTCCGTCCACTGCCGGCCGCGGCTGAAGACCAGACCCAGCGCAGTAAACGACCGGCACCGCGACCACAGAAACGGCGCGATGAACGCCCGATGGCATCCACGCCGTCCAACGAGATGCGCGAGGTCACGCCGGTCGGCGCGGAAGAATCCCTGGACTTCGTTCGACCCGGGCTGCAGCACAGCCTGTTACGACGGCTGCGGCGCGGCCAGATTGCGCTCGAAGGCAGACTCGACCTGCATGGCATGAGCGCGAATGAAGCCGGCCTGGCGCTCGACCGGTTTCTTGAACGCAGCACCGCTGATCGCCGCCGCTACGTGCTCGTGGTTCACGGCAAGGGACACCGGTCCGCCACCGCCTACCCGGTATTGAAATCCCAGGTGAACGGCTGGTTGCGGCAACGCCCGGATGTGCTTGCGTTCTGCTCGGCGCTGCCCGCGGACGGCGGCGCCGGCGCTGTTTACATCCTGCTGAAAACAAGGCGGTAGTTTGCTGCTCAATATGCCAAAATGCGCCTTTTCCATCGCCCGCTAAAATGCGATAAATCGTCTTATACCAGCTGGATCCTGCATCATGCCCGACACGGCTGTCACTGCCGACGCTTCCGAACCGCGCGCAAGCCCGCTGGCGCCGCCATTACCGTCTGAGCCGGGCGACCGCATCGCCTGGGGCCGGCTTTACGGCAGCAGCGACGGACTTGTCGTCGCGATGGCGGCGCACCGGCACCACGCGCCGGTGGTGCTGATCACGGCCGATGCCCGTACGTCTGCGCGTGTGACGCAGGAGATCGAGTTTTTCAATCCGGATCCGCAGAATCTGCCGCTGCTGACTTTTCCGGATTGGGAGACATTGCCGTACGACGCGTTTTCGCCCCACCAGGACATCGTCTCGGAACGGCTGGCGTCGTTATACCGCCTGCCACGGCTGACCCACGGCATGCTCGTGGTATCCGTCACGACCGCGATGCACCGGTTGCTACCGCACGACTATCTGGACCGGTCGAGCCTGATGCTCGACGTTGGCGAGAAACTTGATCCCACGGCCATGCGCGACCGCTTCACCACGTGCGGTTACCGTTGCGTCTCGCAAGTGATGGAACACGGCGAGTTTGCCGTGCGCGGCAATCTTGTCGATCTGTTCCCGATGGGCAGCGACATCCCCTACCGCATCGACCTGTTCGATGACGAGGTCGAGAGTATTCGTGCCTTCGACCCCGAGACACAGCGATCCATGGCCAGCGTAGCTTCCGTGCGCCTGCTGCCGGCACGCGAGTTCCCGCTCGACGAAGCGGCCGTCGCCCGCTTCCGCGAACACTATCGCGCGACCTTCGAGGGTGATCCGCAGCGCAGCATAATCTATCGGGACGTCAGCAACGGTATTGCGCCGGCAGGTATCGAATACTACCTGCCGTTGTTCTTCGACAACACCGCAACGCTGTTTGATTATCTGCCCCGGAACACCCTGTTCATCATCAGCGACGGGGCCAGGGAGGCGGCCGATCAGTTCTGGCGCGATGCCGTGGAACGATACGAGCAACATCGCCTCGATCCCGAGCGCCCGCCGTTGCCGCCGCAACAGATTTACCTGCAGTCACCCGAATTCTTCCAGTTGGCCGGCACGCTGCCGCGCGTCGCCCTCGGTCACTTTGAGCTGGAGAAACGTGCCGGCTTTTACAACATGGCGACCCGGGCTGTGCCGACCCTGACGATCCAGCACCGGGCCGCAGAACCGGCCGCGGCTCTGACGACGTTTCTAAAGAATTTTGACGGACGCGTGCTGTTTGCCGCTGAAAGCGCCGGCCGGCGCGAAACTCTGCTGGAACTGCTCCGTCAGTACCGCGTGCATCCCGCGCCGTTTGAGCGCTGGCAGGCATTTTTGGATAGCTCCGCACCGGTCGGCATCACAGTGGCTGCGCTGGAGAACGGGTTGATGCTCGAGGACCCGTCCATCGCCGTCATTGCCGAAGTGCAGCTGTTCGGCGAGCAGGCCATGCAGCGCCGCCGCCGCAAGGCACGTACCCGCGATTCCGACGCCGTGGTACGCAACCTGACCGAGCTGGAGATCGGCGCGCCGGTCGTACATGAAGACTATGGCGTGGGCCGTTACCAGGGGTTGCAGATACTCGACGTCGGTGGATCAACGACGGAGTTTCTGACGCTTACTTACGCCGATGGCGACAAACTCTACGTACCGGTCGCGTCGCTGCATCTGATCAGCCGTTACACCGGCGCGTCTCCCGAGCACGCGCCGTTGCACAGGCTCGGTGGCGAGCAGTGGCAACGCGCCAAGCGGCGCGCTGCCGAACGCGTCCGCGATGTCGCCGCCGAGTTGCTGGATATCTACGCCCGACGCGCCGCACGCAGCGGCCATGCGTTTCCGGTGGCCGACGACGAATACGCCGGCTTCTCAGCCACTTTCCCGTTCGAGGAAACGCCGGACCAGCAGTCGGCGATCGATGCGGTACTGGCCGACATGAGACGCGAACAACCCATGGACCGTTTGGTGTGCGGCGACGTCGGCTTCGGCAAGACCGAAGTGGCGATGCGCGCGGCATTCGTCGCGACCCAGGGGGGCAAGCAGGTCGCGGTCCTCGTGCCGACCACGCTGCTCGCGCAACAGCATTTCCAGAATTTCCAGGATCGATTCGCCGACTGGCCGGTACGCATCGATCTGTTATCGCGATTCCGCAGCCGCAAGGAACAGGCGGCGGTGTTGCAGGAGCTTGAGGACGGCAGGCTCGATATCGTCATCGGCACGCATAAGCTCCTGCAGGAAAACGTCCGGTTTGCCCGGCTG
Source organism: Gammaproteobacteria bacterium (assembly GCA_006218035.1). Lineage (GTDB taxonomy): Bacteria > Pseudomonadota > Gammaproteobacteria > VBWC01 > VBWC01 > VBWC01. The sequence continues at coordinate 25,184 of VBWC01000002.1, forward strand.
GGTCTGGTGATACTCGACGAAGAGCATCGCTTCGGTGTCCGGCAGAAAGAGCGCATGAAGGCGCTGCGTTCGGAGGTGGATGTGCTGACACTGACCGCGACGCCCATTCCGCGCACACTTAATATGGCGTTATCCGGCATCCGTGATCTGTCGATCATCGCGACGCCGCCGGCGCACCGTCTTGCTATCAAGACATTTGTCAGCGAATGGAACGATCCGCTGATCCGCGAGGCCATTCTGCGTGAAATACGCCGCGGCGGGCAGGTGTATTTTCTGCACAATCAGGTCGAATCGATCGAGAACACGGCTCGCAAACTCGCCCAGCTGGTGCCGGAGGTCGAGATACGGGTGGCGCACGGCCAGATGCGCGAGCGTGACCTTGAACGCGTCATGCTGGACTTCTACCACCAGCGTTTCAATGTGCTGGTATGCAGCACGATCATCGAAAGCGGCATCGACATCCCGACGGCGAATACCATCATCATCAACCGCGCCGATCGGCTCGGACTGGCGCAGCTGTATCAGCTACGCGGGCGCGTCGGGCGTTCGCACCATCGCGCCTACGCCTATCTGCTGGTGCCGCCGCGCAACGCGATGACGGCGGACGCGATCAAGCGCCTGGAGGCCATCGAGTCGCTGGAAGAGCTCGGTGCCGGATTCATGCTGGCGACGCACGATCTTGAAATCCGCGGTGCTGGCGAATTGCTTGGCGATGAACAGAGCGGCCAGATGCACGAGATCGGCTTTACGCTCTATACCCAATTGCTGGAACGGGCCGTGGCGGCGCTGAAATCGGGGCAGCAGCCGGACCTCGACAAGCCGCTGGCGCATGGCGCCGAGGTCGACCTGGGTATTCCAGCGCTGATTACCGCGGATTATCTGCCGGATGTTCATAGCCGGCTGGTGATGTACAAACGCATCGCGAACGCCGCATCAGTCGAGGAGTTGCGAGACCTGCAGGTCGAAATGATTGATCGCTTCGGTCTGCTGCCGGAGGCCACCAGGAACCTGTTCGCGATCACCGAGCTGAAAGTGCAGGCGCAACCACTGGGGATACGCAAGATAGAAGCGGGGAATGACGGCGGCAGAATTATTTTCGATGAGCAGCCACGGATTGACGCCGCGAAAATCATCCAGCTGGTGCAGAAACAACCGCAGGTCTATCGGCTGCAGGGGCAGGAAAAACTGCGTTTCAGCATGAAACTCCCGGCGGGTGCGCAACGGGTTCAGGCGGTCGCCAGGGTGCTGGACGCGATAACGCCCTGATCTGTTCTGACGAGTCAGGTCCGGAACTGAACGACCAGGCGCTGCAAGCGTGCCGCCAGCTCCTGAACCCGGTCGCAGGCTCTTTCGGTCTGTTCGGCCCCTTCGGACGTTTCCTCGGCATCCTGGTGCACGGCGTGTATCGACTTGTTTATTTCTTCCACGACCGAGGTCTGTTCCTCCGCAGCCGTAGCGATCTGGTCCGTCATCGACCGTATTGTGGTAATCATCTCCATGATGTTTTCCAACGAGCTGCCGGCATCGGCTGCATGCTCGACGCTCTCTTTTGCCTTCATCTGACTCAACTGCATGGTCTGTGCCGCGCGGGAGGCGTCCTGCTGCAGCGATTCAATGATTTCCTTTATTTCCGCGGTCGATTGCTGCGTACGATGCGACAGATTACGCACCTCATCGGCAACCACGGCGAAACCGCGGCCCTGCTCTCCGGCCCGTGCCGCCTCGATCGCTGCGTTCAATGCCAGCAGATTGGTCTGGTCGGCGATGCCGCGAATCACATCAAGCACCTTGCCGATGTCACCGCTGCGCGTCTCGACCGTCTTGATCGTGCCCGCCAGCCGCTCGATTTCCTCGGCGAGTCCGTCGATCTTGTTGACGGTCTCCATGACAATGACCTTGCCCGTTTGTGCCGTCGTTTCGGCAATGATCGCTGCCTGCGCGGTCTCGATGGTGTTTCTGGCGACCTCCTGTACAGTAGATGACATCTGGTTCATCGCGGCAGCTGCCTGTTCGGCATGCGCCTGATTCTGGCCCATCACGATACTGGCTTGTCCGGCGATGCTCGTCATGCGTGCCGAGGCGTCCGCAAGTTCGCTTGACGCGTCGGCAACGCGACCAAGCGCGGTGCGGATGCGCGCTTTAAGAAGCTTTACAACGACGCGCAGTTGCACGACGTCGTCATGCTCGCCGCCGAATATTCTGTTTGATAGCGCGTTATCCATGACGTTACGGGTTTCGCGGGCCAGGCGCGCCATCGGTTTGGCGAGAACGTGACTGGCGATGAACGACAGCACGATGGCGCAAAATGCTGCCGCGACGCCGGCACCAAATCCGGCATTGGCATACCATGCCAGCATCAACAGCGGCGGCATCGCAACGAGGAGCATGCTCAAGCCTATTTTTGAGCGCAGGCTGGAATCGCTGTAGCTTGGAATCCGCGGTCCCGACCCGTGTAGCCGTGCGTATACCGCCTCGGTACGTCTGATGTCGTCCCGATCCGCTGGCGTCCGGACCGACTGGTAACCGACTACCTGCTGCCTGTCGTCATACAGCGGACAGACATACGCCTCTACCCAGTAGTGATCGCCGCTCTTGCAGCGGTTCTTGATAACCCCCAGCCATTGGCGCCCTGCGATAAGGTTACCCCAGAAATCGGCGTACACCCCCGGCGGAACATCCGGGTGACGAACGATATTATGACTCTGACCGAGCAGTTCATCGCGCGAAAACCCGGACACGCTCACAAAGTCGTCGTTGACGTAGGTCACGACGCCCTTCAGATCCGTCGCCGAGATCAGGACCTTGCCACGATCCAGATGCTGCTCGACACCGGTCACCGGCTGGTTGTTTTTCATGACAAATACGCGACGTGGCGCGCTGGTCTAATCCGATTGAGTAAATTTTAGAAATCCCTGCCCCAGGGACGACCCCTCCCAGTTATCGGTAGATCGACATGAAACCTTGATAGCCGGAGGGTCGTTGGGAAAATAGCCCGGACAGTGGCTACATCGGCACCACGGACCGGGCGCCTAACTCTCGGGAAAGGAGTCCGGTTTGCCGGATTCCGCCAGTTCGTCGTCGAAACCGAACATGCGCATATCCCGGATACGCTGCGGATAGAGGATACCATCAAGATGGTCGCATTCATGCTGTACGACGCGCGCGTGAAATCCGTCGACTTTCCGGTCAATGACGTTCCCGTGCTGATCCCTGCCGCGGTACCGGATCACCCGATATCGGGGAACGAGACCCCGCATGCCGGGAACGCTCAGACACCCTTCCCAGCCTTCCTCGAGGCCGTCGTCGAACACGGTAATTTCCGGATTGATCAACACGGTGGTCGGCACCGGTTCGACATCCGGGTAACGCGGATTGGCGTCAACACCGAATATGACGACACGCAGCCCGACTCCGATCTGCGGAGCGGCCAGCCCGGCCCCGTTGGCTGCCGCCATCGTATCGAACATATCGCTAATCAGGGCGTCGAGCGCCGGGGTATTAAACTCCGTCACCGGGACAGCGGTGTCCAGCAACGTCTGTTCACCGATACGCAGAATCTTTTTAATGGCCATAGGTCAAGACTTGGCTACAATAGTGGCTGCCCGGCAGGACAATACGGGTTTCAGGAACATTACCGAACACGCTATTTTAAAATAATGATACACATTCTGACCGTTTTCCTGCTCGCCTGGTTCACCGGCAGCGCCTATGCAGCCGAAGGCATCCAGTGGTTCGAAGTCGAGCTGATTGTATTTAAATACACGTCCGCCGAGAATACTGCCAGCGAACGATGGCCGGCCGATCCTGGAACACCCTCGCTGCAAGACGCGGTCATTCTACGGCCGCCCAGCACGCTGTCACTCAAGAGCGGCGCGGATGGCAAGCCGGAGCTGGCAGCGGTCAATCCCGCCATCGCACATCGTTTCGTCCCGCTGTCGGCGCCCGGGGTTCCCGTGGCAGCGCCCGCCGCCGGAGCCATCGGCCAGGGCCCGACAAGGTCCGGCATCGTCAAGGTCCAGATCTATCCCGAGCCGTTCGAATTGATCGACGAAAAGTCGCTGCGTTTGGCGGGCGCATTACGCTCATTACGCCGATCGACTGCCTATGAGCCGTTACTGCACGTCGGCTGGGTCCAGCCCGGAACGGTCAAGAATGGCAGCGTGTACATTAGTGCCGGAACCGCCGGGAATAAAACGCTGGAAGGAATCGTACAAGTCAATCTGAGCCGCTACCTGCACCTTGCGGTCGATCTGGTTCTGCGTGAAGCCGATCTCCGTCCTGCTTCGATGGCGCCGGCGGCGGCTGCCGGCATAGAACAAGCCCTAAACCCCGTGACCACGTTCCGGCTAACGGAATCGCGCCGCATGCGCAGTCAGGAACTGCATTATTTTGATCACCCGAAATTCGGGGTCATCGCGCAGATAACGCCGTACGAACCACCGGTCATCGAGATGTCGGTGCCTGCACCAACCCCGCGCCCCGATACGCTGCCCGGCGGCGCATCACCGACAGTTCCGGATTCGTCCAAAGCGGTAGCGCCGCCACCAAGACCCTGAGCGGTACCCGGCCAACGGCCCGATCAGAGCAGCGGCACAAGATGTTCCAGCAATGTGCGCACATTTTCCATCCCGCTCTTGAGGTGCTGCTCGATCTCGCGCATGGTGATCACGCCATCGCCTCTGCCGGCAGCCATGTTCGCGATAACGGCACAGGTCGCGTAGGATAAATCCAGCTCCCGTGCCAGCACCGCTTCGGGCATGCCTGTCATACCGACGATGGTGCAGCCGTCGCTCTCCAAACGGTTGATCTCGGCCGCCGTCTCCAGTCGCGGGCCTTGAGTCGCACCGTAGGTTCCTTCCTCGGCGATATCGAGCCGTGCAGCCTTCGCGGCCTTGATAATCAGGTCGCGCAGATCGTTACTGTACGGATAGGTAAAATCGACATGGGTAACATGGGTGAGGCCGTCTTCGAAAAAGGTGTTCGCGCGTGACCACGTGTAGTCGATAATCTGGTCGGGGACCACCAGCCGCCCGGGCACCATGTCGGTACGAATGCCGCCGACGGCGGCAACAGCGATCACCTTTGTCACGCCCGTTTCTTTCAGCGCGCTGATATTCGCCCGGTAATTGATGCGATGCGGCGGTATGTTGTGCCCGGAACCGTGACGCGGCAGGAACACGACCTCCTTGCCTCCCAGCTCACCGTAGGTAAGTGGGCCGGACGGTTCGCCATAGGGCGTATGCACGACCTCACGCCGGACGATGTGGAGATTATGCAGCGAGGTGAGCCCCGTTCCACCGATAATGGCAAGTTCAGGCATGTTCTTTTACCGCGAATATTCCGTTGGCATTGCGCAAATATCCCTTGTAGTCCATTCCGTAACCGAACACGTAGCGATCCTCGACATCAAGCCCGACGAAATCGGCTTCCATCCCGTTCTTTCTTTCGTGCAACTTGTTGACGAGTACCGCGATATAAACGGCGATCGCGCCGGCGGCCAGGCACTCGTCGCGGATCGTCTTGAGCGTCACGCCTTCGTCGAGAATGTCATCGATCAGGAGAACGACACGTTCCTTGACCGGTGTCGTCGGCCGCGCGATCCAGCGAACTTCACCGCCGCTGGTATCACCGCCATAACGCGTCGCATGGATATAGTCGATGTGCAATGGAAAATCGAGACGCGGCAACAGCATGCCCATCGGCACCATGCCGCCGGTCAGCACACACAGCAGTAACGGATTGGTTCCCGCAAGCTTGCCGGATATCGCGGTCCCAAGACTATCCAGCGCGGTTTCCACCTGTGAAGCGCTATACAAACAATCGGCTTCCGCGTGAACGGCCAGTGCCTGCTCAGGGGTCATCATAGACAATCCGGTAGTCGCAAACTCGTTATGGTTCTTGATCCGGATTATAGGAGGGATGGGCGGGATTCACCACCCTTGCGCGAGGTCAATGTACGAACATCTCGCGGCGCGCGCGATACACACCAAATATCCCGACGAGCAGCGCCAGCAACCAATCGAACGCTCCACCGCCGCCACCGCCACCGCCGCTCGGCGCGGGCGCGGCATCGTCATCGATGATTGTTACGGTGGCACTGCCGGACGAACCGATTAGATAACCTGACTGGCTGGTGAGCGTCAGCGTCACGGTTTCATCGCCCTCGACGGCACTGTCGTTAACCGGCTTGATTGCGATCACGACGTTGCTGCTGCCGGCCGGGATAATCACGCTGCTGCCACTAATCGCCGTGTAGTCGCTAACCGGTGTCGCCGTGCCTCCCACCGAGAAAAACACCGCCAGCGGGTTCGTCTTCAGACCGGTCCGGCTGACGGTAAAAAAGCCCTGGGTCCCATCGGATTCCCTGGCGTTCACACTACTCGCCGTCACCGTGACGGTCGGCACCAGCGGCACCTCGTCATCGAAGATCGTGACGGTGGCACTGCCCGGAGTACCTGCCGCATATCCGGTACCCGGCAACAGCGTAACCGTGACCGTTTCATCACCTTCAAGGAGATTGTCATCCACCGGCGTTATCGTCATGGTCACCGTCTGGTTGCCGATAATCACCGTCGCCGGCGAGGCCAGCAGCGGCGCGTAATCGCTGCCGGCGTGATTGGCCGTACCGGTGACGCTAAAGCTTATATCGGTATTGGCCGTTGCAACTCCGTTTAGACTGATGGTAAATGTACCAGGGTCCCGACCAAGTTCGGCGGCGTTCTCGTCGGTCGCGATGATTGTCGCGATATACTTGTCATCGTCGTTATTCGTCACAGTAATATCCGCGACATCGACTCCGATGTAATTTGCATCGCTGCCGGCGTCTATCGCGGTAACGATCGTAACAACCTTGTTTCCGTCGGCGACGCTATCGTCCACGGCTGTCAGCGCGATGTCCTGCGGCGTATTCCAGTTCGCATTAGTAAACGTCAATTGCGCCGTGGTGCCACCATTGACTTTCACCTCGGCGGGATCACTTGAGGTGAAGTTGATAATAACGGGACTCGTCGGCTGCGTATGCAGCACCGCCCCGACATTGACCGTTGTAACGGTGTCGGCTTCGGACAATACGATACCGGAGGTGGGAATCACCGTAACCGCATGCGGATTCCCGGTCCCATGCCGCACGATCACATCGGAAACGATCGGGCTATTACCGCTGTTGGGTGCCAGCGTCACCTTGTAGGCCAGCGTTTGATCGTCGCCACCCTGCTGTAGTTGAGTCGGCATCGAGGTACAGGCCACCCAGATCCCCCGTTTAAAACATCCGCCGCCATGTGTATTCGCGGAATCCCAGAATTTTGCCGAATCAAATCCTGGTCCGACAAACGAACTATCATCGATACCACCGGGCGTGGTCGCCGTCGCGAGCCGCATCTTGACGTTTGCGCCAGCGGGTAAAGATGAATCTTCGGTCCAATACACCGCGTCGATATGGCTGGCCGCGTTGTTCGTGTCGAACCGCGACGACTGCAACGGTCGCTCGGTGTTGTCCGGATCATCCCGGTAGTTAACTTGCAGGCTATTCAGCGTTGGCGCCCCGCCCAACGGGGCGACTATTTCCGTCTTGTATTGAAAATATCTTTTCACCCCGAGGCTCGCGAGACTTGCCGGGCTCGCCGCGAATATTTGCGTCCACGCCGTCCAGCTACCCGGCGATGCCGTCGGGCTGGGCTGGCTGCCGGCGCGGACAAATATATGTACGTTGCTGCTCGACGGCGTTGTGCGGTCGAAATCCAGCGTGGTCAATTCCCGCGCCTTGGTTAAATCCAGAATTTTGGAAAGATAGGTACCGCTGGAAAATCCGGCCTTGAGCCCGACGCTGCCACCGGTGACTTCAACACCGGTACCGCTGGGAAAATTGACGTAGCCGACGGTGACATCATCCAGCGTCGGCGATACGGCCGCATTGTTGGTCGCAAACCGTGCCTCGTACTGCACGTACCGTCGCTCAAGGAACGAACCTATCGTAAATCCGTTGGCGAGCTCCTGCCACGCCGTCCATGTGCCGTCGGGGGGCGTGGTGTTGCCGGCCCGCAGGTATATTGTGGCGGTGAACTGTCCGGGATCGCCGTCCGCACTGATCGTCGTGCCCGACGGCACCGTGGCGGAGAACAGCACGTTTTTCAGGCCGTAATGCGCATCCGGCAGGTAGGTATCAATCAGCGTCGACGTATACGTACCGCTGACTTGTCCGGACGCCAGCCGGATACTACCACCGGAAACAACGACGTTCGTCAATACCGGCGTCACCCCGCTAACAGTCGTCGTGAAATCGGCATCACTGGTACGAGTGACGAAATCCTGCGCGAAAGCGAAATCGCTATCCAACGTATGCAGGATGGAAATGATCGGTCCGACGGCGAGCAGATCGGCACCCCCGTTGACCGCCGAGAGAAGATTGTCCTTAAGCTTCCATTTGTTCCAGCCGGTGCTGTTCGCCGGCGCCAGGGCCGGCGAGTCGGTATTTCCGCCACCCCAGTTGGTTTGATTGAAACTGGATGCTCCGTCCGCGAACAACAACGACGGCATCGCGGTAAAAACTACCAGCCCAAGGAAGATAGAACGCAGATCGATACGAAAACGCAGCCACTCACGTTGCAGCATCACGGCGGCTGGACGGTGCTCAAATTTACCGATTACGTCATCGTTCACAGGCAGTAATCCGGGTTTTTCTGGCCGACGTGCCGAAAATCCCTGTCAGTGTCTGGCAAACATGAACCGTTTCGAGATTCGACCGAAAGATCCGGTTTTCGGCAGGCAGTAATAGTCGGTCGGCTACTGCAGGTTGGTAAAGTTTACAGTTTCCCCTTGTATTATCGGCAAATTTTTCAATTACCTTAGGGAGCTGTAAATCGTTTTAGCCTCTAAAACAGCGAGTTATATCGGGACTCCTTTCGCCGATCGGCAGCATTATCTACTCGCTGTCCACCTTTAATCTAAATACAGCAACAACGGTGCTACCCGATTTTTAGCGGCTAATTATAAACGGTTTTACCGCGCTTCACCATGACGGATACACGAAACTCCGCCGCATAATGACCCGATACGTACCCGTTTCCGACACTGAACCATCTGCTCCAACCCGCTACTCGACCGCCGCTTCAGACGGTAACCCGGGCGGCGCGATCCGCGGAAACCGGCCACCGAGACTTTGCAGGAAGGCGACTATGTCTTTCACGTCGGCGGCGGCGACTTCCTTGTTCAGCTGTGTTTTGGCCATGACGCGCACGGCTTCATCCAGCGTCGCCACCGAGCCGTTATGGAAATACGGCGCGGTAACCGCAATATTCCGCAACGTCGGTACCCGCCACATGTACCGGTGGCCTTCGACACCGGTGACATGGAAGCGCCCCGCATCGTCCAGCAAACGGTACTGCTGGTCATAGCGACTACCGAGATAGTTCGGAAACAACTCCCAGAACCCCTCGCCCATTTCAAGCTGCAAACCGGGCTGCGGACCGGCCAGATTTACCCAGAAATGGCAGGCCGCGCAGCCGGTTTCGATGAAGGTGGCAAAGCCGCGTTGCTGCTGCTCGGTCAACGCGCGCTTTTTGCCACGGAGATAGCGGTCGAAGGCGCTGTCGGGCGTGATGAGCGTACGCTCGAAGTCGGCGATTGCTCGCGCGATGTTTTGCGATGTAACGGCATTGGCGCCGCCGAACACCTGATCGAACTGCTGCCGGTAGCCGTCGATTGCGGCGATGCGTTGCTCCAGCATCGCGGCGTCCTTCAGCCCCATGATGTCCGCATCCAGCACATGCGTCTGCACCTGATCCTCGAGGCTGGGCGAACGGCCGTCCTGATACAGCGCGCCGTAAAAGGCGGCGTTCCACAGCGTCGGTGTCGAGCGCTGGCCGTGGCGTCCATGCACTCCTACCGACACCTGCCTGCCGTCGTCGCCGCCCGACATCAGATCGTGGCAGGAATTACACGACACCGAGCGGTCATCCGACAATCGGCGATCGAAGAACAACTGTTTACCCAGCGCTATCTTGGCTTTGGCCGGCAGGTTATCCGCCGGATATGGCGGCTGCCTCGGCAGCGGCTGGAACGCGTCGAATGCCGCTACCGGCGGAATACATAACAATGCGAACACAATACTGGCAATGCGGCCTGATACCGTCATGAGTTTCTATCATTCTCCATCGGTTTGTTTCAAATTAATGCGAGGGTTTCCGGCGGCGCGTAAGCCAACACCGCGCGTGATGCCTGCAGCCATCGCGGGTCTTTGCCTAGCTGGCCGCGGTCGATCGAGTGGCGTCCGTGCATCCTTGCCAGGCGAATCGCTGCGACCGGATCGCTGGTGTGGCGCAGATCGTCCAGCATGCCCGGAAGCAGCTCGATCTGGTGGCACACCAACACCATGTCACAGCCGGCATCCAGTGCCGCCTGCGCACGATCGACGACGTTACCGATGACACTGGCGCCTGTCATTGTCAGGTCATCAGAAAAAATCGCCCCCTGAAAACCGATGCGGTCGCGCAGCACGGTTCGCAGCCAGAAGGGCGAGAATCCCGCAGGATGCGGGTCGATATTCGAGTAGACCACATGGGCAATCATGAGCGCCGGCAATCCGTAATGAATCATGCGCTCGAAGGGCAGCAGATCCTCGAATTCGAGGTCCGCGTAACTGCGTTCGTCCGTGGCGACAGCGGTATGGGTGTCCGCCGCGACAAAACCGTGCCCGGGAAAGTGCTTGCCGGTCGCCGACATGCCGGCCGCCGTCATACCGTTCATGTACGCGTGGGCAAGCTCCGCGACAATCTGCGGATCGCGGTGGAATGCGCGGTCCCCGATGACCCGGCTGCGGCCGGTATCCAGATCGAGCACTGGCGCGAAACTGATATCGACACCGACGGATCGGAGCTCTGTCGCCATCAGCCAGCCCGTGGTTTCGGCCAGTGCCTTCGCTCGCCGGGGATCCTGATCGTGGATGTGACCCAGCTCGCGCACGGCCGGCAACAAGGTGAAACCCTTGCGCAGCCGCTGCACCCGGCCGCCTTCCTGATCAACCGCCACCAGCAAATGCGGCTCGCGCAGCGCATGAACGCTGCGAACCAGCGCGGTGACCTGCTCCGGTGACTCGATATTGTGACTGAACAGGATGACACCGCCGATCAGCGGATGGCGCAGATATTCTTGTTCAACCGGTGTCAATTCGCAGCCCGACAGGCCGACCATCAGCGGTCCCAGCGACATCGTGTTTCGTTATCCTCCCGACAACACAGCTATTCAAACTTGCCTGTCACGCGCGGCAGCCCGTACGTCCAGCCGGTCACGCAGTCGATCACCGAGCAGATTGACCGACAGCACAACCAGCATCAGCGCCACCCCGGGTACCAGCACGATATGAGGCGCTACCAGCATGTAGCGGGTACCGTCGCGAATCATACTGCCCCAAGAGGCATCCGGTGGCTGGATGCCCAGACCAAGAAACGACAGCCCGGCCTCGCCGATAATAACACCGGCGACCGCGAAGCTCGCCTCGACGATCAGCGGCGCCAGGATCAGCGGTATCAGATGTCGGAGGATGATCCGCGCCTGGCCGGTACCCAGCGCCACGGCGGCCTGGACATGTTCGCGGTGCTTGATCGACAGCACCTGCGCGCGCGCCAGCCGGGCAAAGCCCACCCAGCCGACCGTGCTCAATGCGATGACGACGTTATCGATGCCGGGCCCCATCAGGCCGGCCATCGCAATCGCCAGCAGAATTCCGGGAAACGCGAGAAAGATATCGATGACTCTGACCGTCACGTGGTCACACCAGCCGCCCAGATAACCGCTTGCCGCACCGATCACGGTACCGAACAGCAACGAGACGGACACCACCCAGAGGGCCACAAAGAACGACGTTTGCGCACCGGCCACCACACGGTCCCCCAACGGTCTGCCCAGATCGTCATAGCCGAACCAGGACCCGTCGCCCGGCGGGGCGATGATCTTGTCGAGCTGAATATAATCCGGCTGCAAGGCAAAGAACGGTCCGGCGATCGCCATGACAAACCAGATCAGCATTATCGCCGCCGGTAGCCAGAAACGCATTATCCGCCCTCCTGCAAACGTATGCGCGGATCCACCCACGCATACACCAGGTCGGTCATGGTATTGACGAGGACATAGGTGAAACTGATCAGCAACACGGCGGCCTGCACCAATGGATAATCGCGCCGCTGTATCGCATCGATCGTCACCTGCCCGACCCCGGGCCAGCTGAACACGATTTCCGTCACCACGGCCCCGGCCAGCAACACGCCCAGCTGCAATCCCAGCAGCGTGATAATGGGCAACAACGCGTTACGCAATGCGTGTACGCCAATCACCCGTCGTTCGTCCAGCCCCTTCGCCCGTGCGGTACGAATAAAGTCCTCACCGAGCACCTCCAGCAGTGTCGCGCGTATCATGCGGGCCAGTATCGCCGCCATTGCCGTCCCGAGCGTTAGTGCGGGCAGCACCAGTGACGCCAGCCCTTCCCGCCCGCTCACCGGCAACCAGCCGAGCCACAGCGAGAACAGCAGGATCAACATCGGGCCGAGCCAGAAATTCGGTATCGAAACGCCCAGCAGCGATACCCCCATTGACGTGGAATCCCACAGCGTGTCCTTGCGCATCGCCGCGAGTATCCCGAGCGGAAACGCGACGGCGACGGCGACGGCGAGCGCCGCCACCGCCAGCTCGGCAGTCGCCGGAATGCGTTCCAGCAGAATGTCGACCACCGGTTGACGGGAATGCAGCGAAATCCCCAGATCAAGACGCAGCAGCCCGTCGAAAAAATTCACCAGCTGCGTCAGCAGCGGCAGATCAAGCCCCAGGGCATGCCGCAACGCTTCGCGATCGGCCAGTTGCGCCGATTCCCCGAGCATGACCTCGATCGGGTCGCCCGGCACCAGATGGATTAAAAAGAAGACGAGACAGGACACACCCAGCATCACCAGCAGCGCACTGATCAATCGGGATATCACTATATTTAACATAATAATCGCTATTCTTCGGTTATCTGGCGCCTGGCAACCGGGACGAGTCCGTCACGGCCTGATCAGCACACGCGTTCCGGCCTTGACCCGATCAAACAGCGCGATGACGTCCGCGTTGTGCATCCGCACACAGCCATGCGACGCGGGCACGCCCATCCGCGTGGCATCCGGGCTGCCGTGAATATAAATATAACGCCGCATCGTATCGACATCGCCAAGGCGGTTTCTGCCGGGCTCCAGCCCGCTCAACCACAGTATCCGGGTCAGTATCCAGTCGCGTCCGGGAAAGCGCGCACCGAGTTCCGCAGTGTAAATCTCGCCGGTCGGGCGTCGCCCGGCAAACACCGTGTCAACCGGGCTTCCGGCACCGATGCGCGCGCGGATAACGTGCCAGCCGCGCGGCGTGCACTCGCTGCCATTACGTTCGCCGGCACCGTTGCGTGCAGTCGACACCGCCGCGGTAAACACCACCTTTGCGTTATCGAGCAATTGCAGGCGTTGGCTCGCCAGTTCGATGTCGATATACGGGTCGCTCCGACGGGTCATCGCGTCAGTTTCACCCTTTCCAGGCCGTCATAGTTACCATCCGCCGCGAGGCGGTAACCGGTCACCTGACGGCGCGTCACGACGATATGATCCTCATACCATAATGGAACATAGGGCAGCCGCTGGTACAAGAGTTCCTGGAGTTTGCGGTAGTCCGCCGCCTGACTCGCCGTATCGGCGGCGGTTTCAGCCGCTTCGATCAAGCCGTCCACGCCTGCGTCCGCCAGATGCCCCCGGTTGGCACCACCAGGCGGCACCGACTGTGAATGAAATACATAGCGAAAGATATCCGGTGTCTTGATGCCGACCCAGCTCAGACTGTACATCTGGAACCGGCCTGACTTGATGTCACCGTAAAACGTCCCCCAATCGTAGCTGCGCAACGCCACCCGGATACCGGCATCGGCGAGCTGGCTCTGGATAATCGTCGCCAGACGGATACGAAACGGGTCACTGGACGTTTTGTACGTCAGCGCCAGCGGCCGCTCGTTACCATACCCGGCATCATGCAGCAGTCTTCGCGATAACGCCGGGTCATAGGCATAACCTAGCAGTCCGGGATGGCCCGCCCAATGATCCGGCACCAGTAACGCGCTGGCAGGCCGGGCGGCATCGCCCAGCACATAGGTGATGATTGCCTGCCGATCCAGCGCATGGGCGATCGCCTGACGCACCTCGAGACGACCGACATCCGGATCCTGCAGGTTAAAACCCAGATAGCTGAAGCTGGCACCGTTGCCACGCACAACGGTCACATCGTCCTGTTGCGCCAGGTACCGGACCAACTCTGGCGGCAGGTCGTTCTGAATAACATCGAGCTCACCGCGCAGCAGTTTGAGTACGCGTACCGTCGGATCTGGCACATAGAGAAAACGAAACGCCTGCCCGTCACGCACGCGCTGCAGCGTCAGGCGCCCCTCCTCCGGCCAGTCCACAAATCTGAACGGACCGCTACCCACCGGCTGTTTGTTGAACGCGTGGCCAGCGACGATCAGGTTCGCCGGCACGATACCGATCACCAGCTGCCCCGGAAAAATCAGATCGGGCTCGCTGAGAAAAAAATCCACCGTGTCATCATCCACCACCGCGACACGCTCGACCGTGCCCAGCGTGCCGCGATGTGGCGATGCGTTGTGCTCATCCAGCACGTAATCGTAGGTTGCCTTGACATCCGCCGCGGTAAGGTGCGCGCCATTGTGAAAATCCCTGCCATGTTCCTGCAAGTGGAAGCGATAGTGGCGATCGGCGAGTTTTTCCCAACTGGCCAGTGCCGGAATCGGCTGATAGACGTCGTCAAAGTCCACCAGATGACGGTAGATAAGCCGGTTAAGGCGGGCCGATACGGCGTCAGTAGCAAAGCGGGGATCGAGCGTGACCGGCCGGGCGGCCAGCCCGAAATTCACGATCCCGTCAGGCGGGGGGGCGCATCCAGCGACGAGCGACAGCAGCAACGCGATGGCGAGAATTTTCACGGGGCGGCCGGCACAATAAGACATCCAACAATGAGGTCGTCGTCACCCGCTTCATTCGGCATGGTTTTCTTTCGTGGTCATGACAACGACACCGCCTATCAACGTTTCCCGCCCCAGCTCCGGTACGGATGCCTGACCAGACACACGTTATAGTAACGCGGGTCATCGGATACTTCATCTCCGGCCCAGGCCGGTTTCTGAAAGGCCTCGTTCTGCTCGGTCAGTTCGATTTCCGCGACGATCAGGCCGGCGTTCTCCCCGGAAAAAACATCCACATCCCAGACGTGTTCGCCGTGCGTAACATGGTAACGAACCTTCTCGACCAGCGGCCGGTCGCACAAGGTCGCCAGCAATTCGTTGGCGTCCTCGACGGGTATGTTGTAATCAAACTCGGCGCGAGTGACACCGAGCGTCGCGCTCTTGATATTCAGCGAGGCCTCATCGCCGGCGACGCGCACCCGTACCGAACTCTTCTCGCTGCCAAGTAAATACCCTTGCCGCATTGCAATGCCGTCACCGGCGCGCTGCTTCCAGGCATCGCTGACCACCAGAAACTTGCGCTCGATTTCGGTTGCCATCGGTTACCGCCGCTCAAACAAGGCCATCGATTCCACGTGCGACGTATGCGGAAACATGTCCATGACGCCGGCGCTGATCAACCGGTAACCCTGATTCGCTACCAGCTCGCCGGCATCGCGCGCCAGCGTCGCGGTGTCACACGACACATAGACGATACGCGAGGGGCTGATCGCTGACATACCTGACACGACCTCCCAGGCCCCCGAGCGCGGCGGATCGAGCAGCACCTTGTCGGGCGACAGCCCCTGAAAGCGTTTCATGACGCCGTCGACCGCCAGGTTCTCCGTCAGGAAGCCTGCGTTGGTAATTTCGTTCTCGCGGGCATTGTCGCGCGCTTTCTGCACCAGACGCGCGTCGCCCTCGACGCCGGTTACCCGCCCGGTGGTCCGCGCCAACGGCAACGAAAAATTTCCTATGCCGCAAAACAGATCGAGCACATGCTCATGAGCCCCGGGCGCAAGCAGTTCGACCGCTCGCGCAATCATACGGTGATTGATGTCGGCATTGACCTGCGTGAAATCGCTCGGCTCGAAGCGCATCGCCAACCCGTACTCCTCCAGCCGGTAGACCAGCGACGAATCCTCCGGCCATAGTGGTTTGATGGTGTCAACGCCGCCGGATTGCAGGTAGATATGAAACTGATGTTGCTTGCCGAACTCGACGAGTTTGGCGGTGTCCGCCGCGTCAAGTGCGACCAGGTGGCGCACCACGATCGCCGCGGCGTTGTCGGCCACGGCCACTTCCAGTTGCGCGACTTGATCGTAAGCCTTGAGGGACGCAACCAGTTCCCGCAACTCAACGATACGCTCGCCGATACGCGGATCGAGCACCGGGCACCGCTCGATCTCGGTAATGAAGGAATTGCGCTTTTCCCGGAAACCAACAAGCAGCGCGTTTTTTTTACGGACGAAGCGCACGCCGAGTCGCGCCTTGCGCCGATAGCCCCAGGCAGGCCCGGTTATCGGCGCCAGCACTTGATCGGGAATTACGTGACCGATGCGGTCGAGGTTATCGAGCAAGGTCTGCTGTTTGTGCGCGACCTGTCCCTGGCTACTCAGGTGCTGCAGACTGCAACCGCCACACCGCTCAAAATATTCGCACCCGGGCACAACGCGATCCACGGAGGCGCGGACGATCTCCACTACCCGTCCTTCATCGTAACGCCGACTGCGCGCACGATACTCAACCAACACCTGCTCACCGGGCAGCGCACCATCGATGAACAGTGTCTTGCCATCGACCTGAGCGACGCCCCGGCCGTCATGGGCAAGCGACCGCACCTCGGTAACAACCGGTTCCGGCAGGGGTCGTTTGCGGCTGCGCGCGGCGGTCACCGGCATCCGGAGGTGATCTAGCCCAGTCTGCCGTGATCCCATGCCCGTAAAAACTCCGTAAAATGGGGTTGAGCCAACTTTTCCAGTTCTTCCCGAACCACGCCACATTCCTTTTGATACTGATCGGCTGTCAACTGATCACGGATCAATTGATAGCGAAGGTAGATCAGGTAGGTATTCAATACGTCGACTTCGCAATAACTGCGTATGTCGTTAATCTTTCCTTGCTGATAGCTGTCCCAGACATGCGCGCCGCCAATACCGATCTTGCCGGGAAACCCCAGCAAGATAGCGATTTCGTTCAGTGGCGCACTGGCCCGCCCCTGATAGCCAGCCAGCACGTCCATTAAATCGGTGTGACGCGCATGATACCGATTGAGGTAGTTGTTCCAGCGGAAATCCTTATCGTCATCGCCGGTATCCCAGTAGCGCCGCCCGGCCACGCCATGCAACAGCGCGCGATAGTGCATGACCGGCAGGTCGAAAGACGCGCCGTTCCATGACACCAGCGTTGGCAAAAACCGGTCGATACCATCGAAAAAGCGTTGTATCAGCTCCCGCTCGTCGGACTCGGGCTCGCCCAGCGACCAGACCTTGAACGCGTCGCGCGACCGTAACACCGCCGAGATGGCCACGATACGATGCAAATGGGGTTTAAGAAACTCGGACTCACCGGTTTCCTGACGCCGCCGGTGGTACATGACGTTGGCGACATCGGCGTCGCTGAGCCCGTCGAGATCGTACAGGCGACGGCCTGTCGCCACGTCCGGCACGGTTTCAATATCAAACACCAGAACATTCATACCCTGCACCGTAACGTTTGACACGAACCCGGCGTCGAGATGCCGGGCCCGACGCTATGCCGGAAAAACACCGGTGGACAGATAGCGATCGCCGCGATCGCAGACTATCGTGACGATGACCGCGTGCTCGACCTCGCGTGACAGGCGCAGTGCAGCACTGATCGCGCCGCCCGATGAGATGCCGGCGAATATACCCTCTTTTGCAGCGAGCGCCCGCGTCGTCTCCACTGCCTCGTCCTCACTGACGTCGATGATCCGGTCGACATGCGACGCGTCATATATACGCGGCAGATAGGCCTTCGGCCAACGGCGGATACCGGGGATGCAGGCCCCCTCGATCGGTTGCACACCGACAATCTGAATCGCGGAATTTTTCTCTTTCAGATAGCGGGACACCCCCATGATCGTTCCGGTGGTGCCCATCGAACTGACGAAGTGGGTGATCTTGCCGCGGGTGTCGCGCCATATCTCGGGTCCGGTGCTCTCGTAGTGCGCCCGCGGATTGTCCTGATTCGAGAACTGGTCCAGCACCTTGCCCTTGCCCTCCGCCGCCATCGCCCTGGCAAGGTCGATCGCGGCCTCCATGCTGCCTTCTTTCGGCGTCAGGATTATTTCGGCGCCGAATGCCTTCATCACCGCGCGCCGCTCGATGCTCATATGTTCCGGCATCACGAGAATCATCCGGTAACCCTTTACCGCCGCAGCCATAGCCAGCGCGATGCCGGTATTCCCGCTGGTCGGCTCAATCAAGGTATCGCCGGGGGTAATGTCACCGCGTGCCTCGGCGTGCCGGATCATGCTGAGCGCCGGTCGGTCCTTGACCGAGCCGGCCGGGTTATTGCCTTCCAGCTTCGCCATGATGATGTTAGACGTCTGACCGGGCAGGCGCTGCAACCTGACCAGCGGCGTATTACCGACAAAGCTTTCCAGCGTCGGAAACTCGCCGCTCAACGATATTGTGTTCTGGGAGTTCAATCGCACGGCTTTCTGGTACTGTTCACGTTAATGGCGCCTGACCGCCGCAACGACGATCAAAACGGCATTCTACCGCAGCGGATGCGGCTTTAATACCTGACCATGCCGCGATTTCCCGCCGTCGATGCGCGACTTGCGGCGGCGATATCAACCAGAGGCTCGAGACTTGTCCGGTGCGGGCACCGCTGCCGCGGTGTCTGTGATAGGGAGCAAGCTGCCGAGATAACGACGAAACCCGTCCTTTAACACCGGATGCTGCAGCGCATACTCGACGGTAGCCTTGAGATAACCCAGTTTGTCGCCGCAGTCGTAACGCTTGCCGTGGAACCGGTAGGCATAGACCTTTTCTTCCGCTAACAAACGCGCGATGGCATCGGTCAGCTGGATCTCGCCACCGGCTCCGCGCCTGGTGTGTTCCAGCATCTGAAATATCCTTGGCGTCAGGATATAACGCCCCACCACACCAAGATCGGACGGGGCATCGCTCGGCCGTGGTTTCTCAACGATACTATCCATCTCATAAAGACGCTCGCTGATCTCGCGTGCTTTCACAATGCCATATTTATCGGTCTCGTCCGGCGACACTTGTTCGACGCCTAGCACACTGCATCCGCGCTGATCGTAAATCTCGACCATTTGCCGCAGGCAACTGCGGCCGCCGCCGTCGATCAGATCGTCGGCAAGGATCACCGCGAACGGATCCTCCCCGACCACATCGCGGGCACACCCGACCGCGTGTCCAAGACCGAGCGCCTCCGGCTGTCGCACGTAAACACACGAAACACCTTTTGGCACGACGCCGCGCAGGATTTCGAGCAGATCGTACTTGCCGCGCTTTTCCAGCTCCGCTTCCATTTCGTAGTTCTTGTCGAAATGATCCTCGATAGCACGCTTGCTGCTGCTGGTGACAAAAATCAGCTCGGTAATACCCGCGGCAATCGCTTCCTCGGCGGCGTACTGAATCAACGGCTTGTCCACGATCGGCAACATTTCCTTCGGATTGGCCTTGGTTGCCGGCAGAAACCGCGTACCCATACCGGCTACCGGAAAAACCGCTTTCTTGAGTTTCCGTGTCATGCCTGCACCATCCCCTGCGGCCTTTGCAGCGGGATTACATTATCCGCTTCCCGCATCCCGGTCTGACCCATTTCTGGCACCATCTCCTTTAACAGCGTTCTTACCGCTTCCTCGTTGAATACACGGCACGCCTTCTCCACCTTGGCGAGCGCTTCGTTCAGCAATTTCCAGTCCGTCTCCCGCGAATGTGCAAGAAGAATTTTTTCGTGCGACGTCGCCGAAAAACTTTCCTGCGCATAGAAAAGCTCCTCATATAATTTCTCGCCGGGGCGTAGCCCGGTATAGACAATAGCAATGTCCTCCCCGGGAACCTTGCCCGACAGGCGGATCATCTGCTCTGCGAGATAGCGGATCTTGACGGACTCACCCATGTTCAACACGAAGATTTCGCCGCCCTTGCCCATGACGCTCGCCTGCAGAATCAGCTGCGACGCTTCGGCTATCGTCATAAAGTAGCGTGTTACTTCCGGATGCGTAACCGTTACCGGGCCACCGGCTTCGATTTGTTTCTGAAACAGCGGGACGACACTGCCCGTCGAACCCAGCACGTTACCGAAACGGACAGTGATAAATCGCGTTTCCGAACGCCTGCTCAAGGTCTGACAAAAGATTTCCGCAACCCGCTTGGTGGCGCCCATTACGTTCGCCGGATTAACCGCCTTGTCGGTTGACACCATGACAAACGTGCTGCAACCAAACTTGTCCGCAGCGAGCGCGAGCACCCTGGTACCGAGAATATTATTACGTACCGCCTCCCGCGCCTGTTCCTCGAGCATCGGAACATGCTTGTAAGCGGCCGCGTGGAAAACCATTGACGGGCCGAACTCGCGGAAAATGCGCTCTACGGTCGCAGGATCGCATATATCGCCCAGCCGCGCGTGCAACGTCATGCCACGGTACCGCCCCCTGAGTTCGGCTTCAATTGCATAAAGGGCATATTCGCTCTGTTCCAGTACGATCAGCGCCTGCGGCGCAAGTTTCGCGATCTGCCGGCACAACTCCGACCCGATCGAGCCGCCACCACCGCTTACGAGCACAATCTTGCCCGCTAGACCACGACTGATCCGGTTCCAGTCCAGCGTCACCGGCTCCCTGCCCAGAAGATCCTCAATCGCGACCTCGCGCAGCGCCTTGACCACCGGACCTCCGGATACCAAGTCCTGAAGCTTGGGCAGGGTACGAAAAGGAATACCAGTTTTTTCGCATAACTCTACTACGCGCTGCATCTGGGCATTTGTCGCCGACGGCAGCGCAATAACAATAATATCGATTCCTAAATTTTCCCGGACTTTGGATAGTTGATCGATTGCGGCAAGAACAGGGATACCATGGACTTTAGCGCCATGCAGTTTCTTATCATCGTCCAGGAATCCGACCACGTCGCATTCGGCATCCCGGCGCATTTCCCGTGCAAGCATCTCGCCGGCCCTGCCGGCTCCGAGAATCAATACCCGGTCGCAACCTGTGACCCTGCTCAAATTAAGACCGTGATCCTGCCATACCCTGTAAATGAGGCGCGGAGCACCCAGCAGGAAAATAAGATATATCGGATACAACACCAGGCTTGCACGTGGAACGCCTTCAAGCCTGTTGAAGAGAAACAACGCCAAACTAACGGCCAATGCCCCGATCGCCGCTGCGCGTATGATATTCCATAAATCCGGTATGCTCGCGAACCGCCAAACTCCTCTGTACAAGCGCGTCCACCATAGGATCAACCCTTGGATCGTCGCGACCAACAACAGCATCGGGCCAATACCATCCCAGGCGGACAGGATAGAAAAATTGTGGCGAGACAAGAGGGCCAGCAGAAACGCCAACCCGACCATAATCAAATCATGTGAAATAATTGCGAATCGGCGATTAAATACGATCATTGTTGTTATTCCGTCAACCGATTTTCTACTAATAGCAGTCTCTTCGCAGCGGTTCTTGCTCCCTCGCGGACCGATGTCCAACGCAATAAATCCCGCCTCTGGACTAATCGCGCCCCAGGGTGCCTAAGTGAAGAATGATACTCCGTTTGTACAGGGGTACGCTACTTTTACTTAGAAAACCGTGGCTTCCATGCTTTCTACAGGCGTTCTGCTGAAAGATCTCCTGCGCCACAGCTATTCCGACATTCAGTCGCAAGGCGGGGTTTTCCTGTTCCGCCTGGTTTCTTTGATCTTGTTAACTCCGCTGCCGACCACGCCTCTTGTGTCGTATCCAGGCATCTTGCCGATCATTGTAATAATTACCGCATATGCAAGCCCCCATGTGAGCAATAGCAGCCATTGATTTAGATAATTTTCATTCAATATCGCAATCGCGGACACGCCGCATAACGTCATTATGAGATACTCCCACAACACCGTTTTTCGATGCCCCCACCCGGCCTGAACCAGGCGCTGATAATAGTGCGACTTATGCGCCTCCCATATTCTTTCACCTCGCCACAATCGTTTTAATAGCGTTATTGTCGCGTCGACTATAAAGGGGGAAAACACCAGTACTGCTATCCAGATGGGAAATATGCCGTCTCTGTGCGCCCAGAGGGAAAACGATGCGACAACAAAACCCATTGTCGACGCCCCGACATCACCCATAAATATCTTAGCGGGCGGAAAATTGAATAACAGAAAGCCAAGTACCGACCCGGCAACAATCAGATTGAGAGTCGCAAATTGTAACGCGCCGCCTTGCCATCCCAGCAATGCATAGGTACCAAATCCGATAACTGCCATTCCACCCGAAAACCCATCCATTCCATCCATAAAATTATAGAGATTGACCATCCATATCACATACAAAACCGTAAATCCCACGCTAACGAGAAACGGCCACTGCCAATACCACCCGGGCAGCTCGATGGATATTATCCTGAATCCCTCTACTATCAATAATGCAGCCGCACAACCATGCACCACGAAACGCACCATGACACTAAGCGTAAATCGATCATCCAAAAAAGAAACTAGCGCGATAATCGCCGCGCCGAGAGCGATCGATATCATGTGTGCCTCTTCCTCGAACAAGTAAACTGAAATTGGAACTACCACGATAATTGCCATACAAATGGCTATCCCGCCAATTCGCGAAACGGGGAACGCATGTAGGGAACGCGCGTTCGGGACGTCCAATATTTGGTATCTAAAGCCTGGGAGGGAGAAAATACGCGTTAACAACATCGATATCGTAAACGCGAGCAAGGCCAATGCTCCGGGTGCTACATAAATTTTATACTCTTCTAACATCACCACATTGAACCCGCCTCTTGCGTCCGTCTGAGCCCATTATTATTATCCAAATAAATCTCTTTAACGGATTACCGCTGCGAGCGGCGTTCCTGATAAGACCGAGCCATTATTTTTACTCCGTCAACGAGATTACGAGGAGGCGTCCAGCCCAACAAGCGTCGGGCCTTGCTGGAATCGACCTGCAAGGAGTCCGCAAGGCGGCGTATTAGGTCACCTTTCCCGAACAAACCCGCCGCGATTGTTAACAAACGGGGCGGAACCGGGAAAAGTCTTGCCTTGCGATCCAGCGCATCTGCGATCACTCTAATCAGCTCCGGCGTTGATATATCCTCTCCATCCGACGCAAGGAAAACCTCTCCGTTGGCATTTGGATTCCCGATGCACGCGCCAATCAGATCAGAGAGATTTTCTACCCCCAACAGACTGCGTCGATTGTCGATCATCCCTAACGGCAACGGGACACCACTTTCGATCAAACGAATCAGCGTTAACAGATTACCCTTTACAAATGGTCCGTACACCAATGGCGGCCTGATAATAACGACTTCCAGACCCGTTCTTTTACTTGCCTCTATCAGCTCCTGCTCGGCCTCCCATTTCGATATCGCATAAGGATCAACCGGATCTACGCTATCTATTTCCGTAAAGGGACTTTTGTCAGTTCGCTCGCCATTAACCTTTATCGTGCTGATGTATATGAAACGTCGAACTTCGCCCTTTACAGCTTGATCCACCAATCGGCTGGTAGCCAATACGTTGCTTTTTCGATATTCGACCAGCGGATCTACCACGGTATCATTCATTACATGGACCCGCGCCGCCAAATGCACTATTGTGTCAATACCTTTAACTGCATTTGACCAATCCGCGTCCTCCATCGCACCAACTTCAAGATATTCCACTCGCTCATGGGCATGCATTGACGGCATGGTTTTCCTTATGCCGCCGCGGACACCATGCCCCCTATTTGCGAGATAGGGACAAAGCACGTTTCCTACAAAACCGTTTGCCCCGGTCACCAGCACTTGAGCCATATCATAATCCCGCTCAATCCTCACTAAACGATTCTCGTCAACTGCGGAGTCCTTACCCGGGCCGACCCCAAACCCTTCTATTAACGTAATCCGTATAGCTCATTATCGCGCACAGTACTTTTTCCGATACGTTAGATACATCATAATCGCGGACTACTTTGGTTGACCTCTCACTCCCGCGACGCCGGTTTTCCAATACCTTCAACGCCTGCAGCACCCTTTCCAGAGACAGGCCAGTCATCATCACCGCCCCTTCCTCCATTCCTTCCGGTCGTTCATGCGCCTGTCTAATATTAAGCGCGGGAAAATCGAGAATCGACGATTCCTCGGTGATAGTTCCGCTATCTGAAAGCACCGCAAACGCGTTCTTTTGCAGATTTATATAATCTGTAAATGCGAGTGGCTTCAGCAATTCTACTGAGGGGCTGAATGCGGCCTTTATATGCTTAAGTCGCTTATCGGTGCGAGGATGCGTGGAGACGATAATTCGCTTTTTGTACAGCTCCGATAACGAATTTAACAGCGCTACCATGCTATTCAGATTTGCATCGGAGTCGACATTCTCCTCCCTGTGGAAGCTCACAACAAAATATTCGCCGCGCGCGAGCTTATGCCGGGACATGACGGTCGATTTTTCAATCGCATGCTCATAATGTTTGAGCACCTCGCACATGGGGCTACCGGTCTTTATTATCCGGTCCGGCGGTATTCCCTCCCTTAACAAATATTCCCTTGCGATGTCGCTATAAGGCAAATTGATATCGCTTATATGATCGACAATTTTTCTATTTGACTCCTCCGGCACTCGCTGATCGAAACATCGATTACCCGCTTCCATGTGAAATATCGGAATCTTTCTCTTCTTTGCCGCAATTGCCGCCAAACAACTGTTTGTATCGCCGAGGACAAGAAAAGCATCGGGTTGTTCTTTCTCCAGAACCAAATCGACCGAGCTGATTATTTTACCGATTGTTTCAGCGACTCTGCCGGCTACCGCCTCCAGATAATAATCCGGCTTCTCGATATCAAGGTCCTGAAAAAATATTTCATTTAATTCGTAATCGTAATTCTGACCTGTGTGAACCAGAATATGATTCGTATTGCGGTCAAGACAGGCGATTACTCTCGATAGCCTGATCAGCTCCGGACGCGTGCCCACGACGGTAACTATTTTCAGATTTTTCATTTCTTCCTTATACCAGCTCGGCGATGGTATCCGGGCTCGCTGGATCAAATATCTCGTTCGACCAGAAAAGCGTTATCATTTCAGTTTTCCCGACATTACATATACTATGCGTGTGCAAGGTAGGCATATCGATGAATTGTGGATGCGCTCCGTCTACCGCGAATTCGTGTACCTTGTCATCGAACAGTCGTCTTATCCGTATCAGCCCGGTACCGCCCAGAACAAGAAATCGTTCCACCTTCCTGTAGTGGTAGTGATTACCTCTGGTAATACCCGGTTTGGTAATAGATATAAAACACTGCCCGCCACTGCCTGCCTTGACAGCCTCAAACAATCCACCGCGATCATCGTTAAACTGCCGCAGTTTCACCGGGTAAAAGTCAGGAAACAGATACGACCGGTAGGTGTTGAAAAAAAACAGGTCTATTTTATTACTAACATCAGGCAGCAACTGACTTCTGTACAATTCATCGAACTCTTGTAATTTCTTTAATAGGCTGCTTACTTTTATACGCAACCCGGTTATGCGGATATCCTCATTTTTTCTGTCGAAGAGCAGCCCGGTTATCACGTCCGCCACCTGTTGCGCGTGCACCAGCTCCAGCTCGCCGTCGTGCAATATCTCTGGCGCCTGTCCGACCGCCAACTGATAGCAAAATGTCGATACGACCGAGTTATAAAAGGGTTTCCCGCCTTCGCCGAATACGTGCGGCAATATTAAACCGGTATAACTGGTCCGATTGTCGTCCGCCCATTGTCGAAGTCTCCTGCCGCATTCCCGCTTCGAACGACCATATGCCGTATCGCGGTCGACATGCGTCGATGACGAGAAAATGATATAGGGCCGCTTATCCGAACGTTCGCACGCGGAAATCAATTTCTCCACAAGCTCGTTGTTTACTGATTCGACCTCGCCATCGTCACCGCGGTTCATTCCCGCCAGATGAACAACGACATCCGAATCCGCCACAAAGGCATCCAGCTTTGGCTCGCTGGCGAACGTCTCTCGATTTGCACCAGCCACGGTAACTTGCGGCCGCGCATGCAAAACAGCATGCAACTGCGAGCCTATCATCCCGTCTATGCCGGTAATACCAACTTTCAGTCTATCTTTCACGGGTCGTGTCGAGTGACATCAAACCAGTTCGCGGGTAACGTCGGGAAGCGAGCGGAGCAGCTCCTCAATTTCGCGCTCGCTCAAACGGTAGGTATTGTGTGACGTATAGTCGTCGAGATTCGCTTCCTCCTTATCGCCCTCCGTAAAATATTTATTGTAGTTCAGGTCTCTGTCATCCATCCTTACTCGGTAATAGTTATCCAGATCTTCGGCCTTGGCCAGTTCTTCACAGGTCGCCAGCGTCTCGTAAATTTTTTCGCCGTGACGCATCCCGATAATCTTTATTGGGCTGTCCGAATTGAATATTTTTTTTAACGCATTTGCCAAATCAATGACGGTACACGCCGGGGCCTTCTTTATAAAGATGTCCCCCTGGCTCGCATTATTAAATGCATACACCACTAATTCTATGGCATCGCGGAGCGGCAATAGAAAACGGGTCATTTCCGGCACTGTCACCGTAATCGGCCGATTGGACTTGATTTGCTTGATGAACAGCGGAATCACCGAACCCCTCGAACACATGACGTTTCCGTAACGAACGCTCGTAACCACAGTCTCCGTCTCGCTAATGTTTCTGGCGGCGGCCTGCACAACTTTCTCCATTAGCGCCTTTGTCATCCCCATCGCATTTACAGGATAAACTGCCTTGTCAGTACTCAGGCTGACGATCTTCGATACCCGATGATCAATAGCAGCCTCCAGCAAATTATAACTGCCGACAATATTGGTCATTACCGCCTGCATCGGGAAGAACTCGCACGATGGCACCTGCTTAAGGGCCGCAGCGTGGAATATGTAGTCAACGCCTTTTACAGCCTTATCGAGGCTGTCTCGACTTCGCACGTCGCCTATATAAAATTTTACTTTTGAATTATCGAGATCAAGGCGCATTTGTTCCTGTTTTAACTCATCGCGGCTGAATATTCTCACCTCCCTGAACCCGCTATCCTTCTCCAAAAGATAGTCAAGGAACGCGTGACCGAATGATCCCGTCCCCCCTGTAATCAAAATAGTCTTGCCAGAGAAATCCTTCACGTCGGCCCTATCTGCCTGGCTAGTATTATTGTTTCTGGACACTGCTCAATTCCTTCATCCAAGTCTCTAGTTGTTTGAATAATACTTCCCGGCTGAAATACATTTCACAATACTGCTTGCCTTTTCTCCCCATTTCTTCCCGTTCTTCCCGCGTCTTTTCATACATGGCTATTATCGCCTGCGCAAGCGCATCGGCATTTTCCGCCGGACAGGAGATACCGGCCCCCGACTCGGACACTATACGCGCCCCCTCGCCATCGAGCATCGCCACTATGGGCCGCCCGCTGGCAAGATACGACTGTACTTTTCCCGGAATTGTCATTGCCAATATCGGAGCCCGCTTCAGGCTCACAAGCATTACATCAGCAGCCGCATAAAAGGCGGGCATTTTTTCTACCGGATGACGGCCCAGCAAGTGTACCGTTTTCTCCATCTCTCGGATCGCGACCTGCTCCCTGACCCATTCCAGCCGTCTCCCATCCCCAACGATCAACCAGTGAATATCGTGTTTATTTCTTAGCAGATCCGCAACATCCAATATAGTATCGAAATCCTGTGCCACACCGATATTGCCGGCAAACATTACGCGGAATCCAGAGGGCAGATCCATACCCTCGAGCTCCGCATTTCCCGTCTGGTACACATCCTCTGCCCAGCTGGGAAAATATTTGACCCTTTCTTGCGCCGCGCCATACTCCATGACGTGTGACAGGAATCCCCGCGATTGCACCAGTATCAGGTCGCAATGCCGATAGATAAAACGAACAAGTCTACCCACCATCGATATTATTGACCGATTTTTCACGGGACCTGCTTCCATCAAGCTATCGGGCCACAAGTCCAGCACCCAGAACGCTATGGGGGCTTTCTTCAATTTCTTTATAAAGATTGCCGGTATTCCTACCGTAATAGGCGACACTTCAAAAACAAATATTACATCGAATTTGCCGCGCAGCCTGAACAACGCTGTCCCACACGACAACAAGGCAAACGACAGGTAATTAAGCATCAGCCGGATTGCGCCGGCGCGGCCGCGCGGCACAAGCGGCGCTCGAATTATCTCAATGCCACAGTAGGTTTGCCGCCGGTTTCGAAAGTAACCATAGCCTGGATAGAACTTTCCATCGGGATAGTTAGGAATGCCGGTTAGCACCGTGACTTGATGCCCATTATTTTTCAAGCCCTGAGCGAGGTCATTGATACGGAAATTTTCCGGCCAGAAATACTGTGTGACTATGAGTATATTCAAAATTTATTACTCACACGGCCGGCTATAAATGCAAGCGTTTCATTCGCACAACGTTCCCACGAATAATCCTGTGCACGGCCATGCGATTCGCCAGCCAGTCGGTAGCGAAGGTCCGGGTCGTCAAGCAATTTCTCTATCGCCGCCGCGATTTCGATGGGCTGTTCCGGATCAAAATATGCCCCCGCGGCACCTAGCACTTCGCTCATCGGCCCCCTATCTGAACAGACCACCGGGAGACCCGAGGCCATCCCTTCGAGCAATATATTGGGAAGGTTCTCGCAGCTCGACGCAAACAGACACATGTCTGCGCTTGCGTATAATGTATGCAATGTATTGTGAGGTATTTCTCCCCGGTAACGGACGTATTGCTGGTTCGGGTCATGCCGCTCTATCGCCGATTGCAGCAGACGCATCGCTACAGCAGTACCCGGACCGACCAGATCGAGCGCCACGGGATATCCGGCGCTTCTCAGGCGAGCAACGCCCTCTACGACGTGCCATTGATGTTTGTATAAATCGATTATGGAAACATACAAGATACGATACGGTCGGTCTACGGAATAATCCCGGATCGATAATTGTTTGCGTGGCGGTCCCGAGAACCGGTTGTCTATGCCATGCGGGATGATGGCTGTCCTGGCCTTTGTTGCCCTGATAATCCCCATGACTTGCTGTTTCGCGTAGTTCGTCAGGAAAATAAGGCCATCGGCATTCCGAAATGTCAGCGTCTGAGTCCAGCGAAGCAGCAGGAGCCTTATGGTTGCCCACGATAGCCCATACCGTTTCAGCTCGACCCATTCGAACGGCAACATGTTCCGGCTCATCGAGACTATCGGGTGGAAATCGCCGGAATAGGACCCCCCCGGAACAAACAGTGCATCACAACCGGACTCCCGGGCCAGCCTGGAAAGTCGGTATTTCTGCCAGAAGACCCTGTGTAACAGGCTCTTGTCCAGGACGGCCTGGCGACTTTTGATCATCCACGGACGATCCTCAATGCGACTCAGAGTTGCGGTTCCGCTCCAGACTATCACTTTCGAAAAGCCATGGTCTGACGGCTTCGCCGCTCGCAGTACTTCTACAAGATGAGTAACGCCGCCCCCCGCCCGTAGATTGGACGCGTCAATACCCAGTATCATCAGGGTCGACGACCCGTGCCAACAAGGTGACTTTCGTGAAACACCTTAACTCCCACAAGCCCTGCGTCTGCCATCCAACCTCTCACCGTTTCCGATGATTGAGGGTTATCGTATGCTGGCGCCAGCATGTCGAAAGTATCCAGTACCGCCCACTCTTTCAGTTGCTGTTCGCTAAGAGGAAATACACCCGTGTAATCTGCTATCGGTATTAAACGCTTGAGAAAGCGACCGATCACTGGAACTCGCCCCAGCAACCGGCTCACTGGCAATAGTACCGGCACCACACTCTCAACCACCTTAAACAGTTGCTGTTGTTGCATGCGCCTGGTGATTGGTCGAACGACATATTTTGCATGAAGCATTGTCCTGATTCTTTTCCAGTAAAAATCCACGCATATCCGACCATCTGCCGCAAGCATCGGCGGCAGCGCCGCAAACGCCTTCGCAACGTCAGGCGTGTGCTGCAGGACACCGAGCGAGTATACGAACGGGAAAAATCCGCTGCTGAACGGCAGCGCATATATGTCGCCCTGTACTACATGAAGATTTGGATGCTGCCCCAGATTGGCGTAGCACGCGTCAACAGCACTGGAGTAATCCAATGCGCAGACTTTTGCGCCCGCTTGCAGGGCTATCTCCGCAAACCGTCCCGCTCCGCACCCGACGTCCAGCACCCATTTACCGGCAATATCCTGCGGGCGCCACCCGGTCGCCTTCCAGAAACGATCAGCTGATATCGTCTGGCCGGAATAACTGTCCAGCTGTGTCTGGCGAAACCGGTTCCACTGCATTCCAAAATTATCCGCGTAATTCGCTTCCGGCACGAAACGCGGCACAAATTCCCGAATCGGATACCTGTTTCCGCTTTTTTCCGAACGAAGCCACCCGGAGTAAACGCGATCGCCCCGGTATTGCGGCTCGATAAGCGCTAGCGCCTCCCCAGTGTTTGGACAGCGCAGAATATCAAGCAATTCTAGATGCACGGTACATAAGCCATGTAGTTGTTATCGCCCCAATGACATATATCGAGCAGGAAGCTTCGGCGGCGCGCAAAACGAGTGATCCTTGCCAAAATACCTGGGAATCAGTCTAGTTTACCGTGGGTCGATTCTCAATATCTCCGGAGATATTCTGATAAACCAACGCTGCGAATAAATGAAGGGCAGCATTGTTAAAGTGCATGTCGTCGTATCCCATTCGTTCGGTGTAGTCGAATTTGCTATCCGGAAAATATTCTTCAGCGACGCGGATTGACTCTTTACCCCATTCATTGGGCATTTTGTTCTGCATCTCGACTATTGTCGTCCCCTCCAGTCTTTTCGAGCTTCGGATTTTGCCAATCGCATCGAAGGTCAACTCATCTATCAACTCCGCGAACGGGTTTCGCGATTCATATCCATGAGGATAGCGAAATAATTTTTGAGTTATCAAAATAAACTTGATGTGACGAGCCTCGCACAAGGTTTTCATGTTAAATATATTATCAATCAATGCATCTACGGCCTGCGCGTACCCAATATCATATCCTCTATAGGTTGGAGGTTCTGGCCAAGGTATTGGCTGCTTCATGGTCAAATAAGACAGATCCGCCTTCTTCAGGTACCCGTTCAGCGCGTTCTTGTATTTGTACCGATTTACCAACTCCAATATAAAAGGGTAGCCGACCGGTTCGTATACCGGTTTCGTTTCACCGGAACCTTCTTTTATCCTATAGGGGATCCGCATGTGACTATAATCCCGTTTGAAATCGGGATAGAACGACAGCCAGAAAATATCGTTGATAGGCAAATAGGCAACAACCATATCCGGTTCATACGAAAACCCCGAGATCACCAAATCGATAACGTTCTCCTGCGACGTATATCCACCGGCACTGGCACTAATAGCCTTGTATTCACGTCTTTCCGGCGTTGTCGAACGCTTGTTAAGTAACTCTACTGTGTAGAACGGCCATGGCTGGAAGGTAGTCGATCCTCCCAGAAACAGTATCCTGTATTCTCCGCTCTTTTTTTTAATCCGGGAAATTCCTTGATCCTGGGGTAGCACTAAATGACCATACTCATTTGCCATCGCGATACCATCGTAGAATTTCTCTCCCGGTTTGTTCATGTAGCTCTTGTAAGGATGCTCAATTATCTGCATCTTCTCTTTTAAACCTTCCCGAATATCCGGCACTACATAAAAATACCGCAGGTACACACCTATCAAGCCATCGATCGCCAATAGTGTAAGACCTAACGTGATACCCGATAATATTACGTGCCTTTTGGTCATCAGGTTATTCTCAATGATTTTAAAACGCAGTTACTCTTCATGTTCGTTAAACACCCGTTTTTCCGACCCTGAATACATAACGATTTGCATATACGTCTGATAACATTTCGGGTGACAATACATCCTTATCCCGCCGGCGACGTTCCCGCCCTGCCTGACACAAACACAACAACGCGTTGTACCAGGAAATTAAGTACAAATAGCGAAAGATCCACTACAACTTTGATCATTACGACGTGCTTGGGCGCTATTTCTGAAAAATAGTCAACGAGGAACGCGGAGAGCGAAACAATAAATATCGCCAATATTACATATTGCGTCATCTCCCTCGAGGTGTGACGTCTATCTACGGAACGAAACACTGCGTATTTATTAATGAAAAAGTTCGTGGTGCCGGACACCAGTCGTGCGCAATAACTACTAATGATAATGTCGTTAAATATTGTGCGGAATATTACGAAAAATACTATATCAACCGCAAAGGATACTGCTGAAGATAACGTGTAGCGCACAAATACACTGTAAACCCGAATCGAATCCAGAACGGGGTTAAAATGAGAAGAGGCATTATCATCTATATATATTGTTGATATCGGAACTTCCAAAAGTTCCGCCCCCCATTTATTTGCGTTCAGAAGTACTTCCAACTCGTACTCATAACGGTTAGTAGAAAGCGCCACTAAATCATTCAGGAAACGTACTGGAACACCCCTCAATCCCGTTTGGGTATCCTGCAGCCGCTTACCCGTAAACAGGCGAAAGACCCGTTTAGTCAATTCGTTTCCAAAACGACTTCGCCATGGCACGTTATCACCAAATGACCGGACCCCCAGCACCATGGCGTCTCCTCGCGATGCCGATAACTGAGCAACCATTACAATATCGCCAATCGCATGCTGACCGTCTGCATCTGCGGTAACCACAGCCCTGACGGACGCATCATTCAGATCAAGTATATGTTGGAATCCGCGTTTTAATGCGGCTCCTTTCCCTGAATTTACCGGAACGTCTATTACGCTCACGGCTTCAGTATTCCTGATTTTCGCAAATATCGAAGCGCAACGCGTGCTTGAACCGTCATTGACAATAACTATATATTTGAATCCCTCTTCCGACAGGGACTCGACCAATGTAATCAAGCTATCGCCAGGATTGTATGCCGGAATAACTACCGCCACGCCGGGTGTTGAGTTTCTAGATCCCGACATTATTTATCAATACAACGAACATTGTATTTGCCCCCAACATTCCATTGCCGTTCCAGCGTATGATTATGACTGATTGCAGATCGACACACATACTCACTCCACCGACAACTTGCAGAGTCTCGTTACCTCGGCCCCCTTGATAACGCACATATTCCTTGACCATGACATTCCACACGAGGCCGCATACAACTCTCTATTCTTCGGAACCACGGTAGCAATTAGTCTTGGCAGAGTAACATTCTCGGAAAAAACGCTTAGTTTAAACCGATTTTCGAGCTCGCCAACCTCCATACTTGCCGGCCAACCTGTTTCTTTAATTACTCTCTTACCCGACTGATACTGGATCTCCGCGCTATTGATTGCCGATAAAATCAACGAATAATTCTGCCTCACATCATCGTCAACAAATACTTCAATTGAAGAATCGTTCTTGCTGCCCATCTCCCACCAATCCGCCTCCCCTCCCATCAAATCTATAGTGCTCAAGAAATTGCCGTTTATCGGCGACCTGAAATTGTTTTGATGGTACTTGATATCAGGACAGTCAACCAGAATCCTCCCGTTGGTGGGATTCTTGAGACAAAGTGCCGGCAACTCATAAGCTCGCTGGACATCGCCCAACTTTTCCTGTTCTGCCAGTGCAGTCGTCGCATTCAGACACCTCATGTCGATCGCGGACGAATGTGCTTCGGGCAATAAGTCATACATTCGATCACTAAATGCCAGACCTATCCCGTCCAGCCGCAGACTGTCGGGCACCCATTTCTTTGGATGGAACGCGATAAAGTCCGCGTCCGGGGGCAGTTCACCAAACCGGTATTTCTCCGAACTTCTAAACCTCCCATCGAAGCGCTCGAACGGAACCGGTATATATATTTCTAATTCCGGATACCTCTGTTTCAATGAAAAATACAGCTCGGAAACTCCAACTTCCTCTGTTACGCTCCGCGAATACGCCGTCGTAATTTCGCCTGGTGATATGCTTAGAAACTTGACATTATTTATAAAGTCGAAATTATCGTGTTCTTCTTCTTTATTGTCACCATACATGCCGACCAATCCGAGAACCAGGAAACAAATAAAGAAACTTCTGGAATAATAGGAGCTATCCGCCTTGCCGAATATCCCGTATGCCCCCAGTAGCAACGCAAACAGCAGTACGCCATCAAGGTTATAAAACCCATAAAACAGATATTTCCACCAAAGAAAAATACCGGCCCACACAGGAATACTAAATATCGGAAATATTACCGTTACATAAATTAGGAAAATCAATATGACGTAAATTGCTATGTCGGACTTAAATTCCTGATAGAGCACGACGAATCTGTAATCGAGGAACAGCAGTTTCGGGCTTATGTAGATGTTACCCGGCATACCCTTTGAGCTTAGCTGTTCGCTATAAAATAAATTTTTGTCCGATTCCCGGCGCAGGTAGGTTTGATTCTCCTGCTCTGTTCCAGGCTTCCAGGATTCCTTCACCTCAAATACCTGTTGTTTTTTTGCTTCGAGATTCTGTTGGGCCGCACCTCCCAAGCCGGTCAGTGTAACGTTAAGCTCGTGGTTATCTCTCGTGCTTTCTTGTCCTCTGTCCTTATAGTGGTCAATGGCATACGGTGCGATCGCCAACACTACTGCCAAAGCGACCATCGCACTGCACCGCCACCCGTTCTTTACCGATTGCCATAGTAATACGACGCTCAAGGTCAAAAAAAACGGCAATGCCAATGCCTTGATATTCGCAAGTCCGAATACGTATAAGAATGTCGCTACCGGCTGACTTTGCAAACGATAGATATTCATCGCCATACCAAAAGCCATCATTCCGGTTATGGTATCCGGCAAGCCGGATGATAGTTTGTCTACAAATCCCAATACGACGACGGACAATACAAATGACGACATTCCGATGATGTAAAAAATCGCATATCGCTTGTTATACGGCCTGTTGGCCCACGCAAGATTTGCGACACGTAGTACCGAAAACGACAAGTACTGAACCATAATTAATTTGTATACGAGAGTCGCCGGCGATAAGATGCTTGTCGTGTCGAACAGTCTCATTAACATAGACATCAGTATCGGCATGTTTTGCGGGTACGAAAACTTATACTCCGCTAACGTATCCCTGCTGGCCCAATGAGACGCCCAGGTACCCCATGAAAAGAAGGCATCACCTCTCAATTCAAGGTTTATATGGCCCGCCATGCCTGCTGCAAGAGCACTAAGCAGTCCGACACATAAAACGAGATAATTACGCTGAAGGTATATTGCCGCGCTCCCGGTAAAACTTGCTTTTTCCGGCATGTATAACGCGTGGTAGCGAACGATAGCGAGCCTCGTCAACGGGAGCAAATAAATAACCAGCCCTGCCCATCCTCGACTGTTGTAAGGCGACATCCCCAGAAGATAGAACACCAATATTCCGTAAGATAACCCCACCTCGAAATTTGCGATAAAGTTCCCGGGCTTGTACTCCGACCATTGAGTCAAACATCGCCCCACCCTCTCGGCCATAATAATTATCAGGATGCTACTAATCAGCAACATAAGATTATTTTTGTTCGCGAATATTTATTAAGATTCATAACGTTTTTTATTTAATGAGAGCGCGCCACTACCCTGACACCCGCCGTTATCATGAGACTATCGCTATTTCGGCAGACATCACTATTGGTCATTTCCAACACGGGCTTTACCTGTTTCCGCGTAGCCTTTCCTTAATAACCCTGTATAGTTCGTCTGCGGCCAATTGATGCCCGGCCGCCGTCCAATGGTTGTCATAAGGATAGTACTGTCCATTCCTGCCTTTAAATGAATCCTGTAAATCAATAACGTCATAATTGAGTTCAGCAAGTTTACTCTTGAATCTTTGATGCACCCCATCAAGCTCCATTACCCTTCCCGGCACTTCAGGCCATCCGTAGAAATCCTTATAAGTATTTTCTGCCACGTCTGCGGTCACGGTATAAATATCGGGGATCAGCATTACTACGAGCGGGATCGCCCTCTCGGTCAGCGCGGTATTAAGCTGGCCAACTATCGAGACGATCGAATCTATATCCTGGACAGAATAGTAAGGAACGGCGACTGCGGGTACCGTCTGTTTACCGCCCTTGAGTAGTTCCAGGGACTGTAGCAGCGTTCCCGGGTTCAATTTCCCGCTGAAAGACGCATCGATAAACTCACGATTAAGGCGTGATAACGCTGTTTCAAATGTGGCCTCGTCCAAGCCCGACTTTCGTAAATAAAAATCTCTTTCGATAGATTCAGCAAAAAAATGGTCCCAGAATCGTTTGCTAACGGGGTACTCATAAAGATATTTGGTCGACGAAAGCGGATTTCTAGGCTTGTCTGCACGTTGCCGTATTAATGACTGAAGATGCGAAAAGCCCAGAAATCTTGAGTCTTGCCACGAATAGTCCGGCAGCCTTTCTACCGGCTTGAACCAGGCGTATGGCAAGTTCTGAATTGCTGCTTGCTGAAAATCATTACCGAAAAATATCGCGACAACGACTAATTCAGGATTAAAACTGAGACCTATATCGTACAGATTCGCCAGATACGAAATCGGATTGGTAGCAATCTGACCGAGGTTCACAACCGTATATGTCTTATTGCTGTCGCCGCTGCTATTTATCTTGTTCTCAAAAACATTGGAAAAGCGATCTTTTTCGTCCACCCCCATGCCTTCAGCGAAACTATCGCCCAGAACCAGTATTTTGGATGAATCCCGTTTGTTTAACTCATACAGGTCGGGCCCCCGAAAACCACTCTGGTTATAGCAGTGAGTTGTTCTGTATTCCAACTGATCCAGTTCGAGGCATTGTGAAGCGCTCGATAAATCTATCGGCCTGAATCCGGACAGCGGCTTTACCAAATGATGCGTGACTTGCAGATACCCCTCTGCTGCGGATAGAGCTGCGACTATAGATCCGCACACTAACAGCAACGGAATCGAATATTTCATCCCAAAACGACCAGTAAGGTTTTCCGGAAAATCACAAGTTGATTTGCCTGATCGACACTATCAAGCACCTGTGTATTCCCGGGTGTGGAGCCGTAAATAACTTTGCGATATTTCGTTCTTTATGTTTCGTACTTCGGCGCATATTCCTTGGCCTAATCAGATTCTATATGGAAATGCGATACTCCCGCCGCCATAACTCGAATAGTACCAGCGCGTACAGACGCTCACTGTTTGCCCTTCCCTTCGCTTGTCCAGCCAGCAAGCTTTCTACTGTCTTGCGATCGAATACAGTCGAACCAGGATCGAGGAGAATCTCTTTGAAATAGTCCTTCCATACGCCTGTAGACAGCCATGACGCCAGCGGGATTGAAAATCCCTGTTTACGCGCCTGGTCAAATTCCGGCGGCAACAGGCGACCGGCAAGTTTTTTCAGCAATATCTTGCGTAGATACGCCGTGGTCTTGAGAGACGATGGTACCTTGCCGAATGCAAATTCAATTAGACGATAATCCAGAAAAGGTGCGCGTACTTCAAGAGAAGTCAACATGCTCGCCCGATCCACTTTGACCAATATGTCTTCGGCAAGGTAGTTATCGAAATCCATGCGCGTCGCCCGCTGCAGCAAGTCGTTGCTCACGGGAATGCGCTTCCGGCGTATCTCTTCGGCCATCAGCGCCCAGTCTTTTCGTCCGGCCATTAACCGCCGTCTGGTGCTACGATCGTAATAGGACGCGATTAGTGGTAAACCGGACTGAAGATCGAAGTCGAGGCCCTGTAACCAGTTGCGGCCCTTGAAGCCGACCGGTAGTAACCATTCGGCTCCGGTAGCAGCATACCGCCTGAGCCATCCCGGAACGTGCCGCAATTTCTGTTGTAACCAGAGCAGCCGGTCATAATGGCGATATCCGCCGAATAACTCATCACCGCCATCGCCACCCAAAGCCACCGTGCAATGCTGACGAATCATTCGACTCACAAGGAAGGTAGGGATCATCGAAGAATCTACCATGGGCTCGTCGAATTGTCTGGCGAGCAGAGGCAATAAATCGACATTCGCCTTGCCGCCGTCGAGTTCGACGTGCTCTGTTCCAAAATGCCTGGCGATCAGTCGGGCATGTTCCGTTTCGTCATATTGCCCGGCACCCGGGAAACGTACGGTAAAAGTCTTTACCTTGCGGGTGTTTCTGACAGCCATGGCAGTTATCAGACTTGAATCCAGACCGCCGCTTAGCAAAACGCCCACCGGTACATCAGCCACTAATTGCTTGCTTACGGAATCTGAAAGCAGACGCTCGAGTTCATCCAGCAGCGCCACGTCATCCTGCCCGGAAGCTTCCTGAGTATTCAGGGCCGGCAAACTCCAGAAGCGCCACAAACGTGTGTCGCCTTGTCGCAGATTGAATAGCATAGCGTGGGCAGGCGGCAATTTTCTGACGTCCCGCAATATGCACCTTTCACCAGGCACGTATCCCATTGCCAGGAAGCAATCCAATGCCTCGCGGTCTATTACCCGCGGCAGCGACGGATCTGCCATCAGCCCTTTTAACTCGGAGGAGAAGCGCAATACGCCGTTGGCCAACGTGTAGAACAGGGGCTTTTCGCCCGCCCTGTCACGCGCCAGGAAAATGTGTCTTGTTCGGGAATCATAAATGGCAAAAGAAAACATACCATTGAGACGAGTTAGGCAGTCCGTAGCCCATTCGCGATAGGCGGCGAGTATCACTTCGGTGTCGGAGTTAGAGCGAAAGATGTGACCAGCTGCTCTCAACTCATCCCGCAGTTCAGAATAATTGTAGATCTCGCCATTGAATACGATGCATAACTCACCGGTAAGGTCGTGCATCGGCTGGTGCCCGGCGGGAGAAAGATCAATAATGGCCAGGCGACGGTGCGCGAATCCCACGCAGCCATCCTCTGACCACCATTCTCCGGCGTCGTCCTGCCCCCGGTGACGCATTGAATCCCGGCCTTGCTCAAGCCAGCGTTTATCAACGACCGTGGTTCTGGAAGCTACGCCAATAATACCGCACATGACTTTACGTTCTTATAAATCTGGCGTGTAGCCGACGGTATTCTTTATGCGCATAATAAGGCGGTCTGTAAATTTTTCGCCGAATAACGCCAGCCCCCATTTATATAAATAATAGTGCGGGGTACAGCCGAATCCCGCTTCCTTTTCCAGCCGTTTTGCATATTTAAGGAAAGGCCCGATGCCACGCCTGCGCTGAATGGAAAGAAACGGATACGAGTACTTTGACAATATTGTCCTGACCCGCCGGGTGAGGTGCGTAGCATATTTCCTGTCCAGATAATCCGTCAGCTCAAAGTACGACTTGGTAAAATTGATGGAATTATCCTGCGAAATAGACCCCGGTGTATATCTGCTTTTTTCCGCCTCGGCGTTACCAAAATGCGGATTATCGCCTCTAAACGACTGCACGGCATGAGCGACCGGATGCTCGTAATATATCGACTCGTTGTCCATACAAACACACGCCATCAAGTAAACCTGGTAAAGAAGCGTTCCATCCAGATCGGACGTCGACGCTGCATAGGCAGCGTCTCTCGATATCGTGAAGCCACTTATAGTAACGCTGCGCTTGAAAAGCCAGGCGACGGTTTCTTCCCCGGCCGGCAATACAGTGGTTTTCGGTAAATACCTGAAATGTTCGATACAACCATCCGGATGAACCGAAATATACGAGCGAAGAATATACTTTATGTCGCCATTTTCACTGAGAAACCAAAGAAACCGGTCAAGCGCTAATGGTACAAATAGATCATCGTCACCCATAAACATGACGAAATTTCCTTCCGCGAGCTCTATTAACCTTCTTATATTGCCGTCATAGCCAAGATTCTTCGGATTCTCGAAATAACGTATTTTATATCTTGAATTACTCTTGAATACATTTACACAATTACGGATCTCATCTCTCTTCGGCGATTGATCTTCGCAAATTACAATCTCGATATTTTCTGGATTGCAATCTATTGAATCGAGGAGCGCCGATAATTGATCCGGCCTGTTAAAGCTGGGTATGCATATCGAGAGCAGAGGCCTCTTCATTTTTTAATCCCTGGCTTACGTAGTTGCGACATCCTTTCCTTGTAGCGCAGAAAGCGTTCATTGTCACCAACCGGCGTGCGATTACTATTTTAAGCATAACGACTCTCGTCACTCTTCCCTCGACGCGTCATTAATCTCCGTCCGGTTTATATAATTATCCCAACTGCACCGTGACGTATTGGCGCGTGCTTCGAGTATGTCGATATTTTTCCGAATATTGCATATTCACGTGTTCTGTTCTTTATGCGTCATCATCACTAATGATTACTTAACTGCCTCCACAAAAAGAGATTCGTCAGGCCGGTTATCCAGGATGTCTATGTCCGGTGTTTGTCCCTGTCGATAATCGCAGCGGCGAATGTTCTGGAATCCCGCCAGACGCAGTAAACTCGAAAGCATGTCGTAATCGTACATATATTTATGGCGCGCATAGTGGCTATCATCATCGTCAACAAAAAAGTACGCTGACAACATTTTATCCTTCTCACCCATCTTATATAAGGAAATCGCATATTCCAGATCAGGAACTGATATTCGGAGCGTCGCGCCCGTCTTCAGAACTCGATGGCATTCGCCCAGCAAATGTTCGGCATCCTTACGGTAGAGATGCTCTACAAAGTGAGACGAATACAGGAAATCTACCGTTCCTTCCGCTAGCGGAAGTCCATAGGCCAGATCGTGATACACAAAGCGATGTTCTCTGATCAGCCGGAGATACTCAGCCTCGCTGTAGTAACGGTTAGCGCCAGATAGACGATACGCCAGACGATGCAGAAAGCGCGGCAAGACAGCAACGAGCGTATTGAGGCTGCCATCAATATTTATCCAACCCGTCGTCACGGCCAGGCCGCAGCCCATATTTACCTTGATCGCCTGACCCGCAGGCAGATCAATACGCTGGTTACGCTTGATTTTGCCGATCAAAAAAGAAGCGCCGTCAATCACACGCCTAAATATTCTCATGCGCGCTCCCACGCTTATTCGCTACCGTGTCCAACACATACCTCATTCGAGACACTACATCGTGACCATCCTTGTATACTCTTCTGAACCCGGCATCCGCTACCGCTTTGCGCCGCGTTGCGTCCACCATATAGAGTTCGATTTTAGCTATCATTTCTTCAGGTGTCCGGAAATATTCCGCTTCCTCCCCTTCCCGATACAAGCTCGCGAGATCATCGGTGTATTCGGCAAGCATAAGTGTTCCGGAAGCCGGAATCTCGAAACATCGCCTCGTATAGGTATCGCGATTGAGCTTCGACAAAAAGCAGAGCGCGATTTTTGCCCCGCACAACGCCTTGTTGTAATCTTGCCCCCAAACCAGTCGTACAGGCATCAAAGGCGCCAGTTCCTGTGATTGGCGGATTACCGGATCCCAGTCGTATCCGGGCCCGAACAAACGCAATTGCCATCCTTGTTTCACAACTGATTCCAGCAACGCCTTTCTTTCATCCGCCTCGTAATGTCCGACGAATACCACGTCACTTTCGTACGTCTCCCGATCTCGATCAGTTAGATCGATCGGTTGGTTAAGCCACGGTATGAACCAGGATCTTAACAACTCAACCCGTTTCGCGCCGATACGGCGTAGTTGCTCGATATTCCTGTGCCTGTAGGCGAACACCACATCGTAATGCGGAACGGAAGCAATATAATTTTTCCATAAGTGTCGAGAGTGTCCGGGCGCAAAGGGATCGTCGTTGTTATATCCAACTATTGCACAGCTCGGAATACGCGTCTTTATATCGAGTATCGTGGAAAGCAGCACATGCGTTCCACGGTAGATAAATATCATTTCCGGTATGAATCGATGAGCCGTTGCCGCGAGATCGCGATTGAGCGCTGTAATTCGCGGTCCTTGAATGAACTTGTTTTGCGCTCGCAACCAATATCGTGCTACCGGATTATTTGTTATGAAATACTTATGCCAGTAGAATACCTCTACCTCATGACCGAGCTCCCGAAAGGCCTTCGCTACGGCCACCTCATGAATCTCCGAGTGTCCGTCTCCCACAACCAATATCTTCATACAATAACTATTTTAGTTCTGTTATCCGGACGGGTTACGTCTCCAACCATCCCGCTGGAATTAATCCGTCGAAACCCCAGTTTGTTTTTTCTATCGTCTCTTGCCTAATTGCAGGTGTTACCACAAGTTTATTCTCCTCGTTTCCCAACCAGGCACCCCACCAACTGAAGGTGCTGTTGGCGGTAATAAAATGCTTGCATTGAGTCATCAGCCATAAATCCGCGTAGGCATTTTCATCGCCCCGATTATGCGCAACGACGACCACGCGGTCCTCGGGTAACGACAGCTTTGTTCGCGCCGCTTCCGGATCATCGGAGAATAAATAGTAGCAAGGCGAATCTATCTTGCTCCCGATCAACGCTATGGCGCGCTTATAGTAATCGACGGAAGCATTGTGCGTAGACACGCTTCCATGCCCATCAAACCAGCGCACATGCAATGCCACTGAATTACTATTGCGAGCGTTTTCCGCCATTCTTCGATTCAATTCATCCGCAGGCGGAATAATGAGGAGATCTTTCCGGATAATCTTCTCAACGTCTTTGAAATAATTTTCACTATGCCACTGGCCATCTAGATAGAGGGTTTTATTTACCTTGAAGTCGAGAATCCTTTTATCGAAAGCTATCCCTTCGTTTTCAAGATAGCGCCTTGCTGCAAACGGCTGCCTACGTGCTATCCACTTTGCAACGCCGCGTCGATGACGCTCGAACGGTTCCATTCGCTCTGCCGCCGTAGCTTTACGCGCCGGAATATGAAAGTGGTCGAGCATATATCTACGACAATATTGCCTGTCGCGTGCAAAACCGCTAACGTGATCGATTACCAGCTCGACATTGTTGGCCAGCGCCAGCCGTCGTGCGACCGCGTAACAAAAAAGCTGGTTGCCAAGGCCTCCTTTGATACGGGAAATAACGAAAGCCAAAACTACCTCAGAACGATCCGGGAGACGGACGGACTGTATCAGGACGTATCTCGGTTTTGGTCATGCGTATCCTGTACAGAACTGACAATACTATCCAGAGAATCAACGCGTTCATTATATATTTTTCCCCGTACCACATCCAATGAGGGGTCGCCATCGCAACGATTCCCAGCAACGTGATATTTGCGACGGTCAGGCGCCTAATCGCGATTTGTTCACTTTTCGCGAATAGATAGCTCCAGATTGCCATTATGAGGAAGACACCGGCCATTCTGAAATCAAGAAACGGGACAACCACGGCGTGGGTACCCCCGATACCATAGGTCATTTCCCACGCAGGGCCATGAAATGCATCAATCGGTCTTTCATAGCCAATCCAGTCGGCAAGAAATCCGGGGATTATTGACCCCACCAGGTCCAAATAGGTTTTACCGTACTGTATTGCCAGTGACCCATTAATGTAGTCGCCGGCAATCGATAACGGCGTTAGCAATACGCCCGACCATGTTCCCGCCATCATATTGTCAAAGGGAAGCGCGCCCGACTTGCCGATTTGTTCCAAATTATTCGATAATTCGGAAATGGTGCTCGTGCCCGCCAACATCGACCTGAGGCTGCCTACGAAAAACGCGGCAGCAAATACCATTACCGCCACCAAGAATATCTTCGACCCGCTTAGTCCGCGCCTCCCGCTTACGACGCCGCGTATACTCCTCCCCCAAGCGTAGTACATGAGTGCCGCTGCGACAACAAAAGTCAAGCTTTCCCGATCCCCTCTTAACAGCTGAAACCAGATCACGACTAGCAGGATGGTCAACATGATCACCGTACGCTTAAGTTTTCCTATACCAGGACGGAACTCAAACATCGCATCCGCTAACGCGAACGTGAGCACCGCATAGGACACCATCCATGCTGCCGAGAAACCCCAATTTATGTTGATGGGTTCCGACTGCGTATAGGCGGCGGTAAATATTGTCTCCTTGGGAGCTGAAACCCAGGTTAACGCGATGGAAACAACAATCCAGACCAGAAATACCGGTAGCGACAGCGTTTTCGTAGTATTTCCCCAGCTTATACTTTCATTATTTTCCATGCCCGTCGGCCGACGCACCCGGCCCAGCAACGCACCGAAAACAAATCCGGTAGCACCTACCGCGCCGATCATCGACATTAACTCAATCACCGACTTGTCCGTCATGTACGGGTTTACCGCGAGCCCCCACATCACCGGGGGCGGTGTCGCGTCAAAATCGAACCATAAATACGGAATAACATGGATGAATGGCAGTGCATATACGGCAAACAATAGCAACGTCAGCACACCGACACGGGAGTTTTGATACAGCCACATTAGATATATTGCGGCCATTATAATTATTGTGGCCGATACCGGAATCGGAAGATAGATTCCTTGGTGGAAATAGAGAACACCCAAGGCGCCCAGTATCAATAACGATATTTTAGCCACGTTTGTGATCCGAATCAGTCGACTCCCTAACTGCCAGACAATGCCAACCGAAACAAGCCAAGTCGTCTGCCCGTGCGCCACCTCTGATTCTGAAATGCAACGCTCCGAGACCACCAATCACGTATGCTAGTGGCCAACTCCAGTCCCCGCAGGCTCGCGCTGTGCTTCCCAACCGCATCAGTTCTTGCCCGCAAAAGGA
The DNA here is from genome assembly GCA_006218035.1 of Gammaproteobacteria bacterium. GTDB lineage: Bacteria > Pseudomonadota > Gammaproteobacteria > VBWC01 > VBWC01 > VBWC01. Next base: position 70,092 of record VBWC01000002.1, read on the forward strand.
AAACCAGTCCCCATTCGGGACCAGTTCCTCGATGCAGAATCCTCGCACCGGCAGATGATGTTCATACCAGTAACGGCTGAAACCCGAGCAGTAGTGATGCGGCGCCATATGCACCAGCGATAAGAACGGCGCAGTCAAGATCAACTTGCTGCCCGGCCTAATCAGACGTGAAAATTCATCGAATACCTCGGTTGGCTGCGGTATGTGCTCCAATACCTCAGTGCATAGAATCGAATCGAACGCGGCATCTGGCTCCGGTATGGTGATAATGTCGCAGACCAGATCGATCTGGCCTGTGTCCCAACTGCCGGTTTGATGACCTCTGCCATCCCCCGATCCCTCATACTTACAAAAATCCTGCGAGACATAGTCTAGATGACTGCAAAACTGACGATTGCGTTGCTCGCCTACACCGGCGTCGAGTATACGCGAATGCTCCGGCAGCGAACGTAGAACCCGCCCTAACCATTCCTGACGCGTATTGTCATTATCATTCCTATAAAACATACCTATATCCCAGCCATATTCTTTCGGAGGGTCTTATTGAACTCAAATATTCCCAGTGCATAACGCTGGTTGGCAAGTCTATCAAGTGATTTACCGACTAATGTAAGTTCTTCAATACGGTTTCCATCCTTTATTACAGTAAGTGCCGTCATTTCTAGTTTGTTATCTGCTGCAATGTTCACTATCGTACGCGGATCAAATATATGTTGTGCATTAAATTCCACTCTTGGTGTACCCAAGGGAACAGAGAGATAAAGTACACCATCGGTTTTTAACAGGGCCGCGATACTTTTAATTGCACATTCAAAGCCCTTGGGATGTATCGGGTCGTTGTAACGCCCAAGACCAAAGTGTTCCAGAGCATGTAAACAGGAAATCGAGTCACAGTATTCTTCCTTTCCTTCAATCGGCTTCATCAAATCCGCTTGGGTAATAGTTATACCCGGGATTCTCATATCTATTGGGCGAACGTCGAATATCTCAATTTCACGAAAGCTTGCAACATGCGCAACGAAGCCGTCTACCCGAGAGCCGATATCAACATGTCTATCTGGCCTAGCGTCGAAGATTTTTCTGGCCACCAGCAAATCCTGCCAGAAGTATTCTGTTTTGGTAGAACCACCTTCTTCATACCAGTCATGCAAGCACGGCACTATTTCCAGGCGACCCTTGTAGCCAGATCGAAACCTGAAATAATCCCGGATATAGCGAGGTAATCCTCTTACCGAACGGCCGAATTGACGTAAATCGATACCAAATTGCGCGCTTAACACCCAGTAGATTCGATAACAGACTGCAACAATCTTCTTCATGATGAATTAGCGCAATAAACCGTTTGGCCCTGAACTCCGCACCCCTCATTCACCATGGAAACATCGAGATATACAGCGATAACAGATTGCTTTCATATTCTACTTCCTATAGTTATACGGCCGTAATTTAGCATGACACCAAGGCGTCCATATACTTCGGCAATACGAGCTGCCCCTTAATTAATTCGTCTCCGGTACCGGCAAGGCGCCCGGCATGTCTCCAATTCCATCGCGGTATGGCTGCCATTTTGTGCAACGAGCCTAACCGCGGGTATCATAGCAACGATTTCCCTACCTCGTGCTTAGACAGACCTGCCATCCAGAGGAAATATATTGCTGAAAATAATACAGCAGCAACCACCACCCCCTGTAAATCGTACCAGTAGGCGCCCATCACGTTGAACACTATACCCAGTAGGGCTGTAACTATTTTCGCTGCAAGCATTCTATGGGGCCTCATCAGACTCATCAGATTAAGTGCCGTCGTCTGCCCAGCTGCGAAGAGCCCACCAGCAAGGAGCATCCAGGGAAGCAGATACGAAACAGGGCTGTACTCACCCGCCACGAGATATCGAAATAACGTCGCATGAAACAGCAGCGCCGCAACAAACGCAACGCAAGTAAGCAACAACACCACGCAGCTGAGATTCCAACTTATCTTATAAACATGCGCGTTGCGACGACTGTCGCTTGCATCGCCAGCCCTTTGGAAAATAATCGGCCCAACAAATTGCTGAACCATACCGGCCGCGATTGACATTGGATAATATCCCAGCTGATACAATACGGCATAAAAGCCGACCTCTTGAGTGGTCGTAAAAAGACCCAGTGCCCACCGATCCGACACCAGTTGCGCCCAGGTAAATATTCCAAATATCGCGAAGGGCCATGAATATTTCCAAATCCTCATCTGCCAGTCGTTACTATTTATGACTGACACTCCCTGCCCTTGTATAGTACTTTTCTTAAAAGTAATAAGCTGTGAAGTCAGCACCAAGGTTACGGCGGTTGCATAACCAAACATCGCTACTGTGCTTGTCGCGCCCATCCACAAAAGCATACCAGCGGCAACTAAAAAACGCGCCCATGACTCCATTCCCTGGTGGAGCGCTACAATAACCCTTTGCCTTGCGGCGTTCTGGATTCCGCCAATAATCGCACCGTATCCGCCAACGATAGCAAAGATGAATGCCATGATTGTCATTGGTATCCATTCGGCATATCCGATGATCATGAGCCCGATATTGGCAACCAGAATTAACAGAACAATAACTAAAGTTGCTGCAAACCCCGATCGTTGTAATGCGCTTAAATAGCCGCCGAGATCATCGAGCTCGACTGCCGGCGCATAGAACCTGGCTGCCCCATTACCCAACGGCCCAAGTATTACTTGATTGACCAAGGTCGCCACGGTAAGTCCCAAAGCGAGTTCGCCGTATGCTATGGGGTCTAGTAATTCAGTTAACAAGCGAACGCCGAACAAGGTACCGAGCACCGCCATTGCCTGCCCCAGGGTAATCCAAATACCCTCTTGAGCCAGACGGAAAAATCGATCGGATGTCACCTTGGCTAAATCCAACATTGGTCATCAAGTGGCCGAGAGAGAATATTCGTTGCCTGTTTGAGTGTGGCTGATTTTCCTTCTATATATTGTTTGCAGTTAACCGAGGTTCCGCTCCGCGAATTAGACCAGTAAATCATTCGCGTAACAGTAAACAGGCGCAATTCCAAATTGCTTCCGTCATTTTCCGAAATTCCGCTAGCGGGTTCGCTCGCCAGCAATTTTTTTCTCGTAGTTGACTCTGGCGAAGAATTCAATAACGAATACGATAACAAGACCCAGCATTAGCCCGGCCACTACGGCGGTAAATAATATCGCCGCCTTTTTTGGCTTTATAGGTTTAAATGGGATAAATATTTCCCCATCCTGCGCATATGGCATAAATTCGGCTGGCCTCAGTTCTAACCTATTCAGCCTCTCGAGCTCCGTTTGCTTTTCACGCAAATCAACAATGTATGGATCATTGGACTCCCGCTTTGATAGCGCCTTTAGTTCCGCCTGCAAAGCAGTAGAGCCGCGCATATAGCTTTGCACCGTTTCGTTTGTGGCCAGTATTGATACATTACTCCCTGTACGAGTGGCGCCCGAAGAACGGACAAGCATGTTGTCGACTATTCTTAGCTCTTGCGCCAATTCGAGAGCATACTTCAGTCTCTCCACCTCATCTTGACGAACAAGACCAGCCGTTTCTCGAATCAAACCAATTTCCGCAGAAATGCTTTGTTTCTTTCGATCGATTAGATTGCGAAACTCGGCCGCAGTATCAGCGACATATTTTTCACGCATGAACTTGATGTATTCACGCAATATTGCAGCAGATATTGCGGCATTATGGTGTTGGTACTTAATATCAATATGCGTTACCGGGAAGTTACCCTGCTTGTTAAACTCTAATGGCGTGTCCTCCTGGTATTGTTCGGGATTTCCTTTTTGAACCGCCGGGAACAACTCAGGACTCTCGTTTACAAATAAACGCCATTGCTGCGTTGACATGATCCTTGAAACAAAGTCCCTAAACACCGTTTCCGTTTCCAAGACAAGAAGCGGATGTCCCGGTGTAACCAACGATATGGTGTCAGGTTTCGGCGCTAATAACCTAACCTTTGCCTCGTAAGTCGGCGGAACAATTACCAGATACAGAATTGCTAATAGCATGGTAACTATCAGCACCGACAATACAACTACCTTCCTTTTAACCAATTTAAGATATGTATCAACCAGCGAGATATCGTCGTTTCCTGCTCGATAAGGGGGTTTGTACTGCTCGTTACCGTTTCTCATATGGCTTTGCTCTGAATAGAAAGTTCTGATAAATGCATCTTGGTGCCTTGTGGATAAGCACCAAGACTTTCGCCTGACGTCGCTATGCTCAATTCTATAGGCTTTTCTTTACGTAAATTGAGCTATCGCCACCTGTAGTTCACAAGACGGTCTTTTTAGTCTTAGCTCTTTCGTCCATAGATATCGTCAAACCTGACAATATCATCCTCGCCCAGGTATCCACCCGACTGGACTTCAATCAATTCCAGCAGCAACGTCCCCGGATTCGCCAGCCGGTGGGTTACGCCGATAGGAATGTAGGTCGATTCGTTCTCGCTGAGCAGGAACTCCTCCTGTCCCCGTGTGACACGCGCGGTACCTTTAACCACGATCCAGTGTTCAGCCCGGTGATGGTGCATCTGCAACGACAGCGAGGCGCCCGGTTTGACGACGATTCTTTTCACCTGGAATCGGTCGCCGCTATCGATACCCTCGTAGGAGCCCCACGGCCGATAGACGCGACGGTGAAACATATGCTCCGTCCGCTTGTCGTTTTTCAGACGTTCAACGACATGCTTGACGTCCTGCGCATGAGACTTGTGCAACACCATGACGGCGTCGCCTGTTTCGATCACTATCATGTCTTCCAGGCCAATACCGGCGAGCAGGCGGTTCTCGGCGATGAGCAAGGAGTTCTTGCTGTTAAATGCGTATACGTCGCCCTTGATGACGTTACCGTTTTCATCCTGGGCGCTGACTTCCCACAACGCTGACCACGCTCCGATATCGGACCAACCGGCGTCCAGCGGAAACACCACCGCGCGCGCCCGGCCGTTGCCGTCATCGCTGGCGGCCTTCTCCATCACGGCATAATCGACTGAATCCGACGGGCACGCACGGAAGGCGTCCGGATTTACCCGGTAGAAATCCTGATCGCGGGAACCGCTCGCGTACGCCGCTGCGGCGGCCTTGGCGATATCCGGCCGATAGCGCGAAATCGCGGTCAGCCATGTCGATGACTTCATCATGAATATGCCGCTGTTCCAGAGAAACTGGCCTGATGCGACATATTGCCGAGCTGTTTCAGCGTCTGGTTTCTCGACGAACGTATCGACATAACAACCGGCCGCCGCTGGCTCGATCCGGGCACCTTGTTTAATGTACCCGTAGCCGGTTTCCGGGGCGCCGGGCGTAATACCAAACGTGACCAGGCATCCCTGCTCTGCGAGCACCGCGCCTTGCCTGACCACTTCACTGAATGCCGCCGGGTTCTTGATGACATGATCCGCCGGCATCACCAGCATAACTGCGTCGCTGTGCAACTCGTTCACCATGTGGGCCGCAAGCGTCAGCGCCGGCGCGGTGTTCCTTCCCACCGGCTCCAGGATGATTCCGGCGGACTCCCGGCCCAGCTGCCTTATTTGTTCTGCTACCAGGAAGCGATGCTCTTCATTACAGACCAGAAGAGGCCCGGCGACGTTTGCAAAAGATCCTTTTACCGATGATAGATCATCCAGGCGCTGCACGGTCGCCTGTAGCAGGCTGTGGTCGCCCAGCAGGGACAACAGCTGTTTCGGGTAATGTTCGCGGGACAACGGCCACAAACGACTACCTGATCCCCCGGACAAAATGACGGGTTGAATAATCAATTTAATAAGACTTTCTCTTATGGTCTTCAGTGGGTGGTATTTTGCGGGAAAACCCATGTACTGCGGACTAATGATACCAGTTGGCGGAACAAACCGGCACCCCTGACTAAACTCGCCAAGGTAAAAGGCCCCGGTGCCGGCACATGCGCGCCGGGGCGCTATACACGCCTAACGTTCACATGGCGACGCCATGTGAACAACTACTTTGCGGCGGTTCCCACCGAAATCTTGCCACGGTTAAGCTCGATAAGCTTCTCACCGATCCCTTTGACATTGGCAAGCTCTTCCACAGTCTTGAACGGCCCGTTTGCATTACGGTAGGCAATGATCGCCTCGGCTTTCGCGTCACCGACTCCGTCGAGCGTTGCGAGGGCCGCGGCGTCAGCCGTGTTAATGTTAACGGAAGCCGCAATCGCAGTTTGTACGAACAGGAACAGCAACAGTGACAGCAGTAATACGCGAATCGACATAAAGATTTCTCCCTAGTTGTTTATTGGTTACTCCAGGACCGTACGTCTTCGCCATTTAGCATCAGGGTACTGTCAGCAACTATCACCTCCGACCATATGGCGCCGAAGATTTTAACCAATACCACGGGCACCAACAAGTGACGCGTTTATTGCATTGTTGATCAGCGATAACGTCGCCACCGGATCCCGCGACTCGGTCAAGGGCCGCCCCACCACCAGATAGTTCGCACCAACCTGGATCGCTTCGGCAGGGGTCATGACCCGCTTTTGATCATCACGACTGAATCCCTCCGGGCGAATCCCGGGCGTTACCAGTAAAAATCCCGCGGGCAGTTCCTGGCGCAACAGCGACACTTCACGCGGTGAACATACCACACCATCGAGCCCTGCCTCGCGCACCAGCCTGGCCAGCCTGACAACGTGATCCGGAACGTCCCCATGCAGACCTACCTCGGCCAGATCCTCCCGCTCAAGACTGGTCAGTATTGTCACAGCGGTTATCAGTGGTCGCAGGTGCGAATTGGCTACCGCCTCGCCAGCGGCTTCAAGCATGCGTCGGCCGCCCAGCGCATGCACATTGATCATCCAAACGCCCAGGCTTGCGGCCGTCCGGCAGGCGCGCGCAACCGTGTTGGGAATATCGTGAAATTTCAGATCGAGGAAGACGTCGAAATTACGCCCGACAAGATACTCGACGACGGCAGGACCGACTGCGGTAAAGAGCTCCTTTCCAACCTTCATCCGACAGGTGGATGGGTTAACCAGGCCGGCAAACCGCCGCGCCGCGTCCATGGTGTCGAAATCAAGTGCCGCGATAACGCGCGGATCGCTGTTCAACACATCACTGTCTCGCATACCTGTTTCGGGTCCTAGATTTCCAACCCCTGAAGCGGCTTCACCCCACTCCAGATTTTGCAGCTCGGACACTGCCAGTGCATCTTCCGACCACTGAATCCGCAATGAGTGCATTTGTACAACGGCGATCGCTCCACGATGCGCCCGATAACCTTCGCTATCGTATCCAGTCTCGCCAGGGCGGACTCTTTCGCCTGCGAGCGTTCAATTTCTATATATTTAAGGACGCCCTTTAGCGACGATTGCTTTTGCAGATAAGCCTCAACGAACGCCGCCGCTTCGGCGCTCCCACGCCGCGCCTGTATCAGGTCCGCCAACAGCAACGTCGTTTTCAGTCCGCCATTCTGCCCGTGCTTCTCTCTCAGATTATCGAGAACCCGGTCGGGCTTATTGAGTTCGCAGTAACACTCATACATCAGCGTGATAACCTCGTCGACATACCCCGGGTCCTGCATCTCGACCCGTTCAAATGCCAGTAACGCGGCCCGACAATTGCCAACCGTTCTTTCAATATGCCCCTCGAGAATACTGGCACGGACACAATGCTCATCAATGGCAAGCGCGTTACGGATATAACGCCTTGCGGCGTCATAATCACACGCCTCCTTCGCCTCAGTGGCCATTTCGCAAAAATAATGCGCAATTACATCGTTCCATCGTACACCGGTCTTGGTTTCGATCTGCCGCGCGGTCAATATGGCGTCTTCCCACTCCTTCTCTGTCTCGTACACTGTATTGAGAAATTCCAGCGCCCTTAGTGAATGAAGATCCAGCTCCACGAGCTCTTTGAATAACGCCTCGGCGCGATCGAGAACACCGGCACTCATGTAATCCCGCCCGAGGTCCAGCATGGCCTGGGCGCGCTGGTCGAGACTCAACGTGGTACGCGCGACGAGATTCTGGTGAATGCGTATCGCGCGATCGACTTCACCGCGCTGACGGAAAAGGCTACCAAGAGCGAGATGAGTTTCGACGGTCTCGCTGTCGACCTCAACCATTTTGACGAAGACCTCAATCGCCTTGTCGGGCTGCTCGTTAAGCAGGTAATTAAGCCCTTCAAAGTAATGCGGCGACAGATTGAACATGGCCGGGCGGGACGATCGTGACGACGCCCGTCTGGCGGCAATCCAGCCGGAAGCCGCCGCGACAGGCAATAAAAGCCACAACACTTCTAGCGGCATATCAGCTGCTTTCTTTTACACCGACGGATTGCAGATTCACGACCTCCTTCTCCGTCTTTTTCAACGTCCTGCGCAGCTTGCTTGCGTGATGCCTGGATTTCAGCACTAACCCCAGGCTCGCGGCAATTCCGAGCAACGCGCCAAACATGATCGCAAGGAGAATGACAACAGGAAGAGGAAGCTCACGGCTACCGAAATAATAATTTACCAGCACATTCTCGCTATTCAGCGCGGAAAAGCTGAACGCAACAAAAACAACCAGAATGAGGATCAGCAGGTTGAGTAGCAAACCGATTATTCGCACGCTGTCGCTTCCTCTTTATCCTACCGCGGTCTCACCCGATCCTCATCTGGTCCACGGCGCCTTACTTTCCACACCGCGGGTGGATCATCATTCGGAAGAATTCACACGCTCTCGCAAGTCCTTACCGGGCTTGAAGTGCGGTACGTATTTGCCCGATAACGGCACTGCCGTTCCTGTTTTAGGGTTTCTGCCCATGCGCGGCGGACGGTAGTGCAGCGAAAAACTGCCAAAACCACGAATTTCGACGCGGTCACCGCTCGCCAACGCCTGGACCAGCTGCTCAAGTAACGCCTTGACGGCGAATTCAACGTCCTTGTATGGCAAATGATTCTGCTTCTGCGCCAGCTTCTCAATCAGTTCTGATTTCGTCATTGAACCCACCCCATTACTACGAACCCCTTTGAACGGAACTGTCCGACCATCGTCCATGGCTAGGTGTTTTTATTTTCCATTTGTTCCTTCAACAGATCGCCGAGTGTCGTCATACCACCACCCTCGGAAGCCCGATAACCCTGCACCGCCTCCGCTTCCTCCTGATCATCCTTCGCCTTGATTGACAGTACGATCGTCCGGTTCTTGCGATCAATGGCAACAAATTTGGCTTCCACCTCATCGCCGACCTTCAGCACAGTCCGGGCGTCGTCCACCCTTTCCCGACTCAGCTCGACCACACTCAGATTCCCCGTAACGCCACCGGCCAGATCAATAACCGCACCCTTGATATCGACCTCTGACACTGTGCCTTTCACAATACTTCCTTTGGCATGATCAGCAACAAAGAACGTGAAAGGATCTTTTTCGAGCTGCTTGATGCCCAGTGAAATTCGCTCCCGTTCAGGATCAATGGCCAGAATAACGGCTTCGATCTCGTCGCCCTTGCTGAATTTTCTGACTGCGTCCTCGCCCGGCTCGCTCCAGGACAGATCCGAAAGATGCAGCAGGCCGTCGATATTCCCGGGTAATCCGACGAATATACCGAAATCAGTGATCGACTTGATGCTGCCTTTGACCGAATCACCCTTTTTATTGGTTGCCGCGAATTCCTCCCACGGATTCATCTGGCATTGTTTCATGCCCAGGGAGATACGACGGCGGCTTTCGTCGATATCAAGCACCATAACCTCAACTTCATCGCCAACGCTGACTATCTTCGACGGGTGCACATTGCGGTTGGTCCAGTCCATCTCGGACATGTGAACCAGTCCTTCGACACCGTTTTCGATTTCGACGAAACAGCCGTAGTCGGCGATATTGGTCACCTTGCCGTACAAACGGGTGTTGACCGGATAACGGCGCGCCAGATCCTGCCACGGGTCGTCGCCGAGTTGCTTGAGCCCCAGCGATACGCGCTTGCGCTCCTTGTCGAACTTCAGCACCTTGACCTCGATCTCATCACCGACATTGACGATTTCGCTCGGTTGCTTGACGCGCTTCCACGCCATGTCGGTAATATGCAGCAGACCGTCCACGCCACCAAGATCAATGAAGGCGCCGTAATCGGTAAGGTTCTTGACGTAACCCTTGACGATCTGGCCTTCCTCAAGCGTTTCGAGCAACGCTTCGCGCTCTGCGCTGGTATCCTTTTCAACCACGGCACGACGCGAGACGACAACGTTGTTCCGTTTGCGATCGAGCTTGACGACCTTGAAATCCAGTTCCTTGCCTTCGAGGTAGGTGGTATCGCGCACCGGTCGAACGTCGACCAGCGACCCAGGCAAAAATGCGCGGATCTCGCCGATATCGACGGTGAATCCGCCCTTGACCTTGCCCGTGATGATGCCCGTAACGGTGGAACCCTTCTCCATGGACTCTTCCAGCATGGTCCACAGCTTGGCGCGCTTGGCCTTTTCGCGTGAAAGCTTCGTTTCGCCGAAACCGTCCTCGACAGTCTCGAGAGCCACTTCGACCGTATCACCCACCTGAACTTCGACGATGCCGCGCTCATTCCGGAACTGCTCGATCGGAATGATACTTTCCGATTTCAGGCCGGCGTTAACCATCACGGAGTCATTAGCGATTTTGACGACAGTGCCGATTACCAGCGCACCCGGACGCATCATACTTTCTACATGACTCTGCTCGAATAATTCTGCGAAACTTTCACTCATTGACGTTGGCTACCCTGTTCTCCCGAAACAGACAGGTGTCGTTCCGGGGCGTTGTTATTAAAAAAATTTACTTTCCCACAAAGACAATACGCGAGTCACGACTTCTTCTATCGAGAATCCCGTTGTGTCGATCACCTTGGCGTCAGGCGCAGGCTTCATGGGGGCCGTCTCCCGGTGACTGTCGCGTTCATCGCGCGCGACAATCTCGCCCAAGAGGCGCGAAAGGTTAACACTAATCCCTTTTTCCTTCAACTGCTTATAGCGCCTTTGCGCCCGCTCCTCGGCGCTGGCCGTCAAATAGATTTTCAGCGCAGCGTCCGGGAACACCACGGTACCCATATCCCGTCCGTCAGCGACCAGGCCGGGTTGCTGCCGAAAATCGCGCTGCCGTTGCAAAAGAGCGCGCCTGACGGCCGGTATCACCGCGATCCTCGACGCGACATCGCCAGAGGCCTCACTTCTCACGACCGTGGTAACGTCCGCCCCCGACAGTAATATTTGCTCCCGCCCATTTGCCAAGGTCCGGAAATCCGTGTCCAGGCGCTCGGCCAGCCCGGTAAGGGCAGCGACATCGTCCATGGCAACTCCCCGATCTTGCGCAGCCACGCCGACCAGCCGGTACAAGGCGCCGCTGTCAAGAAACTGCCATTCCAACCGCTGCGCGACTACTCGACTGACTGTCCCTTTACCCGATCCGCCGGGTCCATCGAGCGTGATCACCGGAACGACCTTGGCCGGCTGCCGCATGTTTGTCCCGGCGCCACTCATTGTCCGGACGTCCGGGCCGCTGGACGATCCTCGAACACCGACAGCCGGAGTCCTGCACTGTTCGCCAGTTGGGCAAACCCGGGAAATGAGGTGCCAACGTTCTCGCAATCATGAACAATAATGGCGTCGCGCGCGGCAAGCCCGGCGATAGCGAACGCCATGGCGATTCTATGATCGCCGTGGCTGTCAATGTCTCCACCGCCCAAAGAACCTCCGTCGATAACAATGCCTGCGGCAGTCGGCTCGGCGGACACGCCCAGAACTTGCAGTCCGTCGGCCATCGCCTGGATGCGATCGCTTTCTTTGACGCGCAATTCGCCGGCCCCGGTCAGTACGGTCCTTCCTTCCGCACACGCGGCCGCAACGAAAATCGCCGGAAACTCGTCAATCGCCAGCGGCACTTGCGCCTCGGGAATAGCGATCCCCTTGAGGCGCGCCGAACGCACCCGGATATCCGCCACTGGCTCACCGCCGATAATCTGTTCACTAAGAACCGTGATATCCGCTCCCATCAGACGAAGAATCTGAATAATGCCGGTACGCGTCGGATTGATACCGACATGCCGGAGCGTTATGTCCGACCCTGCGGCGACTGTCGCGCCCACGATGAAAAAAGCGGCCGACGAGATATCGGCCGGCACATCGATGGACATGCCGCGCAGCCGGCCACCGCCTGTCACGCAACAGCGGCTGCCGTGTCGCGTCACCTCATAGCCGAAGCCCTGCAGCATCCGTTCGGTATGATCCCGCGTCGGGGCAGGCTCGGTCACGCAGGTCTGCCCCTCTGCATACAGTCCGGCCAGCAAAAACGCCGACTTGACCTGCGCGCTTGCGACGGGCATGCGGTAATCGATCCCGCGCAGCCGCTGTGCACCGTGGACCTTCAGCGGCGCGGTGCCGCTCGGCGTGGTTTCGATGACCGCGCCCATGCGCCCCAACCCGTCGCTGACCCGACGCATTGGCCGGCGCGACAGCGATTCGTCGCCCACCAGCTCGCTATCAAAGGACTGGCCGGCCAGCAGCCCGGCCATTAGGCGCATCGACGTACCGGAATTTCCCAGATCGAGCGCCCCGTTCGGCACCTGCAGGCCATGCAAACCGACACCACGGATCTCAACTCGACCCTGTTCCGGTCCGTCGATATGAACACCCATCGCGCGAAACGCCAGCAAGGTCGCGAGACTGTCCGCACCTTCAAGAAAACCGCGGATAGACGTCGTGCCATCCGCCAATGAACCGAGCATGATGGACCGGTGCGAGATGGATTTGTCGCCGGGTACCCGCAGCGCGCCGGACAATTTCCCGCCAGGCGCTATTTTGTAAGTAATCGAGTCGGATTTTTTCATGTTTGTAGGAGTGGCAATCACCTGGCACCGTTATTTAAATCTGTCGCGCGTCTGTTTCGCCCGTGTAAACATCGAGGCGATGAACCGCGAGTCCTCCTGTTCTATCGCCTGACCAAGCTTTTCGAGTGATGCCCGGTAGGACTCGATCACCGCGACTACCGCGTCGCGGTTGGCCAGACAGATGTCGTGCCACATCTGCGGATCACCGGACGCAATGCGCGTGAAATCGCGAAAACCACTACCGGCGTAGCTGAATACGTCGGTTTTCCCGTCCATCTGCGCCAGCAGATCGACCAGCGCGAACGCCAGTACATGGGGCAAATGACTCGTCGCGGCGAGTATCCGGTCGTGTTCCCTGGCATCCATTTCCACAACGTCTGCCCCAGCATTGGTCCACATATCCCGGACGATTTTCACAGCACCCCGATCCGTCCCGGCGGTCGGCGTCAGCACCACTTTGGCATGGGCAAACAGTCCGGCATCGGACGCCTCCACACCCGCTTTTTCGCTACCCGCGATTGGATGCCCGGGCACAAACCTGGCCAGATGATGTTGCAGATGCACCGCAGCGGATCGTATGACGCTTTCCTTGGTACTGCCGACGTCCGTAATAATGGCGCCGGACGACGCCGCACCAGCGATTTCAGCGAACACGGTATCAAAAGCACCGACCGGCACGGCGATAACGATGACGTCGGCATTCCTGATGGCATCCGCGACCGTCTGCTCATAACGGTCGATGACACCCAGTTCGACGGCGCGTTGCAGATGCCCGACATGGCGGCTGTAGCCGATGACTTCATGACACGCGCCTTTCGCCTTCAGCGCCCGTGCGAGTGATCCGCCGATCAGGCCTACACCGATTATGCACAACCGATTAATCATCTCGTTACTCAGATGTAGATACGGGCATCGTCTGCGACAACTTCGCGTGCCAATACGTCGTTATTAAAGAATGGCCTTGGGATACGACCCGAGAACTTTCAACATGGCCGCCTCGCTATTGAGCGCCTTTAACGCCTCCGCCACATTGGCATCCTGGGCATGCCCGTCGATATCGATAAAGAACACATATTCCCACATCCCTCGGCGCGACGGCCGGGATTCGATACGACTCATCGAAATACCGTGACGCATCAACGGATCGAGCAACCGATGCAGCGCTCCCGGCCGGTTTGGCGCGGACAGAAGTAATGACGTCTTGTCATGACCGCTCGGTACCGGCGCACGATGCCCGATCACCAAGAACCGTGTCGTATTATCAGGCTCATCCTCTATATTCGATGCGAGGACTTTCAAACCGTAAAGTTCGGCGGCGGTGGCGCCGGCGATTGCCGCGGCGCCCTCTTCGGTTGCGGCGCGGCGCGCCGCCTCGGCATTACTGCTTTCAAAATAATGCTCGGCAGACTCCAGATGGGTGGCCAACCAGTTGCTGCACTGGGCAAGCGCCTGTTGATGCGCATACACCCTTTTGATGTCCGCGATGTTACCGGCCTTGCTCAACAAATGATGATGAATGCGCAGTTCAACCTCACCGCATACCCTGAGCGGCGAATTGATGAACATATCCAGCGTATGCCGGACCACCCCTTCGGTAGAATTTTCGACGGGTACAACCCCGAAATGCGCCGCTCGCGATTCCACATCGCGAAATACCTCATCGATAGATCCACTCGAATGGGTTTGCACCGAATGTCCGAAATGTTTAAGCGCGGCAGCCTGGGTAAACGTACCTTCGGGACCGAGATAGGCGACTTTCATCGGTTGCTGCAATGACAGACATGCGGACATAATCTCGCGAAATAATCGCGCTATCTCTTCGCCGCTTAACGGGCCCTGGTTACGCTCAACGACTTTACGTAACACCTCGGCTTCGCGTTCCGGACGGTAATAGCTGTCCGCATCACCGCCGCCCTGCTTAAGACGCGCGATCTCCTGGGCCATCGCGGCACGCTCATTGATCAGCTTCTGGATATGCTGATCCAACGCATCAATGCGGTCACGAATTTCCTGAAGTTTACTGGTGTCGTTCATGAGTTCAGGCCGAATCTACCTACACCGGCTTGACGTCAAGGTAACGTCTTGAATCCGGCAGCGCAATCCCGGCTACACATTGATTACGCGGACCGACAGGACACCGTCTATCGCGGCGATTTCATGCACCACGGATGCCGGCAGCCTCTTGTCGACGTCCGCCACCGTATAGGCAAGATCGCCCAGCGACTTGTTGAGCAGGTCGAGAATATTCAACCCTGCCCTGGCCATCGCCGTGGAAATCTGACCGACCATGTTCGGCACGTTGGAATTGGCGATAGCAATGCGGAAACCCTCGGTGCGCGGCATCACTGCCTCGGGGAAATTAACGGCGTTACGTATATTGCCATTTTCCAGGAAATCCCTGACCTGGTCGACGACCATGACGGCGCAGTTGTCTTCCGCCTCCGCCGTCGACGCGCCAAGATGCGGCAGCGTAATGACACGGTCGCTGGTCTTCAGCAGATTCGACGGAAAATCATTGATGTACGCAAAAACCTTTCCACTCTTGATCGCATCGAGCACCGCCGCATCGTCAACGATCCCCTCGCGGGCGAAATTCAGGATTACCGCACCCTTCTTCATCAACCCAAGGCGTTCCGCATTGAGCATGCATTTCGTGGAATCCATCAACGGTACATGGAAGGTCACAAAGTCCACTTTTGACAGCAAATCGTCGATGCTCGTTGCCTGCTGAACATCGGACGACATACGCCACGCGCTCTGCACGGTAATCTTCGGGTCGTAACCATATACTCGCATGCCGAGTTTCAGCGCGGTATTCGCAACCTGTACACCGATGGCGCCTAACCCGATCACACCCAGCACGCGGCCGGGCAGTTCATATCCGACAAACTGTTTTTTACCCGCCTCGACCTGCTTGCCGATCGCTGCATCGTCACCGACGACTTGGCGAGCAAAGTCCCACGCCTGGCAAATATTCCGACACGCCAGAAACATCCCGCCGATGACCAGTTCGCAGACGGCGTTGGCGTTGGCGCCCGGCGAATTGAACACCGGTATGCCTCGCTTGCTCAGCGCTTCCACGGGAATATTGTTCACACCTGCGCCGGCGCGGCCTACCGCCTTCAGCGAATCGGGGATGACCATGCCGTGCATCTTGTATGACCGTAACAGCACGGCATCGGGATGCTGAATTTCCGAGGCGATTTCGTACTTGTCACGCGGCATTCGCTCCAGGCCACGAACGGAAATATTATTCAGCGTAAGAATCTTGAACACTGCCTGTCCTTAGCCGTAGCGTTTTTCAAAGTCTTTCATAAAACCCACCAGCGCATCGACGCCGGCTTCGGGCATCGCGTTATAAATACTCGCACGCATGCCCCCGACAGATCGATGCCCCTTCAACGCCACCAGACCGGCTTTAGCCGATTCTTGCAGGAACACCGCATCGAGTTTCGCGTCCTGCAGTGTAAACGGAATATTCATCCAGGACCGGCACGCGGGGTCCACAGGATTACTGTAAAACCCCGAGTCATCAATGGTTTTGTACAGCTTGTCCGCCTTGCGCCGGTTGATTTCCGCCATTCTGGCTAAGCCGCCTTTCTGCTTCAGCCAATCGAACACCAACCCCGCCACATACCAGCAAAAGCTCGACGGCGTATTGTACATGGAATCGTTTTCCAGCTGCGTCTTGTAGCTAAAAACGGCAGGCGTGCCGGGATGCTCCCCGCCAACCAGATCCTCACGAACGATGACGATCGTCAGGCCAGCCGGTCCAATGTTCTTCTGGGCGCCTGCATAGATCACTCCGTACTTCGACACATCGAACGGCCGCGACAATATCGTCGACGACATGTCCGCCACCAGCGGCACGGCGCCGGTTTCGGGTATCCAGTGATATTCCACACCGCCGATCGTTTCGTTTGGCGTGTAATGCACGTAGGCGGAAAACGGTTCAAGCTTCCAGTCCTGCTGCAACGGGATGGTGGTGAACTTGCTGCGCTCCGCCGATGCCGCGACGTTCACGCGGCAGTATTTCCCGGCCTCTTCGATCGCCTTTTTCGACCAGATGCCCGTGTTGATATAGTCGGCCTGACTCTTGCCGCCGAGAAGATTCATCGGCACGGCGGCAAATTGTCCGGTCGCGCCACCCTGCAGAAACAGCACGCGATAATTGTCCGGAATCGCCAGCAATTCGCGTAAATCCGCGAGCGATTTCGTCGCAATCGACATGAATGCGTTACCGCGATGACTCATTTCCATCACCGACATTCCGCGGCCTTCCCAATCCAGTAATTCGTGCTGGACCCGCTGCAACACTTCCTCGGGCAGCATGGCCGGCCCGGGGCTGAAGTTATACACACGCGACATCAAATATGCTCCCTTTGTCTGCTAACCCGGAACGGTGCAGAGTATTGTCACCACGCGTTCGAAATTGTCAGGTTTCTTCCTGAAGATTTTCCACTTTCTCAAGACCCACGAGCGCCTCATCGTCCGCCAGGCGAATCAAACGCACGCCCTGGGTATTGCGCCCCATCGTGGATATCTCGTTGACCGACGTCCGTACCAACGTACCGCCGTTACTGATCAGCATGATTTCGTCGCTTTCGGCGACCAGTGCCGCTGCTACCACCGCGCCGTTTCTCTCCGTGGTGCGGATCGAAATAACGCCTTTACCGCCCCGGCCGTGACAGGGATAGTCCCCGACAGGCGTGCGCTTGCCATAGCCGCGCGCCGTTACCGTGAGCACCTCTCCATCGTCGGCAATGATCAACGAAATGACATGCTCCCCTGGTGTCAGGCGGATACCGCGAATTCCCCTTGCCGTACGCCCCATTGGCCTGACCGCCGCTTCACTGAACCGCGCTGCCTTGCCATCACTCGCAAACAGCATCACGTTTTTGGATCCGTCTGTGATATCGACGCCGACCAGCGTATCGCCTTCCTGCAGTTCGAGCGCAATGATACCGTTGGAACGCGGCCGCGAAAATCCGCTCAGCGCGGTCTTCTTCACGACGCCGGCACCGGTCGCCATGAACACGTACTTGTTCTCGTGATATTCGCGAATAGGAAGTATCGCCGTAATCCGTTCGCCTTCTTCCAGCGGTAGCAGATTGACGATTGGCTTGCCCCGCGCGATGCGACTGGCCTGCGGCAGCTCATAGACCTTCTTCCAGTACACCTTGCCACGGGTTGAGAAACACAGGATCGTGTCATGCGTACTCGCGACAAAGATTTTTTCAATAAAATCCTCTTCCTTGACGCGCGTCGCGCTCTTGCCCTTGCCGCCACGCCGCTGGGCGGCGTATGCCGACAAGGGCTGTGACTTCGCATAGCCCTCGTGGGACAGCGTGACGACGACATCTTCCTCGCTGATAAGGTCCTCGAGGCTCAAATCCTGATGGGTAAGAAGAATCTCGGTGCGCCGCTTGTCGCCGTACTGCTCGCGGATCTGCATCAATTCGTCGCGGATGACGCCCATCAATTTGTCCGGGTCCGCCAGTATCGCGAGCAGGCCGCGGATCACTTCCAGCACCTCGCGATATTCCGTGACGATTTTTTCCTGCTCCAGCCCGGTCAGGCGGTGCAGACGCAGATCCAGAATCGCCTGTGCCTGCTGTTCCGACAAGCGGTAGCCTTTCGCAGCGAGGCCAAAATCGGGAGCCAACCCTTCGGGGCGTGACTCCTGTGCGCCAATCGCCTGGAGCATGTCCGCGACAACGCCGGCTTTCCAGACTTTTTCCACCAGGCGGGTCTTCGCTTCAGACGGGCTTGAAGCCGCCTTGATCATCGCGATCACTTCGTCGATATTCGCCAGCGCCACCGCCAGACCTTCCAGCAGATGGGCGCGGTCACGCGCCTTGCGCACCTCGAATATCGTGCGCCGCGTGACCACCTCGCGACGATGCCGCACAAAGGCCTGGAGCATCCGCTTCAGATCCAGCAACTGCGGCCGGCCATCGGCGAGCGCCACCATGTTGATGCCGAACACGCTCTGCATCTGCGTATGCTGATACAGGTTATTCAACAGTACTTCCGCCATCTCGCCGCGCCGCAGCTCGATCACCATGCGCATGCCGTCCTTGTCGGACTCATCGCGCAGCTCGCTGATGCCTTCGATACGCTTTTCCTTGACGAGCATTGCGATTTTTTCGAGCAGCAGCGCCTTGTTCACCTGGTACGGCAGCTCGGTCACGACAATAGTGTCGCGGCCGCGCTGCTCGTCGGTTTCCACATGCGTCTTGGCACGGATATAAATACGGCCGCGACCAGTGTGGTACGCCTCGTGAATGCCACGCGCGCCGTTGATGATGGCACCGGTCGGAAAATCCGGCCCGGGCACATGCTCCATCAAGCCGGCGATGTCGATGTCCGGATTATCAATCAACGCAAGACAGGCGCTAATCACTTCCGTCAGATTGTGCGGCGGGATATTGGTCGCCAGACCCACCGCGATACCGGCCGAGCCGTTAACCAGCAGATTGGGAAACTTCGCCGGCAGCACCCTCGGTTCTGTCTCGGACTCGTCGTAGTTCAGCGCAAAATCGACCGTTTCCTTATCCAGGTCTGCCAGCAATTCATGGGCAATGCGCGACATGCGCACTTCGGTATAACGCATTGCCGCTGGCGCATCGCCATCGACGGAGCCGAAATTTCCCTGACCATCCACGAGCATGTAACGCAACGAGAACGGCTGCGCCATACGCACGATGGTGTCGTATACAGCGGAGTCGCCATGCGGATGGTACTTACCGATGACGTCACCGACCACGCGGGCCGATTTCTTGTAAGGCTTGTTCCAGTCGTTACCCAGCACGCTCATTGCGTAGAGTACGCGCCGATGCACCGGCTTCAGCCCGTCCCTGACGTCCGGGAGCGCGCGACCGACGATGACGCTCATCGCGTACTCCATGTACGACTTCTTCATCTCCTCCTCGATGTTGACGGAGAGAATCTCTTTGGCAAACTGGCTCATCGTATGGCTGGATCGATCAACTGTGTTTCGGTGCGGGCATCATGATTTTTGTTTATTGGTCCGCCTTGAACCTGGATACTTCGTGAAGCGGGAATTTTAGCATAAATAGCCGCGTAAAATTCATCCGAAATAACGCGATGCCGTAAACCAAGTCGCTAACGAGCGGCCTTCATCAAGGCAGCCATTTTTCGGGCATCCGGCGCAGCGACAACACCCTTTTCGGTGACTATGACATCGATCAGGTCCGCTGGCGTCACGTCGAACACCGGATTCCAGGCCTGCGCGCCCTCGGCGGCAATCCTGACACCGGCAACGCTCAGCAACTCATCGGCCGCGCGCTCCTCGATGGGGATGTCGTGGCCGGTTGCTGTCTGCATATCGATCGTCGATGTCGGTGCCACCACCATAAACTTCACGCCATGGTGGCGCGCTACTACCGCCAGATTGTAGGTGCCGATCTTGTTGGCGGCATCGCCGTTCGCGGCGATACGGTCCGCACCAACGATAATCCACTTGACACCGCCCTGTCTGAGCAAGTGTGCCGCGGCGCCATCACCTATCAGCGTTACCGGAATGTGGTCCTGCACGAGTTCCCATGCTGTCAGCCGGGACCCTTGCAACCACGGCCGCGTCTCGTCGGCATACACCAGCGAAATGTGCCCGCTCGCATAGGCCGCCCGGACCACGCCAAGGGCGGTTCCATAACCACCGGTCGCGAGCGCGCCGGCATTGCAATGGGTCAGCACTGCACAGCGTTGATCGATAAGCTGCGCACCCAGTTCGCCCATGCGGCGGTTGGCCGCGATGTCCTCCTCTTGGATACGGCGCGCTTCGGCAAGCAGAGCGGGCTCGGGATCGCCGGAAATGTCGCCCAGCCGGGACTTCATGCGATCCAGCGCCCAGCGCAGATTAACGGCCGTCGGACGGCTGCCGGCAAGCTCGGCAAAATCCGCAGCAATTTCCTGCTGCCAGGTTCCGGGCGATATTGCGAACCGGCGGCGCGCTGCACAAACGACGCCATAGGCCGCCGCAATACCGATCGCCGGCGCACCGCGTACGACCATCTCCCGTATTGCCGACGCGACGCCGGATGATTCCTTATAAAACAGATAGTTAATTTTTCCCGGCAGGATGCGCTGATCGAGCAGCCGCAAGCCGCCATCGGCCCATTCCACTGCCTTTATTACCGAACCTTGCGTGCTCGCCATCGCCCTGACCCGATTGATCCGAGAAACAGCCATAATAAGTTTGTTGGCTTCGTGACACCAGCAGAATAGCCTCCGCACAGAACTCAGCCGGCTCGAAACCCGGGGATTCCGCAACTTAAGAAGGGGCACGTTTTGCCGATATCTGGAGGTAATACGGCAGTTTTTGCCACCCTGCCATAACCAGCCTGGGTGCTGTCACCAATGGAAAAACAACGGAAGCTCGGCGCCATTTCCCTCGCGATATCGGGCTGGTTAGTCACCGGGTTCGTCGTCGGAGACACTGGCGTGCCGGAACCTATCACCGTGGCAATGGCGCCACAGGCATCGTCGGCGCCAGGTGCCCCGACCATCCGGCAGTCAGCCGATGCGCTGTTCGAATGCCCGCCGCTCAATATTGATCCCAAGGCGATGAGTTGTGTGGGGACGGAATTCGCGTACGTGACACTCGCGAGAGTGCCTTTCGACCATGACAAATCGTCGGTTAACGGACAGGCGGTCCGGTCACTCGATGCCGCCGCCATATATCTGTTACTCAATCTTGATAACGTCCATCGGGTGTATATCAACGGGCATACCGATAGCACCGGCACTGAGGGATATAACGATAGCCTGGCGGAGAAGCGCGCCATGGCGGTCAAAAAGTATCTGATCAATCGCGGCGTCGCCGACGAACGGCTGGCAATGGGCGCGGCCGGCGAACGTGACCCCGTCGACGAACACTGGACCGCCGAAGGCCGCGCCAACAATCGTAACGTTAGCTTGTACGTCGTGATGCGCCGCCCGGCGCAGTGAGAATCGCAGCGCCGGTCCTGCGCCGCTGACCAGTTAGCACCCCGCCCTTCGTTCCGATCGCCTCGTACTTCGCGGTCTTGGCGAAAATTTCTCCGTTCGGGTTATACTGCCTGCGGAAAAATTCTTGCCTATGAATACTGCCGATCTGATCGCTCATGCGCGCTGGCTCATCCCGGTCGAACCGGAAGGCGTGACATATGAAAATCACGCGCTGGTGGTGCACAGCGGTCGCATTGTCGCGATCTTGCCGTCCGACGAGGCTGACCAAAGATATCAGGCGAACACGACCGTACGCCTGACCGATCACGCCATTATCCCCGGCCTGGTAAACGCCCACACGCACGCGGCCATGACGTTGTTCCGCGGTCTCGCCGACGATCTGCCGCTGATGGACTGGCTGAACAAACACATCTGGCCGGCCGAACAAGCCTGGGTCAGCGCGGAATTTGCCAACGATGGCACCAAACTCGCTGTTGCAGAAATGCTGCGTGGCGGCATCACCTGCTTCAACGACATGTATTTTTTTGCCGATGAAACCGCACGCGTCGCGGCTGACGCCGGTATGCGTGCCATGGTTGGTCTGATACTCATCGACTTTCCGACCGTGTGGGCAACGAGCAGCGATGAATACATCAGCAAGGGGCTGGCGATACATGACCAGTACCGTTCTGATCCGTTGATACGCACCGCATTCGCGCCCCACGCGCCTTACACGGTTTCCAACAGTCCGCTGGAGAAAGTGCGGGTGCTGGCGGACGAACTCGACATTCCAATACATATGCACGTGCACGAAACGGCGGACGAGATCCGTCAAAGTCTCGTACAGCATAACGAGCGTCCTTTACAACGTCTCGCCCGCATCGGCCTGTTGTCGCCGCGGCTGATGGCGGTTCACATGACACAACTCAACGATGATGAAATCGCCATGATCGCTGCTACCGGTGCGCATATTATTCATTGCCCGGAATCGAATCTGAAACTGGCGAGTGGCTTCTGCCCTGTCGCGAACGTTGCGCGGTCTGGAATCAACATCGGCCTGGGCACCGATGGCGCGGCCAGCAATAATGATCTGGATATGTTCGGGGAAATGCGCACGGCGGCCCTGATTGCCAAAGCAGTCGCCGGTGATGCCAGCGCGCTGCCGGCAATGCAGGCGTTGAAGATCGCGACGCTCGGCGGCGCGACGGCCATGGGGATGGACAATGAGATCGGCTCGCTGCTGCCGGGGAAAGCGGCGGATTTTACGGCGGTCAGACTGGATGACATCGAAACGCAGCCGTTGTATGACCCGGTCTCCCATCTCGTCTACGCCGCAAGCCGCCAACAGGTAACCGATGTCTGGGTCGCCGGCAGGCAATTGCTGAAAAACCGTGAGTTGCTGACGCTTGATACGGCGGCCGTGCTTGCCAAGGCACGGCAATGGCGGGAACGCATTGCCGCAACGAACGGTTTCCCCGGCCGCGCGTCCCATTAGCGTCGAAAACACTTAGCTCGTAACACGCAGCCCCCGATAGTCCCCGACGAGTTGACGTATAATGCCGGGCTATGTCCAGCGTCACTGAAAATGTCGACCCGCGAGAAGTTGCCAAGTTCGAGGAACTGGCGGCGCGCTGGTGGGACTCCGCCGGTGAGTGCAAACCACTCCACGACATCAATCCGTTGCGGCTCAACTTCATCGCGGGGTATGTCGATCTCTCCGGAGCCCGGGTGGTCGACGTCGGCTGTGGCGGAGGAATTCTGTCAGAGGCACTCGCCCAACGTGGCGCGCAGGTGACCGGCATCGATATGGCCGGGGCGTCGTTGTCGGTGGCAAGTCTGCACCTGGCTGAGAGTGGTATGGCCGTGGACTACCGGCAGTCCACGGCGGAATCATTCGCAACCGGGCAGCCGGAATCATTCGATGTTGTCACCTGTATGGAGCTGCTGGAGCATGTTCCGGATCCGGTATCACTGGTGCGGGCCTGCGCGGCGCTCGTTCGTCCGGGCGGCCACGTGTTCTTCTCGACGATCAATCGCAACCCCAAGGCCTACCTGCTAGCGGTAATCGGCGCGGAGTACCTGCTGAACATGTTACCCAAGGGTACACATGACTACCGGCGGTTCGTCCGGCCCTCGGAGCTCGGCGCCTGGTCTCGCCGGGCAGGCCTGTCATTAGAAGCGTTGGCCGGTATCAGCTATAACCCGCTGACGCGACTGTATTCGTTGAACAACAACGTGGACGTCAACTACCTGGCCTGCTTTCGTAAGTCCTGAGCCGCTCTGCCGTCCAAACGAATTTGATTGTGATAACGACACAAGCGCCTAAAACTACAAGCTATTATTTTCATGAGATCGCCTGACGGACCTACCTGCATACGTACCGTGCTCTTCGATCTCGACGGCACGCTGGCGGATACCGCCCCCGATCTCGCCCACGCGTTGAATCAGACGCTCGCCGGGCAGGGTCGCGCGCCGCTGCCGTTTGAACAGATCCGTCCGGTGGTATCGCATGGCGGCACCGCATTACTGCGCCTTGGCTTTCAAATACCAGCCGATACCCCTGAATTCGAAGGACTACGCGAACAGTTCTTGCAAACCTACCGGCGGCACATTGGCGACCGCACGCGGTTGTTTCCCGGCATCGATGAGGTATTGGCGGCGTTGCAGGTACAAGGACTCAACTGGGGCGTGGTCACCAACAAACCCCGCTGGCTGACGGAACCGCTAATGGCGGCACTGGGACTTACCGCCCGCGCGGCCAGTATCGTCAGCGGCGACAGCACCACCAACCGCAAGCCGCATCCGGAACCGATGCTGCGTGCGTGCCGCGAAGCGGGCAGCGACGCACGCCATTGCCTTTACGTCGGCGATGCCGAGCGCGACATCGAGGCCGGCCGGCGCGCCGGCATGAAGACACTGGTCGCGCTGTTCGGCTATCTTGGCGATGACGACCACCCGGAAACCTGGCAGGCGGACGGCATGGTAAAGCAGCCGCTGGAAATTCTTGACTGGATAAAGGCACACGGCAATGAGTAAGACGGTAACCGACGCCTCACCACTCGGGGCGGCCACGCGCTCTAACGGCAGGCGTAACCGGCGATGAGTCCGGGATTGCCCATCCTGATCACGGTCGCCGTCGCCGCGCTGGTCATCGGCTGGCTGATCGCGCGTCTGTCTGCCCATCGCGAGATCGCACAACTGCGGGAGCATAACGCCGCTCTGGGCGCGGAGCTCGGCGCAGAGCGTCGGGCGGCAGCCGAACGGATCGCCGCAATGGAAAACGCGCGTGCAACCCTGTCGGATACGTTTACGGCGTTGTCGCACCAGGCGCTCAAGAGCAACACGGAAGAATTTCTCAAGCTCGCGAACGAAAACCTCAAAGGTTTTCATGCCCAGGCACAAGGTGAACTGAAAACGCGCGAGAAGGCGATCGAAGGATTCGTCAAACCGATCCGGGAAGCACTCGAAAAAACGGAGCGCCAGATAAACGAGCTCGAGAATTCGCGCAAGGAGGCCTATGGATCGCTCACCAGGCACATGGAATCAATGGCGCAGACCCAGCAGCTACTGCATAGCGAAACACGCAATCTGGTGCAGGCCCTGCGCCGCCCGGAGGTACGCGGTCAATGGGGAGAAATGACGTTACGGCGGCTGGTGGAACTCGCCGGCATGGTCGAACACTGCGATTTCTTCGAGCAGGAGCACACGGTTTCCGGCGACGGAGCGATGCGCCCGGATATGATCGTACGGATGCCGGATGAGCGCGAGATTATTGTCGACGTCAAAACGCCGCTCGATGCGTACCTGAACGCCGTCGAAGCGACTGACGACGACGCCCGCACCCGATTTCTTGAAAAACACGCGCGCAACGTTCGCGAGCGGGTACGCGAACTTGCCAACAAGGCCTACTGGGATCAGTTTGCCCGAAGCCCGGATTTCATCGTGCTGTTTATCCCAGGGGATCAGTTTCTCAGCGCGGCGCTAGACCATGACCGCACCCTGCTGGAGGACGCGCTGCGTCAGAAGGTGATACTGGCGACACCGACCAGTTTAGTCGCGCTGCTGCGCGCGGTCGCCTATGGCTGGCGGCAACAGGTGCTGGCCGATAACGCCGAGCATATTCGCCATGTCGGCGAGGAACTGTACAAGCGGCTGGCTACATTTAGCGAACACCTGGGGCGGCTGGGAAAAACACTCAACAGCAGCCTGGATCATTACAACCGGGCGGTAGGTTCATTCGAACGTCAGGTGGTTCCCGGAGCGCGCAAATTCACGGAAATGGGCATCCACGCCAATCGCCCCCTCGACCCGCTGGAACCGCTCGAGAAAAGCGCACGAGAAGTCGCGCAGGAATCACCCGATCACTGAGCAGGGGCCAGCCTTTCCAGTGTCTCCCTAGCAACCGCCAGACCGGTAAATTCCTGACCGGCATCAACGGCGCGCCGCAGGTGGGCCACCGCCTCTTCGTTCTGCTGGTTCAGCGCGTATGCCATGCCCAGATGGTATTGCAGCAGCGGAATCTGTGGCGCCAGATCCGCCGCGTTCTTTAACCGGGCAATCGCCGCGATGGCGTCGCCCTGGTGATAGTGGATCCAGCCAAGCGTGTCGAGATACTCGGGATTGGTGGAACCCTCAAACGCCCTGGCGTAATCCAGCGCCTTGCGCAACGCAGCAGGATCGCCGCGGCGCTCGGTCAACAGCCGCGCCAGCCGGTTGGCCGCATCGGACTGCGCCGGATTCCGCGTGGCTATCTCCTCGTATGTCTGCATCGCATCGTCAAACTGACCGTTACTCTCATACGCACCGGCCAGCAACATCGCCAACTGGAATTTTCCAGGCGCGATGGCGAGCGCCTCCTTGTAAACCGTGATCGCGCTATCCAGATCGCCGCGCGCCGTGTAGAGATTGGTCAGATTTCTATAGGGTTCCGGCTGTTTTGGATTCAGGTTTATCGCCTTGCGAAACGCCGTAATCGCTTCTTTTTCCTTGTTCTGGTAGAGATACACCTCACCGAGCAGATCATAGGCGCCCGCGCTGGCCGGATACGCCTTGATAAAGCGCTGCACATGCTGCACGGCGGGCGCCGGGTTGTTCGTCGCAAGATAACTACGAACAACCGCCGCGTTCGTTTCGAACACCTCGGGCGCCTTCTCGACGGCGATCACATACTGCTTGATCGCCGCATCATGCTTGCCTTGCTTGCCGAGCGTTTCACCGAGCTTGAAATAGCCGACCGCCTGGTCCGGATATGTACGCGTAATTACCTCGGCAGTACTGGCCGCCGCCGTCCAGTCCTTACGCGCAATCTGCAGGTCAACGACCAGCTTGAGCGCCTGGATGTCTCCAGGCGAAACCGCCAGCAGATCCCTGGCGACCTGATCCGCCGCAGCAAAATCCTGCGCGGTCACCAACATGTTGATTAATGCGTAACGCGCTTCCAGGGCGCGAGGATGCGCCGCGATCGCCTTGCGTAATATGTCATTGGCCTTTTCCGGCTCGTTATTGGCGACATAAGCGTCCGCCAGATTGCCGACAACGACTACCGCGTCCGGCTGCACCGACAACACCTTCTCGAAATCCCGGATCGCGCCCGCCGCATCGCGATCAGCGAGCGCCATCCTGCCCCGGATGGCCAGCGCATCGACATTAGCGGGATTTTCGTCGAGTATTTCCGTAATCAACTGCAACGCTTCCGGCTTGCGGCCCTTGTCCATCAATATCAGCGCCAGCTTGTTTTTCGCCAGCACATTATCCGGACCGCTACGGCTTAACTTGATGATGTCGCGGTAGGTCTTTTCCGCCCGATCAAGTTCGTTCGCCGATTCGTAAAGCCTGGCCAGCCGGAAGCGGACGGAAAACGCACCGGGTTCCTCATCCAGAAACGCGAGCAGCTCCTTCTCCGCAACCTGCGCGCTACGCTTCGCTACCAGAAACTCGGCCAGTAACAACCGCCGACTTTCATCATCCGGGTCGGCACTTATCGCATCCCACAAGACCTTCTCGGCTTGATCAAGATGGCCCAGTTTCGAATAAAACTCGGCCAATTGCGCCCGATAGGCGGTCTGTTCTGGCGCCAGCGCGACGAGTTCCTGAAACAGCGCCTCGGCGCGATCATATTCGTTACGCTCACTGAATGCGTTCGCAAGCTGAAGGCGCAGCGGCACGCTGCGCGGCAGGTCCTTGATGCCTTGCTCCAGAAATCCTATCGCCTTTTCCGGGAGGCTTTCGTGCTGATATATCAACGCCAGTAGCGAAATCGTATCCTCATTGCCGGGATCCAGCCGGTACGCCGACTCGGCCACGCGCAACGCCTCCGACCAGTCACCCAAATGGGAAACCGCCGCCGCTTTTAATGTCAGAGCGCGCGAATTCTCTGGCTCGCGCGTCAGCACGCTGTCCGCAGCGCGCAATGCCTGTTCCGCTTGTCGTCCGAGCAGGTAGAGGCGGCCGAGCCGGATTTGGGCATCCGCGTGCGCGGGATCGAGCTCAATAGTCTTGCGAAAATTGGCAAATGCTTCGCGCCAGTTCTGCTGCTTCTCCCCAATCAGCCCGAGGTAGTAATAGCCTTCGGCAACACCACCGTCAATCGCAAGCAACTGCGTAAACTCAGTGTGCGCCTTTGCGAGATCGCCGGCTTCATACAGCGACTTGCCCAGGTGCAGATGCTCGCGCTTCTGCTCGTCGACATTTGTGCAAGCGGCAATCAGCAATATCGCCAGCAACACCAAAATTAATCGTACCGTGTTACGAGCGCCTGTCAATTTGCGATCACGTACCCGCAGCGACCTCATGATGCATCGCCCGGGGGATGCTGCAGAAACCACCGATATGCCTGCCGGATACCGTCAGCAAGCGGGATAGACGCGGTCCAGCCGAGCGCAGTCAATTTGCCGACATCCACCAGTTTTCGTGGCGTACCGTCCGGCTTCGACGTGTCAAATACAATATCGCCCCTGTATCCAACCGCCTCACCGACAAGCATTGCCAGCTCCCTGATCGGAATGTCCTTGCCGACGCCGATATTAATGATGCCTTCGTTATCATACGCCCCCATCAAAAACAGGCAAGCATCGGCGCAATCATCACTGTGCAGAAATTCGCGACGCGGACTGCCGGTGCCCCAAACCGTGACAGTGGGAGCACCGCTCAGCCGGGCATCGTGGAACTTGCGTATCAACGCCGGCAGTACATGCGAATTGTTCAGATCGAAATTGTCACCCGGCCCATACAAATTCGTCGGCATCGCGGCGATAAAACGGCAACCGTACTGCCGGCGATAGGCCTGGCAAAGTTTGATACCGGCGATCTTCGCCACCGCGTACCACTCGTTTGTCGGCTCCAGAGCACCCGTTAACAGATATTCCTCTTTCAACGGTTGTGGCGCGAGTTTCGGATAGATACAGGTGCTACCCAGAAACAGCAGCTTTTCGACACCGCTGCGGTAGGCTTCGTGTATCAGATTCGCCTCAATCATGAGGTTGTCGTAAAGAAACTCCGCCGGATAGGTATCGTTGGCGAGAATGCCGCCAACCTTGGCCGCGGCCACATACACGTAATCCGGCCGTTCACTGCTGAAGAATTTGGCAACCGCCGCGTTGTCACGCAGGTCGAGCTGTTTTCTCGTCGCTGTCACAATATTCGAGAAGCCCTGCTCCTCCAACTTGCGGACAAGCGCGGAACCGACCAGGCCGAGATGACCAGCAACGTATATCTTCGCTTGTTTGTCCATTGACGGGATTATTCTATGTTGTCGAAGATGCGGAAGCCCTCGCGCCGGCACAGATCATCCTTCTCGGCGTTTTTTAAGTCCTCACGCACCATTTCTCCGACCATTTCCTCCAGCGATGTCGTCGACGACCAACCGAGCTTCACCTTCGCCTTGCTGGCGTCACCGAGCAATGTGTCGACTTCAGTTGGCCGGAAATATCGAGGATCTACTTCAACGAGTACCCG
Organism: Gammaproteobacteria bacterium; assembly: GCA_006218035.1. Taxonomy (GTDB): domain Bacteria; phylum Pseudomonadota; class Gammaproteobacteria; order VBWC01; family VBWC01; genus VBWC01. Next base: position 99,818 of record VBWC01000002.1, read on the forward strand.
CCCGGATCTGGTATCCACCCCCGTTTCATCGACTCCCTTGCCTTGCCAATCGAGCGTGACACCGATTTCCGCAAAGGCCGCATCGACAAACTGACGCACCGACCACTGTCGCCCGGTTGCGATCACGTAATCATCCGGCTCATCTTGCTGCAGCATCAACCACTGCGCCTCCACGTAGTCCCGCGCATGACCCCAGTCCCGCAATGCATCAAGATTTCCCAGATACAGCTTGTCTTGTAGCTCCAGCTTCATCCTCGCCACAGCACGCGTGATCTTACGCGTGACAAACGTTTCACCACGGATCGGCGACTCATGATTAAACAAGATGCCGTTGCACGCGTACATGCCGTACGCCTCGCGATAATTCACCGTAATCCAGTAAGCATATACCTTCGCCGCGCCATATGGGCTGCGCGGATAAAACGGTGTCGTTTCCTTTTGCGGAATCTCCTGAACCTTGCCGAACATTTCACTGGTCGACGCCTGATAGAACCGTGTCTGGCCGCCAAGACCAAGAATCCGGATGGCCTCCAGCAGACGCAGCGTACCCAGCGCGTCGGAATTCGCGGTGTATTCCGGAGTTTCAAACGACACCGCGACATGGCTTTGCGCGGCTAGGTTGTAAATCTCGTCCGGCTGGACTTCCTGTATGATACGGATCAGGTTGGTGGCGTCGCCAAGGTCACCGTAATGCAGCACGAGCCGCTGATCACGATCGTGCGGATCCTGGTAAAGATGGTCAATACGACCGGTATTAAAAGAAGACGAACGGCGTTTAATGCCGTGCACAATATAATTCTTTTGCAAGAGAAACTCGGCTAGATACGCGCCATCCTGCCCTGTCACGCCAGTTATCAACGCCACCTTACGATCCAGAATCCGCTCTGACATTACCGCCCCGTTCTCTGTTGTTCCGTTACACGTCTCAAAATCCGGCATTCCCTGTCGTCATAGCAACCTGCTTACCGGCGCGCCGATCCGGCGTAGTACTCCCGATACCACTCGACAAATTTCCGGACGCCTACCTCGATCGTCGTCGCTGGCTTATAGCCAACCGCACGCTCCAGTTCCGTTGTATCCGCCATGGTCGCCGGTACATCTCCCAGCTGCATCGGCAAAAGATCGAGTTTCGCCTTCCTGCCCAACGCGGCCTCGAGAACCTCGATATACCTCGTCAGCTTTTCCGGTTGATTGTTGCCGATATTGAATACCCGATACGGCGCATAGCTCGTCGCCGGGTCGGGATCGTTGCCAGACCAGGCCTTGTCAGAAACCGGCGCCTTGTCCATCACCTTGGTAACCCCGTCCACGATGTCGTCAATATACGTAAAATCGCGCGTCATCTCGCCTTTATTAAAAACCGGAATCGGCTCATCAGCAAGAATTCCCTTGGTAAACTTGAATAGGGCCATATCCGGCCTGCCCCACGGACCATATACCGTAAAGAAACGCAGACCCGTGACAGGCAAGCCGTAAAGATGCGCATAGCTGTGCGCCATCAGTTCGTTCGCTTTCTTGGTTGCCGCGTAAAGTGACACCGGATGATCAACGTTGTCGTGCTCCGAAAAAGGCAGCCTGGTATTCGCGCCATATACCGAGCTGGTGGACGCAAACACCAGATGTTTGACCTTCGCGTGCCGGCAGCCCTCCAGGATGTTGCAAAATCCGACCAGATTGGCGTCAATGTACGCGTGGGGATTCTCGATTGAATAACGCACGCCGGCCTGCGCCGCGAGATTAACGACCACATCAAACCGATGCTTGCCAAACAACGCGGCCATCGCGGCGCGATCCGCAATATCGAGCTTGTCGAACGTAAAATTTCCGGACGCGACACACCGCGCCAGACGCGCCTCCTTCAGCGATACATCGTAATAGTCGTTCAGGTTGTCGATTCCATGGACCTGGTCGCCCTGGGCAAGAAGTCTGAGCGAGAGCGTCGACCCGATGAATCCGGCAGAGCCGGTAACCAGTACTTTACGTGACATCAAAGCCTCCACACTTCGAGGCCGGCACTCTTCAATGCACCCCGATCAAAAGCCGACTTGACGTCGACGAAAACACCCCCGGAGACAATCTTACCTGCATAATCGGATACGTCCTTGGCGGTAAAAGCATCATGCGCAACTGCCACAACCATGGCATCGGCCACGGGCAGATCGTCCCACGACACAAGCTCGATCCCGTACTCATGGCGGGCATGGCCGCTATCGACAACTGGATCGTGCACCGACACGTCGATGCCATAGGAACGCAGCTCATTGATCACATCGATGACTCGCGTATTGCGCAAATCATTACAGTTTTCCTTGAAACTCAAGCCAAGCACACTGACCTTGGCGCCACGAATGGCGCTGCCGCTGGCGATCAATTTCTTTACGGTCTGCTCAGCGACGAACTTGCCCATCCCGTCATTGATACGCCGGCCTGCGAGTATCACCTGCGGATGATATCCGAGCGTTTCGGCCTTGTGTGTCAGGTAGTATGGATCAACGCCTATGCAATGTCCGCCAACGAGGCCGGGCCGGAACGGCAGAAAATTCCACTTCGTGCCAGCCGCTTCCAGCACCTCGACGGTATCGATTCCCATAATGTTAAAAACCATGGCCAACTCGTTCATCAACGCGATATTCAGGTCACGCTGCGTATTTTCGATAACTTTTGCCGCCTCGGCTGCCTTGATACTTGACGCGCGGCAGACACCCGCCGTGATAACACTCGCATACAATTCGGCGACTTTATTGAGAGTCGCTGCGCAATCGCCCGAAACAACCTTGACGATATTCTCCAGCGTATGTTTCTTGTCGCCGGGGTTAATTCGCTCAGGAGAATAACCGACGTTGAAACCTTCACGCCATTTCATTCCGGAGTGACTCTCCAGCACCGGCACGCAGACCTCCTCGGTAGCCCCCGGGTACACCGTCGACTCATATATAACGATGGCATTTTTCTTGAGGTGCTTTCCGACCAGCGTACTGGCCGAGATCAACGGGCCGAAATCGGGGCGATGCGCTCCATCAACCGGCGTCGGCACCGCAATTACCACGTAATCTGCCCGTTTCAGCGCCGCCGGATCGTCGGTAATTTCGAGCAGCCGCGCCTGTTTGAAATCGTCCGGTGTAATATCCAGGTCAATCCCGTCGCCCTGGCGACATCTCCGTATTCTTTCCGGATTGATGTCAAAACCGATGGTCGGAAACTTCTTGCCGAATGCAATAGCAAGCGGCAATCCGACGTATCCCAACCCTATCACTGCAACCGTTTTCACATGCCCTCCACTACTCGATGATATTGTTTGTGATTATCCATGTCCCGCCTTGTTGACAGGCAGCCGGAAACGATAGGCACCGGCCGTTGCCACAAAACCTCCCGCGGCATCCGCCATCACATCGCCGGCGCTCGAAGTTCGCCCCGGCACGAAACTCTGATGGAACTCGTCCAGCACGCCGTATAGTGCCACGACAACCGTCACCAGCAAAATCCGGCCCCACGGGGCGCCTGTTCCTGGCCGACCAAGCGCACCTGTTATCAGCAACCCAAGCATGCCAAAAACAGCAAAATGGACAAGTTTATCGGCGCCAACAAACATCGCCGGGAAATCACTGCCGGGACGTGACGAGAGAAAGTATATGACCGCCATCCATAAGATGGACAGGTACGCGAACGGCCTGCTCCGGATATGCAGACTCATTTGACGCGCGCCGCAGTGCTGCCCACTTCCCGCTGATGCCACTGCCAAGCCGTGGCTATGATCGTGGTCAGGTCTTCATAGCGCGGTTTCCATCCCAGTTCCTCACGAATTTTTCGGGAATCAGCAACAAGCACGGCAGGATCTCCAGCACGCCGAGGTGCTTCTATACACGGAATCGCGTGCCCGGTGACGGCGCGTGCGGTATCGAGCACCTCCCGCACGGAGCGTCCGCGAGAATTACCGAGGTTGTATATCTTGCTTTGTCCGCCGGCCAATAACGAATCCAGTGCCAGCAGGTGGGCCTGTGCAAGGTCGTTCACGTGCACGTAATCCCGGATACAGGTGCCGTCCGGTGTCGGATAATCCGTGCCAAATATCTTGACCTGATCCCGAATGCCCGCAGCGACCTGCAATATGATTGGAATGAGGTGCGTTTCCGGTTCATGACGCTCGCCCAGGCGGCCGGACTCGTCAGCACCGGCGGCATTGAAATATCGCAAACACACGGACTTGAGACCGTGCGACCGGCTGCAATCCTGGAGCACACGCTCGATGACCATTTTGGTAACGCCATATGGATTTAACGGATCACAGCGACGGCCCTCATCGATCGGCCCGTCATCACACTCACCGTAAACCGCTGCTGTCGAGGAAAAAATAAATTTGTCCACGCCGAAAAGATCCATCTGCTCAATAAGCGTCAAGGTTTTCGCGACGTTGTTCTCATAATAGAGTAACGGCTTCTCCACTGACTCGCCCACAAGCGACAACGCCGCAAAATGCATGACGGCGTCAATGCGATGAGTGTCGAATATGCCCTCAAGCACCGGCCTATCACCCAGGTCGCCCTCGACAAATGTCCCGCCGACAACCAGATCGCGGTGTCCGCGCGACAAATCGTCCAGCACGACAACGCGATGGCCGGCCCCGAGCAATGCCTTCACCATGTGCGAACCAATATAGCCGGCACCGCCAACAACCAGTACGGTGGAATTACTCATAACTGCTCATTGCACCCCATATGAATAAACCCGGGAGAAAACCGCAGAACCCCGCGAATATAAAGATGGACAGGGATTTTCAACACGAATGATGTCAACCAGGCCGCGTTCCATATTCGTCGCCTGACACGGTGCGACGGTCATATAATATTGGTTTCAGATGCTACTTTCCAGCGCCTTGTTCAGCACCATATCCACGTGCTCGACGTTTTTCAGCTTGCCCAATACCCGCAGAACATCCTCCCGCGGGGTCTTCCCCTCCTCGACTACCAGCACAACGTGATCCACAATACCTTCAAATATTGACGTATCGATGTTCAATGACAACGGCGGCAGGTCAACGATCAATGCAGACGACGGAAACAGCGACCGCAGCTTCCCGATAACAGCGCGCACGTTGTCGCGCGTGAGTAACGCCACATGGCTACGGGATCGCGGTCCCGCAGGAACAAGTATCAACTTTTCCGCTTCTGCCCGAACAAGGATCTCCGCTATTGCCTTGCCGCCCCCCAGGACATCCGTCAATCCGGCGTCCGGCTGAATCTCGAGAAATGCATGTATTGCCGGCTTGAAGAAATCCATATCCACCAGTATCACCGGCTCCGCACCTGACGCCGCCAAACTCATCGCCAGATTAATCGCGCACAATGTCCTGCCCTCGCGCGGGTTAGCACTCATCACTGCGACGACAGGCGCACGCGATTTAATGAGACCGGATCCTTGAACAGCTAGCTGAAGATCGCGGAACCGTGCGACCCACCTGCTTTTATCGCCCGCGGTAATAACCCTGTTCTTTCTCAGCCTGGAGAACGGTACGTTGACTATCCGTCCATCGTCAAAACGAAAACTGATGCCGGGCGGCGCAACGACTGGTCGAACAGCGGGCCGCACAACCGGCGATACGGGTGGTTCCGAAACAGGGATATTAGTCGGCTCGCTGATGGCCGCCTGTGGTGCACGATCCACGGGCTGCCTGACCGGCGACGGCGCCTGCTTTGCCTCCTTCGCCTTCCGGAGCGCCTCTTCGATGCGGGTAATTGACATTAAAATATACGTCTTTCCGGTCGTTGATCAAAACAGCTGGGCAAACAATTCGCTCAACGGGTGCCGCACGTAATTCGCGGCCACGATTAATAGCAACCCGCCTCCCGCCAATGCCACACCGCTGAGCGCGGACCGCATCCGGACATGCCGGAGTTCCGCCTCCGTGAAAATATACGGTATCACAACGGTGGACCGGGCCGTCCCCGTCAATCGCGCCAGCATAGCGATGCTCCGCACTACCACATCTCCCCGACTCCTCAACCATACGTAGAGCACGCCGAGCGCCAAGGAAACAACCACGCCGACAATTAACACGAGATAACTGCCCGATTTTTCCGAGTAGGCCGCTAACTGCGCCGCCTTGACGAGCGTCACCTCGCTACCCCCGTCCGCTTGTGTAAGATCGCTCGCTTTGGAAAGTTTTTCCAGTTCCGCAACAGCCGCGGCATAACTTGCCTGCAGCGCCTGCTGTTGCCGAACCAGGTCATCCTGGTCCCGGTCGGCAGCCCCCAGCCTGATCGATTCCTCTTCCAGCGCGCCAACGGAAGCGCGCAAGGCGTTGGCTGTTTCGACAGCCACTTTGTGACGTTCCCGCACCGCGCGCAAATTGCTTTCGAGCGACTGATATTCAGGATTCGGGCGCTTGGTCTCGATTACACGGGTTTCTATCAGCTCCGGCGACTGCGTGGCGATTTCCTGCACGAACCTTTGTTCAAGGTCACTCATCATCATGATATCCGGATCGTTGGCCGGCTTGGTTTTGCGCATACGATCGAGCACCTTGCGCAGCTCGCTCAATTCAGCTCGTTTTGTTTGCGCCGCGCCCCGCTGCCGAATGCGGAGGTTTATCTCATCCAGCGACTTCTGCATTTTCTTTACTTCCGCGTGACCGCTCCCATGGCGCGCCCTCGCTGCTTCAAGTTCGATAGTGAGCTCTGTCTTTCTGGTATCAAGGTTGATCGCTATTTTTTCCTCACGCGTGACCACTATCACCGGCTCGTGCCCGGCCAGCGCGTGTTCCAAGCGGCCTTGCTCATCCTCCAGTCCAGCGATACTGCTCACCGTGGAGTCAAGATTCGTGCGGGCCGCGGCCGCGCGCTGTTTCGCGTCGGCCGCTTGCAACGCTCGATTTTCGGCATCCGCCGGTCGCGATTGATCGATGCGCTTATTGATCGCTTCAAGTTGACCGCCCAAAGCCAGCCGTTTCTCATCGATCTGCACTTGACGTTCTGTTAGCCGCGCGCTCCGCTCCGCGCGTTTGCTTGCCATTAACCGCCTGTTCTCAGCCATATGTGTTTCGGCCAGGCTGTCGGCCACCTGTTTCGCGACGGTCGGATCCGTATCACGGTAGGCGACCGTATAGGTCAAATTCATCTTACCGGCCCTTTCCCCGTCGACCGGCTCGACCTTCACACCGACCAGATCGATCGACGCGCGACGCCGCACAAAGTCCGCCAGTCCGTTATCGTTCGCCGGTCCCCGCTTTTCCGAATATACGCCGGCGGCGGATATCGTATTAACCAGACTTTCTTTCGTACTGGTAAGCGAATTGATTTGCCGCAGCCGCGCGGCGGCATACTCGACGACTGAGACACCTTGAAGATCGCCTGCGGCCACGTACTCCTCGATGGAAATCGTCGCCGTCGAACGGTAAAAACTCGGCCAGCTGGTGACCAGCGCCAACGTTAACGCCAGCCCGATACTGACGAGAATAAGAAATGACCACTTCCGACGGCGCAGCAACGAGAATAAGTCCATTAGGCCTAGCAAAGCCTCCTGATATATAATGCTTTTTTTTATTAATGTCGGATGATCCGAACCGGACGTGCGTGCTTCCCGCAGCCCGCGCCCAGAACTCTGCAACCAATTAGCGGCGAAGAAGCGATGGATTTTAACCTAAACGGACGCGCCAGGGGCAGTCAGCGTCGGAAAATCACACGGATAGCCTATGTTTTCGTCGAACGACCAGTCGAGACCGGCAACCAGGAGGCGCCCGCAGATCATGACCCGCGACGATCCAAGCCTGAAGCAGGCATATGACCACTGTGCGACGATTACGCGCCGTCACTACGAAAATTTCCCGGTTGCCTCGCTGTTGCTGCCGGCGAAACTTCGGCGCCCGATCAGCGTCATTTACGCCTTTGCCCGCACTGCAGACGATTTCGCCGACGAAGGCGATATCCCTGACGAACAACGTCTGGCCTTGCTCGACGGATATGCTCGCGCCCTGGACGCGTTAAACCAGCACAGCAGCGTCGAAGAACAGCCGATCTTTATCGCTCTACGCGATGTCGTCAGCCGGCACCAACTGTCCATTGGTCATTTCCACGACCTGCTCACGGCGTTCCGTATGGACGTGACAAAAAAGCGCTACGCCAGCTTTACGGAATTGTCCGGTTACTGTCGCTATTCAGCGAACCCGATCGGTCGACTGGTTCTGGAGCTATGTGGACAAAACAATACCCGAAACGTAAACGATTCCGACAACATCTGCACCGCGCTGCAACTGATCAATTTTCTGCAGGACATCAGGCAGGACTACGGCGAAAACAACCGCATCTACCTGCCGCAGGATGAACTGGCACGGTTCGACGTCACGGAAGGGGATATATCGCAACAGCGGAATGGACCCGCGATGAAACGCCTCGTCGAATTTCAAACCGATCGTGCCCGTACGCTGCTGCAGTCCGGAATGCCGCTCGGCGCGCGCTTGCCCGGACGGATTGGCCTGGAAATCCGCTGCACCGTCATGGGTGGATTACGCGTGCTTGACGCGCTCGCCACACAACCGGATGTTTATGCCCGACCACGCCTCAGAAAAAAAGACTGGATCAGCATCATCGCACGAGCGTGCCTGCGCAGATAGATACGAGCTGGCGGCAGAATGGCCTGGTACCGTATCATCGTGAACCGTGGCGGGCCGTATCAATCGGGATTCGTGCCATAACGGCACCGCAGCGAGGCAACATCAGGCCCATTAACCGACGGAACACTCATTGACCCCGCAACAGTACTGCGAAAACAAGGCCGCCAAGAGCGGCTCAAGCTTTTACTACAGCTTCCTGTTCCTGCCTACCGAACGGCGTGAGGCTATTACTGCGTTATACGCGTTTTGCCGTGAGGTCGACGATGTGGTGGACGAGTGCCACGATGCAGCGGTCGCGCGGACCAAGTTACAGTGGTGGCGTGAGGAGATCGCCAGAATGTTCGACGACGCGCCGCGACACCCGGTGACCAAGGCGCTGCTCCCGGCGATACGCCGCTATGAACTGCCGGCAGAATATTTCCAGGAAATCATCGATGGCATGGAAATGGACCTCGCCTATTCCTCGTACCCTTCATTTCGTGAACTCGCCCTCTATTGTTATCGCGTCGCCGGCGTCGTCGGCCTGATGGCTGCCGAGATATTCGGCTACCAGGACCGTCAAACACAAAAGTATGCCAAGGACCTGGGAACGGCGTTTCAATTGACGAATATCCTGCGCGACGTGCGTGAAGACGCCGGCCGCGGCCGGGTGTATATCCCGCTGGACGAGGTCTCGCGCTTCAGTGTCAGTCACAGCGACATCACCGAGCATCGCATGTCCGACAACATGCGCCAGCTGCTGGAGTATCAAGGCGAGCGGGCGCGGCGCTACTATCAGCAGGCCTTCCAGCAATTACCGGATATTGACCGCTACGCGCAGCGTGCCGGACTTATCATGGCGGCCATTTATCTGAAGACTCTCGATGAAATCGCCGTTGACGGCTACCGGGTGCTTGAGCATCGGGTCGCGTTAACGCCGTTGCGCAAGCTCTGGATCGCATGGCGTACATCGCGCAGCGAAAAGCGGCGCGATGCACAACTGCAACGAAAGCGGAATAAATAGCTGGCAACGGTCCGCATGATCGCGATCCGCGTCAACCTTGAGGAGCATCTCCGCCGATGACGCCGGTCACTATTGTCGGGGGTGGCTGGGCGGGGCTGGCCGCGGCGGTTGAGCTGACTTCGCACCGGATCCCGGTCACAGTGTTCGAAGCAGCCGGCCAGCTAGGCGGCCGCGCACGCACGGTCGAGGTCAATCGTTACCGCATCGATAACGGCCAGCATCTGATGCTCGGCGCCTATCACGAGATGTTGCGCCTGATGCATATCGTCGGTGTCAACGAAGAAGACGTATTCGATCGGCTTCCGCTGGAGCTGTTCATGACAGGGCTGCGCACAACTCCTGTCCGAATATCGCTGCCGCGGCAACCAGCGCCGCTTCATCTGGTCTCCGGACTGTACCGCGCGACCGGCATAAAGTTTAGCGAAAAAATGGATCTCGTACGCCTGTGCACCTCGTTGCTGTTACGGCGCGATACCACCGACCGCGATATCAGCCTCGCGCAATGGCTGGAACAGCATCGGCAACCGGATTCGCTGCGGCAACGGCTATGGGAACCCCTGTGTCTCGCTACCATGAATACCCCGCTGGACGAAGCATCGACACGGTTGTTTCTACGAGTTATGCGCGACGTATTCACCCGTCAGTCCCGCGACGCCGATTTATTACTCACCCGCCGGGATCTCGGCGCAGTATTTCCTGAACCGGCCGGGCGCTACGTCGAAGCGCACGGCGGAACGATACGAATGAAACACCGCGTCAACGCCTTGCGGATCAGCGAATACGCGATTAGCGCAGTATCCGTGGCACACCAGAATGTCCTATCGGACCACGTCATTCTCGCTGTACCGCCGTCTACGTGTCATCGCTTGCTCGCACCCCACCCGATACTGCTCCCGCTCGCCGAAACGATCGGTGCAATACCGGCGGCGCCAATCTGCACGATCTATATACAGTATGCGTCGGGAACCACACTGGGCCGACCACTGATAGGCCTGGTGGACACCACCGCGCAATGGATGTTTGATCGCGCTCGCAACGGGCAGGCGGGCCTCATGGCCGTGGTCATCAGCGGCGCCGGCAACCACATGGACGCCGATAAAAAAACACTCGCGGAAACCGTCATCCGCGAAATGGCCCTGCTTTTCCCGCACTGGCCACCGCCGGTCGACTGGCACGTGATACGGGAGAAACACGCAACCTTCGTTGCGCGACCCGAGGTTAACGCCATGCGCCCGGCAAATCGTACGCCGGTGCGCGGCCTGTGGCTGGCGGGAGATTATACGGCGACCGGCTATCCGGCCACACTTGAGGGCGCGATACGCAGCGGTATCGCGGCGGCGCGTGGCGTCATGCAGGAATCAGGGGCTGCCTGAAGTCATTAGGCGGAAGTCTACTCCAGCGCGATGCCAATCACTTCCTCGATCGAGGTGCGTCCTGATCTTGCCAGACTCAAGGCATTGTCGCGCAAGCGAGTCATGCCCTGTGATACGGCCATTTCCGTAATAACGTTACTCGGTTTTCCGGCAACAATCAGATTGGCGATTTCCGGTGTAACCACCAGCAACTCGCAGACCGACGTACGCCCGCGATAACCGGTAAAGTTGCACTCCATGCAGCCCTTTCCACTGAAAAACTTTTCGTGTTCGCCAAGATTCAGCGCACGTCGCATATACGGCTCGACATGAACATCCGCCTTGCAGATTTCGCAATTCAAACGAATCAATCGCTGCGCCATAACGCCGAGCATCGTCGTGCTCAGCAGATACGATTCAATACCCATATCGGCAAGACGGGTCACGGCACTCGCCGCATCATTGGTATGCAGAGTGCTCAGGACCAGATGCCCGGTCAGCGATGCCTTGGCAGCAATCTTGGCCGTTTCCTGGTCGCGGATCTCGCCAACCATAATAACGTCCGGATCATGCCGCAGGAAGTGACGCAATACTGATGAAAACGTCGTCCCTTTTACCTTGGAAATCTGCACCTGTTCGATATTCTCGATATCGTACTCGACAGGGTCCTCGACGGTCAGAATGTGCGGCCCGCGTTTCTTCAGCTCGTTCAGCAATGCGTAAAGCGTCGTTGATTTACCGGACCCGGTCGGCCCGGTTACCAGAAACATGCCATGGGCCCGATTCAGCAACCGCTTGACGGTATGAACCTCGGTCGGGTTCATACCGAGCCGGTCGAGCGATTTCATACCCGCTTCCTTGTCGAGGATACGGATGACAACGCTTTCGCCCTTGACGGTCGGAATAATGGAAATGCGCAGGTCTATGGTCTGCCGGCCGCGCACCATGCGTGCATGACCGTCCTGTGGCAACCGCCGTTCCGCGATATCCATCTGGCCGATGATCTTGACGCGACTCACCAGGGTCGGCAATACAGAACGCGGCAACGCCCGGGAGAACTGCACCTTGCCATCGATCCGGTAATAGATTGCGATACGATCACCTTCCGGACGGATGTTGATGTCGGAAGCGCCACGTGTCACAGCCTGCAACAGGACGGCGTTCAGCAGCCGAACAATGGGTTTCTTCTTCGCCTGCTGTTCGATCAGGTGGATGGCTTCTTCACCGCCCGGAACATCCTCAACGGCCTGCAATGCCATGTCTTCCAGCGCCGCGTCCTCGTCCGCCTGGCTGTAGTATTTGCTGCGCGCCCGGGCGATGTCGTCGGGGGCGGCAATGACCGTTTCAATATTTAGATTTGTGTTGAAGCGCAGCACCTCGATACCGGTACTGTCGAGAGGATTCTCCATCGCAACGATCAGGCGCCCGCCGGATTTCCCCAGCGGCAACAAATTGTATTGCAGCGCGATGTCGGCCGGCACCCGCGACAAAATCTGTGGCGATATGTCGAAGTCATCGAGCTTGACGTACGGAATATGAAATTTTCGGGCGAGCGCGGTATTGATCTGCTCGGTGGTGATCAAACCCATTTCGACCAGGATACGTCCAAGATGTTTGCCGACCTGCTCGCGCTGCAGCTCAAGCGCCTGCGCCAACTGCTGTCGATTGATCACCCCGCCGTCGACGAGGGCGTCGCCCAGATATATCTCCGGTTGAGACGCCCAGCTGCGTGTCGTCAGCAACGCCTCCAAGTCTTCGAAGTTTTTAACTGCTTCCGCGCGCACCATGACTACCGGCACTCCCTCTGCCGCCCGAACGTGGGAACAGATGTCATAAAAGAATTATCATTCAGATTCGGCCTTCACTCTCGCGCAATATTACCGCCGTTGCGGAGGTAAAATGCCACTTTTCCGCCAGATTATTGGCAAGCGCTGTCGGAAATGCTTACGAATTATAACAAAAACCGCTAACCAACTGAATCTAATTCCCAAATATCCGTGTCGCCCGACCCATGGCACAGAAATAGCATGTCTACCACGGCGTCATCAAGGGCAACTGGGAGATATCTTACTCGTGTCAGGCGTAACACAGTCAAAAACGGCGTTAGACGACGCCGGGTTGCGAAACCTGGAGGTGCTGGCGTCACCGCCGCTCAACGATTCCGGTCCTGGCAAACAATACCTGAACCGGCTGCTGCATATTACGGGAGCGTTGCAGACATCGCTGGACGTCAATAAGGTAATCGAGACATTTTCCATTGAAATCAAATCTATACTGCCTCATCACAGCATCCACTATCACTATCTGGAACAGCAGATCACCGTCGAAGTCGGCGACAAAGCGCGGAATTCGTGCAGTTATCAACTGGTGGTCTGCGGGCAATCACTGGGCCAGATCACGCTGTCCCGCAGCAAAAAATTCTCGTCGCAGGAAACCGCGCTTCTCGAAAAGCTGCTGTGCTGCCTGGTTTATCCATTACGAAACTCATTGCTATTCCGTAACGCTCAGCAGGCCGCTCTAAAAGACCCGTTAACCGGCATTAATAATCGTGCCGCGATGGACATTACACTGGCACGCGAGCTTGAGCTGGCGCGGCGTCACAAGACCCCGCTGACGTTGATCACGCTGGATATCGACAGATTCAAGCAGATCAACGATACGCACGGGCATCTGGCCGGCGACCATGTACTTAAGGCCGTGACGGATATCATTGCCGAATGTATGCGCAGCTCCGATATTCTGTTTCGCTACGGTGGCGAAGAATTTACGATCATATTGAGCAATACCGGACTCAGAGGCGCGACATTGCTTGCCGAGCGCGTCCGAAAAGCAATTGAATCCAGGACCATCACGGCCAATAACCGGCACATCCCGCTCACCGTCAGCATCGGACTTGCCACCGCCAATGCCGCCGACACACGGGAATCGCTGTTCGACAAGGCAGATGTCGCCATGTACCAGGCGAAATCGGCCGGGCGCAACTGCGTCATCGCCTACGAAGCAGCCCCCGCCGCCTGATCCGCTCCACGATCGGTGGCGGCGGGCATCCTCTGACGGCGCTGTCTTTACGCGGGGTTTCGCAGCACGGTATTCTCTTCCCCACCTTGCCTCGGACATCGGGCCCGCTATCAGGAAAACTGTAGTGAAAAAAAACACTGATTTGCGCCGTAGTCGCCGCCATGCTGTCACTTGGAGGAGTCAGCGCCGTCGCTGACAACGGAAGTCCTGGCGACGCACGCTCAGTCACCGGGCAACCGACCCGCGGCGTGTCTATGCAGGATGTGGAACGCCGTTTCGGCACACCGCTGCGAACGCTTGTACCGGCAGGCGACCCGCCGATCAGTCGCTGGGGATACGCGGCATATACCGTATACTTCGAGGGCCAGTATGTGATCATACAGTGATCGCACCCGCTACACCCTGAAGCGGCGCCTGACGGCGCGCATGGCGGATTGCCATCGTCTGCCGATTATTGTCTATCTCACTACAACTCACGGGCTGCTTATGTGTAATACCTATTTCCTGCCGCCCGAATGGGCGCCACAACGCGGTGTATTGCTCACCTGGCCGCATGACCGCTCCGACTGGGGCAGCAATCTGCCGGGCGCCGAACGGGTCTTTGTCGATCTCGCCACACATATCGCCCGTTTCGAAAACCTGATCGTCGTCTGCCATGACGTTAACCATCGGCGGTACGTCACTCATCTGCTAACGTCCCGAGGACTCGACTTAGCACGTCTGTCCACGTTCATCGCACCGTCCAACGACTGCTGGGTACGTGACCATGGACCGATCACCGTCTTCAGCGCCGATGGCAAGGTGTTGATGGATTTCGTGTTCAACGGCTGGGGCGGGAAATTTTCCGCCACACTGGACAATAAAGTGACCACAAGCATCCATGCCCAGGGGGCATTCGCCGACAACACCTTGCACCATATCGATTTCGTACTCGAAGGCGGCAGCATCGATGTCGACGGGCACGGAACATTGCTGACAACCGAAAAATGTCTGCTGGCGCCGTCGCGCAATCCTTCTTGCGACCGCGCGACCATCGAAGCGATGCTGCATGAAACCCTCGGTATCAATCGTGTGCTGTGGCTGACCGAAGGGCATCTTGCGGGCGACGACACGGATAGCCACATCGATATCCTGGCAAGGTTCTGCGATCCCGACACGATTGCCTATGTCGCCTGCGATGACCCCGCTGACGAACATTACGGGCCGCTGGCACGGATGCAGAAGGAGCTGCAGGCATTCCGCTCCTGGACCGGGGCACCCTACCGTCTCGTGCCGCTGCCGTGGCCGCAGCCGAAATATGGCGAGGACGGACGTCGGCTGCCAGCCGGCTACGCGAACTTCCTGATCATCAATGGCGCGGTCCTCGTACCCACCTATGATGATCCGGCAGACGTCGTGGCGCTGCAGCGCTTGCGCGACTGCTTTCCCGGGCGCGAGATTGTCGGAGTACCGTCGTTGCCGCTGATTACCCAGGGCGGCAGCCTGCACTGTGTCACCATGCAGCTCCCGGCCGATCGCTGATTACCGCGCTTTACCGCTGCAATCCGGCGCGGATGTTTTACAATAAGGCCGCGCCTTCGAAAATTCAGGAACACCGAAACCATGGTAACCGGGAAATTGACAGTCGGACTGGTACAGCACGAGTGCTCGGCCGATGCCGAGGCGAATATCGACAAATGTATCGCGGGCATACGCGCGGCGGCCGGCAATGGCGCTCGACTAGTCATCCTGCCCGAGCTGCATAACACGCGGTACTTCTGCCAGACAGAGAATGATGCAAATTTCGACCTGGCAGAAACCATTCCCGGCCCGACCACGCAGCGGCTGTCGCAGCTGGCCGCGGAACTGCGGGTTGTCATTGTTGGCTCGCTGTTCGAGCGCCGCGCGCGCGGTGTTTATCACAACACCGCGGCTGTCATCGACAGTGACGGCTCGCTGGCCGGCATTTACCGCAAGATGCATATACCGGACGACCCCGGCTATTACGAGAAATATTACTTCACGCCGGGCGATCTCGGGTTCACGCCGATCGACACCGCGGTTGGACGCCTGGGCGTGCTGATCTGCTGGGACCAGTGGTTTCCCGAAGCGGCGCGATTGATGACGCTGGCGGGAGCCGACCTGCTGATCTATCCGACGGCGATCGGCTGGAATCCCGACGATGAACTGGCGGAACGTCAGCGTCAGCTCGACGCGTGGATCACCGTGCAGCGCGCCCACGCGATCGCCAACGGCAACCCGGTGATTGTCTGCAATCGCACCGGCCACGAAGACGATCCGTCCGGGCAGTCCGCCGGTATCGATTTCTGGGGATCGAGCTTCGTCGCGGGACCGCAGGGAGAAACGATCGTGATGGCCGCGCCGGACCAGCCGGCGGTGATCAACGCGGAAGTTGATTTCGATCGCAGCGAGCAGGTACGCCGCGTCTGGCCCTACCTGCGCGACCGGCGCATTGACGCGTATCATGATCTGGAACGCCGTTACCTCGACGCCCGGTGATGAACGGCCAGAATGCGAAGAACTAACAGGATGTTGAAAAAGTCCATCCATGGCCTTTTTCAACGCGCAAAGCAAAAATGTGATTTTTGCTTTGCTTCATTTTTCAAACAGTTGAAAACCTGTTTGAAAAATAATGGCAGTGCATCCATGCACCGCACGCAGGCTGTTTTTCAACAGCCTGCTAACGGACAATATATCGACAATCGACTAACAGCGAGTCACCCAGCCTCATGATACTGATTCTCGAATCCGACATTGACAAGCAAGGACCCAAATACGTCTCGTTGATCGACTACTTGTCCAAGCTGCCGGCCATTCAGATACGCACCCATGAAGAACACGGTACACAGCAGGTGCTCACGGAGATATACCTCGTCGGCGACACCGGTGCATTGGTGACCGATGACATGCAGGCGCTGCCGGGTGTCGAACGCGTCGTACGGATTTCACGGGAATACCGTGTGCTCGGTCGTCACAAGGACGACAAACGCTCGACACACTTCGAATACAACGGCGTTCTTTTCAGCCAGGACAATCTGAACGTGTTCGCGGGCCTGTGCGCCGTCGATAATCCGAAGCACGTCGAGATGATGATGAAAGCGCTGCGCGACAATGGTCAGACATGTACGCGCATGGGGGCCTACAAGCCACGCTCCAGCCCCTACGCGTTCCAGGGACACGGCAAGGCGTGCCTGGCATACACGTTTGAACTCGCCGGAAAATACGGCATCAAGGTCATCGCGATGGAGGTCACGCATGAATCGCACGTCGACGAAATCCGGAACGCGCTCGATACCACCGGCAGCCCGACCGGGGTAATGCTGCAGATCGGAACGCGCAACACCCAGAACTTCGAGTTGCTAAAGGCAGTGGGTCGGCAGAACGAATTTCCGGTGCTGCTGAAACGCGGCTTCGGCATCACGCTGCATGAATCATTGAACGCGTCGGAGTATCTGGCGAGCGAAGGTAACCGCAAGGTGATATTCGGCCTGCGTGGCATGAAAACCCATCATGATGACCCGCACCGAAATTTCGTCGATTTCGCACTGGTTCCGGCAATCAAGCGCCTGACCCGCATGCCGGTCTGCATCGACCCGTCCCATTCGGTCGGCAACCGCGATCGGGATCCGGATGGCATACTTGACCTTTTTCATGTCACCGCGCAGGCAGTCGTTGCCGGCGCCAACATGATACTGGTCGACTTTCATCCGGTGCCAAGGCAGGCACTGGTCGATGGGCCGCAGGCATTGTTGATCGAGGAGTTACCCTACTTCCTCGAGGATGTCCGTATTGCCCGCGGCGCTTACGAAGCACGCAAGAAATTGCGGCAGCATCAGCCTGTCTAGTTCCCGCTTGCGCGGACCCATCATCGCTGCGAAGTACATTCCACGCGGGATTTAACGACGCCTGTCGCTGTCTATAGATTTATCATTTGCCGAGGACAGCCGGCGCGTATCGGCATTATGCAATGCGCCAGGTATGCGAATACGCCATGCCAGAAATCGTGCCAAATGGATGGTTAGACCTCTATCCGACGTTACGGTCGGTCGATGAGCCTGTGTGGAACGTCATGGCGGCGACGGCGAGGCTGGCGCGCATACCGGCGGGAACCTCCGTATTCCGTGAAGGCGACGCTGGCAACCATTACATTCTGGTGCTCGAAGGCTCGATAAAGGTACAGAAGGCCACCGGAGACGGCCATGAGATCGTGCTGTATCACGTCGAACCTGGTCAAACCTGCGCACTGACCGCCTGCTCCCTGCTTAGCGACAACCGTTTGACGGCCAGCGCGATCGCGGAAACGGCGCTGACGCTGGTCAGGATTCCGAAACGGCCGTTTCTTGACGCGCTGGACCAATCACCGCCGCTCAGGCAATTCGTCTACCGCTCCATCGACGGCCGCGTGACCGAACTGATATCCGTCATCGAAACCGTCGCGTTCGTGCCGACGCACGAACGCCTCGGTGGATTTTTGCTGACAAAAATGTCCGGGCAGAACCAGATTCATCTTACTCACCAGGAACTGGCGAACGAACTCGGTACTGCCAGAGAAGTTGTCAGCCGATTGCTGAAGGAATTCGAACATCACGGCTGGGTAAAGCTGCATCGCGGGTGGATTGAGATTACGAACGCAACCTCTCTGCAGAACATCGCGACCTGACGGTGTTGCGCGACATAGTCACAGAACTATCTGCCTGGCGGCTGTCCAATCAGGTATAGCCCGATTAATAACGGGCATCGTACACAGGAGGTGATACATCATGAAACGCGTCAGAGAGGCAATTGGCGTAGTAGAAAATATCAGTGTCGTGGACAGGACGATCCGCGTACTGATCGGGCTGGCCCTGGTCGCCGGCATGATCGTCCAGATACAGATCTCGATGACCCATCCCGGGCTTGTCAAATCGCTGACTTGGGAAAGCTACGCGGCATTAGCATCGTTCTACCCGCTGTTGACCGCGATGCTGGGCTGGGATCCGTTCTATGCGCTGTTTCACGCCAGATCCTGCGGCACGTCCGATCGTAACCGCTGCGGCACCGTCAGCTATCAGGTCGATGCAGCATTAGGCCATGACCCGGACCACGACAAGGGCTACGAGGTCCATGGCCGCGACGAGCGTGAACGTGTGCACGGCGTGGACTTGGGCGGCAACTACGTCTAGAACATTCCGCGCCGGGCACCGACCGTCACCGGCCGCGGGGAGTACTTCCCGGCTTCTCATCCCGGGAGCCGGGAAGCGCGCGGCCGCAGACCGGGGGCCACCGGTTACACGGCGGAACAGTCAATAATTTCTCGCAACAATACCGTCGCGTAACTACCTGCTGGCAGCTGAAAAGAGAGCTCCAGCGTGTCGTTGTAAAGCTTCCAGTCGAGGCCGGTCGCCGTTATACGCAGCGCGCGCCGCTGCTGTGTACAACCGAATTGCTCCAGCCCGTTCCGCCAGATACCATCACCATCCAGCGCGGCCAGCTCCAGTTCGCGCGCCGTCAGGCGCGTGGCGATGTCGCCGCGGCCCCACAGCGGTCCGGTTGGGTGGATATCACCGACAGCCGCGCGCTCGACGGTTGCCGCATCGATGTTATCGATAACAAAAAAACTGTTGCTGCCGTCCAATGACATGGCATCCCCATCGATCGGCTGGTCCCATGTGCCGTCGACGACACGTCTTGACAGTATCTTGTTGAACAGAAAAGCGCGTGCCGCCGATAAATAAAGACCGCGCAAATGGCGGTCGCGCACCTTTTGTTTTCCGGTGAACATCGCTTCCGCACGGCCCACGTTGTCTGAACCGAACCGCTGCTTGCCGAAGTAGTTCGGCACGCCCCGGATTTTTACCTGCTCCAGCCGTGCAACGATATCAGTGTGATTTCCACGAATCTCCCGGACGCACATGACAAATCGGTTGCCACTCAGAGTGCCCCGCCGCAATTTGCGCTGGTGGCGCGCGACGCGCAGCACATGGATATCCGGCGATTCGATTTGCGTCCAGTCCGGTTCAGGCCGGCCTGCCAGATCGATGCTGAACCATTGCGACGTGACGGCGTGCCGATCCTTCAGACCGGCATAACCGACGTCTGACTGACGCACGCCGGCGATTTTTTCCAGGCGTCGGGCCACCCACTCGGTATTGCAATTCTGCTTGCGGATATGAACAAGCACGTGTTGCCCCGCGCCGTCCGGTTCGAAACCAAGAATCTCGTCTACCTGGAAGTCCTGCGGCATAACCGGAAAACAACCCGCCGCCGGCGCGCCGCCCAAGGCTCGCGGGAGGGCATCAATATTCATCGAGCAATGTAACGGCATGCGCAGCGATGCCTTCGCCGCGGCCGGTATAACCCATACCCTCGGTGGTCGTCGCCTTGACGTTGATACGATCCGGTTCCACACCCAGATCCTCAGCGAGCGTCTCTTTGATTGCGGGAATGTGTGGCGCAAGCCGCGGCGCCTCGGCAACAACGGTCACATCGACGTTCGAGATAGTCAGCGACTGCGCATTGAGCAACGTCACGACGCGCCGCAACAGTATGCGGCTATCGATATCCCGGTACGAGGCATCGCCCGGCGGAAAATGCCGACCGATGTCACCGAGACCGGCGGCACCGAGCAGCGCATCGCACAAGGCGTGAATCAGTACATCGCCGTCGGAATGCGCCACCAGCCCCTTGTGGTAGGGGATATCGACACCCCCCAGTACCAGTCGCCGACCCGCCTCAAGCCGGTGCGCATCAAAACCGTGGCCGATTCTCATAGACTCACCTGTTGTTGTTTCAAATACAGCGCCGCCAGCGCCAGGTCCTGCTGATGGGTAATCTTGATGTTGTCGGCGCGTCCTTCGATCATGACTGGCCGGTGCCCCATCTGCTCCATTGCAGCCGCCTCATCCGTCACCGGATCACCACGCCGGATTGCCGTAGCCAACGCCTGCGTGAGCATCCCGACGCGAAACATCTGTGGCGTCATCGCCCGCCATAAACCCGCCCGATCGATAGTCTCGACCACGTTCCCGTGCATGTCGGCACGCTTCACGGTATCGGCTACCGGCACGCCCAGCAGGCCGCCGATCGGGTGATCCTTCAGCGTATCGATCAGGCGGTCAACATCGCTACGCATCACGCACGGTCGGGCCGCATCGTGTACCAGCACCCAGTCATCGGGGGCCGCAGCATAGAGCGCCTGCAAACCATTGAGCACCGAATGGCGCCGCTCCGGACCGCCGTCTACCGCTTTCGGCGGCGTCCTGAAATCCAGCGTCAGTGTGGGCCACCAGCGGTCGTCACTGGCGATGGCAACCACCACACCGGTAACACGCGGATGCTCACAGATAACCGCCAGCGCGTGTTCGATCACGCACCGGCCGTCGAGAAGCAGATACTGTTTCGGGATATCGGCCTGCATGCGCCGCCCGGTCCCGGCAGCGGGCACTACCGCCCAGATATTCATCGCTAGCCATACCTCAGCCGATCCGCCGGATAACCGCTATAACTTAACTAAGGAAGCTCTGATTTATTCTGATATTGTCATTCCCGTACCCTCCAGGCATAAACTTCGCGGGAATCCAGTAACACCCTGTTTCGAAAGCACTGGATTCCGGGTCTCCGCTACGCTGCTTCCCTAATTATTATGCATTGGAAAAGCAATAGAACGCTCATTCATCCACGATGTGATAGAACGTCTCGTCCTTTTTTATCATGCCCAGATCGTTACGGGCACGCTCCTCGATCGCTTCGGTACCGCTCTTGAGGTCGCGCACTTCGGCGTGCAGCGCCTGGTTACGATCACGCAGACCTTTATTTTCCATCTGCTGCGTTTCGATCGCATCCTGCAACCGCCAAACCTCGGCGATACTGCCGGCCCCGACCCACAACTTGTACTGCAGCAGCAGAATCACCAATAGCAGTACCGCCATCAGGATTTTTGTACTCATGTTCGCCGACCATGCGGCGGCGCCGAACCGGACCGGCGTATCAGAGGCTGCGGAACGCGCTGCGACCGGCATAACGGGCCTTTCCACCCAGTTCTTGTTCGATCCGCAACAGCTGATTGTACTTCGCGATGCGATCAGATCGCGACATTGAACCAGTCTTGATCTGACCGACTCCGGTAGCAACCGCCAGATCCGCGATAAAGGCATCCTCTGTTTCACCGGAGCGGTGAGAAATTACCGCCGCATAGCCGGCCTCGCGCGCCATCCTGACTGCCGCAAGCGACTCGCTGAGCGTACCGATCTGATTGACCTTGATCAGGATCGCGTTGGCAACGCCACGCTCAATGCCCTGCTTGAGTATTTCGGTATTGGTGACAAACAAATCGTCACCGACCAGTTGCACGCGCTTGCCGATGCGCTCCGTCAATAACTTCCAGCCGTCCCAGTCATCTTCGGCCATGCCGTCCTCGATCGAAATGATCGGATAACGATCCACCCACGCTGTAAAGTAATCGACAAATTGCGCCGAGGTCAGCTGCTTTTCTTCCGAGTCCAGGCAGTATTTGCCGTTCCTGTAGAACTCGGATGACGCCGGATCGAGTGCAACGAAAATATCCTTGCCGGCCTGGTACCCCGCATTGGCGATCGCCTCGAGTATGACCGTAATCGCCGACTCGTTGGACGCAAGATCGGGCGCGAATCCGCCCTCATCACCTACCGCGGTATTCATGCCCTTGTCATGCAGGACCCTTTTCAACGCATGAAACACCTCTGCCCCCATGCGTATCGCCTCCCGGACGGACGAGGCACCGACCGGCATGATCATGAACTCCTGCATATCGACATTGTTGTCCGCGTGCGCGCCGCCGTTGATGACGTTCATCATCGGCACCGGCAAGGCGAAGTCCTTTTCGTCACCGAGATACCGGTATAACGGGACCTGTTTTTCATTCGCCATCGCCCGCGCGGTTGCCAACGACACCGCCAGAATGGCGTTCGCGCCAAGACGAGCCTTGTTCGGCGTGCCGTCCAGCCCGATCATCGTCCGGTCGATCGCCTGCTGGTCGGCGGCGTCCTGGCCTGCCAGCTTCGCGCGGATCTCGCCATTGACGTTCGCCACCGCCTTCAGCACGCCTTTGCCGCCAAAGCGGGCGTTATCGTTATCGCGCAGCTCCACCGCTTCCCGCGATCCGGTCGACGCGCCGGACGGCACGGCGGCACGACCGCTCGTGCCGGACGCCAGAACAACGTCGGCCTCTACGGTAGGATTGCCGCGTGAATCTATAATTTCTCTACCTATTATTGTTTTAATCTTCGACATGCTCTGCCCTGTTTCTCGCTACACTACTTGTTTCTGAAATCACTGCCGAACTATCGCCGCCGCGCTCACGCCTGTACGCAGACGAGCCGCGCAACGCTAGCGTCACAACTCCGTTTCGGCCAGGCGCACCGCCTTCACCGCGGCATCAATTCTGATCACCACCTCGAGCAGCCGCTCCAGCCTGGCTAGCGGCCACATATTCGGACCATCACTCGGCGCCCGGTCCGGATCGGGATGGGTTTCCATGAAGACGCCGGAGATCCCGGCAGCCACCGCTGCCCGCAGCAGCACCGGCACGAATTCCCGTTGCCCGCCGGACCGGGCGCCCTGTCCACCCGGCAACTGCACGGAATGCGTCGCGTCGAACACCACCGGGCAGCCGGTATCGCGCATTACCGCCAGTGATCGCATGTCGGATACTAGATTGTTATAGCCGAACGACACGCCCCGCTCGCACACCAGCAACTGCCGGTTGCCGACCTCGCGCGCCTTGTCGACCACGTTCTTCATATCCCAGGGCGCGAGGAACTGGCCTTTCTTCAGATTGACCGGTTTGCCCTGGCGCGCGACGTTCTGGATAAAATTCGTCTGCCGGCACAGAAAGGCCGGGGTTTGCAGCACGTCGACGACGCTCGCGACCTCCGCCAGCGGCGTATCCTCGTGCACGTCGGTCAGCACCGGCACACCGACCGTCCTTTTGACTTTCTCGAGAATACGCAGCCCTTCCTCGATACCGGGGCCACGGAAACTGCCGGTCGAGGAACGGTTGGCCTTGTCGTACGACGATTTGTAAATGAACGGTATGTTCAACCGCACGGTGATCTCTTTGAGGCGGCCAGCGGTATCGATCGCCAGTTGTTCACTCTCGATGACGCACGGCCCGGCGATCAGGAACAGTGGCTGATCGAGGCCGACCTCGAACCCGCAAAGCTTCATGCGTTGGCGGCCTCGCCTGTCTCACCTGCCTGTTGCGCCAGTGCCGACTGAACGAATCCGGTAAACAACGGATGGCCGTCGCGCGGCCGCGAGGTAAATTCCGGATGAAACTGGCACGCGACAAACCACGGGTGCGATGGCAGCTCGATCATTTCCATCAATTGTCCGTCCAGCGAACTGCCCGAAAACACCATGCCGGCCGACTGCAGTTTCTCGACGAACCGGTTATTCACCTCATAGCGGTGACGGTGGCGCTCGACAATGGTATCGCTGTTATACCATTTGTGCGCCAGCGTTCCCGGCTTCAGCCGGCACGGCTGACCACCGAGACGCATGCTGCCGCCAAGATTGGCCCCCTCGCTGCGCTGCTCGACAGCACCGGTCGACGTCTTCCACTCGGTGATCAGTGCTATCACCGGATTGGGTGTATTCCGCTCAAACTCGGTGCTATGCGCGCCGGCCAGGCCCGCGACGTGGCGCGCGAATTCGATTACCGCGACCTGCATGCCCAGGCAGATGCCCAGATACGGTATGCCGTTTTCACGCGCGTAACGTACCGCCGCGATCATGCCCTCGACACCGCGCGCGCCAAACCCGCCCGGCACCAAAATGGCATCCACATCATGCAGGCTGCCAGCGCCTTTCTTCTCGATCTCTTCGCTGTCGACATAGCGGATGTTCACCCGCGTACGGGTACGTATGCCGGCATGCACCAGCGCCTCGGACAGCGACTTGTAGGAATCGGTCAGATTGACGTATTTGCCGACCATCGCGACCGTCACCTCAGCCTTCGGATGCTCGATGGCGTCGACGACACGCTGCCACTGGCTCAAATCGGCCGGCGGCGTCTTCAGTTTCAGTTTCTCGACGACAATCTTGTCCAGCCCCTGCTCGGTCAACAACATCGGAATCTTGTAGATACTGTCGACATCGACCGCCGAGATGACCGCGCGCTCCTCGACATTGGTGAACAACGCGATCTTGCGCCGCTCTTCCGGCGGCAACGGCCGGTCGGCGCGGCACATCAGCACGTCCGGCTGGATACCGATCGAGCGCAGTTCCTTGACCGAGTGCTGCGTCGGCTTGGTCTTGATCTCGCCCGAGGTCGGCACATAAGGCACCAGCGTCAGGTGTATAAACAGCGTATTGTCGTGACCGAACTCGATGCCCATCTGCCGGATCGCCTCCAGAAACGGCTGGGATTCGATATCGCCGACCGTGCCGCCGATCTCGACCAGCGCGATGTCGGCATCGTCGGCGCCGAGCAGGATGCAGCGCTTGATCTCGTCGGTGATGTGCGGGATCACCTGCACGGTGCCGCCGAGATAGTCGCCGCGCCGTTCCTTGCGGATCACGTTTTCGTAGATCTGGCCGGTGGTGAAGTTGTTGCGCTTGCCCATCGTCGTGCGCACGAAACGTTCGTAGTGGCCCAGATCCAGATCGGTCTCGGCGCCGTCCTCGGTGACGAAGACCTCGCCGTGCTGGAACGGGCTCATCGTGCCCGGATCGACGTTGATGTACGGATCGAGCTTGAGCAGCGTCACGGTAAGGCCGCGCGCCTCCAGAATCGCACCCAGCGAAGCCGAGGCGATACCCTTGCCCAGTGAGGAAACCACGCCGCCCGTTACAAAAATAAATTTCGTCATGGAGTTACAAACTAAAAGATCGCCGGAAATCAAACAGGACGGGATAAAAAGGTACCAGATCGACCGCTATTCCTCAAATGTATATTCTGAACCTCCGGTCGTACCGCCGGCTCGTCCGGTGCGGCCTGAAACGGCTCACAAATCCAGTAGCCACCAACGGCGGCAAGCTGGTCGTCGAGGTAGATCAACGGCACACGATCACGCTCCCAGGCCGGCAAGCCATATTCCTGAAACAGCTTCTTCAATGCCTTGCGGTGACGGCTACCGGACGGTTGGCACATTTCGCCACCCTGACGGAACCGGATCGTCACCGGAGCTGCCTCGCACTGCCGCGCGCTCAATCCGTTGCCGACATCCGTCACCGCAACCACGCGCTGCGCGAGCCACGGCAATTCCAGCGGCACCGCGATATCCCAGCGCAACTGCCGCCTGGCATCATGCGCCGTTAGCGGCGGCATGGCGTACAGCCGGTCACGGTAGCGCCGTACCTCCGCGCCCGGCCACGCCACCAACGGATACCGATCCACATCCGCCCCGAGCATCTGGATGAGGATCTGCTCCGTACGGGTCTGGCGCGGCACCGGCAGCTGCAACGTGCGCAACCAGTGACGCAACAGGTGACGCTGCCGCTCACCGGGCAGATCCCTCAGTCGCTCGATACACAAGGCGCCGTCCGCATCCGCGACGTGCTGCATATCCTGCGCCGCGACCTCATCCAGCAGCTGTGCGGCGTCCGCACAGTGTCCCGCCGACCGGCTGACTGTCGCCGCCACCGCCGGCCAACGGTCGCGCAGCACCGGCATGACGTTATGCCGCAGATAGTTCCGGTCAAACCCGGTGTTCTCGTTCGTCGGATCGTCCAGCCACGGCAACCCGTGGTCGGCGGCGTAGCCGGCCAGTTGCGCCCGCGTCAATTCCAGCAGCGGCCGCACTATGACACCGCCCGCAAACGGCGCCGTGAACGGCATCGCGGCCAGACCGTGCACACCGGCGCCGCGTAACAGTTGCAGCAACAGTGTCTCTGCCTGATCGTCGGCGTGGTGTGCCGTCAACAGACAATCACCCGGTTTGACGCGCGTCGCGAACGCGGCGTAGCGTGCATCCCGCGCCTGCGCCTCAAGACTCGTCCCTTTCTCCCGGTTCACCTCGACCGCCACAACCTCGCAGGGAACGGCGACCGCCCCGGCCTGCGCAACGCACCAGCGCGACCAGTCGGGCGATTCGGGATGCAAGCCGTGGTCGATATGTACCGCCTGCAGCGCTACGCCCGGCAGGTCCGCGCGCAACGACGCCATACTGTGCAGCAGTACCATGGAATCCAGACCGCCGCTGAACGCGATCCAGTAGCGGTTGACGGGAAACAGCGGTTGCAGAACCTCAAACAGCTGCCGCGGCGTATACGGCCGCATGTTCAGCCTTTGGAGTAGTTGTGACGTAACAATCGTTCGTGCCGACGCGCCAGCAGCTGGTCCAGCGAATATTCGTCGAGCATGTCGAGGTTATCTTTCAGCGCCGCCTTCAGGCGCGCGGCCATTGTATCGATGTCGCGGTGCACACCGCCCAGCGGCTCCGGTACGACCTGATCAATCAGCTTTAAATCCAGCAGACGCTGCGCGGTGATGCCCATGGCTTCCGCCGCCTCCGGTGCCTTGGCCGCATCCTTCCACAGAATCGCCGCGCAACCCTCCGGCGAGATAACCGAATAGACACTGTATTCGAGCATCAATACCTGATCGCCGACGCCAATCGCCAGCGCACCGCCCGAGCCGCCCTCACCAATGACGGTACAGATCACCGGCGTCCTGAGTCCGGACATCACCATCAGGTTGCGTGCGATGGCCTCGCTCTGGCCGCGCTCCTCGGCACCTACCCCGGGATAGGCGCCCGGCGTATCAATAAAGGTGAACAACGGCAGGCCGAACTGTTCGGCCATCTGCATCAAACGCAATGCCTTGCGATAGCCTTCCGGCCGCGGCATGCCGAAGTTGCGCTGGATCTTTTCCTTGGTGCTGCGCCCCTTGTGATGACCGATGATCATCACCGGACGGCTGTCGAGGCGCGCGATACCACCGATAATGGCGGCATCATCCGCGTAGGTGCGGTCGCCGTGCAGCTCCTCGAAACCGGTAAACATGCGCGCCACATAGTCCGGCGTGTACGGTCGTTGCGGGTGGCGTGCGACCTGTGAGATTTGCCACGCCGAGAGAGACGCGAAAATCGATTCGGTCAGCGTCCTGCTTTTGCTCGCCAGACGTTCGATTTCTTCGTTGATATTGATGCCGTCATCGTTACCGACGACGTGACGCAGCTCCTCGATCTTGGCCTCGAGTTCGGCAATGGGCTGCTCAAAATCCAGAAAGTTGTGATTCATGCGACGGTGAAATCTGTCCGGGTTCCAAAACGTGGGATTATAGGGCGATTGCCGCCGGGGATGAAACGATTTGTTTTGCGACGGTCAGTAGAGAACGCAAACGCGGTCGCTGCCGGCCAGCTCACCCAGACGGTGCAGCAGTTCGTCGGTCGGTTTTACCCGCCATTCCTGTCCCAGCACCAGGTCGGCGCGGGCCGACTGCCCGAGATAGTGCACGCGCACCGGGCAGCCGCCTTCGCGGAACGGTTGCAGCGTGCGCGCCAGCGATTGGACGAAACCGTTACCGGCGAGACTGTCATCTACGTTGACCTGCACACCCTTGGCAAATACCGCACGCGCCTGATCGATGTCCATAATCCGCTCCGCGCTCATGCGGAAACCGCCGGAATACTCATCGACACTGACCGAGCCTTCCACCACCAGCAGCCGATCCTTGGCCAGCAGATCGCGGTAGGTCCGGTAGCATTCGGCAAACACGCCGATCTCGATCCGGCCGCTGCGATCATCCAGCGTGACGAATGCGATCCGTTCGCCGCGGCGACTGTTCATCGCGCGCAAGGCGACCACCAGCCCGGCGATAACCACGGTCTGGTCGCGGGTCGGTTTTAGATCCACGACCCGCGCGCTGGTGAAGTGCGCCAGCTCCTGCTCGTATTTGTTGATCGGGTGTCCGGTCAGGTACAGGCCCAAGGTTTCCTTTTCGCCGGTCAGACGCTCGTCTTCGCTCCAGGAGGCAACCTCGATAAACGGACTGCGTGCCTCGTTGCCCGCCCCGGTCACCGCCGGCCCGGCGACATCGCCGATGCTGAGCGCACCGAACAGGTCGTTCTGCCCGGTGACGCGGTCATTGACATGTTTTTCCGCCATGCTCAGCGCCCGGCCCAGCGACGCCATCAGCGAGGCCCGGTTCGGCCCCAGGGCGTCCATCGCGCCGCTGCGGATCAATGCCTCGATCACGCGGCGATTGACCTTGCGGCTGTCGACACGACAACAGAAATCGAACAGGTCACGAAACGCGCCGTCGTGCTCGCGTTGCTCGACCAGCGCCTCGACAGCGGCCGCGCCAACGCCCTTGATTGCGCCCAGACCATACAGAATCGTGGTATCGCCGCGCGCCGTGAATGCGCAGGCACAGGCATTGACATCCGGCGGCGTCACGGTCAGCTTCATATCGCGACACTCGTCGATCAGCGTCACGACCTTATCCGTGTTGTCCATGTCCGCCGACAGCACCGCTGCCATGAATGCCGCCGGATAATGCGCCTTCAAATAGGCGGTCTGGTAGGCAAGCAGTGCGTAGGCCGCCGAGTGCGACTTGTTGAATCCGTAGCCGGCGAATTTCTCCATCAGATCGAATATGTAAGACGCCAGACTGGTCTCGATGCCGCGGCCCTGTGCGCCGGTGACGAAGACCTCGCGCTGCATGGCCATTTCCTCGGCCTTCTTCTTGCCCATCGCGCGACGCAGCAGATCGGCGCCGCCCAGCGAATAGCCGGCCAGCACCTGCGCAATCTGCATGACCTGCTCCTGGTACAGGATCACCCCGTAGGTCGGCTGCAGGATCGGCTCGAGATCGGGATGGGGATAATCGACGCGCTCCCGACCGTGCTTGCGATTGATAAAGTCGTCCACCATGCCGGATTGCAGCGGGCCGGGACGGAACAACGCGACCAGCGCGATGACGTCTTCGAAACGGTCCGGCTGCAGGCGCTTGATCAGGTCCTTCATGCCGCGCGACTCCAGCTGGAACACGGCCGTCGTCGCGCAACGCTTGAGCAGATCGAACGTCGCCTTGTCATCCATCGGCAGCGTCCCGATATCGAGCGGTGCGGCATGCGCGTCGGTGGCCGACTGGTTAACAATCCGCACCGCACGATCAATGATCGTCAGCGTGCGCAGCCCCAGAAAGTCGAACTTGACCAGGCCGACGGCCTCGACATCATCCTTGTCAAATTGGGTCACCGTCGCGGTAACGCCCTGCTCGCAGTAGAGTGGCGTGAAATCGGTCAGATCGGACGGCGCGATCACCACGCCACCGGCATGCTTGCCGGCGTTGCGCGCCAACCCTTCGAGCGAGCGCGCCAGATCGATCAGTCCGCGCACTTCCTCCTCGTTGTCGTAACGATCGCGCAGCAGCTCCTCCTGTTCCAGCGCCTTGTCCAGCGTTATGCCGATCTCGAACGGAATCAGCTTGGCGATCTGGTCAACGAAGCCATACGGATGACCGAGCACGCGGCCGACGTCGCGCACCACTGCCTTGGCCGCCATACTGCCGTAGGTGATGATCTGCGATACGCGTTCGCGGCCATAGCGCTGCGCAACATAATCGATCACGCGGTCGCGCCCTTCCATGCAGAAATCGATATCGAAATCCGGCAGCGACACGCGCTCCGGATTCAGAAACCGCTCGAACAGCAGGTCGTACCCGATCGGATCAAGATCGGTGATGCCTAGCGCATAGGCCACCAGCGAGCCGGCACCGGAACCGCGCCCGGGCCCGACCGGGATGCCGTTCTCCCGCGCCCAGCGGATGAAATCCGCGACAATCAGAAAATAGCCGGGGAAGCCCATGCCGATAATGACATCGAGCTCGTGGCGCAACCGTTCGTCGTACGGGGCACGCATCTGCGCCATGTCCTGCTCATTCTGCGCCGCGATCTTGTGCAGGCGCCGGTCGAGTCCCGCGCCCGCCTGCTCGATGAAATACGCCTCCGCTGTCGTGCCGGCGGGCACCGGGAAATCGGGTAACGCGTTCTGGCCGAGTGTCAGCTCGAGATTGCAACGCCGCGCGATCTCGACGGTGTTTTCGAGCGCTTCCGGTATGTCGGCAAACAGCTCCGCCATCTCCTGCGGCGAACGCAAATACTGCTGCTCCGTATAGAGGCGCGGCCGCCGCGGATCGGCAAGCGTGCGGCCGTCGTGGACACAGACGCGCGCCTCGTGCGCCTCGAAATCGTCCCGGCCCAAAAAGTGCACATCATTGGTCGCAACCACCGGTGTATCGGTCGCCAGCGCGAGGTCGACGGCCGCGTGCAGATAGTCCTCTTCGTGCTCGCGGCCGGTACGGCACAGCTCGATATAGAAACGCCCCGGAAACAGTGCCCGCCATCCCGCGAGCAGTTGTTTGGCGCGCTTGGCGTCGCCGGCCAGCAAGGCCTGGCCGATATCGCCGTGGCGGGCGCCGGACAATGCGATGAGGCCGTCCGTGGCCGATTCCAGCCATTCCCGATTGAGCAGAGGCACACCCTGATGCTGGCCTTCGGTGTAGCTGCGTGTCACCAAACGGGTCAGGTTCAGGTAACCGGTCCGGTTTTGGCACAGCAGAATCAGGCGTGCCGGCGTTTTCTGCTGGCCGTGTTCGCGGATACGCAGGTCGACGCCGATCAGCGGCTTGACACCCGCCGCCAGCGCCGCGCGGTAAAACTTCACCATCGCAAACAGATTGCCCTGATCGGTGACGGCGACCGCCGGCATACCAGCTGCGGCCGCTGCCCGCACCAGCGGACCGACCCGGACGATACCGTTGGCCAGGGAATACTCACTGTGCACACAAAGATGAACGAATGGAGCTGACATACGCCTAGTGTCGAGTTTCAGATACGGACTTGCAAGGGCCGGAGCGGCCGCCTTCCGGCGCCAGCAAACGGGACCGAAACGATCAAACGAATATAATTAGCTATTAACCCTAACCATATGACTAACAGGAAAAAATGAACGTCTATGTATGGGCGACACCCCGAGCGCATGGAGTCGCTCGACATGGTCCCGCGTCGGATATCCCTTGTGCGCGGCGAAGCCATAACCGGGATATTGCCGATCCAGCTCCACCATCTCCCGATC
The DNA here is from genome assembly GCA_006218035.1 of Gammaproteobacteria bacterium. Taxonomy (GTDB): domain Bacteria; phylum Pseudomonadota; class Gammaproteobacteria; order VBWC01; family VBWC01; genus VBWC01. Next base: position 131,832 of record VBWC01000002.1, read on the forward strand.
GCGCTCCACCTTGGCGAGTATCGACGCGGCCGATATCGCCGGTACCAGCGCATCGCCGCGGATAATCGCCTCGGCCGCGCAGGCGACGCGGGGGCAGTGCGTGCCATCGACCAGTATTTTACAAGGCGCAATCGCCAGGCCGTTCACCGCCCGCGCCATCGCCAGCAAGGTCGCCTGCAGGATGTTCATATCGTCGATCTCGCCGACGTCGGCGCGGCCGATGGCATAACACAGCGCATGGCTGCGTATCTGTTCCGCCAGCCTCTCGCGCCGCAGTGGCGACAACTTCTTCGAATCGTCCAATCCCGCGATAGGATATTCCGGGGCGAGTATCACGGCGGCCGCGACCACCGGCCCGGCCAGCGGCCCCCTGCCAGCCTCGTCGACCCCGGCGATGAGAATGGCATTGTCTGCTAACAGATCACGATGGTCTTCAGTCATTGGCATCTATATTTATACTGATTGATTGTCGAGCAACGCCAGAATAGCGGTGGCCGCTTTATCGCTCGCCCCCTGCCGCAGGGTGAGATGCAACTGCTCGAACACCTTCCCGAGCTCGCTCACACGGCCCGGATTATCGAGATAATCAAGCAATGCGCCGGCGAGATTAACGGCGGTCGCACGTTCCTGAATAAACTCCGGCACCAGATCCGTGCCCGCCAGCAGATTCGGCAAGGCAAACCGCCGGATACTGACCATACGCTTCAACAAAAAATGGGTCAGCGGCGCGAGACGATAGGCCATGACCATCGGCCGCTTTAACAGCATGGCCTCCAGCGTCGCCGTACCGCTGGCCACCAGCACGATGTCCGCTGCCGCCATCACATCGTGAGCACGGCCATCGCAAAGCGTGATTGGCAGATCACAGCCGGCGCCAGCCAGTAGCTGCTCAAACCGCTCGCGCACTGCGCGATTAATTAACGGGGCCACAAAATGCAGTTGCGGGTACTTCTCCAGACAGCGGGCCGCCGCGTCGATAAACAGCGGTGCCAGCTGATTCACTTCCGACAGCCGGCTGCCCGGCAACAGCGCAATAATCGTTTTCTGTCCGGGTAACTGCAATTTCTCCCGCGCGGCCACACGATCGATGACCAACGGGATCGTATCCGCCAGCGGATGACCGACGAAGCAGACGTTGACATCCGAGCGGCGGTAGAATTCGGCCTCGAACGGGAACAACGTCAGCATCAGATCCGCCGCCCGCGCGATCTTTTTGACACGCGACTGGCGCCACGCCCATACCGATGGGCTGACGTAGTGAACGGTTCGGATACCGCCCCGCCGGAGACGCTGCTCGAGACCCAGATTGAAGTCAGGCGCATCGATACCGATGAATACGTCCGGAGGATTTACCAGAAAGTGCCGTGCCAGCCGGGCGCGGATCGCGCGCAGCTCGCGATAATGTTTCAGTACCTCGACCAGCCCCATCACCGCAAGCCTTTCCGCCGGCACGATCACACTGCAACCGGCGGCCGCCATCTGCGGCCCGGCCACGCCTTCGAACACGGCATCGGGGTGCCGCGCGTGAATCGCGCGAATCAAGCCGGCGCCGAGCTGATCCCCCGACGCCTCACCGGCTACGACGCCGATGCGCAACACGTGATCACGACTACCGGTAATTGACCAGCCGGAAACCCGACGGAGCACGACCGCATCGCTATCTCACGATGCCACGGGTCGAGCGGGCGAGAAATTCGACGAACAGATTGACCTCAGGGAACTCGGCTGTCATCGCGGCGAGCTGCTCACGCGCCTGATCGACCGTCAATCCGGACTTGTAGAGAATCTTGTAGGCGCGACGCAGACCCGAGAGCGCGGCCGCGCTGAAGCCGCGCCGCTTCAGTCCTTCAACGTTCAGGCCGTAAGGCCGCGCCATGTGCCCGGATACCATCAGGTACGGCGGCACGTCCTTCGGTATCACGCTACCCATCGCCGTAAAACCGTGCGCGCCGATCACGCAGAATTGATGTACCAACGTAAATCCGCCCAGTATCGCGTGGTCGTCCACCGTGACATGTCCGGCGAGCGATGCGGCGTTGGCAAAAATTACGTTGTTGCCGACGATGCAGTCGTGCGCGATATGCACGTAGGCCATGATCCAGTTGTCGTTGCCGATGCGCGTCATCCCGCCACCCTGCACGGTGCCGCGGTGGATCGTGCAGGACTCGCGGAAGGTATTGCGATCGCCGATTTCAAGCCGCGTGTCTTCCCCGGCGAATTTCTTGTCCTGCGGGACCTCGCCGATCGATGCAAACTGGAATATGCGGTTGTCGCGGCCAATCCGGGTCGGGCCGTTGATGACCGCGTGCGGACCGATCCACGTCCCCTCGCCGATCTCCACGTCCGGTCCAATTATCGAGAACGGCCCTACCGTAACACCTTTGGCTAATCGCGCGCCGGGATCAACGATCGCACGCGTATCGATCAAGGCTCCACTTCCTTCTCGGCGCACATGAGCTCCGCCGTGCTGACCACCTTGCCATCCACCGTAGCAACACCGTTAAACCGCCAGATGCCGCGCAACGTCCGTGTCACGTCGACTTTCAGAATCAACTGATCGCCGGGCTCGACCGGGTGCTTGAAGCGCGCATTGTCTATACCGACCAGGTAATAAAGAGACTTGTCATCGGGACGCGAATTCGTCGACTTGAACGCCAGTATGCCGGTCGCTTGCGCCAGCGCCTCAAGCACCAGCACGCCGGGCATGACCGGCTTGATCGGAAAATGGCCCAGAAAATAGGGCTCGTTGAAGGTAACGTTCTTCAGCGCCGTCAGCGATTCGCCGGGCACACATTCGAGAACCCTGTCGATCAACAAAAACGGATAGCGGTGCGGCAGATGCTGCAGTACTTCATTGATATTCATTTTTATCACTTGATTATCATCTTTTCAATAAACCATCCCGGATGATCGCAGTATCGGCGGCAACGGTCCGGCAGAGTTCGCCGGTTTGTCATTCTTCCTGCGCCTTCACACCACCAACACGACGCGCCAAATCATCCAGATGACGCAAACGTGCCATATTTTTCCGCCATACGATGCTGGGTTCCGCCGGCATCCCCGACGAGTAGACTCCGGGCGCGGTGATCGACTTCAACACAAATGTCATCCCGGTAATATGAACATCATCGGCAATATCCAGATGGCCGGAAATCCCGGCACCGCCGCCTATGGTACAGCGCCGCCCTATCTTCGTGCTACCGGCAATACCGACGCAACCGGCGATGGCGGTATGGGCGCCAACGCTGACATTGTGGCCAATCTGAATCTGGTTATCCAGCTTTACGCCGTCTTCGAGCACCGTATCTTCAATCGCGCCGCGGTCGACCGTGGTATTCGCACCGATCTCGACATCATCCCCAATACTGACTCCACCGAGCTGCGGCACCTTGATCCATACGCCGTTGTCGTTGGCCAGTCCGAATCCGTCACTGCCGAGCACAACGCCGGGATGTATCAACGCACGCTCACCGATTCTCACCCGGCTACACACCGTCACGTTGGCAAGCAGGCGGCTATCGTTACCGATGGTTACGTCAGGGCCTACGACGCAACCAGGACCGACATAGGCGTTCCGACCGATGACCACCCCGGGCTCAACAACGGCGTTCGCCCCAACAAACGCGGTGTGATCGATATCGCAGCCACTGGCGACGCTGGCAGTCGGGTGTATCCCGGCTGAGCTGGACGGCAACGGGTTGAGTATTGCGGCAATACGCGCATATCCGGCATACGGGTTCTTGACGATTAACGCGTTCGACGGACAGACCTCCCGGTCCGCCGCGGACACAATCGTCGCCGACGCCGCGTTCGTCGCGAGATACTTTCGATAGCGGGAATTCGCAAGAAACGTGATATCGCCAGGCCGGGCATTCTGCAATGTGGCGATACCGGTTATCACGCAGTCCGGGTCGCCGGCGACCTCACCACCTATTCGTCTGGCCAGTTCTCCGAGCGTCCATGCCACCCGTCATTCACCGGGCTTCTTGCTGGACTTGGTATTGGCCGGTGCCGGCAACTGCCGCAGACGTTGCAGAACCTGTTCGCTTATATCAATCGCTTCGGAGGCATAAACAACACCTTCACCGACGATCAGATCAAACCCCTTTTCCTTGGCAAGTTCATTGATCACTTTAAGAACCTCTTTCTGCAGCTTCGCCAACTCATCGTTACGGCGCAGATTCAGGTCCTCCCGAAACTCCTCTTTTGCCCGCCGCACATCCCGTTTACGAGCGATTACATCGCGCTCGAGTTTCTGACGCTCCGATTCGCTCATGATGGCCGTATCCCGGCCGAGCTTCTCCTCCGCACGCTTGATGCTAGCATCCTCCGCCTCAAGGTCTTCCTTGCGCTGCGCGAATTCACGTTCAAGATCATTGCGGGCCGCCTCCGCCTGAGGGGCCATTTCGAGCACTTTAATCGGATTGATGAACCCGATTTTGATGTCAGCGAACGCCAGTCCCGGCAACAACACAGCGGCGGTCAGCACGACCAAAAGACAACGATTAAGGCTTTGCAAAACTCCTGTCCTCTCTATTCGATATGCCAAAAAATCAGAAAAAAGTTCCGAGTGAAAACTGGAAATTCTGGGTCCGGTCACCCGGTTTCTCATTTAGCGCCCGCGCGAGGCTAAATGTCAATGGTCCAATCGGTGACAGCCAGATCGCTGCAACGCCGGTAGAAAAACGCAGCTCTCCCGAGTCGTAGTCACTCACGTCCGCGTAAACGTTTCCACCGTCGATAAAGGCGCTGAGCCGGAATGATTCCACGTCCGACGCAAACGGTGCCGGCAATATGAGCTCCAGGCCCCCGACCGTCCGGAACGCGCCACCCAACCGCTTGTCGTTTTCTTGCGGGCCCAACGAATTGGACCGGTAACCGCGCACACTCTGACTGCCACCGGCGTAAAAATTCTCGAAGAACGGCAGTGCCGTCGTATCACTATAACTGTCACCGTAGCCTATGTCCGCCTTAAGCAACAATGTCAGCGACCGGGTTAACGGCGTAAACCACCGCGTGCGCGAATTCAGCTTGTAATACGTCAAACCGCTGCCCGGCAGCGCAACATCCAGCGACACGGATTGAAGCGTCCCACTCGTGGCGAGCAACGTACTGTTGCGGGAATCGTACGACCAGGAAGCCGTGCCCTTGATTGTATCAAAGCTGCTCGCGTTCGCATTGAGGAAATCGATAAACGACTGTGGCGTATTGACCGTGGTACGGAGATCGGTAGTTTCAAGCCCGATACCAAGACGGACAGTCTGGAGTTCATTTATCGGGAGGCCATAATTAACACTGCCCTCCATGACGTCTGACAGGTAATCACCAACGTCCGCCTGTCCGGCGTTCGTCTGACGCGACGAAAACTGAAACCCGCGGCTGACGCCATCCAGCGTATAGTACGGATTGGTGTAGCCAAAACTGTATACGGTATTAACCGAACTGTTGTTGATGGTGGTCGATACCCGCTTGCCGGTGCCAAAGAAATTGTTATGGCTGACGCTGGCGTTGAGCAGCACGCCCTGCGCATCCGAATAGCCGATACCGGCGGTCAGGGTTCCGGCGGGCCGCTCCTTGACGCTGAAATTCACATCGACCTGATCGTTGACGCCCGGCACCGCCGGTGTCTCGACATTGATGCCTTCGAAATAGCCAAGCCGCTGCAGGCGGACACGCGAGCGATTGACCTTTTCGGTCGATATCCAGCCACCTTCCATCTGGCGAAATTCGCGGCGCAAAACCTCGTCCTGCGTCTTTTCGTTGCCGACAATACCCAGGCGCCGCACATAAATCCGCCGTCCCGGATCGACAAAAAATGTCAGCGAGACCTCTTTCGTCTCCATATTGATGTCCGGGATGGTATTGATATTGGTAAATGCGTAACCCTCGTCGCCGAGCCGCTCGCTGATCTTGCTCGAACTCTCGCTGCTCAACTTACGTGAAAAAATATCACCGGGCGCCAGGGATATGAGGCGGGCAAGCTCCTCTTCCGGAACAATCAGCTCGCCGTCGAGCTTGACCTCCTTGACGGAAAACCGGTCACCTTCCGAAATGTTAATGGTGATATACACATTCTTCTTGTCCGGCGTTATCGATACCTGGGTCGAGTCGATCGTGAAATTGATATAGCCACGATCCAGATAATACGACCGCAATGTCTCCAGGTCGGCCGTCAGTTTCGGCTTGTCATAGCGATCGTTGCCGCTGATAAACGAAAACATCGTCGGCGTGTTCAGCTCCAACCTGCCCAGCAGCGTGTCGTCATCGAAAACCGTGTTGCCGACGATGGTAATACTGCGGATCTTCGCCACCTGGCCTTCTGCGATGTTGATCGAGATGTCGACACGGTTGCGCTCGAGCGGCTTGACTTCCGATTTGATGCTTACGCCGTACTTGCCACGATTAAAATACTGACGCTGCAATTCCCCTTCGACCTTGTCCAGCGACGACGGATTGAAGACCCGACCCTTGGCAAGACCTATCTTCTCGAGCGCCTCTTTCAGTTGATCGGACGTAATGTCCTTGTTTCCAGCAAACGTGATCTCCGAAATCGCCGGCCGCTCCGTAACGGCGATTACCAGCACATTACCGTCGCGTTGCAGATCGATATCCTGGAAGAAGCCGGTGCGAAACAGCGCACGGATCGCCTCCGCCGACCGACGCTCGTCCATCAATTCGCCGGTATTGAAGGGTAGTTCATTGAAGACCGCGCCTTCCGAAATGCGCTGCAATCCAGTGACGCGAATATCCTCGATAGTGAACGAATCGAACGCGAACGCCGACGATAAGACGAACAATATCGACAGGAAATACGAAAGCGATCCACGCCGGGTTATGCAAAGCATCGCGTTCACATGCCCCTGCTAATTGATCAACCGCGAAATATCGTTATACAGCGCAACAAACACCAGCACACCGATCGCCACAATCCCGATACGCTGCCCTAACAGCTCCGTCTGCTCGGAAACCGGGCTGCCCTTTAATGCTTCAACGATGAAATACAGCAGGTGCCCACCATCCAGCATCGGGATCGGCAGCAGATTCAGCACGGCGAGACTGACACTGATAATCGCCAGAAAGCCCAGAAACGGGATCAGGCCGGCGTTTGCGGAAAAACTGGCGTACTGCGCAATACTGATCGGGCCGCTGATGTTGGTCACCGAAACTTCGCCAACGATCATCTTGCCAAGCAATTGCAGCGTTAGCGCCGACATATCCCACGTCTTCACTATCGCGGCGCCCAGCGCGGCGACCGGCGGATATTTCACCTCGGCGCGCAGACGCTCGGACAGTCCTTCGGGGAATGCCACCGTCGCGCCGATACGACCGACGTCGTGGCCGTTCTCGGTCACCGGATCGGGCCGTATCTGCAACTGGAGCACCTGGTCAGCGCGCTTGACGTCGACGACCATCAGCTGACCGGGTTTTGCGCGGACAAGCTCGACCCACGCCTGCCAGTCACGGACCGGCACTGCGTCCGCGGCAATGATCAGATCGCCGCTGCTGAGCCCGGAGCGTTCCGCTGCGCTACCCGCAGTGATACGGTCGACGCGCGGCGGGATGTCCGGCCGGAACGGCTCCATCCCCATGGTACTCAGCAAGTTATTTCGTTCCAGATCCACCGGCGCATCGTCAAGCCGCAGATTGCGGCTCCTGTCATGCCCCGCCTGATCACGGACGGTCACCGTCACGGCCTCGTGATCCAGCAATTTATCCAGCAATACCAGAATCGTCGCGTCCCACGTCGGAGTCAGCTTGCCCGCGATCGAAACGATTTCATCGCCGTCACGGAAGCCGCCCTGGTAGGCGATACCCGCCGCATCCACCTTGCCGACGATCGGTTTCAGCCCGGGGACACCGGCGATAAAGATGATCCAGTAGATCGCCACAGCGAGCAGGAAATTGAACAATGGGCCGGCGGCGACAATGGCGAAACGACGGTAGAGCGGCTGGCGATTGAAGGCGCGACCCTGTTCGTTCGCCGGCACCGCACTCTCCCGTTCATCGAGCATCTTGACGTAGCCACCCAGCGGTATCGCGGCGATGACATATTCTGTGTTGTCGCGGCGGCCATTCCAGCGCCACAGCGGTTTGCCAAACCCGATCGAGAACCGCAGCACTTTGACGCCGCAAATGCGCGCGACCAGGAAATGACCATACTCGTGTATCACCACAAGTACCCCGATCGCGACAATGAAGAAAAATACAGCGGAAAGTATCCCGTTCATAGCGCGACCCGGCTGCTATCGCGGCGGACAAGTGACAGCGCGTGGCTGCGCGCGGCGGCATCATCTTCCAGCACGACTGCAAGACTGTCGACCGAACGGGCCGCGACCACGCCGAGGGTGTGCTCGATCACCACCGGAATCGATGTAAACGCGATGCTCCCGGCGAGAAACGCCTGCACCGCCACCTCGTTGGCGGCATTCAATATCGCCGTCGCAGTGCCGCCCTGATCCATCGCCTGATAGGCGAGCCCGAGACACGGAAAGCGGGCCATGTCGGGTTCCTCGAAATCCAGTCGGGCGACATCGAACAGATTCAGCGGCGTCACGCCCGACGCAATTCGTTCCGGCCAGGCCAGTGCGTGGGCGATCGGCGTACGCATGTCGGGGCTGCCGAGCTGCGCGAGCACGGACCCATCTTCGTACTCCACCAGCGAATGCACGACGCTCTGCGGGTGCAATACCACCTGGACGTTTTCCGGCGTCGTATTGAACAGCCAGCACGCCTCGATCACCTCGAGACCCTTATTCATCATCGTCGCGGAGTCGACCGATATCTTGCGCCCCATCACCCAGTTAGGATGGGCGCACGCCTGGGCCGGCGTTACCGAACGCAGCTTGTCGAGCGCGGTCGTCCTGAACGGCCCACCGGATGCCGTCAGGAATATTTTGCGTACGCCGACTGCCGCGAGACCGCGCGAAAAATCCGGCGGCAGGCACTGGAAAATGGCGTTGTGTTCGCTGTCGATGGGAAACAACCGGGCATTGCCACGCCGCACGTCGTCCATGAAAATCGCACCGGACATCACCAGTGCTTCCTTGTTGGCCAGCAAAATGCGCTTGCCCGCACGGGCCGCCGCCAGTGTCGGCAATAATCCCGCCGCACCGACGATCGCCGCCATCACGTAGTCGGCACTGTCCAGCGTCGCGACCTGCTTCAACCCATCGACACCGGACAACACCTCGATAGCCGCGCCCGCCTGCTCCAGCCGCTGCCGCAGCCGCCGCGCCGATGCGTCATCGGCCATCGCGGCATACTGCGGCCGGCAGGTCATGCACTGTTCATACAGGCGATCCACTTCGGTGTTCGCCGTCAGCGCCACCACGCGGTAACGATCGCGATGACGCGACACGACGTCAAGCGTACTGACCCCAATCGATCCGGTCGCGCCGAGTACGGTAATGCCAATCACGCTACCGCCTCCAGCACCCATAATCCGGCCGCGAACACCGGTGACGCCGCGGTAAGACTGTCGATACGATCCAGTATGCCACCGTGCCCGGGCAACAGACGTCCGCTGTCCTTTACTCCGGCCTGACGCTTGTACATGCTCTCGAACAAATCACCCACAATGGAAAAAATCACGGTAATCGCACACAGCACGACGAACAACAGCAACTGCGCCGCACCGGTGACCCCGAAATACCATCCACCACCCACGGCGAACGGCAGCACCAACGCGAATCCTCCACCAACACCCTCCCATGTCTTGCCCGGGCTGACGTTGACCGCCAGCTTGTGCCTGCCCCATTTTTTGCCGGCAAAGTAGGCGCCGGTGTCCGCCGCCCACACCAGCAGCATCAAAAACAATACGTACCCGGCGCCATGCGCACTGTGGATGATGGATAGCGCCAGCCACGCCGGCACCAGAACCCATACGCCGGCACCGGTTCTGGATAGCAGATCACGTCCGGCACCCGAAACTATGACCGGTGAAGCACCCGTCGGGTTCAGCATCGGCTGCTGATTGTAACGATAAATCTGCGCGGTCGCCGCGCACCACCAGAGTACGGCCAGGCCAACGACAAAGCGGGAGTGATCGAGCGAGAGCAACGCACTGCCGACTATGCACGCCAGCACTATAGCAATGTATACGGCCCGTTTTACAGCATATTGCATGCCGGCCAGACCGCTCCATTCCCACGCGCCGAGCATCACCAGACCAGCCAGTATCAGTGAAAACCACTGCGTCGACGCACCCAGTACCCACCAGAACACCAGCGGCACAAGAATCGCCGCGGTAACCAGGCGCTGCCTAAGCACCCTTGACCTGCACCTGGTCGCCGGTTCGCCCATACCGGCGCTGTCGACTGGCATAGGACGAGAACGCGCTGTCCAGTGCCGCAACGTCGAAATCAGGCCACAGGATATCGGTGAAATAGAGTTCAGTATAGGCGAGCTGCCACAACAGAAAATTACTGATACGTTGTTCTCCGCCAGAGCGGATGAACAGATCCGGCTCGGGAAAGCCGTACATCGCCAGCTCGGCTTCGATGCTATGTTCGGTGACTTGCTCCGCCGCCAGTTCACCGGACTGGATTTTGCGGACGAGCTTCTGCGCTGCCTGCACGATATCCCAGCGCCCGCCGTAATTGGCAGCAATGGCGATAGTCAAGCCGGTGTTATCGCCGGTCAACGCCTCGGCACGGGCGATTTCCTGTTGCAGCTTGGGCGCGAATGCGGCGCGATCACCAATCACGATCAATCGTGCATTGTTCTTATCAAGCTTTTTGGATTCCCGGCGCAAGGCGGTCAAAAACAGCTCCATCAGCAGATTCACTTCCGTTGCCGGGCGACGCCAGTTTTCGCTGCTGAATGCAAACAAGGTCAACACTTCGACGCCTTTCTTGCCGCAGATCTGCACAATTTTGCGGGCGGCCTCGACGCCCGCGCGATGGCCGGCGATGCGCGGCATGTTGCGCTGTTTCGCCCACCGCCCGTTGCCATCCATGATAATCGCAACGTGCCGCGGGATCACGTCATTCGGGGGTGATGGATCGGACTGTGATGGTTTGTGCAACATTGGTGTCCGGACAACAATTGCTAAGCATCAATCAATATTCAGAAAACATCGGCCTGTAGGTGCCGGAAGCAGGAAACAACGTCCGGCGGCAACGAGGTATCAGATCTCCATCAACTCCGCTTCCTTGTCCGCCAGGATCCGGTCCACCTGGGCAATGTACTTGTCAGTCAGCTTCTGAACTTCGTCCTGGGCACGACGCTCATCGTCCTCAGCAATCTTTTTTTCCTTCAACAGGCCCTTGAGGCTGTTATTGGCGTCCCGCCGGATATTCCGGATCGCGACACGCGCACCCTCGCCCTCATGGCGGACGATTTTGGTCATATCGCGGCGGCGCTCCTCGGTCAGCGCCGGCAGGCTGATGCGCAACACGTTGCCCGACGTCGCCGGGTTCAGCCCGAGATCCGAGGTCAGGATCGCTTTCTCGACGGTCTGCACCATGCTTTTTTCCCAGACGGTGACGGTCAGCATGCGCGCGTCGGCGATGTTGACGTTGGCCACCTGATTCAATGGCACGTCGTTGCCGTAGTACGGAACGGTAATGTGATCGAGCAGGCTGGTGTGCGCGCGGCCGGTACGCAACTTCATCAAATCCTCTTTCAGCGACTCGATGGATTTGCCCATCCGGTTGGTTGCGTCTTTCTTGATATTCTCTATCATGCCGCCGCATCCCCCGTAACGAGGGTTCCCTCGTCGTCCTCGGTCACCGCCCGCATCAACGCGCCGGGCTTGTTAACGTTGAAAATACGCAACGGGATACCGTGATCCCGGCACAACACAATCGCGGTCGCGTCCATGACTTCGAGCTTGCGCGTCAGTACATCATCGTAAGTCAGGTGGGTATACCGCACGGCGTCGGCATTACGCACCGGGTCGGACGAATAAACGCCATCCACCTTCGTCGCCTTCAGCACGATGTCCGCGCCGACCTCGATCGCCCGCAGGCTGGCCGCCGAATCAGTGGTAAAAAACGGATTGCCGGTACCTGCGGCGCAGATCACCACGCGACCTTTTTCGAGATGCCGTATAGCACGACGCCGTATGTAACTTTCACAGATCTCGTTGACCTGGATAGCCGACATGACGCGCGTATAAATACCCTGATGTTCCAGCGCATCCTGCATCGCAAGGGCATTGACCACGGTCGCGAGCATTCCCATGTGATCCGCGGTAACCCGGTCCATACCGGATGCCGCCAGCCACGACCCGCGACAAATGTTGCCGGCGCCGATCACCATGCCAACCTGCACGCCGGATCGGACCACCTCGGCGACTTCCGCCGCCAGCCGGTTGATGGCGACGGCGTTAATGCCGGACTCGCCCTCGCCCATCAACACTTCGCCGCTCAACTTCAGCATGATGCGCTGGAACCGGGGCGTTCCCTGAGCCTGTGTCATTCAGCGGCCTCCTTGTGCCTGCGCCATGACCTCCGCAGCAAAATTCTCCTCTTTCTTCTCAATACCCTCGCCAATCTCGTAGCGAGCGAACGCAGCGACCGACGCGCCGGACTTCTTGAGCAGCTTCTCGATCGTGGTATCGGGGTCTTTGACGAAGGGCTGTCCGAGCAGTGTTGTTTCCTTCAAAAACTTTTGCACACGGCCGTTGACCATCTTCTCAATGATGTCGGCCGGCTTTCCGCTGTCGGCCGCCTGCGCCAGATATATTTCACGTTCCTTGGCGATCACCTCCGCCGGCACATCAGCCGCCGAAATCGCGACCGGGCGACTCGCCGCAACGTGCATCGCAATATCCTTGGCAAGATCAGGATCATCTTTATCGAGGCTGACGCACACGCCGATGCGAGAACCGTGGGAGTAACTGCCCACACAGCCGCTACCGCTGCCCAGACGGGCGATGCGGCGCACGTTGATGTTTTCGCCGAGCTTCGCAATCAGTTCCTGGCGGGCGGTATTGACGGTCTTGCTGTCACCGGCCGCAAGCGGCGTCGCCAGCAGGGCGTCAAGATCCGCCGGCCGCTTCTCCAGCACGCGCCGCGCTACCTGATTGGCAAACCGGACGAAGTCATCGTTCTTCGCGACGAAATCGGTCTCGCTGTTGATCTCGGCCATGGCCGCCTCGCGACCATCTTCGCTGGTAGCAATGACGATAAGTCCGTCTGCCGCGATCCGCCCGGCCTTCTTGTCTGCCTTGGCATGCCCCGCCTTACGCAGGTGCTCGACCGCCAGTTCAATATCACCGTCCGTTTCGACCAGGGCTTTCTTGCACTCCATCATGCCCAGGCCGGTCCTCTCGCGCAGTTCTTTAACCAACGCTGCTGCAATCGCCATGTCGTTTCCTCTTCCGTCCTGCTCTCATCAAGCTCGTTACTGTGCAACGGCGTCCAGATCCGCGCCTTCCGTCCCGGCTGCCGCGGCGTCATCAGTCTCGACATCCGGTTTTTGTCCGGCCTTGCGGGCGGTGGCCTCTTTCCTGGTCTGGATTGCAACCTTCTTCGCCGGCTTTTTGGCCGACTTCGAACCCTTCTTTTTCGGCGCCTCGGTCAGGGCGATCGCACCGCTGTCGTCCAGCTCGACAAACTCGTCGCCACTGCCCAGATGACCCACCGACGAACGCGCTTCGAGGATCGTATCCGCCGCGCCCCCGACATACAGCCTGATCGCGCGCATCGCGTCATCGTTACCCGGGATTACATAATCGATATTATCCGGCGGATTATTGGTGTCGACGATAGCGACGACCGGTATACCCAGCTTGACGGCCTCGCTCACGGCGATTTTCTCATGGCCGACGTCGATCACGAACAACGCGTCCGGCAGTCGATCCATGTTCTTGATGCCGCCGAGACTGCTGTTGAGCTTCGCCATCTCGCGCCGCAGATCCAGGCCTTCGCGCTTGTTGAACCGGTTAATACTGCCATCCGCTTCCATCGCCTCGATTTCCTTCAGACGCTTGACGGAGCGCCGGATGGTGTGGAAGTTGGTCAGCAAGCCGCCCAGCCAGCGGTGATTGATATAGGGCATGCCGCAACGTTGCGCTTCCTGTTCGATGACTTCTTCCGCGGCGCGCTTGGTCCCGACGAACAGAATCTTGCCCTTGTTGGCGGCGAGGCTACCGAGAAAGTTCATCGCCTCCTGATACAGGGGCAACGTTGTTTCCAGATTGATAATGTGGATCTTGTTACGGGCACCGTAGATAAAAGGTGCCATCTTGGGATGCCAGAACCGGGTCTGATGCCCGAAATGAACGCCAGCTTCCAACATCTGGCGCATGGTTACGTCAGCCATATGCGACTCTCCTGCAATGTAGGGTTAAACCTCCATGCATCCCATAAATCAACCCGCGGATATGGCGGCAACACCGCCAGGGAACCTGCCAGGCACCCGGATCTATGTGACGATGCATGTGTGGCGTTAGTGTTGGCTATCCGGTTAGACCGGTATAACCGCCTGCAAGCCATCTGATGGCGCCTGTCTGACCGGCCGAGCGACCACATGACGTGATCCGCGGCACCAAACTGCCACCTTCAATACCTGCTTTTGGCGCGCGCTTTATAACATAAATAGTTTGGTGCGACAATGAATTAGGCCAAATTGACGGCAAACGACGATGTATTGGCGGGTGTCCGTTGCAAACCGTACAATACGGGGCCCAAAAGCGCGGGCCAACGCCGACTGGATTTACCTATGACCAACCTCATCAAGGCGCCCGAGGAAATCGCGAAAATGCGTATCGCGGGCCATCTCGCCGCCGACGTACTGCGCATGATCCGCCCCTATGTCCAGCCGGGCGTTTCCACCGAAGAACTTGACCAGCGCTGTCATGATTACATCGTGACGGTACAGCATGCCATTCCGGCCCCGCTCAATTACCGCGGCTTCCCCAAATCCATCTGCACCTCGGTCAATCACCAGGTCTGTCACGGCATACCCGGCAATCGCAAACTCAAGGACGGCGATATCGTCAACATTGATATTACCGTCATCAAGGATGGCTGGCATGGCGACACGAGCAAGATGTTTTTCGTCGGTGAACCGTCCATCGCGGCGCGGCGCATCTGCCGCATCAGCCACGAGTGCCTGATGCTCGGACTCGACCTTGCCAGACCGGGAACCCATCTTGGTGATATCGGGCACGCCATCCAGCGTCACGCCGAGGCCAATAACTGCTCGGTGGTGCGCGAATACTGCGGTCACGGCATAGGCATGCAATTTCACGAAGAGCCGCAGGTCCTGCACTTCGGCACGCCCGGCACCGGCCTTGTGTTGCAGCCGGGCATGACGTTTACGATCGAGCCGATGGTGAACGCCGGCAAACGTCACGTCAAACTGCTGTCGGATCAGTGGACGGTCGTCACCAAGGATCACAGCCTTTCCGCGCAATGGGAGCATACCATCGCGATCACCGGCGGCGGCCACGAGATCCTCACGCAATTCCCCGGCGATGACATCTGATTCAGTCCCGCCGGTTTCCCTGACAGCCATCGCGCAACGCCATGAGCCCTGCTGATTCCGCACTGGTCGATCTGCACGCGCTGGAACTGGCGCTGGCCGGGTCGGGCGATCCGATCGCCGCGTTCCGCGGTGCGCTCGACAAGGCAAACGCGAGCCTGGGAAAACAGTTCGACGCCGGAGTTGCCGCGGCAGTTTTGGTGCAGCATCGCGCCGCACTGATAGACCGGCTGCTGCTGCAGGCATGGGGCCGACTCAACGGCGCCGGCTGTGATGACATTGCACTCGTCGCCGTCGGCGGCTACGGACGCGGCGAACTGCATCCGCACTCCGATATTGACCTGATGGTGTTAACGCCGGCCACGCTGGATGACGCCCAGCGGCGCTGTATCGAGGGCTTTTTGACGTTTATCTGGGACATCGGGCTGAACATCGGTCACAGCGTCCGCTCGGTCGCGCATTGCGTCGATGTCGCCGCCACGGACATTACCATCGCCACCAACCTGATGGAGTCGCGCCTGCTGGCCGGGCCACGCGCGTTGTACGATGAAATGGTTGACGCCACGGCACCCGGCAGTATCTGGCCCAGCCGCGAATTCTTCGCGGCGAAGTGGCGCGAACAGATTGCGCGTCACCACAAATATAATGACACCACCTACAACCTGGAGCCGAACATCAAGGAAGGGCCCGGCGGACTACGCGATATTCAGATGATCGGCTGGGTACTGAAACGGCACTCCGGCGCCACCACGCTGCATGAACTGGTGGCACAGGGGTTTCTGACGGAGAACGAATTCCAGACTCTGCTCAGCGGTCAGAATTTCCTGTGGCAGATCCGTTACGCCCTGCACCTGTTGAGTGGCCGGCGCGAGGAACGGCTGCTGTTTGATTACCAGCGAGCGCTCGCGGCGCGGTTCGGCTACAGCGACAAGGACCACCGGCTGGCCGTCGAGCATTTCATGAAGGACTTTTACCGCACGGCGCTGGAGCTGAGCCGGTTGAACGAAATGCTGCTGCAACATTTCCAGGAGGCGATACTGCAGAGCGACGCGCCGGTGGATATCCAGCCGATCAATAAACGGTTTCAGTCCCGCAACGGCTTCGTCGAAGTGACTGCGGAAAACGTGTTCCGGCGTTACCCGTTCGCGCTGCTGGAGATTTTTCTGCTGCTCGAGCAGCACCAGGAACTCAAGGGCGTGCGTGCGTCAACCATACGCCTGATCCGCGAACATCATCATCTGATCGATGACGCGTTTCGCGACAACCTGTCCAGCCGCAGCCTGTTCGTTGAGATACTGCGCCAGCCGCGCGGTGTGACACACGAATTGCGTCGCATGAACCGCTATGGCGTGCTGGCGGCCTACTGGCCGGCGTTCGGCCGCATCGTCGGACAGATGCAGTACGACCTGTTTCATGTCTATACCGTGGACGAACACACGCTGCGTGTGCTGCGTAACATCCGCCGGTTCTTCGTTCCGGAATGCGCCCATGAGTTCCCGCTTTGCAGCGACATCGCGAAACGCCTGCCGAAACCGGACGTGCTCTATCTCGGCGGACTGTTTCACGATATCGCCAAGGGCCGCGGCGGCGATCACTCGGATCTCGGCGCACAGGAGGCGGTCGGGTTCTGCCTGCATCACGGCCTGAGCCAGTACGACGCGCGGTTCGTCGCCTGGCTGGTCAAAAACCATCTGAAAATGTCGCTGACCGCGCAACGCAAGGACATCAGCGATCCGGACGTGATCGCCGAATTCGCCGGAGTGGTTGGCGACGAAACCCACCTCGACTACCTGTACATGCTCACGGTAGCCGACATACGGGCGACCAATCCATCGCTGTGGAACGGCTGGAAGGATTCTCTGCTCGCGGAACTGTACGCCGCTACGCGACGCGCGTTGCGACGCGGCGTGGAGCAGCCGGCCGACAAAACCGAACTCATCCTGGAAACCCAGGCGGCCGCGCGCGCGCTGTTACGCCGGCAGGATGTCGAGAAGGCGGAATTCGAGACGCTGTGGGCGAACGCCGGCGAAGACTATTTCCTGCGTTATTCCGCCGAGGAAATCGCCTGGCACACGGAGGAGATCCTCAAGTGCCCGTCGCACGCGTTGCCCCTGATTCTGATACGCGAGCATCCGGAACGCGGCGGCTCCGAGGTGTTGATTTACGCGCCCGACCAGGACTATCTATTCGCCAAGACCACCCGGATACTGGCGCGCTACGGTCTGAATATTCTCGATGCGCGGATTCTCACCACGCACAACCGGTTCGCCGTGGACAGTTTCATCGTACTCAACACCGATGGCACGCCGATCGCTTCGACGTATCAGGCGCAGGAACTCGTCGCGGCGATCAAGAAGGGATTACAGCAACCTATCGCCGACCTTCCGCCCCTGACGATACGCATGCCGCGCCAGATGAAACATTTTTCCGTACCGACGGAAATCACCTTCGGGCGTGACGAGCGTAACCAGCGTACGATCATGGACCTCGTCGCATCGGACCGGCCCGGACTGTTGTCGCTGATCGGCGAGGCGCTGGTGACATGCGGGGTGATACTGCAGAACGCCAAGGTCGCAACCATCGGCGCACACGTCGAGGACGTGTTTTACATTACCGACAAATCCGGAAAGCCGTTGCAACAGGACGCGCAGTTTCGCTGCCTGACGGACGCCATCACCGGACTGCTGGATAAAGCCCGGCCCGCGCGATGAACATGGGCATTTGACCGATGGTTGCAAAGCAATCCCGTGGCAGAAGACCCGCGATAGCACGGCGTCCTACCTTCTGGCGATCGCACGCGGTCCCGCTGCTGTTGTCTCTGTTGTTAGCGGCGCTGGGATTCCTCGAACCGACCGCGTCACAGTGGTTGCGTTACGACCGTACCGCCATACTCAATGGCGAAATCTGGCGGATCGTCACCGGTAATATCGTGCATTTCGGCTGGGGCCATCTGGCGCTGAATCTTGCCGGTCTGTTGCTGTTGTGGTTCCTGTTTATCCGCGTGATCGCAAGCGGTACCTGGCTGCTGATCATACTCACCGGATCGCTCGGCGTCGGCATCGGTATCCTGCTATTCAATCCGTCGATCGAGTGGTACGTGGGACTATCCGGCGTGCTGCACACGGCGCTGGCGGGCGGCATCCTGCTGGCGATACGGGCTGGCGAACGTTTTCAGTGGGTATTGCTGGTATTTGTTTCCGCAAAGCTTGCGTGGGAACATGTCTACGGCGCGCTGCCGGGTTCAGAAGAAACCGCCGGCGGGCCGGTGCTGGTAGACGCGCATCTGTATGGCGCAGTGACCGGCATCGTGCTGGCACTGTTGATCATCGCGCTGACACGACGACGCCCGTCACACGGCGCTGGCGCAGCGTAATTGTGGATCGCGGATTCCTGTCATGTTTGCCGCCATGGCGGCATACCGTATACTACGCCCCTTCGCCGGGCCGCCATGGTGAGCGGCCTGTTGCAAACTGCCCGCCTGCTTATCGGACGCGGGAATGCGCCTGGGAGAGCAATGAATGAGTGACCTGAAAGAGATTATCGAAGTCGCGTTCCAGCGGCGGGCGGAAATAACGCCGCGCAGCGTTGAAACCCACGTCAAGGATGCCGTGCATGAGGCGATCAACCTGCTCGAGTCCGGAAAAATGCGCGTTGCCGACAAGAAGAATGGCCAGTGGGTGGTTAACGAGTGGCTCAAAAAGGCCGTACTGCTATCGTTCCGGATCGAGGACAACAGTTTTATCAAGGGTGGCTTCACGAATTACTACGATAAGGTTGCGTCGAAATTCGCGGATTATAATTCACGGGATTTCCGCGACAAGGGCGTGCGTGTCGTCCCGCCGGCCACCGCGCGGCGCGGCTCCTATATTGCGCCGGGCGTGGTATTGATGCCGTCCTACGTCAACATCGGCGCGTTCGTCGACACCGGCACGATGGTCGATACCTGGGCGACTGTCGGCTCCTGCGCCCAGATTGGCAAGAACGTGCATCTGTCCGGGGGCGTCGGGATCGGCGGCGTGCTGGAGCCGGTCCAGGCGGCACCGACGATCATCGAGGACAACTGTTTCATCGGCGCACGATCCGAGATAGTCGAAGGCGTGATCGTCGAGGAGAGCTCGGTCATTTCGATGGGCGTGTTCATCGGCCAGAGCACCCGGATTCTCAATCGCGAGACCGGCGAGATTCTCTACGGTCGCGTGCCGGCGGGGTCGGTGGTCGTATCGGGTAGCCTGCCGTCCAAGGACGGCAGCTACAGCCTGTATTGCGCCGTGATCGTCAAACAGGTCGACGACAAGACACGTGGCAAGGTCGGTATCAACGAATTGCTGCGCGACATCTGATGACGACACTCTACGGTATCAGTAACTGCGACACGGTTCGCAGGGCGCGTCGATGGCTTGCGGACAATGCCATCACATATCGTTTTCACGACGTGCGCAAGGATGGGCTGGATGAGGCAACCGTGCAGCGCTGGGTGACGGAGCTCGGCTGGGAGACATTGATCAACCGCAGTGGCCGCACATGGCGCACCTTGCCGGAGGATATCCGGGCCGACCTCAGGGAAAACAAGGCGATCACGCTGATGACCGACGAACCCACGCTCATTAAACGGCCCGTACTGCGAGTCGGTGACCGGCATTTCGTCGGCTTCAAGGAACATGACTACCAACGTATCTTTGGTTGAAGAACCGGAGCGCAACATGTCTGCCACGCTGTCACTGGCCACGGAACTGATCGCGCGACCCTCGTTGACGCCGGACGATGCCGGCTGCCAGGAATTGCTGATCAGCCGTTTGGCGCCACTCGGTTTTCGCATCGAACGCCTGCGTTTCGGCAACGTCGACAACCTGTGGGCACGACGCGGCGATGGGCGGCCGGTGCTGGCATTCGCCGGTCACACCGACGTCGTGCCGACGGGGCCCGAGCAGCAATGGCTTTCGGCCCCCTTCGCACCCGAGTTGCGTGACGGATACCTGTATGGTCGCGGCGCGGCGGATATGAAGGGCAGCCTGGCCGCGATGGTCACCGCGTGCGAGCGCTTTATCGGCGAGCACCCGGATCATGCCGGTTCGCTTGCTTTTTTGATCACCAGCGATGAGGAAGGCGTCGCCCTTGACGGCACCGCCAGGGTCATCGACACCTTGAACGCGCGCGGCGAACCCATCGACTGGTGCGTGGTCGGCGAGCCGACCTGCAAGGAAATCATCGGCGACACCATCAAAAATGGACGCCGCGGATCGTTGACCGGGCGTCTCACGGTACGCGGCATTCAGGGGCATGTGGCCTACCCGCATCTCGCCGCCAACCCGGTCCACCTCCTCGCGCCGGCACTGGCTCAACTTTGTGCGACGGAGTGGGACAGCGGCAACGAGTTCTTCCCCGCGACGTCGTTTCAGATATCGAACATTCATGGGGGTACCGGCGTGGACAACGTCATTCCCGGCACCGTCGACGTCGTGTTTAATTTCCGGTTTTCAACGGTATTCACCCCGGAACAGCTGATGCAACGCGTCAAAGACGTGCTGGATGGAAACGGGCTTGATTACGCAATCGAGTGGTCGCGTCCGTCCATTCCGTTCCTGACACCTGCCGGCCGGTTGACTGACGCCCTGGACAGCGCGATTCAAAAGATTACCGGGACACGTTGCCGCATAACGACGGACGGTGGCACCTCCGACGGCCGCTTCATTCGCCCGACCGGCGCGGAAGTCGTCGAACTTGGCCCGGTGAATGCGACGATTCACAAGCTTAACGAACGGGTCAAGGCCGGTGATCTGGACACCTTGTCGCTGATCTACCAGCAAGTGATGGCGCAGTTACTCGCCTGAAGCCAGTCGACGCGGCGGCCACTCCCGACGACAGCAAAGGACAGCAAAAAGTTTCCGTAGCGGACTTCACAAACCCGTTGTTGCGTGTAAACTTGTGCTGTCCCCAAATGCGAGGAAAGTCATATGACTGATCGCTCACCACAGGAAAAACGTTCGTTCAGCCGTATCGCTTTCGATTCCGAAGTACTGCTTTCCGACTCCTCGGGCGACTGGCCGAGTACGTTGATCGATATATCGCTGAAGGGCGTTCTGATGAAAACGCCGTCAGGCTGGCAAGGCCGGCGTGGCGAGAAGTGCCGCCTGGCGATCAAGCTCCATGGCGGTGAAGTCGAAATCCATATGGTCGCCATCGTCGCGCACATAGAAAAAGGCTCAGCGGGATTTCGCTGCGAAAAGATTGAGGCCGCCAGCGCCGTTCATCTGCGCCGCCTGGTCGAACTGAATCTCGGCGACGAGAACTTGCTGAACCGCGAACTCGCGGCGCTGGGCAAGTCCGGTTAAGGAGCAAACTTCCCGGCGCGACCAGCGGCCGCCGCATACCGGTGATCCACCCGATAGTCCAGCACGGTGGCTGCCGTCTGGACATGGACACCGGGATTCCAGTGTCCATCATCCCTCCCCCCGGAAATCGCATCCATCGATGCAACTTCATGGTATCAATGAACGCAACTCCGGTTCCGGGCACCGCGTCCGGAAGTATTTCGCCAAGCTGATTTTCGGGAATAAGGTCGCCGTGCTTCCGGAAGGATCGCCCGTGAACCGTGCCGGCGCCTTGCTCGTGCGACGGCCGTTTACGGTTGCCTGACGAAACGCCATTCCGGTATCCCGCCACTCGTCCGCACGCAATCGAACATACCCTTATCCGGCGATCGGCGCCGGCGTAGTGTCCCTCTCCCGGTCCGTCAAATCATTAACTTCCGTGAAATCGATACTGATACGATTATCCGCGCGGGGCCGGAACAGCGTATTCGCAAACTCGACATGCGCCGGATGATCCCGATAGGTATTGATGACGGCCGCGTGCGCAAACCGCACCAGCCAGCAGTAGCGGTATTTCGCATCTTTGGTGACGGCCCGGCCGGTGACGACACGTCGCACACCCGGGATATTACCGAGCACCCGCCGACCTTCGGCCATCATATCCAACACCGGTTCATCCGACTCGTCGATGGTGTTGTAAACAATCATATGCTCGACCTCCGACCACGGCGCGACCTCTGACAATACGGCATCGGCCCGGTCGGCGGCGCGCCATAGCGCCAGACAGCGCTCAACTTCCTGTTGAATGACTTCGCGTACACCGTTGACCAGTGTCCCGTACGCGCCGGCGCGATCCTCGATGGCGTTACCGCGAATACGGCGGGCCGCTACCGTTGACAACATGGTGTAATAGTTGATCTTGGCGACCCCGCGGTCGATAAGGCAACCGAACTCGGCATCGCTCAGGCCGCTGCCGCCATGTATCACCAGCGGCACGTCGACTAACGCATGTATACGCGCCAGCCGGGTCAGATCGAGCTGACCGCGCCCGACGGGTTGTCCGTGTACGTTGCCGATGGAGACGGCGAGAAAATCCGCCTTCGTCCGGCGTTGAAACAATTTCACCTCATCCGGCGACGTATACACCGGCTGATCCCGGCTGCCGGGACGTTCATCGCCGACGCGACGCGCGACATGGCCCAGTTCGGCCTCGACCGGGATACCACAGGAATGCGCCACGTCGACTACCCGGCGCGTCAACCGGACATTCTCCTCGAAGGACAGCTCCGATCCGTCGATCATGACGCCGTTGCAACCGTAGCGGATGCCGCGTAATACACTGTCCGTCGTCGTCGCGTGATCGAGCTGGATCGCCACCGGCACACCAGCGCGCCGTGCCGCACAAACCGCCGCTGCCGCCAGTATCTCGAAGTCATAGAGATGAAACTGGTGTTCGACAAGGTTAAGGATAACCGGGGCGCATTGCGCTTCCGCACCGCCGATAACGGCGTGCAGAAAATCCAGACTCACGATATCAAAAGCGCCGATCGCATAATGATTGCGATAGGCGTGATACACCATCTCCCGCAGATTCACCAGGGCCATGAACGATTTTCCTTACACGATGGTCTTGCAGATGTTAGTAGATACCTCGCGAGCGAGCCCCGCTCCACCTCCACACGGTCAATCGGTCTGCCCGTCCCGAAATACCCGGCTGGCGAGGATATCCTCCGGCTCGATGGTCATCACGTCGCGCCTGGCCAGCGACTTGCCGGCGGCGAACAGGCGATTGGCCTGACGCAGGCGCGCGCGATCCAGCGCGTTACGCACCGAACGGCCGTTGGCGAAATGCGGCAGCTTCATGCGGCGGGCAATGTAGTCGCGGAACACCGTCTGCGCCTCGGCACTCAACAGATAGTTTTGCTGCTTTAGCATGATCGTCGCAATCGCAAGCAATTCGTCGACCGAGTAATCCGGAAAGTCGACATGGTGCGCGATGCGCGAGCGCATGCCGGGATTGCTATTGAAGAACGTGTCCATCCTGTCCTTGTAGCCGGCGAGTATCACGACCAGGTCATCGCGGTTATTTTCCATGACCTGCAGCAGGATTTCTATCGACTCCTGCCCGTAGTCGCGCTCGTTCTCAGGCTTGTACAGGTAATAGGCCTCATCGATGAACAATACGCCACCCATCGCTTTCTTGATCACTTCCTTGGTTTTCGGCGCCGTATGGCCGATGTACTGGCCGACCAGATCATCGCGCGTCACCGCAACCAGATGACCCTCGCGGACATAACCGAGACGATGAAGTATCTGCGCCATGCGCATGGCGACGGTCGTCTTGCCGGTGCCCGGATTACCGCTAAAACACATATGCAGCGTCGGCGTCTCGGCAGTCAGCGCAAGCTGCCGGCGCACGCGGTCGACAAGCAACAGCGCCGCGATTTCGCGGATTCGCGTCTTGACCGGCACCAGTCCGATCAGTTCGGCGTCAAGCTTGTCCAGCACCTCCTTGATGTTCGAGGATTTGAACTCGGCCTCAAGATCGACACGCACGTCATCGTTCGACGGCACGACTGGAATATTGGAGTCGCTCATAACACTGCCCCGTATGCTGATGGTCGAAAACGTTGGCGGACCGCGGACGCGGCCCGCCACGTTGTTGCCGGTGCCTAGTAGCGTTCGCTCTCCGGCTTGTCCGTCGCATAGCTGTGCACGGTATAGCGGATGTTGCGGCCCTCTGCCTCTTGCCGTGCCAGACCGAAGCCCGGTTCTTTTTTCGGGCGGTTGACGATAAATGACATGGTCGGCGATTCCACACCACGCGTGCTGTTGAAGGCCGTCACACGGATGTAGTGGCTGGGGAACGTTTTACGGCAGCTATTGATCTCCAGCAGTATCCCGGCGGGATCCTTGAGGTCGAACATCGGGTTGCCGAACATTTCCCAGTAGGTGTTGCGCGGGTGCGGATCGTCGGTGTACTCCACGCTTACCGCCCAGCCGTTTTTCAGCGCATATTTAATTTGCGCCGAGATTTGCGCATCGGTCAGGTCAGGCAGAAAAGAAAACTGCCCTTGCGTGACGCGATTGCCAGGATTGGTCATCATATTCGCTTCTCCTTGAAATATTAATCAAAAGCTGGTCGTAGCGGTCGGTACAAAGTCGGCCGTATCGGTGGAATCGTAGTTGAAGCTGATATCCTTCCAGGTATCCAGCGCGGCCTTGAGCGGCGAACACCACTTGGCGGCATCCTCGAGAATCTTCGGCCCTTCCCGCAGGTAATCGCGGCCTTCGTTGCGCGCCATGATCATAGCCTCAAGCGCCACACGGTTCGCGGTCGCGCCGGCCTGAATGCCCTGCGGATGACCGATGGTGCCACCACCGAACTGCAACACGACGTCTTCGCCAAGGTAATGGATCAGCTGGTGCATCTGGCCGGCATGGATGCCACCCGAGGCGACCGGCATGACCTTGTTGAGCGAGGCCCAGTCCTGCTCGAAGAACAGGCCCTTTTCGAGCTGCATCGGCGTGTGCGTATCAAGCAGCGTGTCGTAGAAGCCGCGAATCATCAACGGATCGCCCTCGAGCTTGCCGACGACGGTACCGGCATGGATGTGATCCACACCCGCCATGCGCATCCACTTGCAGATCACGCGGAAGTTCATGCCGTGATTCTTCTGGCGCGAATAGGTCGAGTTACCGGCACGGTGCAGATGCAGGATCATGTCGTTCTTGCGCGCCCATTTGGCCATGGACTGGATCGCCGTGTAACCGATAACCAGATCGATCATGACGATGACCGAGCCGAGCTGCTTGGCGAATTCGGCACGTTCGTACATCTCTTCCATCGTGCCAGCGGTCACGTTCAGATAGTGGCCCTTGACCTCGCCGGTGGCGGCTGACGCCTTGTTGACCGCTTCCATGCAATACAAAAAACGATCGCGCCAGTGCATGAAGGGCTGTGAGTTGATGTTCTCGTCGTCCTTCATGAAGTCGAGACCACCCTTCAGGCCTTCATACACCACGCGACCATAGTTACGGCCGGACAGACCGAGCTTGGGCTTAGTGGTCGCACCTAACAGCGGACGACCAAATTTGTCGAGGCGCTCGCGCTCCACCACGACACCGGTGGCGGGACCCTGGAAGGTCTTGAGATAAGCGACCGGGATGCGCATGTCTTCCAGACGCAGCGCCTTCACCGCCTTGAAGCCGAACACGTTACCGATAATCGACGCGGTCAGGTTGGCGATCGAGCCCGGCTCGAACAGATCGAGGTCGTACGCGATGTAGGCAAAATACTGAGCCTCGGTCTTGGTGCCCGGACCCGTATTGGGCACCAGCTCGGAGCGAAACGCCTTGGCGCGGTAGAGTTCGCACGCGGTCAGGCGGTCGGTCCATACCACCGTCCAGGTGGCGGTCGAGGATTCGCCGGCCACGGCGGCGGCGGCCTCCTCGTGATCCACCCCCGGCTGCGGCGTGATGCGGAACATTGCCACGACATCGGTCTCTTTAACCTTATAGTCCGGCTCCCAGTAGCCCATTTTCTTATAAGGTAATACGCCGGACTTGTACCGTTCCTTACCTGTCAGTTGCTCGCTCATAACTATTCCCCCGTCAGTTCATGCGGTAATGCAATATCGCTACGTTCCGTAACGCTAATGCGTTTGTGATTGCAACGTCGCCGAGCATGCCCGTCGCGTTACATAGTTAACAGTCGATTTTTTTGATGATATCGATAGACTATAGTCTATGAACAAACTCGCGATAACGAGCCTGGTTCGGCATATGAGCCTGCGGCAGTTGCAAGTATTCGAAGCGATCGCGCGACACTCGAGCTTCACGCGCGCAGCGGAAGAATTGCATCTGACTCAACCGACGGTTTCCGCGCAAATCAAGAATCTGACCGGCACAGTCGGCCTGCCGCTGTTTGAACAAATCGGTAAGAAGATTCATGTCACCGAAGCGGGGCGCGCGCTTCAGAAGACATGTCGCGAAGTTTTCGATGCGCTGTCGCGCTTCGAAATGGAAACCGCCGACATGAAAGGTTTAAAACACGGCCATCTCCGACTCGCCGTGGTGACGACGGCCAAGTATTTCGTCCCGCGTGCACTGGGACCCTTCTGCCAGCGCTACCCGGGCGTCGACGTTGCACTGAAGGTCACGAATCGCGAGCGGGTACTGGAACGCCTGATGGAAAACGAGGATGACCTGTATATCTTCGGACAACCGCCTGCTGAAATCGATGTCGAGGCGATACCGTTTCTGCGCAATCCGCTGGTCGTCATCGCAGCACGCGATCATCCGTTGGCCAACAAACGCCGCATTCCGATTGAACGGATAGCACAGGAGGCGTTTCTGGTACGAGAGCCGGGTTCCGGCACGCGACTCGCGACGGAGCGCCGGTTCGCGGAGTTCGGCCTGAAAATCCCGGTGAAAATGGAACTCGGCAGTAACGAAGCGATCAAGCAGGGGGTCGCCGGCGGCCTCGGGCTATCGGTCCTGTCTCACCATACGCTTTTCATGGAAGAACAGGGCGGGCTGTTACGCGTACTGAACGTCGAGGGCTTTCCGATCGAACGTCACTGGTACATGGTCTATCCGAAAGGCAAGCAGCTTTCCGTCGTCGCCAGAACCTTCCTTGACTACATGATGACCGAAGGGAAACGCATCGCCGAAACGTCGGCCAACGTCAAATCCCGACTGCGACGCTCACGGACACGCGGCAAAACGGAACGCACCGGAAGATCTCCGACGGTTTCGCGAAAGCGCCGCACAGCGCGCTGACTTCACGCGCGCGGCGCCGCATGAAAAGTGCCGAATCGCGACCGGTAATTGCTGGAAATTTCCGATGCCATTCCGCTGCGGCGCAACGGCGACATGACGCCGTTGCAACGTCACTCCGGGGCGGCGGGCGGTCGCCCCGGCCCATGCAGACGCACCGGCGGTACGGTCACGCGTCTGACCCTGACATTCAACATCTCGACGGCCACCGAGAACGCCATTGCGAAGTAGATATAACCCTTCGGGATGTGCATGTCGGCGCCCTCCCCGACCAGCGCAACACCGATCAGCACCAGAAAACTGAGCGCGAGCATCTTGATCGTCGGATGCCGGTCAACGAAGTCGCTTACCGGCTCGGACGCCACCATCATCACGAATACCGCCAGAATTATTGCCAGCACCATCACCTCGACGTGTTGCGCCATACCAATCGCGGTGATCACCGAGTCCAGAGAAAACACGATATCGATGATGGCAATCTGGATGATGGTGATGAGAAACGCGCCGCTCTTGTAGGTTTTCGGCGCCTCGTTGCTACCCTCAAGCCCGTTATGAATCTCCAGCGTGCTTTTCGCAATCAGAAATAGCCCGCCGACGATCAACAAAATGTCCCGGCCGGAAATTTCCTGGCTGAGCACGGTGAACAGCGGCGCTGTCAGCTGCATAATCCACACCAGCGACAACAGCAGCGCAATACGCGTTCCCATCGCCAGACCGAGACCGATCAGGCGTGCTTTCCTGCGCTGCTCCGGGGGCAGGTTACCGACGAGTATCGAGATGAAAATGAGGTTGTCGATGCCGAGCACAATCTCCAGCAACGTCAGCGTGGCCAGCGCGATCCAGGCCTGTGGTTCGGTGATCCATTCCATTAATTGCAGGCTCTCCAAGGGTACGTGGCTGTCGATCAATCGATGCGATTGCGTGATTACATCACACCGGCATCGCTGCCCGCAACCGGGCGTGAAGCTCCGAGGCCCGCACCAGGCCCTGTTCCAGGCTGGACGAAAATTCGACATTGCCGCCTGGCGCGGCGACGCCGACCCGTTGCAGCTTCGTCACCAGCCGGTGTGATAACTCATTCATGATTACATGAATACCCTTGCGCGCCATAATCTTGATGAGCTCCTCCAGCGTGATAATCGCCGTCATATCGAGCATGGTCACGTCGGACATATCCAGAATCACTACCTTGGTGTCTTTGCCAACATCCCCGAGCGACTTCAGCGCCTTGTGCGCCGCGCCAAAGAACAGCGGTCCGTTTACGTCGTAGATCGCGACATAGTCCGGCAGACCCTCGACGCGCTGATGCTCATGGGGTTGCAGGCGAGTGCTGCCGGCCTGCTCGATGCTGCGGCGTATGAAAAGCAACGCCGCCAGCGAAATGCCCACCGCCACCGCCACGGTCATGTCGAACAGCACGGTCATTGAAAAACAGGTCAGCAGGATCGCCTTGTCATCACCCGGCGCGACCCGGACGACGCGGATGAAGTGCTTCGCCTCGCTCATATTCCAGGCGACCTGCAGCAACAGCGCGGCCAGTGCGGCCATCGGCAGATAGGCAAGCAGCTTCGCCAGCAGCAGGATCGCGGCCAGAATAAACAGGCCATGGACGACCGAGGACAGCGGTGAGGTTGCGCCGGCACGGATATTGGTCGCGGTGCGCGCGATCGCCGCCGTCGCCGGCACACCACCGAAGAACGGCGCAATAATGTTGCCTATCCCCTGCCCGATCAGCTCGCGGTTCGGATCGTGCCGCGTGCCGGCCATGCCGTCGGCGACAACGGCGCACAACAGCGACTCCAGCGCGCCGAGCATGGCGATCGCAAGCGCTGAACCGAGCAGCGTGTTCAGCAAACCGAACGACAGTCCGACGGGTTGGCCGGACGCATCGGGCAGTTCCCACGGCCAGACGAACGCCGGCGCAAATGGCGGTATGCCGGAGCCGGTAACGCCATCGACCGTGTATTGAAACCGCGAGCCGATGGTCACCACCTGGAAGTCAGCGAAGATCAGCGACAACAGCCACGCCAACCCCGTCCCGACGATCAACCCGATGAGCTGCGGCGGTAGCGCACTCTTGCGCCGCGCCCATAACAGCAGTGACGCCAGTGTCACCGCACCGATAAAGAGGTCAGAAAAATGCAGCGTCGGCAGCGCCTGAACGATCTCCAGAAGATTCTCCAGGTAATGCCCTTCCAGCGATGCAATCTCCAGCCCAAAAAAATCCTTGAGCTGGAATGTCGCGATGACCACCGCGATACCCGATGTAAACCCGACCGTGACCGGGTAAGGCACCACTTCAATGAAACGTCCGAGCTTCGCCGCCCCCATCGCGATCAGTATCACCCCCGCCATCAGACCGCTGATGACAAGCCCACCGAGCCCGTATAGATGCGTGATCGGCAACAGGATGACAACAAACGCCGCCGTTGGGCCGGAAATATTAACCCGCGAGCCACCGAACAGCGCCGTCACAATGCCGGCAATAATCGCCGTGTACAAACCGTGCTGCGGCGCAACACCGCTGGCGATTGCGAGCGCCATCGACAATGGCAGCGCGACGATGCCAACAGTGATACCCGCAAACAGATTGGCCCGCAGCACCGGCCACGCCAGTTCCTGGCGCAATCGAGCAACGCTAAACGTGAAAGACATAGAGGCGAGCGCCTATCCGCAACGACCAACAGTCACTGTGATTTCCGGTTCCGGCATACAATCCCTGGTAAACGCGTCGCCTCTTTACAAGCAACTGATAGATTCGTGCGAAAACATCATAACAAACGGACGACGACACCGTACATATCGGCAGGTGGTCGCATAAGGTTATATACCGTGTACGGGATACAATAGAGGGGAAGTTTGATTAATTCCCGCGCACGCGGGAATCCAGAAATTAATGAGATCCCCCTGGCTTCCGGCTCGCGGCCGGAACGACGGAGACTCCCTGGATTTCCAGAAACACCAGACAGTCGGCTGGCAACTCACCACTGGCGCGTTCGAGGATCGCGCGCTCATGGTGCGGCTGCAGCAAGGTTTTGTGATCCCCAACCTGGCCCTTGCGGATAAACAACTGCGGCTTGAATATCGGCGTACCATCGGCAAACCGTCCGGTGAACTTGTCGGCGTGACGTCTCATCCAGCCAAACGAACAATACTCCAGTACGCGCTCGCGCCGGTCATCCGTCAACGACCAGCCGAGAAACCCAAGCAGCCGATCGATTGCCGCGCCGAGATCGTGCTTCATATCCTCATAGCGCAGCCACAACAGGTTCGAGTTATTCCGATGCGGCCACCAGCCAGCGACATTGCGAAACCACGCGCCATACGCCATCCACTGCTCAAAAAACGCATCAAACGATTCCGGATGCGCTATCCCGATGCGCGCACATGCCTCGTCGGTCATGTTCATCCGGTGGTAATACATGCTGACACAGCAGTCCCGCGGATCACGCGAGGTCAGCACGATTTTCACCAGATCAACGCCCGGCGTCTGCTCGTGGGTACAATGCGTCTTGAACAGGCGCGGATCGGTAATCCGCTCGAACGCCGCGAGGCGCTCCTGCCACGTCACCCCTTCTTCCGGAAATTCGATCCACGGCACAACCTCGTATATCGAATCGAAATCGGGATCGCCGCCGCTGCGCAGCTGGTGCAAGATCTGCTGCATCCACGTCGTCCCCGCCTTCGGCGCGGTCGTGATCAGCACGTCGGTCGCGCGCGGCCGGAAGTTGGCGAGCGCATACGGATCGTGCGTACGGTTGGGCTCACCCCATTTCGGATCGAGCCCCGGTACGGGTTTCATAATGAATGACATGCGGCCCTGTCGGTTCGGTATCGCCGGCAACGAACAACAGGCCGGATTGCCCGCTAGTCGTGCGCGAGCGGCTTGTTCGTAAACAGATAGTCCTTCAGCTCCTTCGAGAACGCCGGGTCTTGGCGCCGTATCCATTCCAGCACCATCGCGGCGTGCTCCTTTTCCTCGTCGCGGTTGTGCGCGAGGATCGCCTTCAGTTCGTTGTCCTTGCACGCATCGACGCGCTGGTTGTACCAGTCGACCGCCTCCAGCTCCTCCATCAGCGACACGATCGCGCGGTGCATGTCGCGCGTCTTGTCACTCAGCTCCGCTATCGGCTCGTGATATCCCTCGTTCGCCATGCTCAATACTCCCTGTGTCACGAACTCACGGCTATTTTCTCCTGAATCGATGCGAACGGCAACACATTCACCGCGCCAATGTTGACAACCGACGCCGCGCTATGCCGCCGGATCGGCATTCATCGCAACCTGTAGCGCACCATCCAGCCGCTGCCGTCCTCTGCCTCGGCCGAAACCCGCGTCCTGTTGCCGGAAAGATAGGCTAGGCGTTGCTCAAAGCGGCGCAACGCCTAGCTAACCCGCCTGCCACGAGGCTCGAAGCGCCGACGTCGCGAGTCAGGTTGAGCGATGTATTAAAGGCATTTTCTATGTCTCAAAATATTCCATGGCTTTGCGAACATTGTCTCTCAACAACATCGGTGCATTTGAATTGGCATAGGCAACCGCACAATAACGGTTGCGTACTATGGAAAGAGATCTGAAACCAACCTCCATGACGGCTACATCAACCGGCGGTACAATGCTGTTGTCCAACCAATTGAAATAACAAAGAAGGTCGATGTTTTTACATTCTTTCGGACCGTATCTGGATTGCTGTACCAGTGATTCCGCATAGCTATAGCAACGCTGTACTATCTCCGAGAACGAAACATCTAACGGGGTGTAGTGTTCCAGCAATTCTCTATAGTCCAGAGAAGATTCTTCTTTCTCACGTTTATTCTTGAGTTCATCTGTTCTACGGCGACCCTCGTCTAGCATCTCTTTCACCTGAAATCCGGCGTCGCGGAAAGCTACATCCACCGGTTCCGCAGCTTGCGTCATTTCCTCTTCTTTGAAGTCGATGCGCAAAGCTTTAAGGAGGTGTCTGACAACCCATTTTTCTCGGTTGAGCTTCTCCGCATTGCCGAAGAAGGCAAGCGATTTTTTGAGCGCCCGGACGTGCTCCGCTTTCCAGTCAGATTTGGCGTTACGCATCGGTTCTCATGCTTTATAACATGTATTCGACACCCTAATCGGCGCCTCGTTTCGCGCCAGCACGTGTGTAGCATCTGGATGCGTCAATTAGAAAACAATCACTTAACAGCAATTCTTTCGGGAAGCACGCCTCTCGCATTGGCAGACACGTAACGCGGCATCGCTGTTCAACATCAGGAATGTCCCGCGTTTTTCGGGTGTCCGACGCCGGTCAAACCGTGGCCTCGCCTGTTAATGCCGTTACTACGTAATATCCCGCCGCCACCAGCAGCGCTATCACGATCAGTCTCACCAACCGTCGGCGGCCAACTTCCGCCTGCTCGCTTTTCAGCCGGTTGCGCAATGACGGCTGATCGATCAGGTTGCTCGATGATGTTGTTCGCGGACGATGCGAATCGCCTCGATCATGGACCCTTTGTACAGCGCGGCCTTCGCGGCGGATGGAAAATGGATATCCACAGCATCCGGCGACGCGCGCTACAATCGCAGACGGATCGGCCAGATACCGCTCGATCAGGTCCTCCGCGTCTTTCAGGTCCAGCCCGGTTTGTTCGCGGACGATTTTGATTGCGTCGATCTTGTTGCCGGAAGACAAGGCAGCCAGCGCGGCCGCAGGCGACGGACAATCGTTGTTATCGCGTCTGGTATCGCCATCGACTCCTCACATCGGGCTGGCTCAAGCGAATACAGGATAGAACCAATGTTCAGCCAGGTATCAACTGGAGTTTGAACACGCGCTGTGTCAGCCACAGTCCGGCGACCACGGCGACCGACCAGGAGCCCGCCATCATCACCGGCCGTGCGTAAAACCAGGTGTGGCGTGCCCACAGCGCGAGCGGCAGGAATATCGCGACGATGGCGAGCTGTCCAGCCTCCACGCCGAGGTTGAACGCGGCGAGCGACAGCGCGCGGGCCGAAGGCGCCAGACCGAGATCGCCGAGCACCGCCGCGAAACCGAAGCCATGCATCAGACCGAACAGGAACGCCATCTGCCAGCGATGCCGATGAAATCTCGGATAGAGATTATCGACGGCGGCCAGCACCACCGAGGCGGCGATCGCGGATTCGACCAGACGCGCTGGCAGATGCACGACGTCGAGCGCCGCCAGGCTGAGTGTAATACTGTGCGCCAGCGTGAACGCGGTAACGATTTTCAGCGTGTCCGTCACTGCCGTGCGCGCGTCGCCGACGCCGTACCAGCGGCCATTACGCCGCTGCAACACCGACGGCAGCAACAGCGCGATCAGGAACAGGATATGGTCATAGCCGATCCAGATGTGCCGCGCGCCGTCACGAAAGTAATCGACAAACTGGCCGAGCCGATTTTCCGCACCAAGCGCGAATTGCTCCTGCGGCTGCGCGGGCCCGAGTATAGCGCTCTGCGTAGTATCGCCGGAAGCCAGACGCAACAAGCCACGATGTTGTGGATCGATCTCGGCGAACAACCGGTAGCCGATCTCCAAGAGCTGCGGCTCACTGTGACAGCGCGCGCGAAAATCGAGCACGCTGTAGGCGCCGTCGCTGTGACTATCGATCTGCTGAAACACCGGCTGCGTGGCGCAGGCCACATCGCCGGTGCTGATGCGCAAATGCGCCAGCGCATACGCGGCGATCTCGTTGTGACGCGCGCGCACTTCGCCCCACGTGATCGCCCCGTCATCATCGCGATCCAGTCCGATCGCGTAGTCCAGGTCGCGCAACGCAATATCCCAACGCCCGGTCACGTCCTGTCCGGTCACGCTGAGCGCCAGATAGCTGTCGCTCGGCTTGTGCGCGTAAGCGGTTGCGGACAAGAGCGCTAACAGAAAGAATAACGCGTGTTTCATAACGCCTCCGCTGCCAGGTCTTTCAGCAATCGCGCCAGTTGCACGTCTTCCAGCCGTGTCCGCGCCAGCCATTCCCGCACCGGCTGCGCGCTGGCGGGGGTCCCAGCGCGCAGTGCCGCCGCGAGTAACAGGCGCGCGTCGGCGGGTTCGCGTTGTGCTTGCCAGTTATCCGCCGCGAGCGTCAGCGCCGTCTTCGGATCGTGCAGCAACTCCAGATGAAAACGCGCTTCCTCGCGACGATGGAGCACGTCGCCGCGCAGGCGGCTGGCGTCAAACCGCGAACGCAGCGCGGCAATGTGCTCGGCCGCGGTCGGCAAATTCAGCGCCTGCTCAGCGAGTGCAAGGCGCAGCAACAGGGCATCGGCGCGGGTCTGTTGCCGCAGCAGCGCCACGACGTCTGCCGCGCGCCCCTGATCGAGCAGGAAATCGGCGTAGCTCGCCAACAGATAACTGTCGGCCCGGCCGGCGGCGAATGCCTGCCGGAAATGCGCATCGGCGGCGGTTGCGTCGCCACGCCGCGCCGCCATTTCGGCGAGCAGACCCTGCACCCATTGCTCCAGATCCGGCTGCAAACCGGCCGTATCCTGAACCACCCGCCGCAGCACCGCGTAGCTGCGCTCCGCTTCGCCATTGAGACTCGCCACCGACGCCAGGCAAGCGTACGCCACGATGTCGCGCGCATCACGCAGCAGCGCCAGGCAGCTCTGGCGGGCGGATGCATAGTCACCCTGCGCCTGTTCAATGGTAGCGCGCGTCAGCCACGCCTGCGTGTTGGCCGGATCGCGCTGCAGCGCATCCGCGAGATCGGCGAGCGCTGCGTCGAACCGGTGATTGGCCTGAAGAATGATGGCGCGTGTGACGAGTATATCAACGGGCGGCCGGGGCGCGTTCCACCACGGTGCCAGCACGGCCTCCGCGTAACCGAGATAGCGCGGATCGGCATCGAGACGCGCCTGCCGGATATACAACTGCGCAAGCTGTCTGGCGCGCGTCGCGTCGCTTGGCTGCTCGGCCAGCGCGCGTTGCGCGGCGCGTATTTCCGCCAGCGCCGTATCGCCGGGACGCAGCGGCAGCCGTTCCAGCACGGCGCTCTCGTCGTCCGGTGTGTAGGGAGTAGCCG
Source organism: Gammaproteobacteria bacterium (assembly GCA_006218035.1). Lineage (GTDB taxonomy): Bacteria > Pseudomonadota > Gammaproteobacteria > VBWC01 > VBWC01 > VBWC01. The sequence continues at coordinate 167,372 of VBWC01000002.1, forward strand.
CGACTTCCAACGATACGCAACAGGCAATAAGCGCGGCGCTGAACAGCAATAATAAATGTGATCGGGTCGTTTTCATACGAGGCTCGGCCTGATAGAAAAAGCGGGCGGCGGCCCGTGAACCGCCGCCCGTTACCGTTACAGCGTGTCGATAGCGACCGGTTCCGCGTACTCAGGCGATGTCACCATCACCTGATCGACGCCCGCCGGCTCCGCTTCGTCCGCCGACACCGCCACCACCGACTTGACGTACTCGATGAAGCCATCGGTGGCCGCACTGTCGTTCCCTGAGTTGCAGGCCGCGAGCGCCAGCATCAGCAGAGCGCAGCCAGAGTGTTTTGCGATTAGTGACATGGAACATTTCTCCTGTAATGTACGACGGTTAGTTCGGCGAACCCGGCAGCGGCGTCTTCAGATAGGGGAATGCGCCGTCGAAGAAGCTGTCGTTGACGAGTGCGCCGTCAGTGATCGGCGCGTCGCCCGCCGGGGCGTCAGCCGGTGCGCAGCCGATGTTGAGCTTGCAAAGCTTGCCCATCGCCACGCGCAGTTCGATGTCCACCACGTCGTCGCCCGGACGGCGGCCGTTGGGGAACCCGGCGGCGTCACCGCCGATGACACCGAGGTTGTTCTGGCTGCCCGTCGACGTCACCGGTGTGGATGTGTTGAGGCGCAACATCTCCGCGGGAATAACCGTCGCCGGCTTGTTGAGGCCGGGCACGCCCGTCAGGAATACCGTGACCAGATCATTACGCGGGAAGTTGGTCGGCGCCGGCGCACCCGGAAACAGCAGCTCGATCAATGCGGGCAGCGTCGGGTTGGTCACGTAATCGGCAAACTGCGCGTCATTCATCGGCCGTGATGCGTTGAAGGTGTTCTTGTCCTTCAGGCCGATCACCACCTCATTCACCAGCGGCATGCCGAGACGCGACACCTGTGTCCACGGACCACCCTCCAGCGCTGGCGTGTCGAATTTTCCCGGGGCCTTGAGCAAGCGCCCCTGACGCAGACTGGCGGTCGTCCATGCGCCGATCACCGGATCGCCGGCGGTCAGACACGTCGCTGGAACTTCGAGCGCGAGCGTGGTGACGTTCGCGTCGGCGAGCGTATCGGCCTCGCCATCCACCGGGCCGAGCGGATTGGTGTTAATGAGGTCAAAGATCTCGCCCAGATTCACCACGAACGGGTCCTTGCGCTGGCCAACGAACACGCGCCCGGTACCGCAGCGCGGGATGCTGACGTCATAGACATGGCCCGCGGCGTAGCCGGCATAGTCTGCAATGGTCTTGTTGCCGATGTTATCGACGGGTTTGGCAAACACGGCGTCGCCGGTGATGGCGTTGGTGACGGGTTGCGAACCGCCACGGCGATTGCCGCGCACGATATTGACGCTGTAGCTGTCGGTAACATTCAGATTGGCCGTATCGCCGGCAGCGATAGTTCCCGACTGGATCAGCGGAATCGATACCTTCTTGCCTCCGACCGTGAGCTTCGTGTCTTTGAGCGTGCTCGTGAAGCGGAACTGGAAGGTAATGTCTTCCTTCGCGTCGCCATTGTTGTCGACATGGATTTCGTACAGCGCGTCGGGATCCAGACTGAAATAGTTCGGTCCGCCGTACGGATCCTGCAGCGGCAGGTAGTTCGCGATCAGCGTCACATAACCGGCGCGCCCTGCTTCGTAGCTGTCAAACATATAGAAATCGGTGCCGTCCACCTTGGGCATTTCGGTGATAAATGGCGCCTCGCGATGGCTCGACGCCTGTGCCGTATACACCGGCAGCGTCAGTGCGGCCGCGACCGCAGCAGTGAGTGTAAACGTGTGAAATTTCATGACGTCCTCCGTGTTGTGGAATGAAATGTCGTTCGGGACGTCTGCATATACGGATAAAGCGTGGACCTGGATGCAAATCCCACGTACCTCGTCTGACAAACGCGGGGAATGCGTTATTGATGACACCATTGGCCTTGTGTGATAATCGGCCGGACAATTCGAGGCGGGGGTCCATGCAACCAACTAAAGATGCGGCTGGCGACGAGACGTTAAAAACGCTGATCTCGCGCGTCGCGCTTGGCGATCAGGCCGCGCTTGCCGCGCTTTATGACATTACCGCCGGACGGGTCTATGCGCTGGCGCTGCGCATCGTTGCCAATCCTGCCTGCGCCGAAGAAATCGCTTCCGACACGTATTACCAGATCTGGACGCAGGCGGGGCGCTATGACGCAACTCGCGGGCGCGTGCTGGCCTGGATCATGACGATTTGTCGCAGTCGCGCACTGGACAAACTGCGTCAGCGCGATCCAGCCGAGCAGCGGTCCGGCCCGGTCCTGATCAGTCAGGACATTGAAGCACCCGAACAGGAACCACTGGACCTGTTGCTGGTCACCGAGCGTTGCAACGCGATCCATGACGCGCTGGAAGCGCTGGACGCACACGATCGTCTGCTGCTCTCGCTGGCCTTTTTCAAGGAAATGAGTCATCAGGAAATTGCCCGGCAGACCGATATACCGCTGGGTACCGTAAAAAGTACGATACGCCGCTCGATGTTGTCGCTGCGTTCCGCATTGAATCTTGCGGAACTCGGCGCGAAGGAGGTGTCATGAAGCGATTTCGTAACGAAGCCGACGAGCAACCTATCGACACCGAGGTGCTCGACGCGTTACTGACGGCGACGACTCCGGTGGAACCGCCGAGGGCGTTGCGCGCCATAGTGCTGGAGCGTATCGGCCGGCAGGCCGACAGCAAGTTCATCACACTGCCAGGCGCCCAAGGCTGGAAGGAACTTATCCCGGGCATCGAGGTGAAGCGGCTTTGCGTGGACGAACAGGCGGGTACAAAGTCGTTTCTGCTGCGCGCAAGGGCCGGTATGAGCCTGCCGGGACACGATCATCATGGATTCGAGGAATGCATGGTGATCGATGGTGAGTTCAGCATGGGCGATATCACCTTGCGCGCCGGCGACTATCATGCCGCCGTGACCGGCACTATGCATCCCGCGGCCAGCACCCGTACCGGCGTCACCGTCTATCTGCGCGCCGCTATCAGTGACTATCCGGGGGTGTAAATCCTTCGCAGGCGGCGACTGCCTCCGGCGACCACCTTACCTGAAGTCCATTGGCTGAATTTCCCTTCGACGTCGTCCTGGCTCAGTACGCCCTCTTTTTTCGCCCGTTCAATCCCCCGGTGAATCTTCTCGGCAACGTACAAATGATACTGGACACCCTCCAACGTGCAGTCATCGGGAGGTTTGTCCAATAACATCTTGATTTCATCTTTAACCGTGCTCGCGATAGCTCTCCTCAAGTGACGTTACCGTCAATCGTTCGGGTGTCGACCACCGGATCGCAGTAAAGCCGGGCTGTCGCGGGACTTCCGGATGCCACTATTGGTGTGCGCAGCGCCATGAAATGGCAAGGTCTCGATCGAATAGCGGCGCTACAGCCCGTCGAACGTATCGATCAAACGTTTCACTGCGAACACTTCGATGCGTTTATCCGCCTGCCGCGGGGCATTCGCATGCGGGATGATGGCGCGCTTGAAGCCGTGCTTGGCGGCCTCGTGCAGGCGCTCCTGGCCGTTGTGCACCGGGCGGATCTCGCCGGCGAGGCCGACCTCGCCGAACACGATCAGATCGCTCGGCAGCGGTTTGTTCTTCAGGCTCGATAGTGCGGCGAGGATGATGGCGAGATCCGCGGCGGTTTCGGTAACGCGCACGCCGCCGGCGATGTTGATGAACACATCCTGATCGTACATCGCGATGCCACCGTGGCGTTGCAGCACAGCAAGCAGCATCGCGAGCCGGTTCTGGTCGAGCCCGACCGCGACGCGACGCGGGTTCGATGCATGACTTTCGGCGACCAACGCCTGCACCTCGACGAGAATCGGGCGGCTGCCTTCCCAGGTGACCATGCTGACGCTGCCCGCGACCGGCTCGTCGTGGCGCGACAGAAAGATCGCCGACGGATTGTGTACTTCCTTCAGACCTTTTTCGGTCATCGCGAACAGACCGAGTTCGTTGATCGCGCCGAAGCGATTCTTGACCGCGCGTATCATGCGGTAGCGGCTACTGCTCTCGCCCTCGAAATAAAGCACGGTATCGACGAGGTGTTCGAGCACGCGCGGGCCGGCCAGCGTGCCCTCCTTCGTCACATGGCCGACCAGAAACAGCGAGGTATTGGTGGCCTTGGCAAACTGCACCAGTTGCGCGGCGCTCTCGCGCACCTGCGCAACCGAGCCGGGCGCCGATTGCAGCAGCTCGGTATACATGGTCTGGATGGAATCGATAACCATGATCTGCGGCCGCTCGTTCTGCGCATGGGCAATGATCTGCTCGATATGCATCTCGGTCAGCAGCCGCAGCTCGGCCGCGGACAAACCGAGACGATGCGCCCGTAACGACACCTGATGCAGCGATTCCTCGCCGGTCACGTACAGGGTTTTATGGTGCTTGCTGATCGCCGCGAGTGCCTGCAACAGCAGCGTCGATTTACCGATACCGGGATCGCCTCCAATCAAAACGACCGAGCCGGCCACGAGACCGCCGCCGAGCACGCGATCGAGTTCGCTGACACCTGTCGAAACGCGCGCCTCGTCGACCGGCTGAATCGCGGAGATGGCCTGCACCAAACTGCCGGCGGCAATCGCGCGCTTGTGGCGCGGACCCGACGGCGGTGCGACGAGCTCTTCGATCATGCTGTTCCACGCGTTGCAATCGGCGCACTGCCCCGCCCACTTCGGCGCGTGCGCCCCGCACTCGGTGCAGACGTAGCTGACCTTCGCGCCTTTGGTCTTAACGATCGCCATCGATATCGACAACCCGTACGCGTTGCGTGATGCTGCAGAAGAGATGATACGAGATAGTACCGGCGTGCTGTGCGATCGTTTCGGCCGGCAGGCCGTCGCCCCACAGAATCACCTCGTCGCCGATGCGCGCGTTCGGGTGTGTACGCAGGTCGACACAGATCATATCCATTGATACGCGGCCGATCAGCGGTACATTGTGGCCGTTAACGCGCACCGGGGTGCCGGGTTTGGCGTGGCGCGGATAACCGTCGCCGTAACCGGCGGCGATCACGCCGATCGGCATGTCTTCGGGGCATTGCCATTCGCCGCCATAGCCAATGGCATCGCCCTTGCGCGACGGGCGGATGGCGATCAGCCGCGCCTTGAACGTCATCACAGGCTGTAGGCCATGATCCGCGCCGGTATCATTATTAAACGGTGACGCGCCATACAACATGATGCCGGGGCGCACCCAGTCGCCACGCGTCTGCGGCCAGCCAAGGATGCCGCCGGAATTTCCGATGCTGCGCTCGGCCTTTATCTCCTGCGTGCAGGTATCGAATAACCATACCTGCTCGCCGGTGCGGGCGTCTTCACGGTCATCGGCACAGGCGAGATGCGTCATCAGCCGCACTGGCGGCCGGACGATGGCGCACGCGTTAAGGCGTTGCCACGCCCGCGGCACGGCCTCGGGAGCAATGCCGAGCCGATGCATGCCGGTATCCACCTTGAGCCACGCCGTCACCATGGCGCGCATCTTCGAGCGCTCCAGAATGTCGATCTGGTATTCGTGATGCACGACGACATGCAATTGATGCTGGGTGACGGTCAGCAGCTCGGCTTCGTCGAGAAAACCTTCGAGGAGCACCACTGGCTGCGTGAAGCCGCGTTCGCGTAAATACACGGCTTCGTCGAGACGCGCTACGCCGAACGCATCGGCACCGTTTTTGCCTTGCGAAAGAGCGCGAGCGACGCGCTCCAGGCCATGACCGTAGCCGTCGGCCTTGATGACGGCCATGATCCGGCTGCCGGGAGCGGCCTCGCGTACGCGCTGCAGATTGTGTTGGAGTGCCTGTCTCTTAATCAGTGCGACCGCGCCAACGGTCATAGATAGCCCCCGGCATCCGGGGCGAAGTTCTCGAAGCGGGTGTACTGACCAAGAAATGTCAGGCGGCGCGTCCCGATGGGACCATTACGCTGCTTGCTGACGATGATCTCCGCGACGCCCTTCTCGGGTGTGTCCTCGTTATAGACCTCGTCGCGATAGATAAAGATGATGACATCGGCGTCCTGCTCAATCGCACCCGATTCGCGCAGGTCGGACATGATCGGGCGCTTGTCGGTGCGCGCCTCGAGGCTGCGATTGAGCTGGGACAACGCCATTACCGGCACCTTGAGCTCTTTCGCCAGCGCCTTCAGCGAGCGGGATATCTCCGAAATCTCGGTCGCGCGATTTTCACGCGTGCCCGGTATCGCCATCAATTGCAGATAGTCGATGACGATCAGGCCAAGCTGGCCATGCTCGCGTACCAGCCGGCGCGCGCGGGCGCGCAACTCACCGGGTGTCAGCGCCGCGCTGTCGTCGATAAACAGCTTCGCCTCGGATAGCATGCCGACCGCGGAGGTCAGCCGCGGCCAATCGCTGTCGTCGAGCTTGCCGGTGCGCAAGCGGTGCTGGTCAATGCGTCCGAGTGACGACAGCATGCGCATGGCGAGCTGCGGTCCAGGCATTTCCATACTGAACACCGCGACCGGCAGGTCGGACTTGATCGCGGCGTGCTCGGCGATGTTGATCGAGAATGCAGTTTTACCCATCGACGGCCGGCCGGCGACGATGATCAGATCACCGGCCTGCAGTCCGGCGGTCAGCTCATCGAGATCGGTGAAACCGGTCGCGATGCCGGTCAGCGGACTATCCTGCTGAAACAGTGTGTCGATGCGGTCGACGGTTTCAACGAGCAGATCCTTGATCGACGTGAAGCCGTCGCGGCCACGGCCGCTGGATTCCGCGATCTGGAAGACGCGTTTTTCGGCGTCATCGAGCAACTCGGTGGCATTCCGCCCCTGCGGGTTGTAACCGCTGCTGCCGATTTCATTACCGACCTGGATCAGCTGGCGCAGTACCGAGCGCTCCCGCACGATATCCGCGTAGGCCTTGATGTTGGCCGCGCTAGGCGTGTTCCTCGCCAGCACGCCGAGATAGGCCAGCCCGCCGGCCTTGTCGAGTTCGCGGGTTTTCTCCAGGCACTCGGACAGTGTAATGACGTCGTAGGGACTATTCTGCGCGGCGAGCGTGCCGATCGCCCGATAGATCAAGCGGTGGTCAGCACGGTAGAAATCCTTCTCGCCGATCATATCGGCCACCTGATCCCACGCCGAGTTATCCAGCAGCAGGCCACCCAGCACGGATTGTTCGGCCTCGATCGAATGCGGCGGAACCTTCAGCACCTCGGTAGCGGTATCGATGAGTCTCGGCGAAGCAGCAACTTCAGGCATGCGTCAATCAACCACTGTCATAATAAACTTCGGAGCCGTCACTATAGTGATTCCGCCAACACTTGGATAGTCCCGTTTTTATAGTGTGACAAACGATAAAAATGTATGGCGTAACGAACACGTTACGCCATACATTTCACCGGCTTGCGCGGAAGTTTTATATGTCGTCTGCGGATTGCAGACTAACTAAATGAACATTCAGGGGATGAACACCGGGGCGTCGCACACCTGCACTGCATTTGATATCAGGCTTCGGCCTCGACGCTGATAGTGATCGTTGCCGTCACATCAGGATGCAGGCTGAGCGCGATCTCAAATGCGCCGGTTTCACGTATCGGCCCGTCGGGCATCAGGATTTCGCGTTTCTCCACCGCGCTACCCTGCGCACTTAACGACTCGGCGATATCGACGGTGCCGACCGAACCAAACAGCTTGCCGCCGTCGCCAGCACGGGCGCGTATCAGTACCGTACGATTGTTCAACAGATCAAAACGTGCCTTGGCACTGGCGAGACGCTCCGCGGCGGTTTTTTGCAGTTCGGCCCGACGCGCTTCGAATTTGGCCTTATTGTCCGGCGTCGCCGCGACGGCCTTGCCGAGCGGAATCAGATAATTCCTGCCATAACCCTGCTTGACCTTGACCAGGTCGCCCAGCTCACCCAGATTGGTGATTTGTTCGAGCAAAATGATGTCCATCGTTCGTTTACCTCGTTAAAGAGATGAGTATTCTAATAAAATCCGATGCGCCAGACCATACGCGCCTTATGCGGTCGGTTTGCGGCCCGGTCTTAAATACCGGCGCAAGTCCATCCAGCTGTCGGTGAAACCCGCCGAGGCCAGCACAATGACCAGTTGCGGCAGAACAAACAGCAGCCCGTACAATGAGATCAACCAGGCGGCGCTCGCGTTCTTCGCCGCAGCGGCGGCGTGCGCCAGCGCCAGCCCCGCGAACAGGTACGTTGCCATAAGCACGATCACCACGTCCGACGCCATACTCGCCGCGGCTTCCGGCCCCATCATCATGACCGCCGTGACGACGACCGCAAATATCGAAAACTGCCGCCCGATACGCAACCCCTGAAACTCGGTTCGGAAGCCGCCCGGGTTATACAATATCGCCTGCCACCACCTGCCGATGAACAGGCTCGTCATCACGCCAATCACGATGGCGCCACCGATCATCCCGGTCATCAGACCCGCCAGCGCGTCGAGAAAGGCATCGATATCGCCCGGACTGATCGCCGCGCCTTCACCGCTAGTCACCGGCTGGAAGGCCGTGGCAAGAACGGCACGCCACCATGCGGTCGTGTCACCGATCACGATATTCACGAACACTACGGCAGCGATACCCAGAGCAGCCGCCGTACCAAGTGCCAACGATATCGATCGGGTGGCGCGCAGCACGTTGGCGGCAAGCCATACGGGCAGCCACGAAGCCGCCCACACCGCGATGATGACACCCATGCCGGGCCGTAGTCCGGACATCAACACCCACGCGAAGACACCGGCAGCGATACCGGCACCGAGAATCACGGACAGGCCGTATTGCGCACTGTTGCGCAGCGTCACCAAAGCGATGACGGCAGCACTGATCTGCATTAACGGAGGCGCCAGCAACGACAGCACGGTAAACGCAGCGGCAATCAGAATCGCCGCTGCGTGGCCACGCATGATGTACGAGGCAAATGTACGCATCGGATTTCGTGCCGTCATCGATTGCCGCCCGCCGCCAGTACCGGGAAGTCGCGCGCTGTCGTCATGAAGCACTGATCCCCACCCGGGTAGCATACAAAGCGCTGCTCTGCCAAGCGCCTTGCCGGCACATCACGCTAATCGAACACTCAGGCGCCTGAAAACTCAGCTGTGGTGCGAGTCACAATAAGGCAACAAGGAGAGAAAACGCGCACGCTTGATGGCCTTGGACAGTTGCCGCTGATATCTTGCTTTGGTTCCGGTAATGCGGCTCGGAACGATGGTGCCGGTTTCGCTGACGAAGGCCTTCAGCAGATTGATGTCCTTGTAATCAATTTCTTTAATATTTTCCGCGGTGAAGCGGCAAAACTTTTTGCGACGAAAATAACGTGCCATGATGATCTGGTCTCCGGAAAATTCTTATGCGTTAACCACGGTAGGCTGCTGACCGCGCTTAACCGTTTGCAACAGCGACTTCGCGCAACGGCTCCTCGTCTTCCGACCCCACGTCAGAGAGATCTTCTTCACGGGATTCGTGGCGGGATGCATGCTGCCGCGCTTCGTCTTCCGGCGATCTCGCCAGCACGGAACGCTCGGTGACCGCCTCGCTGCGTAGCATCACGAGATTACGCAATACGGCATCATTAAAGCGGAATGCGGATTCAATCTCGTCCAGCGTCGCTTTATTGCACTCGATGTTCATCAGCACGTAGTGCGCCTTGTGCGCCTTCTGGATCGGATACGCAAGCTGGCGGCGACCCCAGTCTTCAAGCCGATGAATCTTGCCTTCCTGCGATTCGATCATCGAACGGTAACGCTCGATCATCGCGGGCACCTGCTCGCTCTGGTCCGGATGAACCAGAAACACGACTTCATAATGTCTCATCAAAAACTCTCCTTACGGGTTAACAGCCTTCCGCACAATTACGGTAAGACAAGGAGTTCTCCCCAGCGGGTATTTCCCGATGCGGTACTCAAAGGGGCGATTATTGTAATTGAGCTGCGGCGCAGACGCAACGCGCTGTAGCTCAAATGCCGGGTAAGCGCTGCCGCGCCGCCTCGAACAGGAAAATACCCGCTGCCACGGACACGTTCAGGCTCTCGACCTGACCCGCCATCGGTATTTTGGCCAACACATCACAATGCTCACGGGTAAGGCGGCGCATTCCGCCACCCTCGGCGCCAAGGACAAGCGCCAGCGGACCGGTCAAATCGATGTCATACAGGCTGGTTTCCGTCCCCCCGTCGGCGCCGATTACCCAGACGCCGGCATCCTTCAGGATACGCAACGCCCGCGCCAGATTGGTCACCTGGAAAAACGGCATCGTTTCCGCAGCTCCGCTAGCGACCTTGCGCACGACCGCCGTCAGCCCGGCAGCCCGGTCACGCGGCACAACCACTGCCTGGACACCCGCGGCATCCGCCGACCGGAGGCACGCGCCAAGGTTATGCGGATCCTGAACGCCGTCCAGCACCAGCAAGAACGCCGGCCCGGCCAGACCGGCAAGAAACTCCTTGAGCCCCCCCTCGTCACCGTGGCGCACCGCGCGACAGCGTGCGACCACCCCCTGATGGCGACCGCCGTCGGCGAGTCCATCGAGCTCCTCGCGCGTTACCGCTTTGACCGGCGCACCGCACTGCTGCGCGGCATCGATGATCGGGCGGAGGCGCGCCTTGTGGTCCGCTCCCTGTGCGATCCAGACCACCGACACATGACCGCTGCCGCGTTTTAGCGCCGCGTCGACGGCATGTATACCGAAAACGATTTCGTCACGATCCATACGGTCAGTCAGGCGAACGAATCCAACACCATCACAAGTCTATAAGGCCTGTTATCAACGCTGCTTCTTCTTTTTCGTAGAACGGCGGCGCTTCTTACCAGTCGATTTCGGCTTCTTCGGCGCCTCGTCCAGTGAGAAATCAATCTTCTTTTCGTCAAGATCGACCCGCACGACCTTGACGCGAACCTTGTCGCCGAGACGGTAAGCGCTGCCAGTGCGCTCACCAGCCATGCGATGTTTGACGGGATCATAGTGATAATAGTCGTTATCCAGCGCGGTTACATGCACCAGCCCTTCAACGTATATCTGGTCGAGCTCGACGAAAAACCCGAAGCTGGTGACCGACGTTATGATGCCGTCATATATAGCGCCGACCTTGTCCATCATGTACTCGCATTTCAGCCAATCAATGGCATCGCGGGTCGCATCATCTGCGCGGCGCTCGGTCATCGAGCAGTGCTCACCGAAAGCGATCATATCGGCGTGATCGTAACGGAAGGTATCGGGTTTTTTGCCGGCCAGCACCTGGCGTATTGCGCGGTGCACCAGCAGATCCGGGTAGCGTCGAATCGGCGAGGTGAAGTGCGCATACGCCTCGTAAGCCAGACCGAAGTGACCCATGTTCTCCGGGCTGTAAACCGCCTGCGACAAACTGCGCAGCAACACGGTCTGGATAAAATGCGCGTCCGGCCGACCACGAATCATGCCGAGCAATTCGGCGTAGTGCCTGGGCTCCGGCTTGTGGGCGCCGCCCAGTGTCAGACCGAGTTGGCCGAGTAATTCGCGCAGATTGGCCAGCTTGTCCGTGTTCGGCCCGCCATGCACACGATACAGCGCCGGCATCTTGTGCTCCAGCAGGAAATCCGCGGCGGCAACGTTCGCCGCAATCATGCACTCCTCGATAATCTTGTGCGCATCGTTACGCACGACCGCCTCGATCCTCTTTATCTTGCGCTGCTCGCCGAACACGATACGCGTCTCGGTGGTATCGAAATCGATAGTGCCGCGCTCTTCGCGGCGCAGACGAAATGCCTGGTACAGCGCATAAAGCTCATCAAGGTGTGGCGTCAGCAATTTATGGGTACTGCGCAACGCTGCGTCCTTATCGACGACCATCGCCGCCATTTCTGTATACGTGAGACGCGCATGAGAGCGCATCACACCTTGAAAGAAACGGTAATCAGTGACGTTGCCGCTTGCAGAAACGCGCAATTCACAAACCATGCACAGGCGATCGACTGATGGATTCAGTGAGCACAGACCATTTGACAGCTGCGCCGGCAGCATTGGAATAACGCGCTCGGGAAAATATACCGAAGTACCGCGCAGACTCGCCTCCCTGTCCAGCGCCGCACCGGGTTTCACATACGAGGACACGTCGGCGATGGCGACCAGCAAGCGCCATCCCTTGCCCTGTGGCTCGCAAAAAACCGCGTCATCGAAATCCCGGGCGTCCTCACCGTCGATCGTCACCAGAGGCAGTTTTCTCAGATCTTCGCGCCCCTTCTTGCTGTCCTCGGCAGGTTCCGCGGGAAACTGCTTTGCTTCCTGTGCCACGTCATCCGGCCAGGTATTCGGCAGTTCAAACGCACGGATCGCAACGTCGATTTCCATACCGGGCGCCATATGATCGCCGAGCACCTCCACCATGCGCCCGATCGGCTGCGCATGCTTGGTCGGCTGTTCGACGATATCGACTACCACAATCTGTCCATCCAGCGCACCGCCGCGGAAATCCGCGGGTACGGCAATATCCTGGCTGATACGTTTATTGCTCGGGATAACGACCCCGATACCATGTTCCATATGAAATCGGCCGACAACGCGCTTGTTGTTGCGCTCAAGCACCTCGACGATCGCGCCTTCACGACGCCCGCGGCGATCCACGCCGATGACGCGGGCCACGGCACGGTCAGCATGCAATACGGCGCGCATCTGGCGAGCGGATAAAAACAGATCGTCGCCAACTTCATCAGGCACAAGAAATCCATAACCATCAGGATGGCCGATGACGCGCCCGCTGACGAGATCCATTTTTGCGACAGGCCCGAATGCATTCTTGCGGTTACGAATAACCTGGCCGGCCCGCTCCATCGCGTTGAGACGCCGTATCAACGCGTCTTGATCGCGCTCATCGGATATACCGAAATCCGCGGCGAGTTCGTCAAACGTCAGCGGTTGCCCTTTGGCATCGAGATGTTCGAGGATGTACTCGCGGCTGACAATCGGATGCTCGTACTTGCGAGCTTCCCTATCGGTATGCGGATCGACGACTGGCGTCCCTGACTTTTCTGATTTGCGTGACATTCTTTGCGTTTACCCGCGGCAGTGTGTGCCCCGGTATTTTCCTCTACTAATAAATTGACATTGCCCAGTTCACTGGTTAAAGTGCGCGCGCTACGATTGCTTGAAATGGCCGATCCCCGGGAATATTAGCGGCTTTTCTGGATTTCTTGTTGTTGTATATGCCGAGGTGGCGGAATTGGTAGACGCGCTAGCTTCAGGTGCTAGTGGGGGAAACCTCGTGGAGGTTCAAGTCCTCTCCTCGGCACCAATTCGAAACAAGATACCCCATTGCGCGATACCGCGCAAGCAATTGTTCTAAAAAAGAAATACTTGTCTCTTGAGGGCCAACCCGGCAGCATCTCTTTGCTGCAGATCCCTACGCGCTGGCCCGCCAGATCAAGCACCACTATGCCAGACGGAGCATCACGCGAAAATGACGCCCGCTGAATCGGCGTCCGCAGTTGCGCGCGCTTTCAGTATCGCTTTTTGCATGATAGCGGACCAACCCCGCGCTAAAGAAAATCATCGGCAACACGCACTAACTGCGTCGGGGCTTGACCCGGTTTCCTGCTCTAACGCGACATACCGATATCGCCAACTACGCAGTTCGGTCCCACACACTACTGCGCAGATGATTTTCAATCTCATTAAGGATTGAAAATCATTGCGTTACCCTGAAACAAGAGTGTTCTTGTTACGGATTTTCTCATGTAGACTTTGCAAACGTTTGGTGTCGATGTCGACCTGCGAACGCGCTGAGTAGCCAGTTCCAGCGTTGCCTTGTTTTCGGTCGGACACATGTCGGTGCGTGTAACCGGGCAACCATTTAAGTAGAAGAATAAAGTGACTGAACGGCCAATCGAAAAACATCATTGGAACACAGTTTTCCTGCTGTCGGCGATATCGACCGTCTGCATGACGCTGGTCGTCGGTATACAGCCGCTGTTTCTCGATCGAATTCTCGAGATTCCGTTCGAATCTGCCGGCGCGGTTAACGCGAGCGTACAGATCGCTGCGGAAATCGGCAGTCTTTTGCTGATTGGAATTCTCGGTTACTTGTCGGATCGCATCGGTCGCAAACCGATTATCGTGTTCGGTTTTCTGACAACGGCGCTCGGTGCTTTCTTCATGCCGCTCAGCCTGCCACTCGGCACGGTACTTGGTCTCGGCGCACTGACCTTCTATTACCTGACGCGCATCATCATGTCGCTGGGCAGTTGTGCATATGGGCCGCAGCTCTGGACACTGGCGGGTGATTACACCAACGCCGAGAACCGCACATCACTGGTCGCCAAGACCACCTTCATGACGGTATTCGGCGGCACAATCGTTTACGCGATTCTAATGCGTCTGCCGCAGCAGGGTGACAGCGGCCTGATGATACTGCTTGCGTTACCGTTCATCGTCGCACTCGCAGGCGCGTGGCTGGCAAAACACCAGCTTGTCGAAGTTGCGCCGCGGCTGGAAGAGGAAGGCATTCCGTGGCGACGCGTCTTTAAGCTGGTTGCCAGCGAACCCAAGATGCATTTGACGTTCGCCACCGCGTTTTATTCACGCAGCGATATGGTGTTCGTCAGCCTGTTCGTAATGATGTGGTGCATCTACTTCGCGGATCTCGATGGCCTGACGCGCGAACAGGCAGCCGCGCAGGCAGGAACATTGATTGCCTTTGGCGGCGCCACAATACTACTCTCTATTCCGGTCTGGGCCGCGTTCATCCGCCGCTATGGTCGCGTCGCATCAATCGCCGTGGGCCTTAGCCTTTCGGGCGTGGGCTTTGTTTCCCTGGTATTCATCGACAGTCCATTCGAAGGATATATCTATATTCCGACGATCATGATTGCACTGGGTCAGGCCGGTTGCTTGATCGCTCCGCAGATACTGACCATAGAGCTCGCTCCCAAGGACCTGATGGGATCGGTGCTCGGATTCTTTTATTTCGTCGGCGGCCTGGGCATCGTGTTTTTGGTTCAAGCCGGCGGTTTTTATTTCGATACGATCGGTCCGCACGCGCCGTTTATGCTGATCGGTACCGGCAATCTGCTGATATCGGTGTACGGCTACTGGCTTTGGAGAGCCGAAGTCCGTGGCACTTCGCTGATAACCGCAGACAAAAGCGGATTCAAACCGCTGGTGTTTATGCTGTGCCTGCTGCCGTTCGTCTGGTTCCTGGGGCGTCTGTTCGTCACGCACGCAATCCCGAACAATGACATCGATAACCTACCGGTCGGTTATCAGCAACGTTATCTGGGCGATTGGGCGCTGTACCTGCTCATTGTTTCACTCGCGTTGCGACCGTTTCGCGAAATGACCGGAGTCAACAAGATTGCACGTTATTCGCGGATGCTCGGCCTGTTTGCGTTTTTCTACGCCTGTTTGCACGTGGTCAACTACGTATGGTTCGAATTCGGTTTCCACTGGGTCAATATCTGGAATGATATCGTTGACCGGCCGGCAATTACCGTCGGCATCATCGCCTTCCTGATGCTAATCCCCTTGGCGGCAACGTCGACTAACGAGATGGTCAGAAAACTCGGCGGCAAGCGCTGGAAGGCGCTGCACCGCACGGTATATATCATCGATTTATTGGTGATACTGCATTTCGTGCTGGTTACCGACCGGCATTATTTCCTCCCGGCGTTGATGGGGGCCGCCGTCGTGATGTTGCTTGGCTACCGGCTACGCAAGAGCCGCGGTTATCAGGGCCATGGCGTGCGCCATCTTTTCGAACACTGGTTG
Organism: Gammaproteobacteria bacterium; assembly: GCA_006218035.1. Lineage (GTDB taxonomy): Bacteria > Pseudomonadota > Gammaproteobacteria > VBWC01 > VBWC01 > VBWC01. The sequence continues at coordinate 183,139 of VBWC01000002.1, forward strand.
CTTGAGATCCGGCCCGATCTGTCCGCCGGAGGCAAGGTACATGTCAGCACCGCGCCGCCGCCCAAGCCGGAACCGACTGATGACTATTTCGAAATTCGGCCGATTCTCGAACAGATGGACGAAGACGTGACGCCACGAACGAAACGGCGCAGAAGAGCACCGCGAGCGCCTGAAGAAGCGACCGAATCATAGTGTCAAAGTTCACCGACAACCAGCGCACGTGACAGGCGGATCATGACCAAACATGAATGGATAATGGCCGCAGGTATTGGCTTTCTTGTCGCGCTGATCGGCATCGCGCTGCTTCCGGATCATATATGGGAAGATGAAGGTTACGATGACGCACCCGCAATCGTCGCTGGCACGCCGGCACCGCATCGTGATGGACGGGAAAACATGGCGTGCGGCACCTGTCATCGCATCCTGATACCGGAAAACGCTGCTAACATGCGCCTGCCGCTGGCAACCAGCCGCGCGGCACCGCCGATAGTGGCCGGTGTTCCGGCGCCGCATGCTGACGGCAGAGAAAGAATGGTCTGTGAAACCTGCCATCAGATCCTGATCCGCAGCCCGGTCGGGCACAATCCGAATATGCCCCCGATACGACAGGCCGTGCCCGCCATTATGTCCGGCACCCCGGCACCACATCGTGACGGGCGGGAGAAAATGGTCTGCGCTTCCTGCCACAGGATTATCGTTCCGGGACAGTGACGCGGGCTCTTTACGGCTTGTAAAACAGCACGCACGCTCCATCAAGCCTCTGGCAGACCCCCGAGACAAGCGAACACAGAGTTGCTTGACCGACTCTGACGGCGCCCGGGTTTCACCGGCACCCAGCCGTACTCGACCTCGCCGGCAAGACGCATCCTTCCGCTCCGACGACGCCTCCTGGTTTACCTTCGAAAATCAATCTCGCAGCGGCCCGCAATGCACCTGGTCTTGCGCCGAAAACTCGCCCCGACAGCTGGGTCAACCTGACCATGCCCGAAACCGAATCAACTTCTTGACGTCGGGCAACCGGATATCGCAGAAAACCCGAACATCGATCTAACCATACATGACGCCAGCGCGAAAGTGCTCGTAATCCGGTTGGTTCAGGCCGATAAACATCCACTGCAGCATTCTCCACCGGAGGCGGCTTTCAAACCTCAACACCTCTACCAGCCCTGCAGCAGGGGTCCCGCCGCCAGATCGGAGACACCGGTGTCGCTCGGCGCTATCAATAAGGGGAAATATCGTGGACCCGAGCCGGAACCTCTGGGGCGACAGTGCCAACCAGCCGGTTACACAAATAAGAACGGTGCGGAAACGCCCCCGACCGTCGAACGCAAGAAATATGAAATTTTTTCAATGCGTTACGCCGCATACCGTTTTTGCCAATTCAAGTAGCGTTTAAGACCGGCCGATACCCCAATCAAGGGCAGCCGTGCCTGACTTTCACATTGTAGTCATCACCGCGACAGCGCCGAGCCACATCCTCCGAGTAGGCAGCCGATGTTGACATGCGTACACACCTCCACGGACGGACGAAGAAAACAGATCTTGGCAGGACACCTGGTGTTCTTACTTGCCGGGCTATGGCTGTTGACAGGCCTTATTAGCGCAGCGCACGCCGCTACCTTCACATTTAATTTCGCCTCCGTCTCTGGCGCATCCACTGTAGGCGAAGCCAGTCAGACCTGCGGCCGCTTCGGCAGTAACAACTGCGAAATGGAGAGTGGCAGCAGCCCGGATGGACAGTCTTCGACCCCGACCGACTGGCTGAACCAGATTGTCACGATCGGCGGCGTCAAATACTGGCATATGGTCGTCGGCGACCCGCTGGACGGCTTCGCGCTGGAATACTATATCCAGCACGGCACGGTCAACCCCGACTATGCCAGCAATGCCGATTTCATCGCCGGCAACTTTGGCTCGAACAAGGTGGGTGACGGCGCCGGCTGGATTCCGTTCGACTTCGACCAGGGCTTTTCAACCTCCGGCTCCGGATGCTGGCGTACCATCGGCGTCGCCTGTCGACCGCTGGGCCATAACCCGGAGATACAGGCCAACGGCTATCAAAACCCGACCAAGGTCGCGATGAAGCAGATCACGTTCGATTCCGAGCTGACCTTCGATTTCGAGAAGAGCGAGATCGCCGAGAAACCGAAGATCACCCAGATCGTGGCGAACAGCGAGATAACGCTGGAGTTCAAGGCCGATATGAGTGCCGGCAACCACTCGTCGATGGGCGCGGTGTTACCCACCAGCAGCAATATCACCGACCCGCAGGTCTTTGTGAACCGGCTGATCCACGCCGACGGTAACCCGCCGCAACCACCGGGTCAGGACTCGGTACTGGGCCTTTATGATTTCGATTACGCCCACGATGCCGTCAACACGGTGCGCACCGCAGGCCAGTACACCTTTACCCCGGGCCTGGGCTGGTCGACCTCGCGGCCGAACATCACCTACCGCAGCCGCGTCGCCGATTTCAATAGCTGGGGCATCGGCAGCGGCAAGATCTACGACAAGGGCACCTATGCCTACATAGGCGGCGCCGGGCTTAACCTCGACCTGGTCAAATGGGAGGAGTTCATGGACCCCGCCCAGAACCCCTGCGGTGGCGATCCGTGGTGCGGCACAACTCCCGGCGCCATGCCACAGTAGGCCGATACCACGTATTCAAGCACTGTCGCCGATTGAAATTCTTGCGCGCTACCAGCACGGTAGCGAATGTGACCGAGTTAAAGTTTTGACGCTTTTCGGCCGATAGATTCACTGAGAGTGGGTGTAAGCAGTACTCACCTTTCCCGGCCCTGACGGGCTGATCCCCACGGGGATAGTACGAGTTCCGGAGACATCCGACGGGCACGCCAACACCGGCGCCCGCAGAAGGTCACCAGCAAGATCCAGCGTATGGAAACCAATCGGTGGTGCAGGGATGCAGCGGTACGTAAACGGATCGCGGTAGCAAACTGCGATTCATGTTTAAGGGCTAACACCAAGCGCGCATGAATACTGTCAAAGCCAAATCCATACGTGTTCTGCTGACGAGCCTGCTGGCCACTTTAGGCCTGGGACTGGGCAACGCGCACGCCGTTACCTGTTACGTCGATCCGGCAGGCACCTATATCGAAGCCGAGAACTACACGTCACTGACCGATGGTTCCGGCCCCGGCATATTCCGCGTTCAGAGCACCGAGCCGTACGCGAACGGTAACAGCTATCTGTTCAGCGACCGCGGCAGCACCAACGAACCGCCCGAAAACCAGCGCGCAAACTACCAGGTACTGTTCAATACCACGGGCACGTATTACGTCTGGATACGCGGCTTCGCACTGAACGGCAGTTCGGATTCGGTGTTCGTCGGACTGGACGGCACGTATGTCGGGGCAATCAATGAAAACGGCTACTGGTATCAGTGGGTGTACTCCAAAACGACACAGATGGGCGTAAACACGATCAATGTCGCGTCGACCGGCACGCACACGCTGAACGTTTGGGTGCGTGAAGGAAATCACAAGCTGGACGGAATCTACGTCACAACCAATAGCGGCAATCTTCCGGGCGGCATCTTCCCCTCTGGCCCCACCCATTTTCCGGACGGCGCGAAGATACTGGACCCGAAAACTTGCAAAACTGATGCAGTGGCTCCGTCGCAGATTACCAATCTTGCCATCGGCACCACCACCAACGAATCGATACAGTTGACCTGGACTGCACCGGGCGACGACGGCAACGTAGGTACCGCGACCAGCTATGAGATACGTTACCTCACCGATCAGGCCGTCATTCCGCAAAACTGGGCGGCGGCGACCACACTGACCGGCTTGCCTGCACCGCAAGTCGCCGGCACCAATCAGTCCTACACCGCATATCTGCCCAGTAACGGCACCTACTACTTCGCGATCCGCGCGAATGACGAGGAAGCCAATCAGGGAGCGGTCAGTAACTCGGTCAACACAACCATCGGGCTGGACGGCGGACCACCGAACACCGTATCCAACCTCGCTACCGGCGGCAAAACCGATGCCACGGTTCAGTTGACGTGGTCTGCCCCCGGTGATTCTGGTACGGTCGGCCGCGCGACCGCGTACGATATCCGTTACAGAACCGGCGGTGCAGTCAGCGATGCCAACTGGGCCACCGCAACTCAAGTGCCGAATGAGCCAGCACCACAGGCCTATGGCGCTACCGAGTCGTTCTGGGTGACCGATCTAAACCCGTCTACCACCTATTATTTCGGTCTGAAGGCGGTTGACGAAGTCAGCAACTGGAGCGCGCTGTCTAACTCGCCGAGCACGAATACTGATCTGGTGGATAGTACGCCACCCGCCGCGACGACCGACCTGGCGACGACCACGCCGAGTTCGCAGATCTCGGTAACGCTGACCTGGACAGCCCCGGGCGACAGTACCAATACCGGCACGGCCACGAGCTATGACGTACGCTATTCGACCTCAACCATAACAACCGGGAATTGGGCCAGCGCGACGCAGGCCAGCGGCGAACCTGCACCGCAACTTGCCGGTAACACGGAAGTCTTTACCGTGTCCGGTCTGGCGCCCGGCACCACCTACTATTTCGCACTTAAGACCTCCGACGAGGTCCCGAACATCAGCGGCCTGTCGAACGTCGTCAGCAAAGCGACACTGAATGTCGGCAGCGCGGGTGTAATGAAGGTCCATCCGTCGGGTGCTGCCACAGGCGATACCACGAGCAGCTATTCGGGCGGCACTGCGGCAACTGCGATGGACACCAAGGACAACGACAGTTCCTATGCGCGCCTGAACAAGGACAGCACGAACACCACCCGCGCTGCGCTTGATGACCCGGTCGGCGTCGGCAGCATCATCTCTGTGCGCATTCGCGCCTACATCCGGGATGCCGACGGTTCCAGCAGCGACAACCTGCGTATCGGCCTGAAGATCGGCGGCGTCGACTACTGGGGCAGCACGATCTTCAATATCAGTAACAGCTACGCCCTGTATTCGGGAACGCAATATTACACCAACCCCAACAGCGGCGCGGCCTGGACCTGGGCCAACATCAACAGCCTGGAAGCCAATGTTCAAAAGCTGACCAATAACGGCGAACACCGCATTACCGAGCTGTGGGCCGAAATTGAATACTCCGAAACCGATACGACCGCGCCAGCCGCCGTTTCAAATCTGAGCGTCGCCAACGTGACCAACTCAACGGCGCGCCTGACCTGGACGGAACCCGGTGACGACGGCAGCAGCGGGGTCGCCAAGCTATTTGATATTCGTTACTCCACGTCACCCGTTAACGACGCGAACTGGGCCACGCGTACGCAGGTCGTGGGCGAACCTATACCCACCAACCCGGGTGGCGGCGCGCAGTATACGGTGACCGCGCTGACGCCTCTGACAATCTATTACTTCGCCATCCGTACCCGCGACGAGGTGCCGAACATCAGCGCGCTGTCCAATGTCGCGAGCACGACTACGCTTGAAGCCGTGCCGCCTTCAACAATCAGCAACCTTGCCGCGGTCACCACGGGCGAAGGGTCCGTTCAACTGAGCTGGACGGCACCGGGCGACGACGGCATGGTGGGTACGGCGACCAGCTACGATATCCGCTACCAGACCGGTAGCGCCATCAACGACACCAACTGGGGCACCGCGACCGTCGTCGCCAGCCCACCGGCACCGCTTGCCCCCGGAAACAGCCAGAACTTCACCGTGACCGGGCTGTACCAGAACACGACATACTACTTCGCGATCAAGACCGCCGATGAGGTCCCCAACTCGGCCGGGGCGTCGAACTCGCCCAGCGCAACCACCATTGCCGACGTTATCCCGCCGGCCGATATCGCCAATCTGACGATACTCGACATCACCAGCAACCTCGCGGTGATCCGCTGGACAGCGCCGGGCGACAATGGCAATACCGGCACGGCGACCACCTACGACATCCGCTATTACACGTCGCCGATTACCAGCAACAACTGGATATCGGCCTTCCACGCCAGCGGAGAACCGGCACCAGCGGTCGCCGGCACCGTCCAGCAAATGACCGTCGCCGGCCTGATACCAAACCGCACCTATTACTTCGCGATGACGACCGACGACGAGGTGCCGAACAAGTCCAACATCTCTAATCAACCCACCGCGTTGACGGAAGCCACGGATACCCGCGTACCGTCGGCCATTACCAACCTGGCCGTGATTACCAGTCTGCCGTCGCAAACGGCCACGTTCCTGAAATGGACCGCTCCGGGCGACGACGGCGCAATCGGCACAGCAACCACCTACGACATCCGGTACTCGACAGCGACCATTACAAGTGGTAACTGGGCGACTGCCACTCAGGCCACCAGTGAGCCGACACCGCTGATCGCCGGCACCCAGCAGACATTCAAGGTTCAGGGCCTGCAGCCGGCCACGCTCTACTACTTTGCGATCAAAACTATCGACGACAACAACAACACTTCAGAGCTGTCGAACGTCGTCAGCTACACCACGGTGGCATCCGGCAACGGCGGCAACCTGGCAATCTACCCATCAGGCGCCGCCACCGGAAACAGCGCGGGCTTCACCGGCACCGTAGCAACCGCTCTTGATACCAATGACGGCAATACCTCGTACGGGTCACTGTCCAACAGCAGTACGCAGAAACTGATGATGGATTTCGATAACCCGGCGGCAGGCACGACCATACGCTCGGTACAGGTCACCGTCATCATGCGCGAAAGCAGCAGTCGCACCAACGATCAGGTCAAGATCGGCCTGAAGACGAACGGTGTCGAATTTTATGGTCCGATTCTGAACAATATCAGCACCACGACCTGGGAAACGAAATCGAGCCCTCTCTACGCGACCAATCCGCAGACCGGCGCGGCGTGGTCGTGGACCGATGTCAACAACCTCATCGGACTCGTGGCCAACGTGAACGGCAGCGGCTCGTACCGCGTCACCCAAATGTTCGCGTCGGTAGTCTATGGATCGATGGCAAGACCGCTGGAAACGGGCTGGAACATGCTTTCGATCCCGACGAACCTGGCGACTGAAGACGATTTCGAGGTCCTGTTTTCCTCCGATCTTGGCCAGCAGCCCAGCGTCTACGAATGGGTTAGCGCGCGCGACCCCGCCCATTTCACTGGCGCTTATCAGGTGGCGGGCAGTGTCCTCCCTGGCATCGCCGAAAATGGCAGCACGCTGGGCGCAATCAGAGGGTTCGGCTACTGGATGTATTCCAACGATGGCAAGGACATGATCGACGATGAGTTTAACGGCGAAGACATGGCCGAATGCGATCCGGTCAACTTCCCCGGCGTACTCTGCGTCGACGTAACGCTACAGGTCGGCGGCAACATGATCGGCAATCCGTATCTCGTCAACAAGGACATGCTTAACTCCGCCCACATGAAAGTGTGCAACGCGACACTGACACCCGGCTGCACCAACGCAAGCGATTGGAAACCCTACTGGAGTGTCAGCAATCCGGACAACGCGGTTCAAAACGTCTGGCTGGATAACATCATCTATTACTACACGCCATCGACCAGCCAATACGATGTAACCCAGAGTACAACGGACGGCACCATGGTGCTGGAGGCATGGAAGGCCTACTGGTTACGCGTCGAAACCGGCGGGACGATCAAGCTGAGGTTCTACAGGTGATGAACAGGATCGATGTGACATTGCGGGTAATGACCGGCAGAAGTTCTTCGCAGAGGAACCGTATGCCACAACTGATCGTTCCCGTGATCATGGCGGCACTTTGCCTGTTCGGTAGCAGCGCCCACGCGAGCAATCATGGCTGGACCGCCAAGATCAGCGGCGGCGTCAGCCCCGTCATGAGCACCCTCACGATCGGAGAGTTTCCAGACGCCGAAAATGATTTTGATACCCAGTATGATGCGCCCGCCTTCCCCACCACTACCGATGTCAATGCATACTTCGAACATCCCGAGTGGGGACAGGCGGAATCGCAATTTCTGTACGACATACGCAAAACAGCGCGCCTGCAGGTCTGGGATTTCACGCTGGTCTACGCCGACCGGTTCAAACTCCAGGACGCGATGGTGAGTTGGGACATTTCGAACGCCAACCTGCCGGCCACCACGCAATTAACGCTCACCGATCTGGCGACCGACACGGTGATCGACATGCGGGAAGCCTCCGAATACTTCTTCAATACCGGATGGATCATGACTCCCCAGACAAGATACTTCCGCGTCACCGCGGAGTATCTGCAACCGCCGGAGTTAACCATCACCAACCCGGCTGATGGCACCATATTCACGGATCCGAACGTTACGATCCGTGGCACCGCCTCCGACGGAGGCTTCGGGGACAGCGGCATCCAGTCGGTAACGGTCAACGGCCTCGTTGCGACCGACGGATTCGCTTCCGGAAACGACACCGCGAACTGGCACCTGGACATGGTGCTTGCCACCGGGCCAAACACATTAACGATCGTCGCAACGGATAGCAGCCCGTATAACGACGCGACGGTAAAAGTGATAACAGTCAGTTATTACCCGCCGACCGATACTGACAACGATAGTCTGCTTGACGAGTGGGAAATACAGAATTTCGGCAGCCTGTCGGTCGCCAATGGCACTACCGATACTGACGGTGACGGCGTGCTTGATCGCGACGAATACCTGCGGGGCACCAATCCGAACAGCGTGGACACCGACGGCGACGGCATCAGCGACAGCGATGAAATGCGTTATGGCTCGAATCCGACCGTTTCCACCGATACGCCGAGCGATCATCGCCCCAATGCGCCGGTCATCCGGGCGATCGATAGCGACGTATCGCTGGACAAATACGTTTTCGACGTTGAAGGCTATTCCAGCCCGGACATCGCGCAAGGCGACTATCTGACTGCTTCCCAGTGGGAAATCAGTCAGGTGAACGATTTCACCGCGGGAAATTATGTCGTACAGAAAATTATCGAGAAGAAAACGACTGCCGCAACCAACGCTGTCGAACATCGGCGCCTGACGGTGACCTACGGCATACTGAAAAAAGCGACGAATTACTGGATACGGACACGCCATCGCGGCCTTACCGGGCTGTATTCTGACTGGTCAAGCCCGGTTGTGTTTACAACAGTCAGCACTGATCCGTTTGATCTGGATAGCGACGGCAACGATGACCGTTACCACGTCGCCGGTGTCGACACGAACGGCAACGGCGTCGATGACCAGGCGGAGGCTATTCACGCGCTACTGGATGTCTCGAAAACGCACACCATCGGCATCAAGGTCAACAAGGGTACAATCAAGAATCTTTCGGTCATGTCGAAAACAAATCTCCCGACCGACCAGGTCCCGAACGACCAACTTCCCTATGAATTCTTCAGCTTCCGGGTTGAAGGGCTGCCGGTCGACGCGTTCAATCCAGCGATGGTTACGGTGACATTTTCCTTCCCCGAAACACTCAGCCCGGCGATGAAATGGTACAAGTATGACCCGGCTACCGAATTGCTGTCGGACTACACCAGCAACGTCGAATTCGGCAGCAAGTTCGCTGTCGTGACGCTGATCGATGGCGGTGTCGGCGATGCCGACGGCGTTGTCAACGGCACGATTGTCGACCCGAGCGGCCCCGGTCTGCCAGCGGCCAGCAGCAGCGGCAGCAGCGTGTCGGTCAGCCCGACGACCAGCAGCACCACCAGCAGTGGCGGCGCCCTTCATCCGATCATGTTGCTTGCTTTGCTGCCCTGGTTAGCGGGCATCCGGCGTCGCGCCAAATCGATCTAGCCGCCTGTTTTTTTCCCGATCCTTGTCCCCGACTGATCCGGCGGGGTCCCTCCCCCGCCGCGGATACTGCCCGCCGTGCCCTGAGTTAACCACCAAGCAACTGAAATTACGTTAATTTAGCAACGCGCCCGGGCGCCGTCTCGCGCCATGCGCGGCGGTAATTTCGCGCCTTCGCGACACCCTCTGTCGAAATGCTTTACAAGCATACCTTGGGCAGGTCGACCATTCAGTGAATATAACAAAAAAAACAATAAGTTAGATTAGTGGCACAGCGCTTGCATTTTAATCATCAGACACACTCGGGAAAGCAACAGATTCGACGGCAGGACGCGACGTCACGGAATCCACCGGCAAGCACCGTCAATACCGGAAAAGTCGAGGCAATAAGATGCACACAACACGACTGACACAAATCGACACCCGGCTGGCAATGCCCCTCGTGCTGACGATATCGCGTTGCCTGATGGTTAGTGCGCTACTTCTGGCTTCTCTGGCGGTCGTCACACCGGCCGACGCCGGTCCGTTCACGCTGAACTTCA
>VBWC01000048.1 GCA_006218035.1 Gammaproteobacteria bacterium
TAGCTATCACCGTGAAAAAGCGGTCGGCTATCTCGCCACTCGTGATCTGGCCCCACGTCAGGCAGTGCGGCGTCTAACCTTTTCATAGATCATCGTAGTACGCAATCAGCCCTGCACAAAATTCAGTGCTAGTGTTCTGACTCATTCATACAGTACCCGCCTTGACCTTCTCCATGTTTTTGCGGGCACGTGCATTCTTCTCCAGGATGGTATCGGCTTGGGCGGTCCACTTGAAGGGTTTTGGTTTGGCGTTGCGGTTCTCGATCCAGGCTTCGATGGCCGCCACGAGGTCGCCGACGCTCTTGAACACGCCGCGGCGGATTTTCTGGCGCGTGATCTCGGCGAACAGCCGCTCGACGAGGTTCAGCCAGGACGACGAGGTCGGGATGAAGTGCAGCTTGAAGCGCGGATGCCTGGCGAGCCAAGTCTTCACCTTCGGCGTCTTGTGGGTGCTGTAATTGTCGCAGATCGCATGGATCGAGAGAGGCTTGGCAACGACCCGGTCGATCTTGTTCAGAAAGCGGATGAACTCCTTGGCACGGTGCTTGGGCAAGCATTCTCCGATCACCTCGCCGGTCTTCGCATCGAGGGCGGCGAACAGCGTCGTCGTGCCGTTGCGCTTGTAGTCATGCGTCATCGTTGCCGCACGCCCCTTCTTCATCGGCAGGCCGGGCTGGGTACGATCCAAAGCCTGTATTTGGCTCTTCTCATCGACACACAGCACGACCGCCTTGTCGGGTGGATTGAGGTAGAGCCCGACGACGTCGACGACTTTCTCCGCGAATTTCGGATCGTTCGAGAGCTTGAACGTGCGCGTCAGATGCGGCTTGAGGCCGTGCTCTTTCCAGATGCGCTGCACGGTCGTGTGACCGACGCCCATCGCCGCGGCCATCATGCGCGCGCTCCAGTGCGTCGCATGCGCGGGCTTTTCCTTCGCCGTCTTGGTCACGATCGCCAGCCGCACATCGCCGCCGATCGGCTTCTTGCCGGCGCGCTCGCCTTTGCCTTTGTCGTTCAGCAGACGCTCGACGCCACCCGCCATGTAGGCCGTTTGCCAGCGCCACACCGTCGGCTTCGACACCCGCGCAGCGCGCCGGATTGCATTCATCCCGAGCCCGCTCCCCGACAGCAGGACGATGCGCGCGCGTGCCGCGATCTTCTGCGCCGTCTTGCCATCGGCGACCAGCCGCTCCAGTGTCGTGCGATCACCGGGGCTGACGTAAAGGCATCCATTCATATTTCTCATGCCGCCAGTGAATCTGATTTGCGGGCGGATGGGAATCCTATAAATGGGTCAGAACACTAGCGAACACCACGGCCTCTTCCGGCAGACCGTGGGCGGCGCGCGTCGTGGCCGGAATGGCTGTTCCCTCGGCGGCCGGGCAGGGCAAATAGCTATTGGGCAGGACGATCAGGGTCTC
>VBWC01000049.1 GCA_006218035.1 Gammaproteobacteria bacterium
GTGAAATTGACGATTGCGGCCAACTTGTGACAAATGTATATGACCTCGGGAGGTTGGCCTATCATTGGTGTCGTCTGCATTCAGACCCTATTCCCTGGGTGCGCGACTCACGGCTTCCGGATTAAGGAATGTCGTGATCGACGGGGTCGGCAATTTGCGTTTTCGCGTTGCAGCGATTGACTAGTGCTGCGTCAGACTCTGTTTTTAGGGTAGACCGACTTCAGTTTGATGCGAACGTCATCGACTTTGAATTGCCAATCGACGCCGCGCTGCTTGTCGTTGCTGTGCTGCTGCCAGGCGGCGGTCTCTTGCCGCAAGAACTCGATCGTTCCGAAGCGACGCCCGTGAACGCATTGGCGCGTCAGGGAACTCAGTTCGTTTTCGGCGACGTTGAGCCAACTGCCGTGTTTGGGCGTGTGGCGGAACTCCAGACGCCGCACCAGCGCCCGCGCCGTCTCCGGCTCGAACGCCTCGTAGAACGCCCCGAGGGTATGCGTGTTCAAGTTATCGCAGACCAAGATGACCTTCTCGGCGGTCGCATAGCGCGTGCGCAGCAAGTCCGCCACCTCCAGCGCCCAGTCGATTTTCGTCCGCCGTTCCCGGACCGTGACCTGCCGCCAACCGACCAAGGGCTCGCAAAACAGGAAGATGCTCGCCGTCCCCGCGCGTTCGTATTCGTAGTCCACGCGCTGCGGATGCTCCGGGGTGGCAGGGATCGGCAGCCGGGTTTCTTTCAACAACTGGATCGGTTGCTCGTCCATGCACAGCACCGGATACCGCGCATCGTAGGGTTGCGCGTAGGTGTCCAGCACCACTTCCATGCTCGCCACAAACTCGCCGTCGGCTTGGGGCGGAATCACCCAATACTCGATCTTCCGCTGCGTCATGCCGTTTTTTTGAGCGTCTGACGGACCGTTTCGTGGCTGATCGACTCCACGATGGCCAACTCCACGACCTTGTCGGCCAACAGACGCAAGGTCCAGTTCGCGAAGCCCGCCGGCGGCGTCCCCAAGCGCAGGGCGATGACCTGGGCCTCCTGCGCGCCATCCAGCAACTTCGGCCGCGCCGCGGGCCGTGGTTTGCCGTGGAGCGTGTCGTCGAACCCGGCCGTCACGAACCGCTCGCGGATATTCTCCACGGTTTTCGTGCGACAGTCGAAAGCGTCAGCGATCTGAGCATCCGTCCAGGCGGGACCGTCCGCATCCGCTTTCAGCAGGACTTGGGCGCGGCGGACCTTCTGTGAAGAACCTTTGAGCTGCTTGATGACTTCGACCAGCGTGGCCCGTTCCGCCTCCGTCAGCCGCACGATATACTTCTTCTGCATGGCAGCGCCCTCCGTGGTTGCTGCTATGATGCACAAAAAGCCGCTCAACGCCATCCTAATTCGTGAGCTTGACGATGCACTAG
>VBWC01000018.1:0-182173 GCA_006218035.1 Gammaproteobacteria bacterium
GCAACACCTCCTGTTGTCAGCAATATCCATGGTGTTGCAACGACCAGTTGAACTCAAGGCAGCGTACTTTGCCAAGGAACTCAGGTGAGATACGCCTTCATCAAACGGCATGAAGCCGAATTCAGCGTAATGCGGATGTGCGGGGTTATGCGGGTGTCGCGCCGCGGCTACTACGCGTGGCGTGGTCGTCCCGAAGGCCCGAGAGAAACCCAGGACCGGGAACTGCTCACGCAGATCCGTCACCTACACGTGCGATCACGGCAGGCGTACGGTGCGAAGAAGACGTGGCTGGAGCTCAATGCCCAGGGCGTGGCGTGCAGCAAGCATCGGGTAGCGCGGTTACGCAAGAGCGCGGGAATCGAGGCCCGTCGCAAGCGTCGCTTCCGCCTGACGGTGGAAAACCATGCGACAGCGCCGGCGGCACCCAATCTGTTGCGGCGGCAATTTCAGGTCCTGCAGCCGAACCGTGTCTGGGTAGGTGACATGACATGTATCCGGACCCGTGCCGGGATTCTGTACTTGGCGGTACTCGTGGATCTCTATGCGCGCCGCGTGGTGGGCTGGTCAATGAGCGGCAAGCCCGACCTGGCATTGGTACTGGGCGCACTGCGCATGGCCTTGGAGCAACGACAGCCCGACCGGAGATTAATCCACCATACCGATCAAGGATCGATCTATGCTGCCCGGGTTTATCGAGAGACCATGCACGCCCATGGATTGCGACCGAGCATGAGCGGCCGGGGTAATGCCTACGACAACGCGGTGGCAGAAAGCTTCTTTAGTAATCTGAAGAATGAGCTGGTCCATCATTGTGACTTCCACAGCCATGAGGCGGCTCGCACAGCGATCTTCGATTACATCGAGCTATTCTACAATCGCCAGAGGCTGCATCAGACACTGGGCTATGTTAGCCCAGTGCAATTCGAGGCCATGAAAGGTGTATCTTAATCGGTGTGTCCGAGAAACCCGGGTTAGCTCAGAATTGAATTTCCGGATACCTGTCCAATTCGGCCCTAACGAACCTACCAAGATCGACTCCGACCCTTCTTGCGTCAATGCACTTTCCTGAGACGCACAACTTTGAATAACCCCGAAGCGCCTACATAACAGAATCTTCGAGGGAACGCCGTCGTCAGGGCTACGCTTGCCAAGAAAATATCACAGGCCAGAGAGTTATGCGTTTGATAAGGTGACCGACGAACGGAAAATGCAACTCTGCCATGTATTCGCGCTGGTATGGATTAGGGCGGAAACTTCACCAGTATTTTTTGCACCAGTTCATTGATCTGTCGAGTTGTTTCGTCCGGATCGGCGTGTTCGGAGACGACATCCGTGCCCTTGCCCCGCCACAACAGCTTGCCACTTTTCGAATCCAGTACATCGATGAACAACATGCCCTGATCGTAGGTTTCCACCGGACTGCCCGTGCCGATGCCAATGCCGCCGAACGAACCCCTGGCCCCGGTGCCGATCATGATCCCGCTTTGGGTGCCTTCGGATTTGATCTTTTGCCGAATGGCCAGCTCGTAGGCAATCAGAAAGTCGGCGGATGCGCGCTCCGCTTTGGTATAGCGGCTCTCAAGATTATTATCGATCGCGGCTCGTATACGCTGATTGATCAGCGGATCATCGACGCGGATGTCATCGGTTTTGGGCTGACTATCATGCTGCCAGGCAAAGGTGCTCATGCCCGTGAAGTCTACGCCGGGTTCATAGTCCTGACTGACCTGTACCGTCGAACACCCCGTGCCGAGAATCAACACCAAAGACAATAGCCAATAATTCGTTTTCAACATGGGCTCCATCATATCAATATGAATGGCACCGGAGTAAACCTGCCCCGCCTTTCTGTCTTTCCGGCCAGGCAAGCACAGCGAGCGCGAGCCAGAATCCAGCTGTAGCGGCTACATCCGGCGGAAAATCGGCGCTGATCTCTCCCGAATAAAGCAGACGCCTGTCTATGGTACCGGGGAAGCCCACTCTGATTCCATTCCCCCAGTGCAAAACAGAAATGGTGTCATTCCCGCGCAGGCGCGAGGTCGAGTCCTGCCGGGAGCAAGAACCGGGAGCGGTGTCGGAAACGGTGCTGAGGGATCCAGTAACTTGCTGATTCGCGTGCGCACTAAAACTCCTGGATTCCCGTTTCCACAGGAATGACGTCTCGGTGGGACGGCCGTGACGTCGAGTCTGTTTTTCTCTCATTGACGTAATCGCATTCCGCCAAATGCCGGACACCGCGGCCGTGATTAAAACGGGGCGGCTTTAAATAACATTTTCCCCTCGATTTCTTTTGTTCCCGGTCGATACCCGTGCAAACAAGCGTTGAAATGCGGCCGGACAGTGAGCGGGCCAGTATCAAGTATTTGTGACGCAATTTACTTTAACACCAGGGAGGGTCTCGAAAAGTGTGGGGGCGAAGCACTGACACCGTTGTCAAAGGCCTTGAAGGCGAGATAGAGCGCCTGAGTGCCAAGCTGCGCACGGCCTACGATACTCATGCCGAGACAGTCGCGAAGTTCGAGCGCGATATGGCGCAACTCAAGCGCGAACTCGATTCCGCCTACCATCTCAGCGCCCAGCTGACCTCCGAAAAAGCGCATCTTGCGGGCGCGGCCAACGACACTCCGGATTACGCCGCGCAGGTAGAAAACCAGCTCCGTGTGCTTACCATCGGACTGAAAAAGGCCAACGAGGAACGTTGTCGCGCAGAGGAACGCGTGGTGGAACTTGAGGCCGGCCTGGAGGCCTCGGAGCGCGTCGCGACCAATTATGTTTCGGCGCTGCATCAGACCGAGCAAGAATGCGCCAGCGCCAGGGAAGACGTTCAGCGCCTGAGCCTGCAAATAGCGCATTTAACAACTGCGCGGGACACGTCGCCAGCCGATGGCACCCATAATCAATCGGGCTATCAATCGAGCGATCCATCGGGTAGTTCGACCGGTAATGACAGGGAACTGCAAGAAATCATCGCTGCTGCCAAACATGCGGCGCAGGAATCTGAACATAGAATAAAAAAACTTGATGAGCGATATACCGCCTCCGCGAAACAGGTTGCCCAGCTCACCGCGGAGCTGGCGCAGGTCAAGGCGGCGGTCAACCGGGGGTCCGGGGATCAATTGAACACCGTTCAGGCGGACGCGACCCTGGCCCCTGATGCCGAAGACTTAACCGAATTAACCGAGCTGCGTTCACGTATCGAAGCCGCCGAGTACATCCTGGCGGACTACCAGGCAAAGCTCAAGCAAGCGGAAATTGACCGGGACGAGGCGCTACGTGAACTCAAGAAGGTGACGACGGCACAACGGTCACCCAGAAACCTTGGCGGTCCCCGCGCGGATAGTTCGGAACCTGACACCCGTGAGCCTCGACTCAACGCACTGGCGCTGGAACTTGCGCTGGAAAAGCAACAACAAGTCGATCAGGAAAACGACAATAAACGGCTGAGAGCGAGACTCGCCTCCGCGGAAACACTGGCGTCCAAATCCATGGCGCGCGCCAAAGCGGCCGAGGCGGAACATACGAAGGTATTGGCGGAGATCGCCCGCGTAAACGCGCTTCTGGAAACATCCCGAAGCGAACATAACACTACCGACGTGACAACCGACAACGCCTTTGCGGTGCGGCTGCATGACGCCGAGGCCGCCAGAGTGCGCGCTGAACAGGAGACCTTTGCGTTGCAGCAACAATTAGCCGTCGCCAGCGCCCAATGTGAGAGCCTCAAAAAGGCAATAGAGACGATCGAGACCGCCCGCGCTGCAGAGATTGCCGACGAGGCACGTGATGCGCAGCAACTAGCCGAGCTCCGAACGAACAAGGTCGCAGAAGATCGGCGGATTTTTGAGGAACATATCGCAACAATGCAGGCACGGATACGCGAGCTCGAGGAATGCTCTATTTCGGCAGAGGACCAGGCACGTATGGCCGCTGACCTGGAACAGGCGCGACAGGCGCTCGACGCACAGGAAACCGTTACCCGAGAGCTGGGAAATCGCCTGGCAGCATTACAAGAAACAGCCAGTCAGGCCGAGAACGCCGCCAGGGAGTACCGTATGCAACGAGACCGCGCCAATGAAAAAGTACAGATGTACTCGGCGAAAATCACGGAGCTGGAAAGCAATAATCGACAGGTGTTAGACGATAACGAAGCGTTAATAGATCAGCGTGGCCAACTCGAAACGAATCAGCAAAGCACACAAGAAGCGGTTGGCGAGCTTGTCGAGCAGCTGGCGGCAAAGGGAACGCAGGTTGCGCAGCTGGCCCGGGAACAGACCGCCCTGGTCACCGAACGCGGGCGATTGATAAAGGAGCTGAATTTAATGAGTGAGCGCCTGGCCAGTGCGGAAAATAACGCGGCTGAAAAACAGTCGTCTCTTGATAAAAATGCTGTTTCGGCGGAAGACCACGCGCGTATGGCCGCCGACTTGGAACAGGCGACAGAGGGTCTTCGCGCACAAGAAACAGTCACCCGAGACCTGGAACATCAACTCGCTGCATTACAGGAAACAACCAGTCAGGCAAAGCGCACTGCCGAACACTACCGTCTGCAAGGCGACCGGGCCAGCGAACAGGTACAGGTATTGTCGGCAAAAATCGCGGCGCTGGAAAACAGTAATCGCCAGATACTAGGCGAAAACGAAGCGCTAAAAGTTCAGCGTGGCCAGGTAGAGACGTATCTGCAACGGACACAACAGGAAGCAAGCGAGCTGGTCGAACAGCTGGCGGAAAAGGAAACGCAGGTCGCGCAGTTGACAGAACAACAGCGGCGACTGGCACAGGAGCTGGATCTAATGACTGAACGCCTGGCGAGTGCCGGAACTATCGTGGCTAAACAGCAGGCTATTATTGAAGCACTAAACCAGGAACGAATGGCCAACCAGAAAACCGACGGGTACGTCGAGACCGAAATTACGTCAGTAAGCCATCAATTGACTGACGCGAACGAATTTCTCGCAGAGTCGGAACAAAACGAGCCGGTTCTCAAGCAATCTAACGGCGGGTTAAGCAATGGTAACAGTGAATCGCCGCCCCGGCGGTATTCCAGACGACGGCTCGCGGAACCCGCGGGGAACCCGTGGAAACGCTGACGCCGTAGCACCGCAATAAGATATTCGTCTCCAAGCCCATTAATTCACTATTAAACCCCACGGACCACGCTCACCCGCCGACTATGAAGCCCGGGTAGAACATTTCGTCAGGCGTACTCTCATTTATCCATTGATCCCTGGCGAAATTACGACAGCGATCTACAAGATTAATAGTGATCTGGCTCAATACCTGCGCCGGTATATTGTAGTAGCGTTGATTGATTATCAGCGTCAGTGCCAGCGCGTTTGGAAGAGAGGGTCGGTCCATATAGTGAGGTCATCCATGGCTTGGGCGATGGAGATGGCGTGAGATAGATCCGCTCAAAATCCGACTGCGCCGAGTGTGTCAGTAAGACCAGTCGTTCCTTCGCTACAGGCGATTAAGCAGTATGCGACGGAATGATGCTGGTTTGGAGGGGCGAAAGTGGGCGGCTTGAAGTAGATTGTTACAGCCGTTGTCATATCGGAGTCGATTTCTGATCACCATGCTCCCGTAGAAACAAGCATCGCTACCGCCGAATCGACTCCGATCCTCAATTGTTCTGACCGGGGCTTGCGCCGCCGGCAAGGTCATCACCATCCCCTGTACATATTAAAGTTAGTGGAGGGAAAGACAGGCGGCGCGGGTGGCCGCGGTATCAGCGCCGGCGCGCTGCTCGGCGTAATCCGGAACCAGTCCAGATTCCCGATATCAGGCGTCCAGGACGGCACCCTGTCCGGCACTATTCTCATTTGCTGTACACCGCCATTCAGTTTGACACCACTGACCTTGATCACGTCCCAGTTCTGCGGATCGCCGGAAGGCAGCGGATAGATCACGCCGGTCACATTGTCACCGTTAAAATCGAGATGAAACTGACCGCCGCCCAGTGGCTGGGAGGTACGGATATCAATGTCATAAAGCCCTGACGCAGGAATGTCGACGGTATACCGCAGCCATTCACCCAGTTGCACCAATCCGACACTAAAGCCGTTGCTCGCCCCCCGACCGCTCTCGATATCCACGTCTTCGCCCGGACGATAGTCTCCGCCAAGCGAATTTCCGGGCGTCACGTCATAGTACGCCACCCCCTGCCCGCCCTCATCGAAATCTTCCGCCTCGATAATCTGATTGATCGCGAACGGCCCCGTTGCCACAGCCAGTTGCACCACTGGAATTCCAGCGGCGGGAGTAATGCCCGCGGCCGGCGCGCCCGGCGCGGGGAAGTTCCGGTCCACATCATCGAGCACCAAGACCCAGTCCTGCGCCGCATCGAACCCCGGCGGATCAAAAACCTGTGACGTTGACGCGGTACTGAAATTTCCAAATGGCGCAGCGGACGGCTGACCGCTGCCGTCGTATACCAAACCGTCTCGGGGGTTGTACCACCAGGCCCTGACGCTCGCGCCGGATAGACGGCTGAGGTCCAGACCTTGTGAAATATTTTCGCCGGGGAAATATATGAACGCGTAACTTCCATCGGAGGCACGTGTTGCCCGCACCCTCGACAATCCGGCGTAATCACCCGCAGGCCCGACGATCATGCCCTGATCGGGTATCCGCACCAGAAACGGCCGCGACTCAACGAGCCCACGCAGATACTTCATATCGACGGCGCCCTCTGCATCCAGCGACGCCTGCCAGTTCGGGCTGAACTGCCATATATTCCAGTGCCCGTAGGTGTGGCCGAAAGCCCCCTGGAATACCGCCTGGTAGGCCTCATACCTCACCTTGCGCGCGGTCACCGGGTCATTGAGAAACTGCGCGTCCCGGTCTTCATACGCCGGCTCGGCATTCACCGTCGGTTTCGTCGGCACGCGCTGCCAGTCATTAAAAACAATAGCATCGCCGGACTCGTCTATGGCGAACGTCTGAATCATGTTGAAATCCAGCCATGGCTCGCCGTGGAAATGGCCGGAAGACGACTGGCCACCGTCCGGATGCACGGTCATCAGCTGGGTTCCCTGGTGCACTGACGCCAGCCCCAGTGCCAGCTGTCTTATCAAGTCCAGCTCCTGCGCGCTGGGTTCTGTTCTGTCCCTGGCAACAGTTTCCCAGGCAATCTTCTGGTACTCACCGGCCACGATCCATATTACGTTATCCTGGTTATAGCGCTGGGCGAGGACCTGTCCGATGCGATAGGCGTCACCGGTATTATTCACCGAAAAGTAATGGTCGAACATAGCACCCCAGATAACCGGTAACGCGATATAGAGACCGTGCTCCCGCGCTGTATTAACGATGTAATCAATATGGCGCAGATACGCCTCGTTTAACGTCACCGTACCGGGAGTCCAGTTCGACAGCGCCAGGTTCCCGTAGCAATCCGCCGTTAGCGACGGGGCAGAAAACGAATTCGTATTGATGATGATCGGCCCCTGAACGACGTTGTAGCCCTTGGCCGCCCGATCCTGTATATATTGCTCGATATCACCCGTACCGTCCCCGTCCCGGTCTTCCTCGCACACCGATGCCAGATTCCACGCGGTATCGGCCTGCCAGAAGAACGGAAGGCCTGCCGGGCTTCCGTCCAATTGCATAAGGTAATGTCCGTTACTACTCACGGCGAGACGTGGCAACGCCTCGGCGTAAGCGGCGAACAATAACGTACCGAATAAAAGGCCAGCCGATAATGTCAGCCTGGATATGAACCTGGATTTCGTTGAGCCGATTTTCATGATGGGTATTCCCCGCCTCCGTGTTAGGGTCAAAAAAACCGGGAACTACATCCCGCATACGCGCAATGAAGCATCGCTATCCCCGGGCGTCAACAAAGATTCTGCAATCCCGCTGCATTCGACAAGCGTCGGGACACCTGCATTCCCTCGAAAAACTCTAATAGTAATAGGAGACAGGTTTCGACCGGATCATGTCGTCAACAACCTTCGTCCGCTCCCATTCAGAAAGGCCGAAGACAACTGTATAGTAACTTGTCGGCCCCCCTCTTCTTTCCGACCTCATTTCCGGTGCCCTGCCGACTGTGTCGAGCCCGCTGGCTGCATCACGATCATGTGATACCTCAGATATCTTGACGGTTTGATTGGTTACAGCCGCGTGCGGGGAGGACGATATCGTGATCCATCCCTTGAACGCGCCGATACCGTAATGCGCTGTTATGGCGGTAATGATAACGATAATGGCGGGCCACATGAGTGGCGCCCTGTATCTAACACACAGCATCTTCATACCATTTTCCTTCGACCGGTTCTATCTGGAATGACTTGTCATCTTGATGTCATACCGATAGATAACCACGATTCGCGACAGGCATCCGTTCGTCGTTCTGAAACAATAAACGCAATTTAGCCGTGGCACTGAGCGGGGTCTGTACGGTGTCACACATAAGACATCCCGCGAAAACTCCCGGTATTTACCGCAACGGGGGATAGACGAAAGGAAATAAACAGGATCAGCGACGTTGAGGTTCAGTCAGAACCCTATTATTCCTGGCTGTGAATGATGCGGGCGTACTAGAACGTTGACTGAACGCCGACGAGAAGCTGGAACGGATCAATCGAGGGATCGCCATCGAGCGGGAAGGCAAAATCAATATGCCCCACCGATCCCAGACCGGAGCGCGTCAGACTCAGACGGAGACCAAACCCCACGTCACGCAGCCAGCCAAGGTTCTGGCTATTAAAGGCATCACGATCCCAGACGCGGCCACCATCAAAAAAAACCGCCGCGCCGACACGTGCCAGACGCAACGGATACCAGTTCGTGTAATAGCGTTGCTCCAGGGTTACCAGGGCCCGTTCCTCGCCACTCTGGTACCGTAAGGGATAGCCCCGCAACCCGCTGTCGCCCCCAAGTAGCAACTGATTTTCGAGATCAAGCCTGTAGACGGCGGTCGCATCGACGCTGGCGTAGAACATATGGTGACCGAAGGTGGTTTG
The DNA here is from genome assembly GCA_006218035.1 of Gammaproteobacteria bacterium. Taxonomy (GTDB): domain Bacteria; phylum Pseudomonadota; class Gammaproteobacteria; order VBWC01; family VBWC01; genus VBWC01. The sequence continues at coordinate 8,961 of VBWC01000018.1, forward strand.
GTAGAATTGCAGCCCGGTATCAAGGCGGGCATTATGCCACGCGCTTGCCGCCCGCTGAGCGCACCGCCCAGAAACAGTAAACGCCCGTCGGACAATTCGAATCCCTCGCCGGCGTCCCCGTTCCCAATAAGGCTCTGACGATCAGCACCGATAACCGGGTTCGCATATCCCAATTTCAGGTGCAGCTGTTGACCCAGCGCGATGTCCTCGGTCCGGCCCATGATATTCTGGTTAATCGTTGTCTTGTAGCGGTCCGAAATCCGCTCGAACCCGACCCAGAGATACGACAACCGGCGATTATCCGGCAACAGTGCCGGTACAAGCCGGTTTTCTGCCGGTGCGAACTCATCGACTTCGTAACGATAGCCGACGCTCCAGCGCCGTGTGGCATCGTCGACCAGACCGGGCGACCAGCCACCGCTGACTTCGAACTCGTCCTCACGATGCTGAAACTCCTCGATGATATCGCCAAGATCGTAGATCGGATCGACGCGATCATCCTGCTTGCCGCTTACCCCTGCGCTCCAGGTTGAATCAAGCGCATAAAACGGTCTTAGTAGTGAAAATCCATGGGTAGTACCATCGGTATTTTCGGAAAAATCCAGTGCCACACGGGTCCGTGTGGTAAAGAGCAGCGGATCGAGATACTCCAGTTGCGAGGTCGTGCGGTCAACAGTCGTGTGCTGAATGAATGACAGCGCTCTTCCGGTGCCGCCGATATTGGCATCACGCAACCCGATCCGTCTGCTCTGGGTACCGCCTTTCTGGCTGACGCTCACTGTCGACGTGAGCACACACATCATGTACCGCAACGACAATGTCGACCGTATTGTTCTCATACCGCACCGCGCGAATACGCGCATCGGAAACATATTCGTTGCCGCGCAGGATGCGTTCGCTCTCAGGGAGTAAACGGGCGGAAAACGGGTCACCGGATTTAAACGACAACTGACGCTCAACCACCGATTGATGGGTCTTGAAATGCAGGGCGTTGGTCAGACGGTATACGGCGTTATCTTCCCCGCGGTCATCCGGATTAAAGACATTGTCGACACGAATCGTGATGATACCGATCACGGCACCGTTTGCTTCCAGCACCTCGTCGGCGGGCACCTCTGCCGCGATGGGAATCTGCAGATCCGGCTGCATGGGCGGAGCTGCACTGGCGACGGCAGGTGGCAGTGCCAGGCAAAGCAGGATGATCGCTACTTGAAAAACTCTCGCAACAACGCGCATAGAATCCCGCGAATACGCCTGACCAGACCCATTCCTGACAACCGCTGCCAGTCACACTATCTTGGAATTCCATGAGCAAATAGGGCCAGAGTGATCTGCCCCTTCTTAAACTCCGTGCGTCCTGCCAGAGGCTAGACCAATACCTGGCGTGTGTTCGCGTTAAATAAGTAGACCTGTTGCTCTATTGCCGGTTCGACCATCCGTTCAGGTCGACAGCCGTTGGGACAGGCCAGTTGCGGCGTGGTGCCGAACAGGCGACAGATCAACGGGCGCTCGTCGTAGACTTCGCAGCCATTCTCACCAAGGTGAGGGCAGCTCAGCTCGTTAAGCGCTGCCGCATGTTCCGCCTCGCTTTTGACCGGCAGCCTTGCCATCTCGTCACTGGAGGTCGTCACCGGCCCGCAACAGTCGTGACATCCGGGCTTGCATTCGAACGATGGAATACGCGCCCTCAATAATCGTATGGTCCGATCGTTTCTGGTCATGGGCCGATTATTTCAGGAAACATGTCGTGTTCACCAGGGTATTCACCCAGGCAAAGGGCTCTGCCCCCTTTACCCTGGCCCCTTTACCCGCTGCCGCCGAGCAATGCAGAGGCGGCGCCCGCCACCCCTGCCTTCAATATGTCCCGTCGTTTCCATTTCACTTCCATGGCAGATCCTCTCGGCGGGACGCGTGCATGGAGTTCCCCTTTTTGGAAATTGCGCTTTCTAAAGTGATCACGTGCCGTCATCAGCCGGCATGTTTCTTCACCCACGCAACGTAGCGGTCCATCCAATCCTGCAGGAACTTCCTGCTGTCCGCGCCGAGGTTGCCGGACGGGTCGAACAATCCTTCCTTGGCATGTATGAATGCTTCGGCCTGCCCCAGCGTCGGCACATCCAGATACGCGAGGATGGTACGCAGATGCTGCTGCGCCACCGCCGTGCCGATGGCGCCGACCGAGACGCCCAGGACGCCGGCTGGTTTTCCCGCCCAGACGCTCTTGCCATACGGCCGCGAGGCGTGGTCGATCGCATTCTTGAGCACGCCCGGGATCGAGCGGTTGTATTCGGCCGTGACGAACAGTAGCCCACGGGCGGCCGTGATTTCGCCTTTCAGGCGCTTGACGGATTCGGCCGGGCTCGCGTCGTCGTCCTGGTTGTAGAGTGGCAGGTCGTTTATCCCGACTTGCTTGAACGAGAACTCCGGCGGCGCAAGTTTCGCGATTGCGGTCGCGAGCTTGCGGTTGAACGAATCACGGCGAAGGCTGCCGACCACTACGGCAATGGGATACTGGCTCATATCGATCTCCTGCAAGAATTAAATTGCTGCAATCGGCTTATCGGTACACTAGGCCGCCATCAATGAGAGGGGCCTGTCCGGTCATATAATCGGAGTCGGGGCCCGCCAGGAACGACACAAACGCGGCAGACATCCTCCGGCGTCTGCGCCCGACCCAGCGCAATACCCTCGACATACTTCTTGTAGGTTGCGCCGACGGCTGCGCCGGTGAGCTCGGCGAACCGTTTGTCGATCTCCACCCACATATCGGTCCCTACGATACCCGGACAGTATGCATTGACCGTGATGCCGGCGCTCGCGAACTCCTTCGCCGCTGCCTGCGTCAACCCCCGCACGGCGAACTTGGTCGCCGAGTAGACGCCCAGCATCGCGAAACCGTCATGCCCGGCGATGGACGAGGCGCTGATGATTTTTCCCTTTTGCTTGCGCTGCTTGAATTTCTTCGCGGCGGCCTGGATGCCCCATAGCACGCCCTGGACGTTGACCTTAAGTATCTTATCCACCTCCTCGGGCGTGACATCCGCAAGCGGCTGAACCTGCGCGATGCCGGCATTGTTGACCATGACGTCAAATCCGCCGAGCGCCTTCTCGGCATGATCGATCGCGGCGTAGACATCGTCGCGTTTTGTGACGTCGGCTTTGAAGGTCGCCGCCTTGCGGCCCAACGTCCTCACTTCTTCCGCGACCGCGCTCATCTTGTTGTGGTTGACGTCCACGACCGCAATATGGGCGCCGTCGCTCGCCAGTCTGAGCGCGATGGCACGGCCGATGCCCTGTCCCGCGCCGGTCACGAGAACCACTTTTCCGTCGATGCTCATGTTCATAATCCTTTCGTTAGTCCGAGTCCGTTGGCAACGCCACGCCCGTATCCGCATCGCAGCGCGTGAAGCGGGCTACCTGCTGCTTGTAGATTTCCCCGGGCACGCCCCGCATCGCCGCGACAATGTTGCCGATGATCTGCTTGCCCTGAGCGGCGCAACCGGCGTCGGGCGGGGACTCGCCCCTCCTGCCTACTTGGCCAGGCCAAGCTGCGTCATGAAATCCTGGTTGTCCCAGAACAACCATTCGTGATCCATCGTGCCATTCTTCCAGTGCCCGATGGTCGCCATTCCGATGGCAAACCGTTTTCCAGTCGGCTGGATCACCTTGCCGTCCGCAGTGGGCATCGGCCTGGTGAATGTGCCGGTCATCACGCCGGTAACCGCCATCCAGCTCCCGGAACCGAAGCGGATCGGATGGACCTTGATCGCGATGTCGGGCGCGAAGACGAACATCGCCTTCAGGTCTTCGATGTGCTTGTCGATGCCTTTGGTCTCGTGGCCGTCGGGCCACGTGACCACAATGTCTTTGGCATGACTCTCATGGAGCCGATCCCACTTCTGGTTGCTGAATACTTCGAAATCGAGGGTATCGAAGACCTTGAGGTTTTCTTCAACGCCTGGATCCTGCCGCTCGTGCGCGGGCGCAGGCGTTGCAGGGTTCTCCGCCGTTGATTGCGCAAGAACAGGCGTGCTGAGAGCGCCCACGACAGCCAAAACGATGAGACTGTATGCGGAACGCGTATTGAACATGAGTCGACTCCTTCACGAGGGGGGATCGCCGAATTGAGAGCACTGGATGGCGGAGATCGGCAAGAACAATAATTTTGCGCGCATTTGGATCTTCCGTATGTACGCTGACGAACATACGCTCAAAATCCTGAGCTTGAGGCGGGGAACTGAGTGTAAAAGGGCTCTGACCCCTTTAATCCTACCCCTTTAATCCTTACCCCTTTAATCCTTGACCCCTTTAATCCTGCTTCGAGGCGATGGCCTGTGTGGCTTAATCATGTGTCCGGAAAATCGGGGGTGGCTCAGAGTGACCCCTTTAACGCTACCTTTAACGCTACCCCTTTAACGCTCTTCGCTGGCAAGGAGCGGGAGGAACAGCAGGGCCAGAAACGGAATCTTCCGGTAAGCCCGGTTCATGGATGTTCTCCCATCCATTCGCGGGCCAGTCGTTCTGCTTCCGCGATTTTATCTGCCGTCATTGCGGTTATAAGCTGATCTCTCAACTTTCCTGCCATTACATGCCCGCTGGCTGCGCTTATGCTAGCCCACATGTGAGCTGCGACGTCATTCTTTGGAGTACCTTGTCCATGGAGAAAAATCACCCCGAGGTTATATTGTGCCGAGGTATTCCCCTGTTCGGCAGCTTTAGTGAACCAGTGACGGGCCTGCTTGTAAGAGTGCGGGACACCGTTGCCGTTGTAATACATCACCCCGAGGTTGTACTGGGCGCCGCTTTCACCGTGTTCGGCAGCTGTAGTAATCCAGTGGACTGCCTCCTCGTAATTCTGCGGCGCGCCTCGACCAGCGAGGTACATCACTCCGAGATTGTACTGTGCGGATGAATCTCCCTGTTTGGCAGCTTTAGTGAACCAATCGAGCGCCGTCTTGTAGTCTTGCGGGACATCCTTGCCGTCGTGGTACATTACCCCGAGGTTGTACTGCGCTTCGGCAACGCCCTGTTCGGCGGCCCTAAAGTACCAGCTGAGCGCACGCTCCTTATCCTCTGGGCCGCCTCGCCCAAGCGAATACATATTTCCAAGGTTGAGCTGCGCGATGGCATCCCCCTGCTCAGCAGCTTTGGTATACCAGTAAAGCGATTGCTTGTCGTCCTGTGGGGTGCCTTCGCCTTTTTCGTACATTCGTCCGAGCATGAACTGCGCGTCGGCGTCGCCCTGTTCGGCTAAACCAAGCGTTTTGGAAAATACTGATTTATCATCACCAACGGCTGTGGATAGGCACAACACCACGGCGAATACCGCGCACAGTAGTTTATTGAGCATGACTGTCCATCCCGTTATTCGGCGAGCCCGCCACAGCTGGAATCGTTGAGTCGTGGCTGGCCTGCCCCTAGTTCCGCGTACACCCACCCAAGCTAATACAGTTTGTTTCTCATAGTCCACCGGGCTCAGATAGCCGAGCGACGGCTCATACTGCACGCGATACCGTATTAGGGACCTCAGGGTCAGAGCCCTTTAAACGCATTAATCGTTGACTCCAGTCAACGATTAATGCGTCATTATCCAATACACAAGCCCCATCCCTGAAATCGATATTTCTCCATTATTACTGCACGATGGAACGATACACAAGCCGGTTTCTCGGCAGTATCTTGCGTGAGCGCTGGCGGACTGATGCGCTGGCGCAGCTTTATCCGGGACTGGATTCCTGCTTTCGCAGGAATGACGGGAAATCAGCGCAACAGGAAAACATGCTACCTTGATACAACAATCATGCTACTGCGCCGGTCAACTACACCGTCAAATACTTTTTAATCAACCCGTCACTCAACTCCGCAATCCCACCTCCCGCCACGATCCGCCCCCTGTCCATCAGACAAAAGTGTTTCGCGACGCGGCGGGTGAACGGGAGTTTTTGTTCGACGAGCAGGACGGTGATGCTTTCCTGTTCGTTGAGCGTTTTGATGATGTCGCCGATCTCGTGCACGATATTCGGCTGAATGCCTTCGGCGGGTTCGTCGAGGATCAGCAGTGTAGGATCGATCGCGAGCGCGCGGCCGATCGCGAGTTGTTGTTGCTGGCCGCCGGACAGGTCGCCGCCGCGGCGGCGCAGCATTTGTTTGAGTACCGGGAACAGCTCGAAGATACGTTCGGGTATCTCTCTCACCTTGTCGCGGCGCGCGGCCAGGCCGACGCGCAGGTTTTCCTCTACCGTCAGCAGCGGAAAGATGTCGCGGCCCTGCGGCACGTAGCCGATGCCAACGCGCGCGCGCCGGTCGGCCGGGCGGTTGGCGAGTTCCTGGCCATCGAACCGGATACTGCCGGACTTGACCGGCAACAGGCCCATAATGCTTTTCAGCAGTGTCGTCTTGCCTACGCCATTCCGGCCCATCAGGCACAGACATGAACCCTGCGGCACGCTCAGATTAACGTCCCACAACGTATGGCTTTCGCCGTAATACTGGTTCAGTTGTTTGATCTCGAGCATCGTCACGCCCCGAGGTAGACGTCGATAACGCGCGGATCATTCTGCACGTCGTCCATGCTGCCCTCGGCGAGCACACTGCCTTCGTGCAGCACGGTGACCTTGCGCGCGATGGAGCGTACGAACTCCATATCATGCTCGACGACGACAACCGAATGCTTGCCGGCCAGCGATACCAGCAGCTCGGCGGTGCGGTCCATCTCCTGATGCGTCATGCCGGCGACCGGCTCGTCGACCAACAAGAGCCGCGGGTTTTGCATCAGCAGCATGCCGATCTCCAGCCATTGCTTCTGGCCGTGCGACAACAGCGCCGCGCGGCCCCTGCTGAGCGCTTGCAGTCCGACTATCGTCATCACCTCGTCGATACGGTCGCGCTGCTCGCCGCTCAGCTCGGCAAACAGCGTCGACCAGACGCGCTTGTCGGCCTGCATCGCCAGCTCCAGGTTTTCGAACACGGAATGATACGGGAACACCGTCGGCTTCTGGAACTTGCGACCGATGCCGGCGGCAGCGATCGCGGTCTCGCTCATCTGCGTCAGGTCAAGCGTCTGGCCGAAGTAGACCGTGCCCTTGTCGGGCCGCGTCTTGCCGGTGATCACGTCCATCATCGTCGTCTTGCCCGCACCGTTGGGGCCGATGATGCAGCGCAGCTCGCCGTCGTCTATATACAAGGTCAGCTTGTTGAGCGCCTTGAAGCCATCGAAACTGACCGAGACGCCTTCTATGTAAAGAATGGGCCCGTGCGACACATCGAGGTGCCCGGCGGTAACCGGCGGCACGTCGAGCGCGCGGCGGCGGTTCATCATGCCGCGCAGGCGATGGAGCGGCTTCATGTCAGCGCCCCGGATTGTTTGCCGGCCTTGGCCTGGCGGTGTGTCTTGATCTGCCCGGCCAGCCCGATGATGCCGCGCGGCAGCAACACGGTAACCACAACAAACAAGCCGCCCAGCGCGAACAGCCAGACCTCGGGCAGCGCGCCGGTAAAGAAGGTCTTGGCGTAATTCACCAGCACCGCGCCGATCACCGCGCCGTAAAGCGTGCCGCGCCCGCCGACCGCGACCCAGACCACCAGCTCGATGGAATTCAATGGCGAGAATTCGCCCGGGTTGATGATGCCGACCTGCGGCACATACAGCGCGCCGGCGATACCGGCCAGCACGGCCGCGAACACGAACACCCACAGCTTGTACAGCTCGACGCGGTAGCCGATGAAGCGCGCGCGGTCCTCGGCATCACGGATCGCGACAACGACGCGGCCGAGTTTTGAGCTGACGATGTAACGCGACAGCAAATAGGCCAGCGCCAGCATCGCGCCCGTGATCACGAACAGTCCCAGCCGCGTGGTATCGGATTGCAGGTCGAAGCCGAGGATGTCCTTGAAGTCGGTCAGGCCGTTGTTGCCGCCAAAACCCATCTCGTTACGAAAAAACGCCAGCATCAGCGCAAACGTCAACGCCTGCGTGATGATGGACAGGTAGACGCCAGTGACACGCGAGCGAAACGCCAGCCAGCCGAACACGAACGCGAGCAGCCCCGGCACCAGCACCACCATCAGCATCGCGAACAGGAAACTATCGAAGCCATGCCAGTACCACGGCAGCTCCTGCCAGTTGAGAAACACCATGAAGTCCGGCAGATCGAGGTTGCCATAGACGCCCCGGTCGCCGATTCTTCGCATCAGATACATACCCATCGCATAACCGCCCAGCGCGAAGAACGCCGCATGGCCGAGGCTTAATATGCCGCAGTAACCCCACACCAGATCGAGCGCGATCGCGAGCAATGCATAGCACAGGTACTTGCCGAGCAGCGTGACGGTGTAGGTGGAGACATGCAGTGCCGAGGATTCCGGCACGGCGAGGTTCAGTACCGGCACGGCGACGATGACGGCGGCGAGCACTGCGAGGAACACGCGGCCACCGCGGTCGTTGGTGAGCATTTGCGTGATGAGGCTGGTGCGGCTCATGGTTGGACCAGCGACGCAGTGTGAATGATGTTGTACGATTCGATCCCCTCGGCAACCGCTCCATGCGTTGCCCTACCTCCTGCATCCGTGCAGTCGTCACAACTCGTATGCTCGCGCGAGCGTCCCTTCTCCCTCTGGGAGACGGACAGGATGAGGGAGTGAGATAGGCTTTTTCATCCCCTCGGCAACCGCCCCATGCGTTGATCCGGTCGTTGCTCCCGGCACGACTCTACCTCGCCCATCCATGGGCTCGTACCTCCTGCATATATGCAGCCGTCACCCCAGCCCTCTTCCGGAGCGAGAGGGGGCAGGATTCGGGGAGCATTGGCAATTTCATTTCGTCGCATCATCAATGCTCCACCGCCCGGCCCTTTTGCGGGAACAGCCCGCGGGGTTTTTTCTGGATGAACAAGATGATGAACACCAGCACCAGTATCTTGGCCAGCACGGCGCCGGCCCAGGGCTCGAGAAACTTGTTGACCACGCCCAGCGACAGCGCGCCGACCAGCGTGCCCCACAGGTTACCGACACCACCAAAGACAACGACCATGAACGAATCGATGATGTAGGACTGGCCGAGGTTCGGCCCGACATTTGTCAACTGGCTCAGCGCCACGCCGGCCACGCCGGCGATGCCGGAGCCGAGCCCGAACGTCAGCGCGTCGACCCAGCCGGTGCGCACACCCATTGCACGCGCCATCGCGCGGTTCTGCGCGACCGCGCGCACCTGCAAGCCGAGCCGGGTTTTTTTCAGTATCGCCAGCAGCATGAAGAACACGATCAGGCTGAAGATCACGATATACAGCCGGTTGTAGGTCAAACTCAATACGCTGTTGATCTCCAGCGAGCCGCTCATCCACTGCGGCGTTTCGACCGAGCGGTTCAGCGGCGAGAAGATGGTGCGCACCGTCTGTTGCAGGATCAGGCTGATACCAAACGTTGCCAGCAATGTTTCCAGCGGCCGGCCGTACAGAAAGCGGATCACGCCGCGCTCGATGGCGATACCGACCAGCCCGGCGACCAGAAATGCCGCCGGCACGGCGACCAGCAGCGACCACTCGATATGATGCGGCATTAGCAGTTGCACGACATAGGTGGTGTAGGCGCCGAGCATAATCAGCTCGCCGTGCGCCATGTTGATCACGCCCATCACACCGAAGGTGATCGCCAGGCCAATGGCCGCGAGCAGCAGCACCGAGCCCAGGCTCAGGCCGAAGAACACGGTTTCGACCGTACTGTAAAACTCGCGCTTGCCATCGATGATCCTGATCGCACCGGCGACGGCCTTGCGTATTTCGGCATCCGGCTCAACGAACTCGCCGTCCGCGCCTTTGGCCGCCAGCGGCACCAGTACGTTACGCGCCTCCGGGTAAAGGCTCGCGCTGAGTTCATCGATCGCCGCGAGCCGTGCGCGTTTGTTGTCGGCATTGACGTCGGCAATGGCCAGCGCGGTGTCGAGCGCCTCGCGCACGCGGCGGTTTTGTTCGTCTTCTCGCGCGGTGCGCAGCAGCGCGACGGCCTCGGGCGTCAGGTCTTTCAGGATCTCCAGCACGGCGCTCAGGCGCGCGTCGGTGTTGTCGCTCGCCAGGCTCAGACGCGCGATGGCGGCGCGCAACTGGTTGCGCATGGTGTTATTGATGACGATTTTCTTGAGATCGCGCTTGACGGCCTCGCCGAGCGCCGCGCCGCTCTCGGCGTCGGTCATCAGCACGCCGCCGGAAGCGTCCTTCGCGATAACAACACGCTCGTCGTCCTGGGTGTAATACAGGTCGCCGTCGACCAGCGCCTTGAGCGCCGCCAGCGCCAGTGGATTACCGCTTTGTACCAGCGCGTCCACCGCCTGCGCCTTGAGATCGAAGCTGCGGTCTTTCAGAGCCGCGATCGCGTCGGCGTAGGGCATGTGCACAACCGGCGGCGCATCGTCGGCCAGCGCGTTATGGCCGCTCAGCAACGCCAGCAGCGTGCATACAATCAGGGTGAGACGGAAATGCGGGAACAGGTGGTTTAACGTAAAGCGCCGTTGCCTGGTCGTCGTGAAACCCAAGGTACTGCCCCCTCTCCGTTCTGTGCGCCGACCTTCCAGCTAATCGTCATTCCGGGCGCAGCGCAGCGGAGACCCGGAATCCGGCAACACGCTATATCGAAAGCACTGGATTGCCGCCTGTGCGGAAATCACAGCATACTAAATCAATAAAAACCTCTGTACCTATAAAATGACGGGCGCCGCGCGGCGCCCGTCCGGTTTTGCTGCTCAGACTGCGATCAGAAATTCTGACCCGAGCACTTCTTGGTCTTGGTGTTGTAGTTGCCGCATTTTATCGGCGCGGTCCAGTCAGCGATGATGTCCTTGCTGCCGGGCAGGAAGTCCGACCACGCATCGCCTTCAACCAGGCCCTTGGTCTCCCAGACCACGGCGAACTGGCCGTTGTCCTGGATTTCACCGATCAGCACCGGCTTGGACAAGTGATGGTTCTTGTTCATCACGGCCATGCCGCCGGTCAGGTTCGGGAAGGTCAACCCGATCATTGCCTGCTCGACCTTGTCGGTATCGGTGCTGCCGGCCTTCTCGACCGCCTTCACCCACATGTTGAAGCCGATGTAATGCGCCTCCATCGGATCGTTGGTGACGCGCTTCGGGTTCTTGATGTAGGCGTGCCAGTCCTTGATGAACTTTTCGTTGGCCTTGCTATCGACGCTCATGAAGTAGTTCCATGCGGCGAGATGCCCGACCAGCGGCTTGGTGTCGATGCCGGACAGTTCTTCCTCGCCGACCGAGAACGCGACGACCGGGATGTTTTCCGCGGACACGCCCTGGTTGCCGAGCTCTTTATAGAACGGCACGTTGGCATCGCCGTTGATCGTCGAGACGACCGCGGTCTTCTTGCCGGTCGAGCCGAACTTCTTGATATCGGCGACGATGCTCTGCCAGTCGGAATGGCCGAACGGCGTGTAGTTGATCATGATGTCCGCATCGGCGACACCCTTGGCCTTTAAATACGCCTCGAGGATCTTGTTGGTCGTGCGCGGATAAACATAATCCGTGCCAGCCAGCACCCAGCGCTTCACCCCCAGGTCTTTCATCAGATAATCCACGGCCGGTATCGCCTGCTGGTTGGGCGCGGCGCCGGTGTAGAACACGTTCTTCGACGACTCCTCGCCTTCGTACTGCACCGGGTAGAACAACAGCCCGTTCAGCTCCTCGAACACCGGCAGCACCGACTTGCGCGATACCGACGTCCAGCAACCGAACGTGACGGCGACCTTGTCCTTCTGGATCAGCTCGCGCGCCTTCTCGGCGAACAGCGGCCAGTTGGACGCCGGGTCAACGACGACGGCCTCCAGTTTCTTGCCGAGCACGCCGCCCTTCTTGTTCTGCTCGTCGATCAGCATCAGCACCGTGTCTTTCAGTGTGGTTTCGCTGATCGCCATCGTGCCGGACAGCGAGTGCAACACGCCGACCTTGATGGTGTCGGCGGCCTGCGCCGGCAACACCATGGACGCCAGGCCCAGGACTCCGACAGTGACAACACCGGTCGCGCGCGCGAACATGCCTGCGCGGCTGGTGTGTTTGGTTTTAACGCTCATGATTTCGTCTCTCCTTGTGTATGGGTCGGTTAGATCTGCAACTGCGCGCCGATCTGGAACGAGTTCGCGTCGGTTCCCGGTGTCGTTTCGGTGTTGCCGATAACGAACGAGATACGCGCGTTGTGGCCGTCGATGATGTAGTTCAGGCCGAGCTCGGTGATATCGGTATCCACACCGGCGCCGCTGACGTCGATGTTCTGCACCCGCACCATCGGCTGCAACTGGCCGATGCCGACCTTCTGCGGAAACAGATAGCTGCCGAGCACGAAGTAGGCGTCGGAATCGGAACCGGTGGCGCCGCGGTCGTAGTCGTAGTAGGCCGCTTCCACCGTCGCAACACCACTGTTGCCAAGTTTCTTCTCGAACAGGCCGTCGACGCTGACGCCGGTGAAATCACGCGGCGCGGCGGTCGTGCCAAGCGCATCGGACTGGGTCATCATCGCGACACCGATGGCAAGGATGTCTTTCTCGCCGTAATAGGTGCTGCTGTTGTAGTAACCCGGCTCTGGGTCCCATGCGTTGTAGGTCAGGCGCAATGCCAGTTCCGTTTCGTCCTTCTGGTTGGGCGGTGTCGCGCCAGTCTCGCCGGTGCCATTAAAAAGGCCGGCCTGGTATTTAAACTGGCCGCCGCCGGTCTGGCCCCACACCGCGATGCCGTTGTCACGGCCGGCGAAGATTGCCGGATAGGCCTGCGCGGACGGGAAGTTCCACGCGTTCAGGTAGTAGGGGCCGTCGAGGTTGGAGCGATCGCTAGGCGGCAGGAAGCGACCGAACCAGACGTTGGCCATCTCCGAGAACTCGAACTGGGCGATCGCATCGAGCACCCGCATGTCGCCATCGACGCCGGACGAGCCGTCGCGCTCGGTGTTGAACGTGAACTTGATGTTCTCATGGATATTTCCGTTGACGTAGAGGCGCACACTGTCCACCAGAAAGTCCGACGAGTCGTCCGTGCCATTGAGCGCGCCCTTCTCGACGCTGTTCATGCTGGTGCGCAACCCGGCGCCGACGCTGACCGACTTGCCGCCGCCAAATTCGATCGTACCGCCCGCATTGGCGGGCAACGGCAACAGCACCGCCGTACCCAATGCAGCCGCAACAGCAAAACTGATCTTGTTATTGTTCATTATTGATATCTCCCCCTGCTGAACTACGGTTGACACCAACCCACTGGCTGGATACCACGGCAGAGCAGATTGCATGCCACCGCAGTCAGGTATTGCTAACTGACTGTTTGCAAGATGTTTCGCGCATCATCACCCACTTATCCACAGCGAACATTGGCCCACGCTTGGTGCGCCACATGTTTTTGTGCATCATCGCAGTGCATCTGACATGAAAATATCTGACCTCTGGTTATTCCCGCGCAAGCGTAGTCCAGTGCTGCAATGGTCTCGCTGGATTTCCGCTTGCGCGGGAATAACAACATAAAACCTTGTCATGATTTCCGATATCGCCAGGCAATTCCCGGTAATCACACGCCTTCCCGCGTTGTCAGCATCCCTGCGCTGATAACAAACGCGGCAATATCTTCTAGACCCGCGCCGGTCTTCAGGTTCGAGAACACGAACGGCCGCTCGCCGCGCATCTGCTTCGCATCGCGGTCCATCACGTCGAGTGACGCACCAACGTGAGGCGCGAGATCGGTCTTGTTGATCACCAGCAGATCGGATTTGGTGATGCCCGGACCGCCCTTGCGCGGTATCTTGTCGCCGGCCGCGACGTCGATGACATAAATAGTCAAGTCCGACAACTCCGGGCTGAAGGTCGCGCTGAGGTTGTCGCCGCCGCTTTCGATCATCACTAGATCGAGATCCGGAAAGCGCGCGCACAGCTCATCGACCGCCGCGAGATTCATCGACGCGTCCTCGCGTATCGCCGTATGCGGACAGCCGCCGGTCTCGACACCGATGATGCGCTCCGCCGCCAGCGCCTCGTTACGCACCAGAAACTGCGCGTCTTCCCTGGTATAGATGTCATTGGTGACCACCGCGATCCGGTATCGGTCGCGAAGTAAACGGCATAACGCGGCGACCAGCGCGGTCTTGCCCGAACCGACCGGGCCGCCGATGCCGACGCGCAGCGCGGGTTTGGCGGGGGCAGGTTTCGTGACAACGTTTACATGCATGGATATGCTCCTCTCCCGATACAGTTTCCTGATCCCAAACCTCGACTCATGCCAAAAACGTCCCTTCTCCCGCAGGGAGAGAGTGGTAGCTTCGATCAGCAGCGACCGCTGGACACGCCACGCTAAGACCTGAACAGCCGTGAATACTGCGTCTCATGCAGCGCGCTGCCGATAGCTAGCGCCGGCGCGAGAAAACCGATGTCGTCATCGGCGAGCGATATCGCATGCTCGACGACCGGCGGAATCGCCGCGACCGCGCGCGACAGAATGCGTTGCCCGGCGGTCTGGCCAAGTGGCACCAGCTTGATCGCCGCGGCGACCTGGTTTTCGCTCCAGCTCCACAGAAATCCGTTGACGGTATCGCGGCACGGGATTGCCCAGCGCGCTGCCGCCAGCGCGAACATCGTCGCGAAGCTCGGGGCACTGCCCCGCTTCCATTCGATGGCCTCGCCTACATCAAGATCGGCGAGCAATCGTGCCAGCGCACCGCCGAGGTGGCGGTCCTCCGCCAGCAGCTCGGCGGATTCGCGGCTGGCCTGCAGGTAGCGGTTCCAGTAACGGACCGCCTCTGCATCGTTCGCCTGCCATGCCGCGTGCAACCGTACAAGCACCGGCGCGTCGAGATTCGCCAGCGCGTTTGCCAGCAGACCGATGATCCAGTCCGCGGCACTCTGTTCGTCGGCAACCCAACGCTCCGCGACTGCATGTTCCAGGCCTTGCGAATAGGCATAGGCGCCGACCGGCAGCGCCGGGCTCACGAGCTGCATCAGTCTTAACAGTGCCGCGGAATTGTGCATGTTCCTAAGATCCCGCTGAATCATTCGTCATTGCGTGCGGTGTGCAGCACCGACCCGGAATCCAGTGGTTGTCAGCGCGATGTAACTTCGGGGTCCGCAACCCCGGCGACAACGCGACCGGTTTTCTTCGCTCAACTCCCTCACCCATGACTGTGATACGCCCCCGCCTCCGGTTCGAACGGCGTGAGTTCATTGACTACTTGCAGCCCGAGTTCGCGTACCATCGCATCGAGCACATGATCCCGCTGGTAACGCAGCCAGCCGTTGCCGATCTGCAACGCGACATGGCGATTGCCGAGGTGATACGCGGCGCGCGCCAGCAACAGCGGGTCGGCGGCCAGTACCGTTGACACCGGTTCCGGCGCGGCGATCACGCCGACAACGCTGTCGTCAGCGTCATCGCCCTGTAACAGATCGCCGTCGCGCAACACCGTACCGCGCGGCAACAGCCACGCCGCCTCGGTGCCGTCGTCGAGGCACACGCGCGCGCGGCTTTTCTGCCGCAGCTCGAACGGCGCGGTCAGGCTCAGCGTCGGCCGGACCGGTTCGGACAAGCGGTGCGTCAGCTGCAACATCGTCAAAACAGAAAATAGCGCTGCGTCAACGGCAGCTCGCGCGCCGGATCGCAGCTCAGCAGCTGGCCGTCGGCGCGTACTTCGTAGGTCTGTGGATCAACCTCCATGCGCGGCCGGTAGTGGTTCAGGATCATGTCGGCCTTGGTGACGCTGCGGGTGTTCTTCACCGCGACCAGGCGTTTGTGCAGGCCAAGCCGCGCAGCGATGTCGCTGTTGAGCGCGGCGTTCGAGACGAACGTGACGGCAGTCGCCGCTGTCGCGCCGCCGAACGCGCCGAACATCGGCCGGTAATGCACCGGCTGCGGCGTCGGGATGGACGCATTCGGATCGCCCATAGGCGCGGCGGCGATCATGCCGCCCTTGACCACCATGGCAGGTTTGGCACCGAAGAACGCCGGCCGCCACAGCACGATGTCGGCGAGCTTGCCCGCTTCGATCGAGCCAACCTCGTGCGCCAGCCCGTGCGTCAGCGCCGGGTTGATCGTGTACTTGGCGACATAGCGGCGTGCGCGATAGTTGTCGTGGCGCGCGTTGTCCTCGGGCAGCGCGCCGCGCTGCACCTTCATCTTGTGCGCGGTCTGCCAGGTGCGTGTGATGACCTCACCGACGCGGCCCATCGCCTGCGAGTCGGATGCAATCATGCTGAACGCGCCGAGGTCGTGCAGGATGTCTTCGGCAGCAATGGTCTCGCGGCGGATGCGCGATTCGGCGAACGCGACGTCTTCGGCAATGCCGGCATCGAGATGGTGGCAGACCATCAGCATGTCGAGATGCTCATCGACCGTGTTGACCGTGTAGGGGCGCGTCGGGTTGGTCGACGACGGCAGTACGTTATTCTCGCCGCAGGCCTTGATGATGTCCGGCGCATGGCCGCCGCCGGCGCCCTCAGTGTGATAGGTGTGTATGGTGCGTCCCTTGAACGCGGCCAGCGTGTTCTCGACGAAGCCGGATTCGTTCAGCGTGTCGGTGTGGATCGCAACCTGCACGTCGTGTCGCTCGGCGACGTTCAGGCAGTTGTCGATCGCGGCCGGCGTGGTGCCCCAGTCCTCATGCAGCTTCAGGCCCATTGCGCCGGCGACGACCTGCTCATCCAGCGCCTCCGGCAGGCTGGCGTTGCCCTTGCCGAGGAAGCCGAGATTCATCGGGAACGCCTCGGCCGCCTGCAGCATGCGTGCGATATGCCATGGCCCCGGCGTACAGGTCGTCGCGTTGGTGCCGGCCGCCGGGCCGGTGCCGCCGCCGAGCATCGTCGTCACGCCGGACATCAGCGCCTCTTCGATCTGCTGCGGACAAATGAAATGGATATGCGCGTCGATACCGCCGGGTGTGGCGATCAGCCCTTCGCCGGCGATCACCTCGGTGCCGGGACCGATGATGATGTCGACGCCGGGTTGCACGTCCGGGTTGCCGGCCTTGCCGATCGCGGCGATGCGGCCGTTCTTGATACCGATATCCGCCTTGACGATGCCCCAGTGGTCGAGGATCAACGCATTGGTGATAACGGTGTCGACGGCCGTTTTCGAGCTGCGCTGGCTCTGACCCATGCCGTCGCGGATGACCTTGCCGCCGCCGAACTTGACCTCTTCGCCGTAGACGGTGCAGTCGCGCTCGACGGCTATCCAGAGTTCCGTGTCACCGAGACGCACCCGGTCGCCAACGGTCGGGCCGTACATCTCGGCATAGGCGCGTCGTCCGATGGTGGCCATCAGGTTTTCTCCAGCGCGCCGGCGATCTGGTTGTTGAAGCCATGTACGCGCCGGTAACCGGCGTATTCGACCAGCTCGACATCGCGCTGCTGGCCCGGCTCGAAGCGCACCGCGGTACCGGCCGCGATGTTCAAACGGCAGCCGCGCGCGGCAGCGCGGTCGAATACCAGCGCGTCGTTGGTTTCATAAAAGTGGTAATGCGAGCCGACCTGGATCGGTCGGTCGCCACGGTTGGCCACCGACACGCGCACGGTGCGCCGCCCGACGTTCAGTTCGATATCGCCCGCCACTGTCTCGATCTCGCCCGGTATCATCACCGCCCCCTCTGTTCTTCTATTTTGTCGATGGAACGCAGGACTTCGTCATTCCGGGCGGCGCGCAGCGCCGACCCGGAATCCAGTGGACTGCTCAAAAAACTTCCTCACCCCTGTTCGTCTGCCTCGGGTATTTAAACCTTTGGGTAGAAGGGACGGATGAGGGGCCATTTAACACTGCCCTTCAGCTTCCTGACCCAGTCTCTCTGTTCGCGCGATACAACGTCGTACCGGAGACAACGATAGCGATGGCGATAACGACATGCCAACCTACGGAATCGGGTTATGCACCGTCACCAGCTTGGTGCCGTCGGGAAACGTCGCCTCGACCTGCACCTCCGAAATCATCTCGGCGATGCCGTCCATCACGTCGTCGCGCGTCAGCAGCGTGGCCCCAAAGCTCATCAGCTCGGCGACCGTGCGCCCGTCGCGCGCGCCTTCGAGTATCGCCGCCGAGATAAAGGCGATGGCCTCGGGATAATTCAGCTTGACGCCCCGCGCCTTGCGGCGCTCGGCCAGTAACCCGGCGGTGAACAGCAACAGCTTGTCTTTCTCGCGTGGCGATAATTCCATGCGCCCTCCAAAAGATTTTCCTGACGCAACCCGGTTGGTTGCGTCATTCCGGGCGGCGCGCAGCGCAGACCCGGAATCCAGCGACTTCAATCAGACCGGATACTGGATTCCCGCGAAGTTTATGCCCGGAGGGTACGGGAACGACAAATCATCTTTCAACACGACCTGCCCGGTTAGTGATATGGAAACCTTACCGACGTTGCCCGCACCTCTGATGCATCAAGTGTTCCAGATGCGCGGCGCGCAAACCGGGCGCCCTGACGCCTGTTGCCGCAGCACCTCCCACGCGCGAACAAACAAACTCCGCGCCCGTTCGGCGTGATGGCCGAGGTACCGGCAGACAACAACGTCATCCATTTTTGTCACGCTGAACAGTTCGTTATCGCGATCGCTTGATGTTGCTTCACGTATCACGTCGAGGCCGTCATGCTCAGTGCCGACATGAACCAGTGTGCCTGTCACCGAGTAACCCGCCATTCCCCACCGGGTATCGAGTACCGCGGAATTGCCTGTCAACAGTGCGCGTTCTATCCACAATGCTTCATCGTGGCGCAAAATCTCGAAACGCTGGCGGTATTCCC
This sequence comes from Gammaproteobacteria bacterium, assembly GCA_006218035.1. GTDB lineage: Bacteria > Pseudomonadota > Gammaproteobacteria > VBWC01 > VBWC01 > VBWC01. Next base: position 27,698 of record VBWC01000018.1, read on the forward strand.
CGGTGTGGAATCCCTCACCGGCGGCACGACGACCGAGACAGGTGATTTCCCAGCCGGTGAATTGCGCGCCCGCGGCGAGTTCCACCACGGTATGCGATGCGCCTGAGGCGCCATTGAAGACGATCGTTTCCAGCGGAAACCATTCCAGCGACGCGCCCTCGGCCACCTGCAGATGTTGATGCAGTTGTGCCGGTAAGCCATTAGTGCGATAGAACTTCTGTGCGGCGGGTGAGGTGAGCAATACCTCGGCACCCGCTCCTGCGTCGACGTGCACATGCAACCGATCACCGCCAACCAGACCGCCGGGCGGGTGTAACAGATAGACGTGACAGGTACCGTCGCGATCGGCCTCCGGATAGAACGGCCGTTGCACATGCAGCGGCCCGTAATGCGAACGTCGCGCCAGAACGGTGCGGCCACCGCGACGGACAAAGCCGAGCGTCAGTCCGGCCATCCAGCCGGGCGCGTCTGGTGCGGCGGCACTGTGTGACATCGCGGATGGCTGCAACATGTCACGGCGGTGGGCAGGTATTGTGCCAGTCATGAATTCGGCTACGAGCCTCCGGTCGGGATAGCGCAACTGCGCGAGCGATGCTCAGGTGGAGCGCCACGATCCGGCCCCGGATCCCGGGTAACGGTACGGCGCGCCCGGCTCCGGCGTATCAGGCACCCTCGCGTGGCTACTTCACGACGTCCTGTCCCGCCACCGGAACGGAATTGTGTATCTGCACAAACACCCATTGGCCGTTCCTTTTTTCGAGAACCCCGCTCAGGCGCTGGCCCGGGCTGACCACCGGGTTGCCCTCGTACACGAACTCCCAGTCCCACACCTCGGAAACCCAGGCGACGTTACCGGACGGATGGACCTTGATGTGCTGCTCCTTGACGGTAATGCGGACGTCTTTGAGCGCGGCCAGCATATTCATGACGGACTCCTGCAGCGGCTCCCACCCGATCCAGTGCTCGGGCGCATCCGATCCGTAAACGACCATGTCGGCATCGTGTGCCATGATCTTCGAGAACAGCGCAAAATCATTCTTCGTCCAGACTTCCGTAAATTCGTTCACGACCCGCTGGACCTGCGCCTGCTCCGCCGCGATATCCACCGGCGGCGCGGACAACTGGGCCTTGGGCGCACAACCGCACAGTAGCATGACGGCGAGCGCCATGCCGGTTCCACCGATCAATCTAACGTTATTCGCCATACCAAACTCTCCCTGGTTCCGATGTGTTCGACCAGTAATGCCAACGATAGACAACGCGGCTGCAACGGTCACTGACGGTTACAGCACCCCCGAGGCGAGATAGCGTAGGCACATTCCGAAAAATAATCCAGCCACACCCGGCGCCGGTATTTCACTACCGCGACCCAAAATACCGTTGCTTCGCCGCTGGGCGAGGCCCGGAACCGCCTGGTCATTGCTCCCGTGGATTGCCGGATTCCGGCGATGGAAACGATCCGCGCACGTTTGGCGGATTACCTCAGGCGGCCTGGGTCTGTTTGCCTATCCAGCGCTGGATGGCGTCGATCTCCGCCTTTACCAGCACCCGCTGCTGCGCCGCCACTTGCTGTCGATAACGGTCGATCTCGTGATGACCGTCGGCAACGTCCACAAGTTCTTCCGGCGTCGCCTCGGTCAACCCGACGATGACGGCATCGAGTTTCTTGCGGGGTTTCTCGATCTTCTTGATGTGCAGATGGTTGCCGAAGACAAATAACGGCAGGATCAGGTAGGGCGTGAAATAGGTGACGACAAACACCAGGTCCTGACTCGACTCCGGCTTGTCGATCGCCGGCAGGATGCCGAGCAATGCAGTACTGACCAGAGATGCGACAGTCAATACAAAGTAAACGAGGAAACGCTTGTTTTTCTTTTTCAGGATGGCGCGCTCGTTCTCGGCCTGTTCCCGTTCAACCGTGATCTCGGCCAGCGTCGGCGCAGCAGCAGTTACGTCGAACTCAAGGGCCATACCTTTCTCCGGATGCCAACTGGATGAGAATCGATAAACATTTTTCGCCAGATAATGGTTGAGGCGGCTGCCGCCACTGTATCAGATCAGGTTATGGATCAGCCTGGAAAATCGCGACCGAGTCCACCGGGAGTCACAAGCGGCGTGGCAGATTCGCCAAACTGGACCGCCGTGCTCCGCCGAATCCGATGTCGTCATGGCCACGAACGGGTACCCGCCAATCGTTAACGCCGCCCCACCCAGACCCCCAGCTCGCCCAATGCGGTCGACGACGTCAGGTAGCCCACGCCTTCCTGCATTGCAAGTCTCCTGATCTCCCGTAGCAGTCTCGCCGACGACCACGCATCGATATTCGATACGTTGCCGTCATAGTAGTCCGCTACGTAACCCCACATATGCTGCAACGCATTGCGGAGGCCGCCTGGGTCCGGCGGGGTTCTCAATAATTCGGTCAACTCCCGCGCGATCCGCTCGAGTTCGCGGTCAGACGTACGCGCCGAGAGGCGGCGACCCAACTGCCGGTACGCTCCGGTATCGCGCGCCAGCACGGAATATTTGTGTTGCGCCCAGAGTTGCTGCGCATTTCGTGGTAACGCAATGCGCCCTTGTTCAATGGTTCGATATTTGCCATGCAGTATATCGAACTGCCGGCCGGGCACATCGACATAGGTCTGCGGCCATGCCCCGTGGTTTGACCGGGTACGCACCGGGGACTTGTCCGTGTAACCCCGCAGCGCCATCTCCGCCGCCAACAGACGATGACGTTGCCGCAGTGCCCAGCCATAACCCGCCCAGCGTAATGTTTCCGGATGACGGGCGTAGCCTTGCTTGTTTTTCGTGACGATGGCAACGATGCCGTGCAGTTCCCGGTGTTCACCGAGCAGGCTCTGGCGATTCAGATAGCCGGGATCGATATCCCAGATTCTCATGCGACTCACCCCGGCGCGGCACGGTTACGAAATGGCAGCGAGCCCGGCAGCGCTCCCTGCCGGCAGGCGCTCCATGAACAATTCACGCGGATATCGCAACGCTATTGAACTGTCCATGGTGACGCTACGCGCGCAGGACTACATTTTCACTTCGCTGATCTGGATCGTCGGCGGAATGCTCGTGTAGTTCGGAATGTCTCCCAGAATCGATGCGGCGTGGGGCTCAAAGGCGGTTTGAAATGCTTCCACCGAATCGAAATACAGATGGCTCATCGCAACATAAATTGGCTGGGATCCGGGCGTTGCACCACCCAGCCCCTGCTCGACGGTAATCCATTTGCACGCATCCCCCAGCTTTTTCTCGACCATGGGGATGTGCCTGGTGCAGTAATACGTCATATCAAAATGGCCGCCTTCCTGTTTTGGATAAAGCGAGCTGACCTTAATCATCATTTTTCTCCTCGTGTTCCATTGGACCGGCTCGTGGCCCGACTGCTGTTTTAACGTGCCATAAGCACGTTCAGGCGCGTAATCGCTATCGCAGCATATGACAGCGCCGGACTTGCTGGTCTACCTCCGGCTTGTCATCCGTTGCAAGCACAATAGTACAATGACTTGTTGCCACAAACTCCAGACATTATATAGCGGAAAACAACGGTGGCGACGCGTTATAGGCAGCCCACCAGTATTTTGGCGCCTGGTTACCGGGTACGCACTACCGCCTTACGCGCCTCCTCAAGCACAAACATTAACAGGGTGAAAGGAAGCATATAAAGCCACACACCGGCATCGAGCGGTGCAGTTCCGAACAGGTATTGACCAATGGGCGTATAGACTATCAAGAGGATCAGTATCAGCTCCACCGTAATACCCGAGAGGATGATCCGGTTATCGAGCAACGGTATATGGAATAGAGACACTCTGGAATCACGGCAAAGAAAGACATTGACGACCTGCGTGACAACAATCGCTGCAAGACAAGCCGTTGTAGCGGTGAGATACAGCGGGTCATGCGCGCTCAGTTTGTCGCCATATGTCCAGCCACCGCGATCGAGTACGAAAAAGAACGCGCCCATTGCCACAGCCGCCTCCAGCGGACCAAGGAATAAATACGCGCGGGCGAGCAGACGAGCATTCAGCAGCCGTTCGTCACGCCGACGCGGCGGGCGTCGCATGGCATCAGGATTTGGCCGTTCTGCACCGAGCCCCAATGCCGGCAGCACGTCTGTTCCCAGATCGACGGCAAGAATTTGAATGACGGTAAGGGGCAATGGAATTTTAAACAGCACAAATGCCAGATAAGGCACGATCTCCGGGATGTTCGACGTCAGGATATACGTGAGGAACTTGCGAATATTTTCATAAACCCCGCGTCCCTCTTCGATGGCGCTGACAATGCTCGCGAAGTTGTCATCCATGAGCACCATATCCGCCGCTTCGCGTGCGACATCTGTACCGCTGATGCCCATTGCTATACCGATATCCGCGAGCTTGAGTGCCGGCGCATCATTGACGCCGTCACCCGTCACTGCGACAGTTTCGCCCTTATTTTTGAGCGCCCGCACGATACGCAATTTCTGATCGGCGGCAACACGAGCAAACAATACCTCCGGTGTATCCAACGCAAGCTGTAATTGGCTGTCGGTCAGACGCCGGAGTTCTTCCCCTCTGATGACGGACGGTTCTTCGCCAGTGACGAGCCCGATTTGCCGGGCCACGGCCACGGCCGTTCTGGGGTGGTCGCCCGTTACCATGATCACTCTGATCCCGGCCATTTGACACTTTTTCACCGCCTCCGGTACTTCCGGCCGGGGCGGATCGTAGAGACCAACGAGTCCCAGTAACGTCAATGATTGTTCGAGCCTGCCACAGGATGATCGTTGCTCCACATTGCGTGCAGCGAGCGCCAACACACGCAGGCCGTCATCCGCCATCTTGTCCTGTGCCTGAAGGTATTTCTCGCGGAGTTGATCGCTGAGGGAAACGCAATCGTCTTTCAATTGCACGGAGTCGCAGAGCGGCAGCAGTGATTCAAGCGCACCCTTGACGTAAAGCACATACCGATCTGCCACGCGGTGCAGTGTAGACAGCCGCCGCCTTTCAGAATCAAAAGGAAACTCATCGACGCGTGGCGGTACGGATACGGCGGGCCGACGAGTATCTGCAAGGTTCACCAGTGCCACTTCATCGGAATCTCCGTACCAGGTTTCTTCGACGCGTTTCAGACTGTGGCACGCAGCAGCCACTTCAAAAAACCGCTGATGCGCATTCCCGACGTTCTGAAATCCACTCGCCACGTCGACGTATGCTCCGCCGAGAAACAGACGTGTCGCTGTCATGCGATTTTGTGTCAACGTACCGGTTTTGTCAGAGCAAATGACAGAAACGGCACCCAGGGTTTCAACGGCGGGCAGGTGGCGAATTAACACATTGCGACGGGCTAAACGCCTGGCGCCCATTGCGAGAGAAAGCGTAACGGTGGGTAGCAAACCTTCAGGGACATTCGCCACAATGATGCCTATCGCGAAGACGACGTTCTCCCAAAACGACAGACCCAGCGCGCTGCCGATGAAGTAGAAAACAATCCCCAGCCCGCTGGCAAGAACCGCGATCCAACGGCTTAGACGGCGAATTTCCTTTTGCAATGGCGATTCGACAGCAACGACACTTTGCGTAAGATGCGCGATCTGACCAAACAAGGTTTGCATGCCGGTAGCAAATACCACCGCGCGCGCTTCGCCCGCCACCAGCGAGGTACCGGCCAGCAATACGTTTTGCGCGCTTTGCAAGTCACCACTGCTTGATAATTTGTCGTTGCGAATTTGTGATACTGACTCTCCCGTGATGGTTGCGTTATTGACACGCACCTCGTAAGACTCGATGAGGCGACAGTCGGCCGGTATTTCATCGCCAGCCGCGAGCAGGACTATGTCACCCGGCACCAGCGCGTGCGCATCGATGATGGCGACCTCGCCGTCGCGCAGTGTTTTTACCTGGCGAGGTAATAACTTCTGCAACTCGAGAATGGCCCGCTCCGCACGATTCTCCTGCCAGAACGAAAAAAACGCATTGATAAATATGACACCGAGGATGGCATAACCAAGTGTCGCCATACCGGAGCCTGGCTGCCGGGACTCCGCAACGAAGGCAAGCAGCGCGGCAAGCCACAAAATGAGTGCAAAGAATTGCGTGAACTTCCTGGCGAATCGGCGCAGCCAGAATTCGCCCGCAACAGGTTCGATGCGGTTGGCGCCAAATTCCGCCAGCCGACGCACAGCCTCAGCAGCGCTCAGCCCGGCCGTTCCGCTGTGCAAATCAGCGAGTGCGCCGGCCGCTTCTTCTAAATATACCTTCACAACCTTCCGTGTTTCCCTTGCCAGTTGTTAACGTAACGAACCAAGCATACGAGTTCGTGCGCGCGGTCGGAATAGCCCGTCCCATCCAAATTATGAGCCCGCAACTGCAGCCGTAACTAATTGGCACCACAGCGGCATAACCGGGTCGTTATAGTCAGCACCACAGGGAAATTGTTACTGAAAGACATGCCGTTGGCAAAACGGTTTGTCTTGCTCCGCCACAACACGCATTCCGCGCGGCAGAGACACCGGTGCTCTCATGCGTTATATTTGCGTAACCGGTACATTCGCCAGCGGAAAACCCATGACCACCAGACCAACGCCTCAACCCGGCGGACTTTGCGACCAGCTTGGAATTGATGAAGCGATTCGCCGGGAGCGTCTGGCATTTCTGGATCTCCTGGATGGCGATCACGCGCTCGCCGACGAACTGGTGAAGGTGGTGATCACACCGAATGTCGATGACATCATCGATCGCTTCTATGCCAGGCTGCAGACTGATCCGGTCGCGCGCTCGTTCATCGCGGATGCCGATATCCTGCCCCGGCTGAAGACGACACAAAAGGCCTATCTGCTGTCGCTCGGCATTGGCTTCGACAGCGCACAGTACTTCGAGGAACGTCTGCGGGTCGGTCACGCGCATGCCTGGGTCGGCCTGCCGCTGATGATCTATCAATGCGCCTACGCTATTCTTCAGCAGATCATTATTGATTGCATTGCACAGTCAGCGGCGCCGGCCAGCCACGCGCCGTTAACCGCCTTTCTGCTTAAAATCACCGCGCTGGACATGTCGCTGGCGATAGAGGCCTATCATGGCATGCAGGTACAGGGCCTGAACCGCTCCATCGACCGGCTGCAACACCGGCAGCAGTCGCTGCAGTTGCGGGCGAGCGTAGACGCATTGACCGAAACGCTGAACCGGGCCGAGATACTGCGCCTGCTCGAACAGCTGCTGCGGCGGTCACTGCCGAACCAGGAGCCCGTATCGATCATCATGCTCGATCTCGATTTCTTCAAAAAGGTTAACGACGAGCTCGGCCACCCGACGGGCGACCGCGTACTGCAACAGGTGGCGGCGCGTATCAAATCGGCGGTGCGCAACGTCGACTCGGTCGGCCGCTACGGCGGCGAGGAATTTCTCGTCGTATTGCCCGGAGCGTCAGAGGAGATGGCCATGCGTATCGGCGAACGTATCCGCAAAAACGTGGCGGCCTCGCCGATCAAGTGTGACGACAGGCTGATCGACATGACGGTCAGCGAAGGGGTGACCGTCCTCGGCAACGGCGATACGCATGAAGCGATGATCGCGCGCGCCGACCGGGCACTTTATCGGGCGAAACACGGTGGACGGGACAGGGTGACCTATGCCGCGCCGGAAACCTCACGCGGATAACGTTGAAATCAGCCGCCGCGCAAGCGGCGGTCCCTCTGCAGCGCGGTTCCTGTGGTCACCGGAAGTCCGGGAACCACAGGCCCAACGCCACAACAGGGAATCAGGCCAGAAAATCTGGCATGATCGATTATTAATATCGCGGACGGCGCGCCGGACGATCGCCCTTGGGCTTGGCAGGATTCACCTTGATGTTGCGCCCTTTCACCGCGGTTTCATTCAAGGCCTTGATGGCCGCATCTGCCTCGGAATTGTTCGGCATTTCGACAAAGCCGAAGCCCTTCGACTGACCGGAAAATTTGTCGGTAATGATAGTGACTTCCGCTACTTCGCCAAATGCGCCAAAGGCTTCCTTCAGGTCTTCTTCGGTAACGCCATAGGCCAGATTGCCCGCATAAAGTTTCATTTATTCGTTCCCCTCGAAATGTGCGCCGATCCTGTAAGCGCTATTCCGCAACCAGACGCACAGGTTACCGGAAAGCGTCCAGCCGTCAGGTGGCTGGCCCTTGTTCGCTCTGCTATACCACCCCGTGCCGGAACAAAGTCGCGAGTTGGTTGTCTCAAAGCGATAAGGTAGGTCAAGAGTACGCGGTATTGAGGGTGGGTTTCAACCCATACCTCACCTATCGAATACCGGAAGCGTCCTGATTAAGGCGATGATTGCTACCAGCGTTCAAGGTTTCCGGCGGCTGCACGCTAATATATTGACGGCAGACAGGCTGGCATCCCAAGTACAGGGCCGTGGAAAAAGTCCATCGATCGGTGTAGTGTTAACGGGTGCCGGGAATGTGTAATTTTTGCAGTTCTGTCCATGCCTTAGCGGGTCTTTCCTCCATCATCTTTCGCAGGTGTCACCATGAATTTTGATCGACGCGAGGGCGGCGTCATGTCCGCCATGGCTCATTGTGTCCGGAGTATGGGAACTATCGGTAATTCCGGCGCCCTTTCCCGATTATTCCAGGTGTTGTTGACTGCGATTGTAGTCACCACGCCGTTCATTGCTGCGGCACAGGGCGAGTTGCGCGTCGTCGGGGACACTGATCCTGTACAGGTATATGTGTCGGTTACCGCCAACGATGGCAGTCCAATCGGCGGCCTGTCGGCGGGTGCATTCCAGCTTGGCGAGGACGGCGCCTCACAGGCCATCACCACTACTATCTCTACCACCAATCTGCCAGTCACCACGGTATTTGTGATGGACTACAGCATCAGCCTGAGGACTTCATCGGCGATTGCCCCGATGGAGCAGGCGGTAAAAGGCTTCATCGACCTGATGGGCGCCGGTGACGAGGCCGCGGTTATCAAATTCAACGGGGATATCGGCGTCGTCGTATCGCAAGACCTGACCGCGGACAAAACGTTGCTGAAAACCGCCGTCGATACAGACCCGGGTGGCCAATATTATACGAACCTGTACGACGCGATCAATAAAGCAAACGATATCGTCAACCTGTCCACCAATACCACAGGTACTCGCTCGATCGTCGTGCTGACCGATGGTGACGATAACTACTCGACGATTTCGTTAGACGCCCTGTCAACCAATCTGGATACCGGTAACGCTGCTGTATTTACCGTCGGATTCGGCGACCCGGTTAATACCAGTCGGCTGCAAGGTCTGGCGGATGGCACGGGCGGTACGTTTACCTCGACCAACAACGATACAAACCAATTCGCTGCCGTATATACACAGATCAGCGACCGCCTGAACAATGAATATCTGCTTACCTACCCGTCGGCGACCAGCGACTGCAATGTCCATCGTCTGCAGGTACAGGTCGCGACGAGCGAAGGCACCAAGACCTACGATGCCAACTTCAGGCGTTGTTTTTCAACCGATCCGTTGCCGGTAGTCGCGACTGGAAGCAGCGGCGGCGGGATCGGCCTGTGGGAAGTTGCCGCGTTTTTGTTGCTTGGCCTTTTATCCGGCTTTGCGCCCCGCGCCAGGCGACCTGGAATGACACCGGCGTAACAGTGCCGGTTTCGAAGCGTTGCGGGGAAACTCCCTGGCAACGTAATTCCGGACGACGCAACGAATTGAACAGTTTGTCGTGGCAATTCGCCGCCGATCAAAATAAAAAAGCCTCGCTCTTTGAGTGAGGCTTTTTTATTTTGGCGTTCCCAGGGGAATTACTCGGCGCATCCATGCGCGCCGCCCTCCGGGCCGGCTTGCGGCCGTTCCGATTTGTTCCTGACAAATCGGTCGAACTCCTGTTGCCGCCGTGAAAGAACGATGTCCTCGGCCGGCAAGCCGGCCCTGGCGGAATAACCGGGCGAAAATAGTGTAATGCCTGGACCATCGCCCTGACCGCCGCATCGGCTTTTCATCGATTATCGACGCATCCGGATCGGCTCACTGGGACTGCGCGCGGACAACGCGCTGGGCACATCGTTGGTCAACCGATGTATCACAACCGTCAGACAGTCGCACCGTCGTCCCAGATACCGCTCAGCAACGCGATGCCATGGGCACCGTGGCGCATCGCGGTATCGAGGTGACCCAGGCGCATGCCGCCCAGGGCAAACACCGGTAACGAGCTGTTGCCCGCCAGCTCAGCAAACTTTTCCCAGCCGATACCGGACACCCCCGGGTGTGTCGCTGTCGGCAGCACCGGCGACAGCACGACGAAATCGGCATGCAGTTCGGCCGCACGCGCCAGCTCGTCGGCATCGTGACACGACGCCGCCCACAGACGCATCGCCGGCGGCTGCGCGAGAGTCATCAGCCGACGACCGGTCAGATGTACACCATCGGCGCCGCTGCGCCGCGCCAGCGTTTCATCGCCATTGACGAGCACGATTGCATCGTATTGATGCGCCAGCGTCACCACGCGCTGCGCGAACTGCGCCAGTTGCTCCGGCGGCATCTCCGGTTCGCGCACCTGAATCAGCCGCACACCGCGTTCGAGCGCGGCTTTCAGGCGCACAATGAATTCCGCCACACCATAGCGACCGGCACTGGTAATGGCATAAATCGGCGGCACATTGAGCGCGCGCAACACCTTGTCATTGGCCGGCAACAGCGGACCCACGGTCACTGCCGACGGGTCTTCCCAGGACACGCGCTGGCCTTCACGACCATGCGGCGTACCGTGCCAGCCGCGTACACGGTAAAAATGCAGCCGGACGATCTTGCCTGGATAGGTATATTCGTAGGTCACCCACGGATAGGCAGCATCGAGTTCCACACCGAGTTCCTCGTGCAGCTCGCGCGCCAGCGCCTGCTCGGGTCGTTCGCCAGCCTCTACCTTGCCGCCGGGAAATTCCCAGTAGCCGGCATATTCTTTATCATTCGGACGCTCCGCAAGCAACACGCGGCCGTCGTCGCGCTGCACTACGGCGACGGCGACATTAACCACAGGCGGGGTGGCAATCATGGACATCGGATTGCTGGCGCTTGTCAGACGGTCGCGACTACAAAACGACATCAAAGCCCTCGAACTGCGGCGGCCCGAGATAAATCTGCCTGGCCGTTCCGGCCTGGGCATGCGCCTTGCGGAACGCCTCGGAACGGGTCCATGCGTCGAAGGCCTCGCGGGAATCCCAGACTGAATGCGAGGCAAACAACGTCGCGTCATCACCGGACGGACCACGCAGCAGATGGAATTCGCGGAAACCGGGCACGGTGTCGAGGTAGGTCTCGCGTTGCCGCCAGATGTCGACGAAATCGTCTTCGCGGCCCAGGGTAATACGAAATCGGTTCATTGCGATGAACATGTCAGCTCCTGAAATATCCGGCAGCAATACCAACCCGCCCGAAATATAACTGCGGTAATTACCCAACGTATACCTTAACCCGACGGCCCGTCCTCGCATACCTTGAACGACAGGCCTTCGTAACTGTCCAGCTCCCGATTTTCTGCCTCAACCAGAGCGCCGTACTCCTCTTCCGTGATAAACATTTGCGGCATCAGGTAATTGCTTTGCCGGTATAGCTGACACACGGTCGGTTTTTCCGGGTCACGATTGACAAACGTCGTTATCACCTGTCTTTTGACGTTAAAGTCGTGGGATATTTTGTTCAGGACGTTCTTGTGAACAATGAGCGCCTTGCCAGGATTGTCATAGATAATGACCTTGCGCAAATCCTTTTTCGCCAGTTCCCGTAACTCTTGTGCGTGCTGTCGATCCACCGGCCTCTCCTCGGTTATACGCAGGTTGTCATGATCAACTTGCAGTTTCAGCCATTTTATCACCAGCGCGCCCAACCTGGCGAAAAGTGCCTTTTTCGAAAACGGTTTCACAAGAAAATCGTCGATGCCGATCTTCGCGCATGCAACGCGGTAGGCGGGATTCGACGAGCACGCCAGTATCGGTAAGTACGTCCCCTGCCGCCGGATAATGGCAGCGGCCTCCAGGCCGTTCATGACCGGCATTTCAATATCCATTAAACAGACATCATAGTCACCGCGATTCCGCCACGCGTAATCGACGGCCTCACGACCATTCCTGGCGAGATCGTAGACGTGACCCCGCGACGCAACACGCCGACCATGCAGGGCCTGAAGATCAGGATCGTCTTCGACAATAAGTATCTTCATGGCGTGCACCGAGAGTCTGTGTATGGTCAACAGCGTTCAGACCGAGTCTACTCGCGGAACGCCTGAGAGAGAATCCTCCCGGTGCATGCGATGGACAGATTCCGGTGCAGGATATGTCGACAAGAAAAACCGTCGGAAAGAAGTGCGCCAGGGGCATACCAATCCCGGTCTTCACGTCAGATTACGACATGTAAAAATTAAAAAGGCCACACTCTCCGAGTGCAGCCTTTTTAATTTTGGCGTCCCCAAGGGGATTCGAACCCCTGTTACCGCCGTGAAAGGGCGATGTCCTAGGCCAAGCGCTCTCCCAGCTGAGCTATAGCCCCGGAAAACGAAACGCACTCTACGACAGGGCACCAAACCTGTCAAGGCAAGCTCAGGCGGCCGAATCGAGACGGCGTATATACTCAAGCGCACGATCGAGACGCTCCATGGTACGTATGCAGCCGATCAATTCCAGCGTGATATCAATCGGCGGCGATACGGTGCCGCCGGTCACGGCGACACGTAACGGCTGGGCGATCTTGCCGAGCTTCAGATCATGGGATTCGGCAACAGCGTTGATCGTCTGATGGATCAGATCCGCCCGCCAGTCCGGCAACAGCGCCAAACGCTCGCGCAGGTTCTGCAGCGGTTCGAGTATATCGCCCTTGAGATGTTTCGCGGCCTTGTCGTCATAGCCATCAATGTCCCGGTAGAAATAGACGCTGTTCTGCGCCATTTCGGCCAGCGTCTTCGCCCGCTCACACTGCGCCACGACGACCTTCTCCAGTTCCGGCCCGTTTGCCGGGTCGATACCGAGCTGACCGACATGCCAGCTCAAATGGCGGGCGACATGCTCCGGGTGACTACTCTTTATATAGTGCTGGTTCAGCCACAGCAGTTTTTCAGTATTGAACGTCGATGCCGAGCTGTTGATATCGGCGATGTCGAACAGTTCGATCATCTCGTCCTTGCTGAAAATTTCCTGATCGCCGTGCGACCAGCCGAGCCGCACCAGATAATTGAGCAGGGCCTCCGGCAGCAGTCCCTGTTCGCGATACTGCATGACGCTGACAGCGCCGTGGCGCTTGGACAGTCGCTTGCTGTCCGGACCGAGGATCATCGGCACGTGGGCATAGACAGGCGATTCCTTGCCGAGCGCCTTGAATATATTGATCTGGCGGGGCGTGTTGTTCAGGTGATCGTCACCGCGGATGACATGCGTGATGCGCATATCGATATCGTCGACCACCACCGTCAGGTTGTAGGTCGGCGTTCCATCGGAGCGCGCAATAATCAGATCGTCCAGTTCGCTGTTCTGGAACACGACGTTGCCACGCACCTTGTCGTCCACCACCACCGCGCCGAGCTGCGGGTTCCTGAAGCGCACGACAAACGGCTGATCAGCCGCAGGGGCATGCTTCAGGCTGCGGCATTTGCCGTCGTAGCGCGGCTTCTGCTTCGCCGCCGACTGTTGCTCGCGCAGTATTTCGAGGCGTTCCTTCGAGCAGTAGCAACGGTACGCGTGCCCCGCCTCCACCAGTTGCGCAATCACTTCGTAATAGCGATCCATGCGTTCGGTCTGGGCGAACGGGCCCTCGTCGTACTCAAGCCCGAGCCACGTCATGCCTTCGAGAATCGCGTTGACGGATTCCGCCGTCGAACGCTCGATATCGGTATCCTCGATACGCAAAATAAACGTGCCGCCGTGCCTGCGCGCATACAGCCACGAATACAATGCAGTACGGGCGCCGCCGACGTGCAGATAACCGGTGGGACTCGGCGCAAAACGGGTACGAACAGTCATGGCGTCGCTGATAATTCCTGGGTTGGTTTTAAGGGGCAGGATTCTAGCAGGCCGGACGCGCTCACTGACAGCAAAAATTGACGCTCCGCGGTGGGACAACGTAGAATTCCGCGCTCATCGGGCGATTAGCTCAGCGGGAGAGCACTGCCTTCACACGGCAGGGGTCGCTGGTTCAATCCCAGCATCGCCCACCAATGACACTACTGACCGATTGCACGCCGCTCGCAACGTCAACCTCGTTCTCGCACTGGTCCCGGGCGATCATCACCAACACGATTTCCGGCCACTGCATTGCGTCGTTGATGCCGACCCTGTCGGACCTGAGCGCGCGACGCTTGATCGAAACCATCGATCGAAGCGCCATCGGGCATGGTTATCGCCGCTCGCACACCACCATTTACGTTCGTGAAGGTGCCAATGCGCCGCGCCACCAATAGTCGCCTGCGCCGAAGCGATGATTATCGTCGGATCTGCTTCGATAACAGCGATCGCGCCGGCCGCGTCGAGGTTCGCATTCAAGCCAACTGCGAACCGATAGTTGACTGATTCTATAAATTATCGCAGCAGTCAACTTTTACCTTACCTATTGTAAGGTTATAGGGAAGTTATTAGGATTGGCGCTGTAGCTGGATACGGCTCGTTGCAGTTAGCCGCTGACACTTAAAGTACGACCCCTAATAAGGAGACTACCAATGGCAAATCAATCCTCAATTAACGAAAACGATATAGCAATCGTCCTTACCATGGCAGCCATATGCGCGTTTTTGTTGTGGCTGGGGATGTCGATGGCGGGATAGCAGGGCGTGACGACGGCGAGAGTGGTTGTCCGCTCTCGCCGTCAGCGTTGATCGACGCGCCGCAACAGGGAACCGTTGCCCCGCTCTTACTGCCACCCCAACGAGAATCAGCAACGTGCGGCACAGAATGCCCTCGCAGATGGTTTCCCCCGCCGCACCCCGCTTACAATCATCCCGTGCCGACCGGCCCAGGATCTTGCCCTGCATCGGGCGCCAAACCGGGCGGAAGATGCTTGACGTGAATGTCCCGTTGCGGGAACGGGATCTCGATGCCTTCGCGGCGAAACGCGTCGTCAATGGCAAAATGCAGATCGCTGACCACCTGCAAACGCTTGTCGATATTGCGTATATGCGCGCGCAGTTCGAAATTCAGCGAGCTCTCGCCGAACTGCAGAAACAACACGCGTAACGGGCATTCATCATTGTCCTTGATGATCTCCGGATGCGCCCCCGCCACTTCCTCGAGTATCCGTTTCACCTTCTGCGTGTCGCTGCCATAGGCAACACCGACAGGCACCTTCAGGCGGCCGGTAGTGTCATATAGCATCCAGTTGGTCACCTGATTCGATATCAGGTCCGAATTCGGCACGATGACATCGGCACGATCAAACGTCTGGATATGGGTTGAGCGGATACGAATGCGCCGCACGTAGCCCTCGGTATTGCCGACAACGATCCAGTCGCCAGTCTTGACCGGCCGCTCGAACAACAGGATCAGACCGGAAACGAAATTGTTGACGATATTCTGCAATCCGAAACCGATACCAACCGACAGCGCACCGGCGACGATGGCCAGGTTCGTGAAAGTAAAGCCGGAAATACTGAGCGCCACGACAATCGCCAGTACGCCGCCGACATAGCCAATAATAGTGACCATCGCTTCACGCGCGCCGCGCTCCATGCCCGTGCGCGGCAACCACTTCCGCTCGAACTGGATGCGCAACCAGCCACTGACGACAATCAGCAAGGCGAAGGCCGCGATGGCCAACAGAATTCGCGACGGCATGACCGTCAGCGATCCGACCGTGAAGCCGTCCACGGCGTAGGTGCGCACCTGCTGCATGGCCGGTTCCGACAGACCGAACGCCTGCAGCACGATCACCGCAAACCCCAGCCAGATGACGATCGTCGTGACGACGCGCATCCAGATCAGGCCGGTGATATGATCACTGGCCTTGAGATTCATCGACTGTTTCAGGCGGCGCTGCCACCGGTAACGGCCGTCATCGAGACTGTCGGCCAGGTCGCTGAATATACGTACCGCCAGTGTCGCCGATCCGAACGCAATCAAGATCGTCGCTACCGTGCGAATCACGGCGTCCGATAGCACGCGATAGCCGAGCAACTCCGTCACCAGCGTGACCGCAAGCACCAGGAACAGGCCTGCACGCAACCACCGCGACCCCATCGCCACGCGCGGAATACGTCCAAGCAGCCACATCACCCACACCACGTTAACGACGAACAACACCGTGAACACGAGGCGCCCCGCAAGAATTACGGACTCGGGAAACGCCTGCTCCACCAGCGTGGAAAAGAACAGGTAGGCAACAAGGCCGAGCAGCACGAGCACCTGCAATCGCTGCGCCATCGGCCGGGCAACATCGTCGGCCAGTGACAAAAACGGGCGCGCCGGCGCCTGCGGCCGCAGAAACAATTCGATGACCGCAACAGCCAGAAAATACAATGGCAGTCCGTATGCCACGATATTGATAAACGGCACCGGCCTGATCTTCGCGTACAACAGATAGAAAACCACTGCGACGAACAAACTGGATAACAGGTGCGGCGCGTAACGACCGGTGGTGACCGTCAGTGCCGTACCGAATTTATTGGCAAGCTTATCGTCAGCGCGAAATCCGCCGGCCCAGCGTATGACGCGGGAACGTATCCGGAATCCGACCGCAAGTGCGACGGCGATTCCGAACGCCAGCACCAGCACGCCTGAACCGCTGACTATCTCCAGCCCACTATGTTCGGTAACGAACTGCGTCAACGCGCCCGCCCACAGACGCCATTCGGTCACGCTCTCGCGCAGCAGGTCACCGGCATGCGGACCTCGCGCGAGCAGCTGCGTGGCCAGCGCCTGTGTCCGCAGCCGCGTCAGGCCCGTGAGTAATGCATCGGTTCGCAGCATCAGCAGCGCCGCCTGGGCGCGGAGTTGCTCGTCGACGTTTTTCTGTCGTACCAGCTCTGATCGCCTCAGACTGACGTCACCCGGTTCGTGGGACACTTTTTCGCCGAGTTGCTCCAGACCCCGATCCACATCGCGGATATCCTGCTCGGCAGCAGCCAGAATGGCGGCAACATCGCTTTTGACCACAATCAAGGCGCGCCAGCGCGTCGTGATTTCGTCCTCACCGATCGGCCGCGCATCCATGGCCTTCTGCAAATCATCGAGCTGCCGCTCATATTGCGCGATATCGCGATGATGCTCCGCCGCAGTTTGCGCGAACACCGGGGAAGCCCACATCAACAGATGGACCACCAGCGACACGGCGGCCGCGAACCACATGGTACGACCACGCGTAACCGGCATAAGGTTGATTCGCGAATCCGCGCCTGTGGCCGGAACCTGCTGCGTTGCTTTCATGGTATGAGCGCCTGTTGTTCGACGGAATGGACTGCTTGTTGAGCCGCGCTATGATAGTACGAGACCGGTGAACCTGACATGCCCGCGACCGCGTGGCGGCCAGCGCACCGGCACGCTAGCCGTCGCGCTGCCGATCGGTCCGGTCGAACCCGCCTGGCTCGGACGAATCCGCGCCGAACACCCGGCCAAACCACCGGTCGCCCCAGTGATAGCTGACGAGTGCCGTCAGTATCAGCGATGTGCCGACGACAATGTCGCGCGTCAGCGGCTCGTTATTGAACCCGTGCCCGATCCATAACGCGCTCACCGGCGCGATCAGCGTGATCAACGCAGTACCGCCAGCGGAAATGCGCCGCAACACATAGAAATAGAGAACAAATCCGATCACCGAGCCAAATACGCCGAGATACACGATAGACGCCGCCGCCCTGAGCGGCACATCCGCCGGCAGCGTACCATCAAATATCAGCCACGTAGCGAGGAACAACGGCACCGCCAGCATCAGCGCGCCGGTGGTGACCTCCAGCGCCGACACGCTGGCGTCAATGCGCTTGATCAGCACCGTGCCCAGCGCATGTAAAGTAACGCCAACGAGTACTGCCCCGATACCATAGGCGGCATGTTCCCCGAGCGTCACGCTGGAGCCGAAAATGACGGCAAGGCCGGTGACTCCAAGCAACATCGCCGTAACCCTGCCCATGGTAAAGCTGCGCTCCGCCAGCAGCGGCGCCGCGATAATGCCGGTGAGGACCGGCATCAGCCCGTACACGACCGAGATCAGCCCCGACGGAATAAATTGCGCGCCCCAGTAGATGCACAGCATCGTACCGAATATGCCCAGTGTCGCCGCCAGATAGGTATTGCGAGCCGCACGATGCCACGGCAGCCGGCCGCGAAATACGACGACCAGCAGCAGGCACACCAGCATGCCGATCACCATCCGTCCGAGCACGGCAAATAGAAACCCGGCCCCCACACTGCTCCACTGAATAGCGAGCGGCGTCGTCGACCAGATAATGATCACCCCGATATACGCTGCCGGCACCGACACGATTTGACTCCTGGAACGTAAAAAAACAAAAAGGCCACAGAACTCGCGCTCTGTGGCCTTTGTCAGAAAAACAGTCAGATGACAGCGTTACCGCACTAACATGTTTCACTCACCCGGCGCACAGGCGCATGCGCCATCAGCCATGCCGGCCGATGGCATCGCTTTACCAGAATATGCGCGGAGACTTTTAACATGGCGCGAAGTGTGCGCCGAGGCGGCATGGCTGTCAAGCCGGCTCACGCGGGAACGGAACCGGCTATCGTTGATCAAGCGGATACAACGATGCCGCGTCAGTCGCGCACAACGGTCCGACCGGACAATTTAGGGAATCTCTGAAACGATGCGCCCGGGGGAAATCGGTGGAATACCGCTTTCTTGCGCTAGCGAAGAAACGGTTACGATCGGCCACTTGCGCAGCGCGGAACCGCGTGATGCGCGCTACTCGTTGGCACGTGCCGCGAGAAATTCCTGGATTTCGTTGACGATGACATCGACGAGTTTGTTCTTCTGTATCTGCGTCGGCGTCCAGTCAGTATCCTGCCCCATCTCCAGACCGAAGATATTGAGCCGCGGCGGCAGGTCGCCGGTCTTGTCCGCCAGCATGATGACGTCGGCGACACCAAAGCCGTGCACAGATACCTGATGCGGGGCGTTGTGAATATCATCCTGATTCAATCGAACAACCGTGCCGGCCTCCATGCCGGACTGTACAACGTCGATGATGATGGCCAACTCCGCACCCTTCATCATCGCGACGAGCCGGGTACCCGGCCTGTCAGCAGATTCCAGCGTCAGCGTATCGGGAACAAGAGGCTTAAGTACGCCATGCTTCTGCAACAGCCGGACGATGTCCCAGCCGAGCCGGTCAATGCCGAATGGTGAACCGACGCCGATGACGATGATCGGGCTCATTGCCGGTCTACGTGGATACGCAGGAAATGCGTCGAGCAGGAAATGCACGGATCGTAGTTACGTATCACGGTCTCACCTCTCAGTCGCAACTCCTGTTCGTTTCGTTCGAGCCCATAGGCTTCGAGCGACACCCTGAGGTCTTCTTCGATGCGCGCCTGATTCTGACTCGTCGGCGGTACGATGCGCGCGGACCGGATGAATCCCTCGCCATTCAGCGTGTAGCGGTGCCAGAGGATACCACGCGGTGCTTCGGTGCAACCAGTGCCGCTGCCGGCGCGCGGCGTGACGGGAACAAACGGTCGTTTGGGCAACGCATAATTCTGGAGCAGGCGGATCGCCTCGATGAGCGCATAAAGGACCTCGACAGCCCGCGCGATGACACTATGAAACATGTTGCGGCTGGGGAACCGGACCCCGGTCGCAGCGATAACCCGCCGGACAGACTCCGGCAAGCGGTCACAATTCAGGTTGATGCGCGCCAATGGCCCGACCAGATACGGCCGGCCGTCCAGCAGCGCATGCAACGCCGTCGAATGCGGTACATGCAGCTCGATAAAATGGCTGTCGAAGTTTTCGATATCGATATCCAGACCACCGCTCGAAACCAGCCGACCTTGATTCATCGGATATTCGCCCGGATGACGCAGCGCCACGCAAGTGAAGGATTGCTCATCATCGGGAAGATCGAGCGACGCGGTCCAGTACACCAGCGCTTCTGCCTCCGGCAGCGCGGCGCGCAGCTCATTGACGACCGTAGCGACTTCCTCCGGTGACGGCGCATGATGAAACCCGCCGACGCGCACGCCGACCGGATGCACCGAGCGCCCGCCGAACAGATGCATCAGCCGATTGCCCAGCGCCTGGAGGCGCAAGCCGCGGCGCACGATATCGGCATGTTGCTCCGCCATCGCAATCGCGTTCGGAAACCCCAGAAAATCCGGCGCGGCCAACAGATGGATATGCAGCGCGTGGCTCTCGATCCACTCGCCGCAATACAGCACGCGGCGCATGTCCCGTACCCAGCCGTCGATCGGAATACCGAAAACACTCTCCAGCGCATGCACGGCGCTCATCTGATAGGCAACCGGACAGATGCCGCAGATACGCGCGACGATATCCGGCACCTCTTCGTAGTCGCGCCCTTCGAGAAATTTCTCGAACAGCCGCGGCGGCTCGAATATCTGCAGCTTGAGCGTATCGATCCGGCCATCGCGTATCGTCAGCGCCAGCGCGCCCTCGCCTTCGACCCGCGCCATTACCGGCACATTGATGTGTACCTCGCGGGAATCAGTCATCGGCACCGCTCCAGCGGCGGCCAGCCTCGGCAAATACCGGCGCGGCATTATTAATAAACAGAAAACGCCGCGCGACGGCATCGGGCATCAGGCCGAGACCCTCGAACCGCCGGCCCAGCGCCAGACTGTTGGCGTTTTCCGCCGGGCCGTAACAGGCGTAGCAGTCGCGACCGAAACGCGGACAGATCGCGCCGCAACCGGTGCGCGTCACCGGCCCCATGCACGGCACGCCCTGCGTCACCATCACGCAAACGGTCTGCGATCGCTTGCAGTCCATACATACCTTGTCGTGCTCGTCCACCGGCATTACGCCAAACAGCAGCTGCCGGATCGCCGCCATTACCTGGGGCGTGTTGACGGGACAGCCCCATAGTTCGAAGTCGACCTTGACATGATGCGATACCGGCGTCGATGTGGCGAGACTGCGGATATAGCGCGGTTGTGCATACACGCCCGCGATCCATTCATCGGCGTCGGCCAGATTGCGCAACGCCTGAATACCGCCGGCGGTCGCGCATGCGCCTATCGTGACGAGAAAGCGGCTGTGGCCGCGTATGGCGCGGATATGATCGAGATGCTCCGGCGTGGAAATACTGCCTTCGATAAAGGCAATATCGACTGGCCGATCCGGCGCCACCATGCCGGCCTCGACAAAATGCACGATCTCGACCAGCTGAGCCAGCTCCAGAAATTTTTCACCCGCATTTAAAAACGCCAGCTGACAGCCGTCGCAGGAGGCGAATTTGTGGACGGCGATTTTGGGTTTCGGATTCAAAGTTATGTGTTACATGGTGAGAGTGGCATATTCAATCTCAAATGCAGGATGGGTGCAGCGTAGCGGAACCCATCGTTAATACCAAGGAACCTCTGATTAAGTGTCATTTCGAGCAAAGCGAGAAATCCTGGTGGTAAACACTTCGAGGCGATTCCACCACATCAGGATTTCTCCCGGCAACTGCTCCTGCGTTGCTCTACCTTCCGCCATCCATGGCGTATTTCGATGGGTTCCGCTACGCTGCACCCATCCTACAAATTCGACCTCCTGCCTTGAACTTGTTTATCAGAACCCGCTCACCCCGAACAACGCCTTCACCTCCGGATAACAGAACACCGGCCCGTCCTTGCAGACAAACTGCGGGCCGTACTGGCAGTGTCCGCAATGTCCGACCGCGCATTGCATATTGCGCTCCATGCTGAGCCAGATATCCTGTTCGCGGATACCGCGCTGCAACAGGATGTCGATCGTCAGGCGCATCATGATCTCCGGGCCACACATCATCACAATCGTATTCGCCGGATTCAGCGTCGCCTGATCGAGCAACGCGGTGACACGGCCCTGATGCCACGGCCAGCCGGGCCCCGCGACATCGGCTGCCAGCAGCACCTGCGTGTCCGGCAGCGTCGCCCACTGTTCATAGCGGCCGCGCCAGATCAGGTCGGCGGAGTGTTTGACGCCCTGGATGATCGTGACATGGCCAAACAGATCGCGACGCCGCACAATGTAATTGATAACACCGACCACCGGCGCGCAGCCCAACCCGCCGGTGATCAGCACAACGTCCCTGCCTTGCGCCTCTTCGACCGGCCAGCCGCGGCCGTAAGGCCCGCGGATGCCGAGGCAATCGCCTTTCCTGAGCTTGGCGATGCCGTTGGTCACGCGCCCGACACGGCGTATCGTGTGGCCCAGCGCGTGTTCGTCATCGGGGTCCGACACAATCGAGATGGCCACCTCGCCGACACCGTACAGATACACCATGTTGAATTGGCCCGGCTCGAACCGGTAAGCGGCGCGTGCAATCGCATCGGTCAACTCGAGATCCAGCGTAAAGACCGTGTCGGATTCCTGGTGCCGGTCGGCAATACGCGCCTCAAGAGGAAGGTACGGAGACGCAGTCATTTGCCGCCCCCATGCAGCGCCGTCGCTTCTTCGGCGATATCGATGCCGACCGGGCACCAGGCGATGCAACGACCGCAGCCGACGCAACCGCTGCGCCCGTACTGGTCGTGCCAGCTGCCCAGCTTGTGCGTCAGCCACTGCCGGTAACGTTCGCGCGTCGCGGCGCGCACGGTCAGCCCGTGGATATAGCTGTGACCCTGTGTGAAACAGGAGTCCCACTCGCGCAGATGCCCGCTGGCGGTGCCGTCGAGCTGCGGCTCCTCGGTTTCTCGATGACAAAAACAGGTTGGACAGACCGAGGTACAGTTGCCACAGGACAGGCAGCGCGCCGCGACGTCGTCCCAGCGCGGGTGATCGAGATTGTCAAACAGCACGTCACGCAGGTTTCGCGATGGCAGTGACCGGACCTGCTGCTGTGCACCCTGCGCTATCGCCTCGTCCGCGTCTTTGACCTGAACGCGGCTCGCAGCATCGAACACCAGTGTGCCGAGGATCTCGCCGCCGACAGGACTGCCGGCCTCCGCGACAAAACCGTCATCAAGCTCCGTCAGCGCAATATCAAAGCCGCTGGCCGCGCGCGGCCCGTCGCCGGTCGACACACAGAAGCAGGTACTCGCCGGACGGGTACAATTGACAGCAACGACCAGCAGGTTACGGCGACGCGCGGCGTACGCCTCGTCGACATAGGCACCCTCGAGAAAATGCTGATCCTGCAGGCGCAGCGCGGCGAGATCACAGGCGCGCGCACCGATCAACGCGATCTTCGCCGGCCTTTCAGCCGCCGGCGTGAAGCTCAACCGCCCCTGCGCATCACGTGCAACGCGCCACAACGATTCGCGTGGCGCGAACAGCAGTGGCTTCAAGGCCTGTGGTCCATTGGCCCAGTCGAACCATCGCCCGCCTTCGCTATGGGTCAGCCGGTAACTACCCGGTTGCTGAGCATCGGTGACACCGCGTGGCAGTTCACCGGATGAGGTGATTCGGGCATAGACGATGGCATGATCACGTACCTGCGGCCCGTAGCAGGTGTAGCCAAGAGCGGACAGCGCGCCAAACAATTCATCGAAGCGCTCGCGCGGCATCCAGCCCTGGATTTTCTCGTTGCTATTCATGCACTCCGGACCAAGGATAGTATCCATCTTCCCAGTGCCTGTTGTCAGTGTGCTACGGCGCTATACTGGAGTCAAATCCATCGGTCTCCGCGCGATAATTTTTGGTAATATCGCTGCATAGTCTTCAACGGAAGCGTAGCGCGTTATTCAACCATCATGTGCCTCGCGATACCGATGCAGATCCGCACGATCGATGGATATATCGCGATTGCGTATGCCAAAGGCATAGAACGCGAGATCAGTCTGTATCTGTTGCAGGACCGTGCGCTGGCGCCGGGCGATTTCGTACTGGTGCATGTTGGCTACGCGATCCAGAAGGTCAGCACGGCAGACGCCGAGGCGTCGTGGAATCTCTACGACGAGATGCAGATGTTGCGCTGAGGAGTATCCCATGCACGAATTCTCGATATGCCGGTCGATACTGCGCCAGGTGACACTGGCGGCCGAACAGCAGGGTAACGGTCGCGTACGCGTGATACGCCTGCGGCTCGGTCCGCTGGCCGCCGTCAGCGCTACTGAGCTGGAACGGGCCATGCCGCTCGTCAGCCAGGGCAGCATTGCCGACGGCGCCGCGATCGTCACGGAGCTGGTGCCGCTGCGGGTCGCCTGCGAAGTTTGCGGCGCTGAGTCGACGGCGGATCCGGCACGTCTCGCCTGCGGCGCATGCGGCAACCATAAGGTGCGGCCGTTGAACGGCGACGAATTGTTACTGGTCGGCATAGAACTGGTGCAGTAACCGATAACCACGATGCCCGGGCCACACGATCACGCAAAGAGCTGGCTGACGCGTATCGCGGCATTACCGCGTACCGGCAAGGTGCGCATTCTGAACGTCTGCGGCGGTCACGAACGGACCATCACCCACAGCGGCATGCGTACCGCCCTGCCTGACGATATCGAGCTGATACCCGGGCCGGGTTGTCCGGTCTGCATCTGCCCGGAAGAGGATATCTACGACGCGATCCAACTGGCGCTGAACGAGGACGTGATGCTGGTCGCGTTCGGTGACATGCTGCGCGTACCCGTTAACGTGCCGAAGCGCGAGCCGCGCTCGCTCGAACAAGCGAAGGCCGCCGGCGCCGGGATTCAGCCGATCGCCACACCGGCGGCCGCCGCTGCCATTGCCCGCGCGCATCCTGACCGGCAAGTGGTGTTCTTCGCCGCCGGTTTTGAGACAACCATGGCGCCGGTCGCCGCAATGCTGGCCGAAGGCGTGCCCGACAATCTTTCCGTTCTGTTATCGGGTCGACTCACCTGGCCGGCGGTCGCGATGTTGCTCGACAGCGGCGAGGCGGCGTTTGATGCGCTGGTTGCCCCCGGTCATGTGGCGACCGTGATGGGCGCCGACGAATGGCAGTTTGTACCGCAACAACATGGCCTTCCCTGCGCCGTTGCCGGATTTACTCCGGCAAGCCTGCTCGCGGCCTTTCATTCGATACTTGGGCAATTGCACCGCCGGCAGCCGGCACTCGACAACTGCTATCCGGAATCCGTGACGGCGGGCGGCAACTCGCTGGCAAAGTCGGTACTCGCTCGCGTTATGCGTGTCACCGACGCGAAGTGGCGCGGCATCGGCATGATACCGGCATCCGGATTTACACTGCAGCCGGCGTACTCCGCGCACGATGCACGTCGCCGGTTTATTAGCAAAACGACAGCCGCGAATAACCCCGCGAAAGAAGCGCGTAAACGCATCGGTGAGATGCCGCCGGGCTGCGACTGCGCGGCGGTCGTGCTCGGGAAAATATCCCCGACACAGTGTGCACTGTATGGCCGCGCATGCACACCGCGCGATCCGGTGGGCCCGTGCATGGTTTCTGATGAGGGCGCCTGCCGTATCTGGTGGGCCAATGGCATGCGTGCCGACGCTACCGGCAGAAAACCAGACATCGATGCAGCGCGCGCTTGATCTCGGCAAGAACGAATTTCCGCGTAGCGGTACCGTC
Organism: Gammaproteobacteria bacterium; assembly: GCA_006218035.1. GTDB lineage: Bacteria > Pseudomonadota > Gammaproteobacteria > VBWC01 > VBWC01 > VBWC01. The sequence goes on from VBWC01000018.1 coordinate 53,277, forward strand.
GCCGCCGTACGCCTCATCATCGGTGGCCGCGTACAGGGCGTCGGCTTCCGGCCGTTCGTGTATCGCACCGCGGTGCGCTGCGGAATCTCCGGCCACGTCTGCAATCATCATGGCAGTGTCGAGATTCTCGCCCAGGGAGATGCCGATCGCCTCGACGGGTTTATCGACGAACTGCTGAACAACGCGCCGCCGCTGGCCATACCGCGACTGATCCTGCGCGAGGCTGCCCTGCCGGTAGCGTCAGAGATATTCCGTATCAAGCGCAGTGCGGATAAACGTGGCCACGATGTATATATTCCGCCGGACTATTTCGTGTGCGATGACTGCCTGGGCGAGCTGCATGATCCGGCCGACCGGCGTTTCCGTCACCCGTTCATCAACTGTACGCAGTGCGGGCCGCGCTACACGCTGATAGATTCGCTACCCTATGACCGTCCCAACACATCGATGCGGCCATTCGAACTATGCGCTGACTGTGCGGCGGAATATCGCGATCCACTGGACCGGCGTTTTCATGCGGAACCGATCGCTTGCACCCGCTGCGGGCCCCGCCTGTGGTTTCTGGAAGGCGGTTTCACGACCGGCGGCGACGAGGCGGCATTGGCGGCGGCGATAACGGCGTTACGCCGCGGCGCAATCGTCGCCGTCAAAGGGGTGGGCGGCTATCATTTGCTCTGCGATGCCACGAACGCGGCGGCGGTCGCGCGGTTACGGCAGCGAAAGCAGCGCCCGGACAAACCGCTGGCAGTCATGTTTCCGATGCGCGGCGCGGACGGACTGGACGGGGTACGCCATGCCGCGATATTCGACGATGTTCAGGCGACACATACACTGCGCCCGGCCAGGCCTGTCGTACTGATGAAACAAAAGGAACGCGGGCCGCTTGCCGACAACATCGCGCCGGGACTGCATGAAATCGGCGTGATGTTGCCCTACAGCCCGCTGCATCATCTTTTACTGAATGACTTCGGCGGACCACTCGTCGCCACGTCCGCGAATATCAGCGGTGAACCGGTGCTGACGGTGAACGTAGACGCCCAGACACGGCTCGCCGGCATCGCCGATGCGTTCCTGCACCACGACCGCGAGATTGTCCGACCTGCCGATGATCCGGTGTACCGCGTCATCAACGCGAAAGTACGCCCGCTGCGGCTGGGGCGCGGCAACGCGCCACTGGAACTTTTGCTTGCCACCCCGATCCGGCAAGCGGTGCTCGCCGTCGGCGGGCACATGAAGAATACCGTGGCGCTGGCATGGGACAACCGGGTTGTTATCTCGCCGCACATCGGCGATCTCGGCTCGCTACGCTCCCAGCAGGTGTTTGAGCAGACGATTAACGACCTGCAGCGGCTGTACGATATCGATGCGTCACGAATCGTCTGCGACGCGCATCCCGGCTATGCGAGCACACGCTGGGCGAAGCGCTCCGGTAAACCGTGCATCGAGGTATTTCACCATCAAGCCCATGCGTCGGCCGTTGCCGGTGAGTTTTGCAATGAACCACGCTGGCTGGTGTTTACCTGGGACGGCACCGGCTATGGCGAGGACGGCACGCTGTGGGGCGGCGAGGCCTTGCTCGGCAGGCCCGGCACCTGGCGGCGGGTCGCCAGCATGCGTCGCTTCGAGCTGCCCGGTGGCGACAAGGCCGGCATCGAACCATGGCGCACCGCGGCGTCACTGTGCCGGGAGACCGGCCTGCACTGGCCGGATGCGCCGGAAAACAGCGCGGCGCTGAACGCGGCGTTTGCGCAAGGGTTCAACTCACCGCTGAGCAGCGCCGTTGGCCGATTGTTCGACGCGTCGGCGGCGCTGACCGGCCTGGTTCTATGCAACAGTCATGACGCCCACGCGCCGATGCGGCTCGAAGCGGCGGCCACCGGTGTCGAGGCGGCGCCGATTCATCTGGCAGATACCATGGATGACGACGGTATCATGCGCACTGACTGGTCGGCACTCGTTCCGATGCTGCTCGATCCGCATCGAGTCAGCGGCGAACGCGCGGCCTGTTTTCACGCCACGCTCGCGCAAACGATCCTGCGGCAGGCGCGGGCGATTCGCGACCGTCACGGCGATTTCGCCGTCGGATTCGCCGGCGGCGTGTTCCAGAACCGTATCCTGACGGAACAGGCAATGCACTTGCTCGACCGACATGACTTTCGTACGTATTTTCCGGAGCGCATACCGGTGAACGACGGCGGCCTGTGCTTCGGGCAGGTTATCGAGGCACAGGCCATGCTGAACTTGCCATGATATAGACTGGACCATGTCTTACATCACACTTGCCCATGGTAACGGCGGCCGCCTGATGCGCGAGTTGATCGACGAGGTGTTCGCCCCCCCGCTGAACAGTCCGCTACTGGATACCGGCGCCGACGCTGTCGCATTGCCGATCGATACCGCCAACCACGAGATCATGCTGACAACCGACGGATTCACGGTCTCGCCGCTCGAATTCCCAGGCGGCGATATCGGCTCGCTGGCGGTCAACGGCACGGTCAACGATCTAGCGGTTGCCGGCGCGACGCCCCTGTATCTGTCGCTGGCGGTGATTATCGAAGAGGGCTTCGCGCTGGAGACCTTACGGCGTATCGTGCAGAGCATTGCAAACGCGGCAGCGGCAGCCGGCGTGCAGGTGGTCTGTGGCGACACCAAGGTGGTGCCGCGCGGCCAGGGCGGCGGCATTTACATCACGACCACCGGTATCGGACAACGGTCGGCGTCACTGGCTCCCGCTATTCACAATATTCGCGACGGCGACGCGATTCTCGTCAGCGGACCGGTCGGCGATCACGGTATCGCAGTCATGCTGGCGCGCGAGCAGTTCGGGCTGCGCGGCGACGTGCGGTCGGATTGCCGCAGCGTGTTAACGCTCGCACAGGCATTGTTACCGCTGTTCGGCCTGCGCTTCATGCGTGACCCGACACGCGGCGGGCTGGCCACGGTGCTGAACGAGATAAGTCTTGCGACCGGTTTCGGTGCCGTAATTGACGAAAGCGCTGTTCCCGTCAGGGAATCGGTACGTTCTGTCTGCGAGATACTCGGATACGATCCGCTGTACCTCGCGTGCGAGGGACAGATCGTCGCCGTGGTTGCGCCGGAGAGCGCGACCGAGGCATTGCGGATCTGGCGGTCGACAGATCGTGGACACGATGCGCGGATCATTGGCCGGGTGACCAGTGCGCATCGCCAGGTTATCCAGACCACCGGGATTGGTGGTCAACGTGTCATTGAAGAGCTTGAGGACGATCCGCTGCCGAGAATCTGTTGAGAAATTGTTACGAGGCTGGTATTCAACAATCAGCGGCCGCCGCGGATTGACTCGGCATGTATCCTGTAGCTGACCTGCCAACCGGAGATTTATTGCCGCATCGCGGCGCCTGGACCACACGGGTTCATCGTGGGAGAATGCGTTCCCTCGTGCCATCGACAAAAAGAAACTGACTTTATGCCGCCACTTGTCCTTCTGACGATAACGATCGCGCTATCTTTTTTTGCAACCCCGAATCTTTCCTATGCCCAAACCGGTTCCGGTGCTCAGATAAATCTCACCGATACCTGGAACGGCGTTGTCGCCATCGTAATTTTCGTCATCGCGTATGCGACGGTAATCAGCGAAGAGTTTCTGCACCTGCGTAAATCCAAGCCTGTCATCGTCGCAGCGGGCGCGATCTGGTTGCTGGTGGCGATGGCGTACACGGCCCATGGCGACCAGGAGACGGCAGGCGAACTCGCCCGGCACAATATTCTGGAGTTCGGCGAGGTGATGTTGTTTCTGCTCTCCGCGATGACCTATATCAATACGATGCAGGAACGTAATGTCTTCAATGCGCTACGAGGCTGGCTGGTGTCGTCGGGCTTCTCGCTGCGCACGATCTTCTGGCTGTCCGGAATCCTGGCCTTTTTCATTTCGGCAGTCGCCGATAACCTCACCACAGCCCTGATCATGGGCGCGGTTGTCATGGCGGTCGGCGCGGGGAATCCTGCCTTTGTTTCGTTAGCTTGCATCAATATTGTCGTAGCGGCGAATGCTGGCGGGGCGTTCAGTCCATTCGGCGATATCACGACATTGATGGTGTGGCAAAAGGGCGTGGTTCAATTCTGGGAATTCCTGGATCTTTTTATTCCGTCCGTCGTTAACTGGTTTGTCCCGGCATTTCTGATGTCGCTGGCATTGCCGAAAGGTAAGCCGACAGCGATCGCCGATGAATTCCCCATTAAACACGGCGGTCTGGTCGTAGTCGGGCTGTTTATCGCGACGATCGGGATCACGGTTTCTTTCCACAGCTTCTATCATTTACCGCCGGCACTCGGCATGATGACCGGGCTCGGCCTGTTAAAAATATTCGGCTTCTATCTTAGAAAGCAGGAAAGCTCGGCTTGGGAATCAAACCCGGTGGCGGAATTCGAGGCCGATGCTGTCGATCCCGAGACGCAGAAGCTATACAAGCCGCGCCAACGCCCTTTCGATATCTATATTTCAATGAAACGTGTTGAGTGGGATACGCTGATGTTCTTCTACGGCGTCGTGCTTTGCGTCGGCGGACTGGCGGCGCTGGGTTATCTCGCCGTGCTCTCTGAAACGATGTACACGGGCTTTGGTCCGACGCAGACCAATATCGCCGTCGGCCTGTTGTCGGCGATTGTCGATAACATTCCGGTGATGTTCGCTGTGCTGACGATGAATCCGGATATGGCGCTGGGTCAGTGGCTGCTGGTTACGCTGACCGCCGGCGTCGGCGGCTCGCTGCTTTCGATAGGATCGGCTGCCGGCGTGGCGCTGATGGGCCAGGCGCGCGGCGTCTACACCTTCTTTGCTCACCTGAAGTGGACATGGGCCATTGCGCTCGGCTACGCAGCAAGCATCTGGGTGCATCTGCTGCTGAACGCCGACATCATGCAAAAACCGCTGTGATGCGGCGTCGACAGATAACAACGGAACGACGGGAGCCGGCTCAGTTCAGGTAACAGTAACGGCTCAGCACTGCAAAAAACATCATGTTGCTCGACATGTCATTCGGATCGAATGACAGCCCGACGTGATACATAGATTCGTGACCGCTACTTGATCCTGAATCCGTCCGGCACCAGCGGATATGACCACTGACCGCATGCTGCTCGTTATCGATATGCATGACGAGGCGCGCCGGAGTACCGTTTTCCAATGCCTCCGCAATCCTCAGGCCGGCACCAAAGTGGGATACATCAGTTACTTGCACCAGCCGGTGCTCGCGATTGCTGGCTTCCAGCCTGAATGTCACTTCGTTTTCGATCCCTTCGCGCGGCCGTACACGTTCGAACTGCCGCCAGTCGGATGTTTTCTTGAGGCCTGACATTGACTTGCACCCCTGAATTGTCGTCTATAAAAATGTCCGGATACTGTATCGGATCGTATTGAGGAAGTATTTGATCCGCCTCACGTTATCGGCGAGTGCCGCAACAACTTGATACGACTCGCGAAAATTCCTGATTCTAGTGCAATTTCCAGACGCAGACACCACCACTCTCACGGGCGATCCTGTCGAGATAGTGCCGGTGGGCTTCCTCTTCCTCCGCGGATGCCGGAATCACCGGCAGGCGCGCCCGTTCCGCCGTGACACGACGAACCCCGGATTGCGCGACACCGGCGGAGGTGAGCCTGCCATCCAGCGAGAGGGTAGCCTGGCCACCGGTCATCGCCAGATACACGTCGGAGAGAATCTCGGCGTCCAGCAGTGCACCGTGCAATTCACGCTGCGAATTGTCGACCTGATAGCGTTTGCACAACGCGTCAAGACTGTTCCGTTGCCCGGGGTGCAGTTGCCGCGCCAGCGCCAGAGAATCAAGCACCGTGCAATAGTCGGTGAACGGCTTGCGCCCCTGCTTGAGCAAGGCCAGTTCGTGATTGATAAACCCGATATCAAACGGGGCGTTGTGAATGATCACTTCGGCGTCCTTGATGAACTCCAGAAGATCATCAACGATATCGCCAAAACGCGGCTTGTCCGCGAGAAAAGCATCAGTGATGCCATGCACCTCCAGCGCGCCTTCGTCGATCTCGCGATCGGGTTGCAGATATTGCTGAAAACGCCGCGTTGTCACACGACGGTCGACGATCTCAATCGCGCCAATTTCGATGATGCGATGACCCTGGGCCGGGTCCAGACCCGTGGTCTCAGTGTCTAGAACAATCTGTCTCATCTGTATTCCCGATAGTTACCGGCTGTTCGACCGCTGCTGCATCTCGTCAATCGCCCGGTTGGCAAGCGCGTCCGCCTGTTCATTGCCCTCATGCCCGGTATGACCGCGCACCCAATGCCATTCGATATCATGCCGTGATGCAGCCGCCTCGAGTCGCCGCCAGAGATCGGCATTCTTGACCGGCTTGCGCGCGGCGGTCTTCCATCCCCGGAGCTTCCAGTTCGGCAGCCATTCGGTTAGCCCCTTCTTGACGTACTCCGAATCGGTCGTGATACGCGCGGCGCAGCCTCTCTTGAGCGATTCCAGCGCACAAATCGCCGCCATCAACTCCATGCGATTGTTCGTCGTATCCGGCTCGGCACCGGACAAGGTTTTTTCATGCCCGCTATACCGTAGCACAGCGCCCCAGCCACCGGGCCCCGGATTGCCGCGACACGCGCCATCGGTGAAAATTTCAACCCTCATCGGCATCCAAACAGGATCCATTACGCGTGGTCGGCTCAGGCATTTCGGCGCCGATCAGGCTCCGGCGCGGACGCCAGCGTGGCTGGATCGGTGTCAGCGTCGATGTCCGCTTTTTGGCAACCAGCAGATAGGCGCCGGAGAGCATCGAAAACCATCGCGCCCCGGCGGTTTCGATAAACCGCAGACGTCGCATCACCGCGTCGTGCTGAATCGGCGGCCGAAAGAAATACCCACTCGTCATGACGATATCGAAACCCAGCAGCGACAGCCAATCCTTGATGCGCGGCAGGCTGCGAAACCGTCCGCACCACGGATAAGTATTGTAGCGACGCCGTCGGAACAGCCGTCTCAGACCCCAAAAGCTCCACGGATTGAAGCCGAGGATGACAACGTGCCCTTCCGGTATGAGGATACGGTCAACCTCTCGCAATGCCTGGTGAGGATCCGCCTCGTACTCAAGCGTATGCGGCAACACCACCACATCGACGCTGTCCGAGGCGACCGGCAGGCGCTCCGGTTGTCCCTGCATGCTGATGGAAGCAACCGGCTTGCCGTCGATGACATCGACCACTATACGGTGCGATATCCGGCTGGCACCCAACAGATCTTCGTCGACCATGCACCCGACCTGAAGCAGGTGATAGCCAAACAAATTCGGCAGGATCGCATCGAGCTTGCGCTGCTCGATTTCGAGCAGGCGACGACCCAGCGGCTCGCCATACCAGAAGCGTAATCCGGCACGACCGGTGCAGAAATGGCTGTTTTTGAACCAGCGTCTTATGTCCACAATCGCAATTTTCGCCTCTCGGCCCGTAGCACGCTGATATAATGCCCCCCGTCACGAGGACTCCCGGTCACCCACCATGATCAACGCCATTGCTGTTCCGGCCTTTCGCGATAATTATATATGGTTGGTACACGATGCGGCTAACCGGACCGTAATTGTCGACCCCGGCGATGCGCAACCGGTGCTGGCCGCGCTGGCACACCATGCGCTGACGCCGGTCGCCGTTCTGATCACACATCATCATCATGACCATACCGGCGGTATTGGCGACATACTCGCCCGATACCCGGTCCCCGTACTGGGCCCGGCTCGGGAAAGCATTCCCGCGGTCACCCGGCGATTGAGCGACGGCGAGCGAATTTGCGTTCCATCGACCTCAATGGAATTCACCGTACTCGATGTGCCAGGCCATACCGCAGGGCATATCGCTTTTTTTGGGCACAACACGCTGTTGTGCGGAGATACCTTGTTCGCCGGTGGCTGCGGACGCCTGTTCGAAGGAACACCGGAACAGATGTACTGTTCTCTACAAAAAATCGCCCGTCTGCCGGAGACAACCCAGGTTTACTGCGCGCACGAATACACCGAGGACAACTTGCGCTTCGCGGCTGCCGTAGAACCGGACAATGCTGACCTGCGGACCCGCATCGCCGCGGTCAACCGGTTACGCCGCAATAATCTCCCGACGATACCTTCAACGATAGGCGAGGAAAAACGCACCAATCCGTTCCTGCGCTGTGACGAGCCTGATGTCCGAGCGGCGGCAAGAGCCTTCGCCGACACACCCCCGGAGTCGGCCGACCAGGTATTCGCTGCACTTCGCAGCAGAAAAGACTGGTTCTGAATTTTCTTTTGTTTTTAGTGCCCTAGCTCCCGACGCCCGGGCCCGCAATGTGCTCAGACTCGTTCAAATCCGGATCGATGGCGCCGATAAGAACGTGTCGCGCGATACAAAAACGTCCAGCGGGCCACTTTGTCGTTGACCACCTATGGGGTAATCCATACCATGATCGCCATGAAAAAGAGCCGTCATCACCGTCTGGCCGGGACAATCCTACTGGGCTTGGTCTGCACCGTCATCGGCAGTTGCGCCGCCCCCGGACACCGGGCCGCGACACCACCGGCTGAATCGACCAGCAAACCCGCGCATGGGTCCCCTTCAAGTGACGACGTTACCACGCTCGGCGATGCCGGTCCGTCACCGACGACGGGCGCTGACACGATTGCCGCGGCTGCGGCGATACCCGCGGATGAACTCCTTCAATACGACGCCACCGAACCGGTACCTACCCTTATCGAGGTCGATCTGTGGCAACGCATTCGTGGCGGATACGCGCTGGTCGATTATGGGAATCCGCGTGTCGAAGCAGAACGTCAATGGTTCACCAAACACGTCGCGTATCTTGACAGGGTCGCGGAGCGCGCCGAACCCTACCTTTACCATATTGTCGAGGAAGTCGAAAAACGCGGCATGCCGATGGAAATCGCGCTGCTGCCGATCATCGAAAGCGCTTTCCAGCCGTTGGCCTATTCACACGGCCGCGCCGCGGGAATCTGGCAGTTTATTCCAAGCACCGGTGAACTCTACGGCCTGAAGCAAAACTGGTGGTACGACGGACGCCGCGACATTATCGCTTCAACGGATGCTGCGTTGCGCTATTTGCAGAAACTGAGCGAAACCTTCGATGGTGACTGGCTGCTGGCACTTGCCGCGTACAATTCCGGCGCCGGAACCGTCACGAATGCGATCAAGGCCAATATCGCGAAAAACAAGCCTACGGATTTCTGGTCGCTGAGCCTGCCTGCGGAAACCAGCACTTATGTGCCGAGACTGCTTGCCGTGTCTTCCATCATCGAACAACCGGAGCACTACGGAATCACGTTGCGGTCGATAGCGAACGAGGCGTCCATCATGACAGTCGATACAGGCAGACAAATCGATCTCGCGCTCGCGGCCGATCTATCCGGCATATCGCTCGAAAATATGTATCGCCTGAATCCGGGATTTAATCGCTGGGCAACTGATCCGGATGGGCCACACATGCTGGTTCTGCCGGTCGAAAAAGGCGAGCGATTCAGATCCGCGCTGGCGCAGCTACCGCCGGAAAAACGCATCCGATGGGAGCTGCACCGGATCCGCGGCGGCGAGACGTTAAACCAGATTGCGCAGAAGTACAGCACTACCGTGCAGGTGCTGAAGGACGTAAACAAACTGGACGGCCATGTCATTCACGCCGACCAGAACCTGGTCATTCCGGTCGCGACACGCAGCCTGGCGAGCTACAGTCTCAGCGAACGCCAGCGACTGGTAACCCGGCAGAATACGTCCAGCAGAACCGGCCTGAAGGTGGCCTATGTGGTAAAGCCGGGGGATACGTTCTGGGATATCGCGCGCAAACACAAGGTCGAGGTCAACCAGTTGGCGTCATGGAACAACATCGCACCGCGTGACACGTTGCGTATCGGCCAGAAACTGGTCGTCTGGTCCAGCGTCAAAACGGCGGCGGCGCCGGGCATGCCGTCAACCCAGCAGCGGATTAATTACACGGTGCGGCGCGGTGACTCGCTGGCCGGTATATCACAGAAATTCAACGTCAATCTCAATGATCTGGTGCGCTGGAACTCGCTCGACAAAACCAAACACCTGCAGCCGGGCCAGAAGCTGGTTCTGGTGGTAGATGTCACCCGCCAGGCGGAAAACACCTAACCGTAACCACACACCTGCCCACCGTCGCGGTCTTATCATCTCGCGATGGTAACTACGCGGTATACAACATCTTTGCGCCGGCGATGACGAGAACTACCCCCAGCACCTTGCGCAACATCATCGGCGAGAACCGCCGAACGGCAAACTCCGAACCGATCACGGCGCCGGCGACAGCCGCGCCGACATACCACGTCAGCCCCGGCGGCCAGGTCGCGCCGGTTACTGCATGGCCGGCCAGGCCGGCAAGCGAGTTAACGAGGATAAAAGCGGCCGCAATCGCCGCGTTGGTGCGCATGGTCGTCCAGCGCAACAGCAACAACAGCGGGCTGAGGTAGATCCCGCCACCAACGCCGGTCAGGCCGGACACAAAACCGAGCAGCCCGCCGACCGGTAGCGATACCCATAGCGCCGGCGAACGGACCTCACCGTCGTATTCAATTTTGACCAGGAATCTTAGTGCGGCGACGAGCAACGCGACACCGACGACAGCGCGATAGGAAGTGTCAGTGATGGTCCATGCGCCGCCCAGGTACGCCAGCGGCGTCGACGCAAGCGCAAACGGCAAAAAAAGTCGCCAGTTAAAATGGCCTGCACGCACCAGGCGCACCAGTACCAAGCCGGCTACAAATACGTTCATCGTCAACGCCGCGGGTTTCATGATCGCAGGGGAGAGACCGAATAGCGCCATCGCGGCGATATAGCCCGACGCACCGCCATGACCCACCGACGAGTACAGAACGGCCGTCAACAAAACAAGCACTAACAGCGCAACAGGGATCTCTTCGATCAACATCCGCGAACGGTACCACAGCGATGTCTTTGACGGCAGCCGAATATCATCTGCCGGTAACGAATAACAGAAATTTCAGGCGGCTTTTGCGGCGGATTAACGTGCCGCCTAGACAGGTCGGGTTTGTTGACGCTGACGCTCGCCGGGCGTCAGGATATCGCGGCTTATCGTATCTTCGTTGATCTTGTCCAGATCCGGCATGCCATGCACATTGCCATACATGACGCTGGCGTGATCCCAGTTGGTGTCGAGACCGTAATATTGCAGACCGATGGTCTTGGCGACCATCTTCCGTATTCGCGCCAGATAAGTCGCCTCATCCGTGCGATTCCCTGCTGCATCGAGCGTCATACGCGCAGAGGAAATAACCGTGCAATGCGAGCCTTCACGCTTGGCGTAGATATACTTCCAGTTCTGCTCCAGCGTAAACAGGTCCATCGGGGTGATGCCGATAACGACGGCACGCGGGTTCATCGTGATTTTCGGCAACGATCCCAATACTGCGGTGATGACCTTCTCGGCGACCAATTGATTGCGCTGGCTGTCCAGCATTTCAGGCGACACCGGCACTACGGGTAACACTGCAATGTTCAACCGGGTGTGCGTACGGAAATACGTTTCCACTGCCGCCAGGTGACGGCGTGGCAGCGGACCAACCGGCAGGAAATAGATATCCGCCTTTCGATCGGGTTCTTTTTGTCGCGGTGGCGACGGCCGGGAGGCCTGTCGGGGCACGCCGTTTTGAGGGCGTTTCCGAGCGGGCGGCTGCTTAAAATACCTTGCAATCAGGACCGCGGCGGCAACGACGACGGCCACTACGACTTTGTTCATTGTCCCAAATCCCTTCTAGCCCGTGCGCTGACCGCGAACCTCGACGACCCGGAGACCCCGGGATCATGGTAGTCCGAAAGCCCCACCCGGTTCGCCAAGGATACGCACCACATAATAAACCTTTTTGTTAACAATCTCTTATGAAAAACCGGATTGGCGGCACGCACGGCTGACCACCAGCCGCCAACGCTACCCGCCCGGCTCGATTCTAGTTATCGACCAATTGCCACGGTTTGTTTATCCCGGCGCGAACCGTCTCTATCAGCGCACTGGCCGACCGCTACCGTAAACGGGCTCCGGCGCTACCCCCTGGCCGGCATACCTACCGCGATCTTCAGCGTATGCGCGTCGCCACCTGACACGGCATTAAAAGAAACAGGCAAGGGGCCTGCCAACGCCTGTCCTGCCTTACAGTGACGCACCGGGCCCCATCTGGCTTATGGTACGGAATGACAGCGCATGCAGTTCAACGTCGGCGCAAATGCGACCTTGCCGTGACACACACCGCAATACTGACCCTGAAGAACATCGGTCATCGCGATGTTGCTCGTCCCTTTCTGTTGCTTGAAAATAGCCGGGTGGCAATTGGAGCAGTCCAGCCACTCCGTGTGCGCCTTGTGCGGAAACCGCACTTTGGGCATCGCTCCGGTGTCGGCAAAGATAATGTCGGTATCCAGCAGCTTCATCTGCGCGTGTCCCAACAAATCGGCGCGGGGGGCGATCAGGCCCTTGTCGACAGTCTCCACCCAGTTAGTCAACCCGGCACTATCACGCGGGAAATCCGTCATCGCGACGTGCGGCGGTTGCAGGTAACCGACAGACGCATTGACCGGGTCGTGAATACCGTCCTTTTCAACCGGTACCACCTTGCCCTCCGTCTGAAAGTGCTTGCCACGATCCTTCAACACCGGCTCAAGCATGTCGGCAGCCACTGCAACAGCGCCAACCGCCAGCAACCCCGCCAGGGTCATTCCGCACCCGATTAAAATCAATCGCGCATATCGCGCCATTCGAATTCGTTTCATATCGCTCCACTTAATATCTGCATATCAAAAAAACCCCCTATCCCTGACGAGAAATGCCGCCACGCCCCTGGGAGGAGTGCATTATAGCCGACGAACGAAGCGACGCGCCGGCGGGGTCGGCCCGCTGCTCGCGCTTACAGTGCGGTGTGATCCGTCGAAATCTCTATGACCAGCCGATGCAGATAACCGGTTATCCGGCAGCTAATGCTAATGCTGCCACCGGCTCGCTCTCCTGATCGCCACACAGCGGGCGGGGCTCGGCCAGGCCAAAGCCCTGCACATAGGTAATACCTATTTCAAACAGCTTCTCATAGATGTCCTGATTCTCGACACATTCTGCAATCGTCTGCTTGCCCATCGTTTCCGCAATTTCGTGGAAAGAATTCACCATCAGATAATCGACGGAATCCCGAGCGATGTTTCTGACAAACATCCCGTCGATCTTGATGAAGTCCACCGGAAGCCGTTTCAGGTACTCGAACGACGAGGCGCCGCTGCCGAAATCATCGAGCGCAAAATGACAGCCGAGATCCCGCAGCACACCCATATAACGCGCCGTTCGCTCCGGTGTCGATATCGCTGCGGCTTCCGTGACTTCAAAACAAATCTTTTCCGCCAGATGCCGGTACGTGGTCAACTGCTCGCGCAGAAACCCGAGAAAATCGTCGTCTGAAAGTGAGATTCCGGAAAGGTTTATCGACGCAATGTAAAGAGCATCCAGCCGCTCAGGATGCAGCGCGAGCCACTCGAGCACATGTGAAACGACCCAGCGATCAACCGCCGGCGCCAGTCCCAGTCGCTCGACGGACCGAATAAATGCTCCAGGCGGCAGAATACTTCCCGATGCGTCGACCATCCTCAATAACACCTCGTAGTGCTGCCGGGTCTGTTGGCTCATCCGCATCGGAAAGATCGGTTGTTGATAGAGGCGGAATTCATCATGCTTCAACGCCTGCTGTAACCGTGCATACCAGTGATTCGCGTCACGCTGAACATTGCGCGTCCGGGACAGATGCTCCGCGACGTACACGCGATTCCGCCCCTGCTCCTTCGCCATATAACATGCCTTGTCAGCATCGCCCATTACCTGATCGAGCGTCTTGCTTTCGGACGTGAGGGACACGAGACCGATGCTGACGCCGATAGCAAACTCCTGTCCTTCCCAGACAAACCGGAAGTCGCCAATCGCCTGACAAAGCTCGTCGGCAAAACGACGCGCCTGAGCCGCGGCACAATGCTCCAGCAGTACCGCAAACTCATCACCGCCCAGCCTTGCGACGGTATCCCGCTTCCGGATACGCTTGCGCAGTACATTACCCAATTGACGCAGCAACTCGTCGCCGGCCGCATGCCCGCAGGTATCGTTGACGTACTTGAACTTGTCGAGGTCCAGGTAACATACCGCGTATTCCCCGGTCTCCTGCTGCGCCGCATTCAGGATGCGGCCGAGACGCCGCTCGAACTCCCGGCGATTGACCAGCCCGGTCAATACATCGTGGCTGGCCTGATGCGACAGTCGCTGCGACAGCTGGTGCAAATCAGTGACGTTATCGCAGACAATCAGACCGACGCGCTGCCCGGAACGTTCCACTATTACCCGGCCGATCATTTTGAGCCAGAGCGAACATCCGCGGCGATCGGACGCCTGAATCTCGGCCTGATGAACTACACCCGGCTCCTCAAAACAATTCGCGAGGCAACTGCGGAACAGCTCCCGATCCTCGCGCCGGAATATCTCCGCGACACTCGTGCCAATCAATTCCTCAACTGCATATCCCAAAACATCGGCGCCGAACTGATTGACGGATAGCAGACTGCCCGCGCTGTCCACGGTGAAGAACATCGACGGATTCTCGTGATACAGCACGCGAAAACGCTCCTCGCTGCTGCGCAGTGAGTCTTCGGATCGACGTCGTTCCGTAATCTCGTCCTGAAGCCGCTTGCTCACGACGAAGAGTTCGTCGGCGCGCTCCGCCACACGGACTTCAAGTTCGTCGTTGCTTTTTCGTAGCGAGGCCTCCACCTGCTGTCTTGCGGCCAACTCGCTGGATAGTTCACGTTTGGCCGTTTCCAGCGAACCCAGCATTTTCACCGAGGACAGAATCAGGCGCTTAGTGAGAAACACCAGTCCAACGCCGATCGCCGCAACCCCCAGCAGCGTAGCGATCCTGGTCCATGTCAGATGCAGTGCCGTCATCCACGCCATCGCCGGCTCCGTTGAGGTCAACGAAGGCTGGACAAGCATCAAATACAGATCAATCAGATGGAAAGAGGCGATGAAGCCAAGGCCGGCCAACATAATATACATGCCGGCCACCAGGCCAAGAGTACGGACACTATGACGATAACGGAGCAGCAGGAACCACACGTAAACCGCTACCAGAATGATAGCCAGATCGATACCGGTCATCACGAGGACCGAGCTCCAGACCATCGCTTTCCTCCTGGCGGAACCGAAAGCGTCGGGCACGCCTGCAACAACAGCAGGCTGACCCGTCGTATCGATATACGACGCGGCTACCGATGCGCCCGCCCTACGTTTCCAGCCGGCAGGACACAGGAACAACCGCACTCGATACGACTCATTCTTTTATACGCTCAAACAGCACGACCAACAAGGCGCAGCGTCACAATGTGATCGCAATCGCTTATTCTTGCGACAGTAACCGGCAGAGCAGCGGGGCCAAGTCCGTGGCAGCCACGACTGAAAAATGCCGCGCGATCGGCAATCGCGGTCAGGCAAGCTATAAGCGGTCGTTGAAACCGCAGCACTGCGACACTGCGGGAAGGTTGATATAAAACAGCCGCAGCGTGCACCGGAAGACCTTGTTTACGTAGTCGAGGAGGGTAATAAGCGCGGCCGCCCGCGAAAGCCGTTACGGTTTTTGACCGCGCCCATGCGCGCTCGCCGCCGCTCTAAGGAACCTCTGATTAATCACCTTTTCGTCATTCCCGTACCCTCCGAGCATAAACTTCGCGGGAATCCAGCAACACACTGTTTCGAAAGCACTGGATTCCGGGTCTCCGCTACGCTCCGCCCGGAATGACGAATCAATCAGAGGTTCCCTAACAAAGTGCCTATTGCCATCCACACCTTCGATCAATGTTCACGGCGCGACATGAATTCCTCTCCAGCAGCAGCATGTGCAGGAGCGGCGGGGACCTCCACCGGGCCGGACAACTCACACTGTAACCGCGTAGTACTGCCCCGCCGGACTTGAGCCGATCGCCGCGCGGTAACAGGCGGTAAGCTCTTCCATATTGGAGGCGCATATCCCAAGATTTCGCAGCAAACCGTCTTCAATGCTGTAAATCCACCCGTGGACAGTAAGCGACTGCCCGCGCGCCCAGGCGTCCTGCACGATGGTGGTCTGGCACACGCTGACCGCCTGCTCGATGACGTTCAGCTCGCACATCCGCTTAATCAGAGGCGTCTCGTCCTTGATCGTACACAAATGCGCATCATGCTTGAGACGCACGTCCTGCACATGGCGCAACCAGTTTTCAATCAAACCAAGTCGGCTGTTCCTGATGGCCGCCTGCACACCGCCGCACCCGTAGTGCCCGCAGACAATCACGTGACTGACCTTAAGCACATCGACTGCATACTGGATAACGGACAGGCAATTCAGATCGGTGTGCACGACGATGTTGGCAACATTGCGGTGCACAAACAGCTCGCCCGGTAACAGGTCAACGATTTCGTTGGCCGGTACCCGGCTGTCCGAGCAGCCTATCCATAGAAATTGAGGCGCCTGCTGTCGCGATAACTTTAAAAAAATATCTGCGTCTTGCTCGACCATTGACGCAGCCCAGCGGCGATTGTTCTCGAAAAGCTCTTCAAGTTCCATGCACCTGCCTCTTGTTAATTCTCAATGCGGCCATCCGGGCGGCGGTAACGCCGGGACTTGCCTCGTGGCGTGCTGCGCTTGTTCGCATCGCACCCTCGACCAGGTGTGCATTTCGCCGCTGCGCTGCCGATCCGGATCGGCCTTCAGCATCTTCCGCATCCTCGCCGGATAAACTGGCGGAAATCCGTGGCACTCGACACCTCGTACAACCAGACGCTGCTACCAGTCGAAAGGCCGGAGCCCGTTTTCTATAAGGAGAGATAAAAAATGTCGGCATCCGCTCACTGCCTACACATATCGCCGGCTCATCCGGTTATCGCCCTGCAGCGCCGGGGTAATATTGTCGAATAAACGGGCAAATGGTAGCACGGCCGCACGCGATGATAATGGTTTTTAGTTCTGTTGACGCGCACCATTTGACGCCTCCGGTATCGGGCAATCGAATTCAAGAATGCACTGCAACCGCAGCGAGGACCGGCGCGCGGCGGACTGAGCACCGGCTCGACCGGCCGTATTCGCTTCTTTATACCGTGATACCACCTTTGCGGTTACAATCGCACCAGGATACGGATTCAAGCCGAGGAGATAATAGATGATTGCTCGATTACTCGTGAGCGCCGGTCTGGTGGTGGTGGGCTACGCCATCGGCCGCACTGTTAACAATTTCCAGGAAACACGCGACGGCATTCTGGACTCGATCAAAGAAGAAGTCGTTTCGGATGAGGATTTACTGAAGGAAGACGACAAGGACGATAACACCATCGCCTGACCCCCGCGGCAGATAGTCGAACGTCGCGGTTGCCCGGTACACGCGCGATCGGATACGTCTGATCCGCCACGCCGGTGCCCATAAACCTGATACGACCTGCCGGTTCGGTCGGCAACGAAGCTACATGTCCTTCAGAAAATCGATGTAGTCGAGGTAGTAGATCACCGTCGTTTTTAACTGATCGATCCGCACCAGCACATCGGCGCACGGGCCGTCACAGGCCTTGCCACCATTTCGATAGGGCGCGACAAGATCATTGATCTGCGCATCCAGCCCGCTTCTTGATTGCCACAGCGCATGGAATTTCTCTGCATATTCGCCGCACACGCCGCCTGTAGCAGCGGCCTTGCCATCGATGTCGAGTCGATCACTGCAACGGCTGCCGAGCGCCGTCATCCGTTTGAGCGTATCGATCTGCGCCGCGAGCAACATATCGTCGAGCGCATGGGCCGGGGAAAATGCGCCACTCATGACAGCAGCGGTCAAACCCGCCCACAGACATCGCTTCATGATACCTCCGGAAAACTGGACAGTACTTCGCCCGCTGCCGTCAGATCGGCGTTCACGCCCATCCGACAG
Source organism: Gammaproteobacteria bacterium (assembly GCA_006218035.1). Classification (GTDB taxonomy): domain Bacteria; phylum Pseudomonadota; class Gammaproteobacteria; order VBWC01; family VBWC01; genus VBWC01. Next base: position 71,258 of record VBWC01000018.1, read on the forward strand.
CAGCCGCAATCGGTGCGGGATGTCGCCGGCACTATGATGACTTGTCAGCCCGGCCGGCATCCGTGACGCACCGGAAGCCCACATCTTCATAGCGACCATCGGGCGGCAGATAGAACCGGTAGGCGCTGCGTTGAAACAGCTGCAGATTATAGTGGACGGCGCCATCGCTCCAGCTCGACCCGCGCAATACCTTAAAGGTCTCACCGAAATCCGTTGACTGAAAATCCGAGCCTGAATACGGCTGGTACCAGTCGTCCACCCACTCGGAGACGTTGCCGGCGATATCCCGCACGCCTTCCGGCGTCACGTCCGTCGCAAACGCATCGACCGGTGCGACGTCGTCATAGTCCGGATTCTCGCCGGTGTGACTGACGCCTGCCTTCCAGTCGTTACCCCACGGAAACTCGCGGCCATCGACGCCGCGCGCGATCCGCTCCCACTCCTTCTCGGTCGGCAGCCGTGCGCCCCGCGACCGGCAATAGGCGTCGGCCTCGAACCATGTCACGCTCACCACCGGCACATTATCCAGATAACGCAGACGCAGACCGATCAACGCCTCCAGTTGCGTCTTGTCGAGTGCGCTGGTATCGACATCCAGTTTGAATATTTCGGTGACGAGGCGCCGCAGTCGATCCTCCGACTCGGTCGGCAGTTGCTCCCGCGCCAGTGCGAGCAGGTAGCCGTTTTTCATCCAGTACGGCGGCACATCCGCCTTCTGCGCGCGTGCATAGGCGGCGTACTGGGCGTTGGTCACCTCGAACCGGTCGATGAGAAACGCCTGAACCGTTTCACGATGTTCAGGGTGCTCATCCAGATACCACGGCTTGTTGACCCCAAACTCACCGCCCTGCTTGTCCTTGTCGACCCTGTTACTCCCCATAACGAACGCGCCGGCCTCGATGAGTATCGCATCGGTCGCGGTGGGCGGGCTGCCTGCCGGACCGGGCGGTACCGCTTCCGCGTAAAGGAGCCCCGGGGTAATCAGCCACAAAATGCTGAACAAACGCAGACAGGCAACTGGCATCCCGCTCTTCAGGTATCGCCCGAGCATGGTGAACAAGATCATTGGGTGCAGCGCCTCCCGGTTGTTGCCAATGGTTGCCGTACAATACCGGCCACAGAAAACTTTTCAAGCCCGTCCCGCAGCGGGTCTTGCGACACTGTTTCATCGGCCTGCCCACCGGTGCGTCACCGCCAGCGATGTTTTACGAACAGGCGGCTGCCGCAGCTAGTTCGCCACCAATCGTATCACTGCCGCGAGCAGATCATCGCCCACCGATTCCGTATCCGCCACTATCGTGACATGGCCCAGTTTACGGCCGGGCGCCGGGCCTTTCCCGTAACGGTGCGCATGCACACCGGGGAGCGCCAGCAGTTCGCGCCAGTCCGGCAATGCCCCGATCAGGTTTACCATCGCGCAGTAACCACGCGCGTCGGTACGACCGAGCGGCCAATCGAGGATCGCGCGCAAATGATTTTCGAACTGGCTCGTCACCGCCCCCTCGATGGTCCAGTGCCCGGAATTATGCACACGGGGCGCCGCCTCGTTCGCGATCAGCACGCCGTTCTTGTCAAACATCTCCAGCGCCAGCACGCCGACGTAATCCAGCCGCTGCATCAATGCGTGAACGTGCCGCTCCGCCGACGCCTGCAACACGGTGTCATGGATGACGCGCGACGTCCGCAGAATGCCATCGCGATGCGTGTTCTCGGTTAACGGATAAAACACCGTGTCGCCGGACACGCTGCGCGCGGCAACCAGCGATACTTCACGACGAAAATCGACGTATCCCTCCAGCAACAGCGGACTGCCACCGAGCCGTTGCCAGGCGGGGGTAATGTCCCACGCACCTTGCAGCAGATATTGCCCGCGGCCGTCATAACCCATCCGGCGCGTCTTCAGGATGGCGGGATACCCGACGCTGCCGGTCGCGGCGACCAGATCGTCGCGCGTATCGACGGTGACTATCGGCGCGGTCGGCATGCCGAGCGCCTGAAACAGCCGCTTCTCCGTCAACCGATCCTGCAAGACTTCAAGCGCATCCGCCGACGGATGAACAGGCAGCCGGTCCGCGAGCCTGCGCACCGCCGCGACCGGCACGTTTTCGAACTCGAACGTCGCCACATCCGCATCGGCGGCCAGCCCGGCCAGCGCTGTGTCGTTATCGAATCCTTCGACGAGGTGGCGCGTGACCTGGCCGGCGCATGCGTCCGCGGCCGGATCAAGCACCGTAAATGTCAGGCCCATTGGATACCCGGCCAGCGCCAGCATACGCCCGAGCTGTCCGCCGCCGAGAATTCCTATCTTCACACGCCGATTAACTTCCCAGGATTCGCCCGTCAAACTCGTCACCACCTGCACGCGCGATCAAGACGGCGTGTCGCGCGGATCGGTATTTTCCAGCACACCTTCCGTCTGTTGCTGCCGGTAGGCATCCAGGGCGCTCGCGAATCGCGGATGCTTGTTGGCCACGATGGCCGCGGCCAGTAATGCCGCATTGACGGCACCCGCCTTGCCGATCGCCAGCGTGCCTACCGGCACGCCCGCCGGCATCTGGACCATCGACAAAAGGGAGTCCAGGCCGTTGAGCGCCTGCGACTGGACCGGCACACCGAGCACCGGCACCGGGGTCTTCGCCGCGAGCATGCCCGGCAGATGCGCGGCGCCGCCCGCGCCGGCGATAATCACCTCGATGCCGCGCCCCCGCGCCGCTTCCGCATATTCAAACAACCGGTCCGGCGTCCGGTGCGCCGAGACTATCGCCACGTCATGGGCGATGCCCAGTTGATCGAGCGTCTGCGCCGTATGCTCCATGGTCGCCCAGTCAGAACGCGATCCCATGACGATGCCGACAAGTACGTCTTGTGTCTTGTTCTTCATTGTTATCGGTTACCTGTTGAGTCGCCACACCGCGGTTAATGTCGACCTGCAATACCGCCGCGGCAGCGACATGGACAACGCCCGCCCATTATGCCACGGCGCCGCCGCATCCGCCGTCATCGATCCGGTCTGGCCGGGGCGCTGCGATCACGCATCGCGACGGGCGAGCGGTGTTTACACGCCGCTAATGAATGACAATAGCGCGCCATTGTGACGCGGCAAGGCCATTGGCAGCACGCTATCCGACGCGGCGGCTGCGGCCGCGATATCCGAGCGGGATTCTCAGGAATCTCTTAAATAAACAACCGCTTTCGCAAGGTTTGGTTTGACTTGCCGAAGCCACCTATATAACATTTATTAAGTATATATCTTTAAAGATAATCGCAATATCCGGAGAAACAAATGAGCAAGACGTTGTTTGACAAACTGGGCGGAGAAAAAGCGGTCGACGCGGCGGTGGATATCTTTTACCGCAAGGTACTGAGCGATGACCGCATCAACAAGTTCTTTGCGGACGTCGACATGGACAAACAGGCAGCGAAGCAGAAGGCGTTTCTGACGCTGGCCTTCGGCGGACCAAGCAACTACTCCGGCAAGGATATGCGCGCCGGACATGCCCAGCTGGTAAAGATGGGCCTGAACGACACGCACTTCGATGCCGTTGTCGAAAATCTCGGCGCGACCCTCAAGGAACTGCATGTCCCGGACGAGCTGATCGCGGAAGCCGCGAAGATCGCCGAGTCCACCCGTAACGACGTCCTGGGTCGCTGATTACCCCCGGGAAGCGGAGCACCATGCCGGTCATTACCTTTCAGGGCGCACAGTACACCTGCCACGGTAACGAAACGGTAACGGACTGCCTCGAACGGCATGGTGTCTCCGTTTCCACCTCTTGCCGCAGCGGTATTTGCCAGACGTGCATGATGCGCGCGATCACGGGCCAGCCGCCGCACGACGCGCAGAAAGGCCTGAAACCGTCATTGCAGGACAACAACTACTTTCTGCCGTGTGTATGCACGCCGACGGGCGACCTGACGGTGGCATTACCCGGTGACGAAGTGCTGCAGCGTATTCCCGCGACGGTGATCCTCAAGGATCATCTCAATGCCGGTATCATCCGCCTGCGCCTGCGGCCGGAACAGCCGTTCGAATTCCGCGCCGGCCAGTTCATCAACGTATGCCGCGAAGCGGACGGCGAAGTACGCAGCTACTCGATCGCGAGTCTGCCGCAATACCACGAAGCCATCGAGATCCACGTGCGCCGCCTGCCGAACGGCAGGGTCTCGACGTGGCTGCATGACCATGTCCTGCCCGGCGAAAGACTACTGATCGAAGGCCCGCACGGCGAGTGTTGTTACGTGCCGGATAACCGGCAACGGGGCCTGCTGCTGATCGGCACCGGCTGCGGCCTGTCGCCACTGTATGGTGTGTTGCGTGACGCGCTGGACCACGGTCACGCCGGCCCGATCTTGCTGTTCCACGGCAGCAGCAGCCACAACGGGCTGTATCTCGTCAACGAGTTGCGTCATCTTGCCGAGGCACATGCGAACTTCCGCTATATTCCCTGCGTATCGGCCGAGCCGGCGCGCGCGGGTTACGCCGCGGGCCGCGCCGAACAGGTGGCGTTGCAGTCGGTCAAGTCGCTGGCCGGCATGCGCGTCTATCTTTGCGGGCACCCGGACATGGTCAAGGACACCAAGCGCAAGGCCTTTCTTGCCGGCGCGTCGCTGCGGGAAATCCACGCCGATCCATTCATCATCACACACAAAATTCCACCAGCAGGCGAACAAGCTACTGCCGGTTGAGCATACCGCCGCCGCTGCTCGATCAACACCGCCTGCCGCAGCCCGTATACGGAGACACGTTGATCGTAAGCGGCCGCGCTGGCGCCGAAGTTGCTGTTCACCAGCCGTTGCGTATCCATCGTGACAAACAGCTCGGGCGAGATGGCATAACGAAAGTACACCGCGTACTAACGGGTATCATCCAGCGCCGCCGCCGGCTCTTCAGACGTCAGAACTAAACGAGACTGCTGGATCACAATACATGCGCGCATGGTAGCCCGGATCGCGCGGATCGTCACTCCTGCCCCGTCCGATAAAACACCACCTGCACCGACTCGCGTATTCCGATCACGCCCGGCTCGAACGCCGTTGGCGCCTCGGCTAACCCGGCGCGCGCTGTCGGGCCATCATCAGTGGTTCGACCGACATTACTGGCGCAGTAGCACACGCTTCAGGTCAGAAGCTTGAGCAGCTTCCTGCCGCGCGCCTTGACCGCCGGACTGCCGGTCTTGCTCTGATCCATCACAATGTCCTGCACCTCGCTTCGAAACCGGTCATGCGCCGCCGCAATACGCGCCAGTGCATCGAGCGCAGACACCCTGACGATGCGGCTGTCCGCCGTCAGGTAACGCTTTAATTCAGCAACGACAGCGTCTTGTTCACGCGCCGACAACGCCAGCCGCGGCATCATCTGTGCGAGATGCCAGCAGACCTCCTGCTGCTCCGAGGACCGCAACATCGAAACAAGTGGCTTCTTGTAACGGGACAGCAAGCCCGGCAATCTTCGCGTCACCTTTTCGATGACGTCCGACGCTCGTGCCCGCACCACGGGATCGGCATCCCGCAAACCGGCAAACACCTCGGCAAAGCGCGCCGGGGCCTTCTCGAGGGCGGCAACGACCTCATCGGCCTCGCCTGTCGAACGCAAATCGCCACCCCGAAGCCTGTCCAGCAGATTCATCGCCACTCCGAACGATGGCTGTCAAAATCCGTAATCGCCCGTCTGCACATCGACGACCACACCGTTCTCCAGCGTAACGAACACCAGAAAGCGCGTCGGGCCGAAGTTATAGGTCCATTCCTCGACGCGGACCTCGACCTTGCGGCCCTGCGACAGCGTAGCGCCAGCCTCGTCGCGTATGCCGATCATCTGCTCCCGCTCGTCGCGTATGCCGATCATCTGCTCCCGGCTCCGTTCGTCGACGGACGCCGGCTCGCCGCACTCGCGCAACAGCTCGATTCTCCGGTCGCCCTTGCTCACGATTTTGCCGCATTCCGGCGATCCATTCACCACCGCTGCGCCGCTGAAGCCGCGGGGCCCTGGCGTGATCTCGTCCAGCCGGCCGTTGACGAAGCGCAGGAAATGAATAAACCGGGCCGGTCCAAAGTTATACGTCCATACCTCGACCGTACTCGTATCCCTTTCACCGACGACGACCTTGCCGCTCTGGCTGAACACAACGCCCGTCTCCGCCCATTGCTCGACCAGCAACGGCTTCCCGCAGCTCTTCAGTACCTCGATCTTGTGCTCGCCCGTCAATACCAGATCGTTGCCACAGCGCAAGGCCCATGCTGACTCCGTGCACAGCAGCATTCCGACGCAGGCTGTCGCGTAAATTCCCGATCGTTTCATGGGTAGCGACATGTCATCATCCCGTGCTCATACCATGCACATGGTATATCGCGTAACGTGAACGGCCAATGAATCGTGACGGCAGGAGCTTGCGTATAGAGATACGCTGGAGGGTCCATCGCCGCGCAATGTCAGAAGTGCCGCCCGGTCCCGGCAGATCTTCAGCGACGACCGCATTGCGGATGGCGCAGGTGATACCGCCCCGCACCACGATTACCGCCGAAGCGGCTCGCCTTCGCGACTGCTTCGTCATAGTTCAGCGGATTCCGGTCGCCACTGATCCCGGCGAACAATTCTATGTCACGCGCCGTCACCTGTCGCGACCGCCGCGCCGCCTACCCGACCGTTGGCATACCGTTTGGCCATACGTCTTTCGTTGGCATCGTCGGCTCCTTATTCCGCGTGATCTGAGCCTGAATATTGCACGAGCATAAGCGACCATGCGCGAACAGGCGGGAGAAACGGACGTTACGTCGCTTTAGCGAACAGGCGCCGATTTGTCCCCCAGACCAGCTGGCCTGCTAGCGCCGGCGGAATCGGCGATTGTCTAGCGTCCGACTTTATCGGACATATATGCAGCGACTCCATACCGGGCAAATAGTAATACGAATGTAGCTTGCGCAGACTTTCGTCATCCATCAACTCGGAACCTTCGACGAAGGTCGCCCCGTGGATTTTGTCATCCTGACGGTAGATAAACGGATTGTTGGTTAGAAACGAACCCACTGCGGGTGTCGCGTTGTTAAATTGCAACCATATTCCTTGCTTACACTCGTCCACCAGCTGCAGACCCCATTTCTTTTTGAATCGCAGCAGCCCATCGTTCAGAAAGGACCCTGTTAAACCAAAGCCAACCCGGTCGTAACCGTATGACCTGGCTCGTTCGAAACAGGCCAGATACAGCGCGGACATAACCCCTGTTTTCAACAGTTCCTTTTCGTGACTGATCAGGCCAAGTGAACGGGCGTACATGTTTTCAGCGTTTCGGCCCACGACGATGCCGCCGATTGGCTCACCATCAGCACCTTTGGCAAAAATGAGTTCGCCGCATCTTTCGGTTTCAACGATCGTCTCCCAACTGTCGGGCAGCGATAACTCCCCATGGCGAGCAGCGATGTAAGGCATATACATGCGCTCGTAGAATGTTCGGAGATCGCGACTGTTTCCGGCTGTTTCACATACAATATTGTTTTTGCGTATTCTCCTCAAATCATCCTTCAAACTGGAGCTGGTCTGCATCTGACGGCAGGCATCTTCAACCAAGATGCTGGTTCGCGACCAGAGCGGCAGCAAAAACCCCGAACCCGTGTCACGTGCTCGCCACCGCACAGGATCAATCTCTATGGCGACTATATCGCCTGCTTGATTTGTCGGCGTCAACGGGAAACCGGGCGCCCCTAACCACGCGCTGCCCGTCCTTTTAGCTGTATAGCCGGGCGCAAATATCTTTTGAGAAATTGTGCGGAAACCGAAGTCGTGGCCAAAATAGACCAGGCTGATGGGAAGATCCGAAAAACGTTCCTTTCCCGACACCTCCCATCTCGGGAGCCTCCAACTGCGAATGAAGCTACGTGCATTACCCAGCAGTGAATTTGCCCATTTGTTGTTAATCATTGGTATGGACGCACGGCTCTCGCCCTAGAAATAGAATCCACGATTAAATACTGATACAGCCGCTCATACGCCAGTCGACTGGCATGCCCAATCGCGGCATACGGACGCGTGCAACTGCAAAACATTTCGACTTAATCAAGGATACCCTCACAGGGTTCGTCGATCGACCGGAGCTTCCCGCGGATGGCCACAAATATCGCTTGTTCCCATCGGTGGATTCCTTCCCGGGAGCCGATTATCCTAACGCTTTCAACCCTTGGGCAGACAACTGCGGCGAAATTAGTCTTCGACCTTATCGCTTCGCTCTCTTTATCCGTGCAATGACGGAGAACTTATCAGGACCTGGTGTACTCTGTATAGCCAGATACGCTCGCGCGACAACCCACGACAACCCCGGATATCTAACACACCCACTATGAATCAACCGATAACGACGGCCGCCAAGGTCGAACAGGTGCTGACCCAGGATCGCCCGCGGCGCCGGGGCGTGGTCATTGCGTTGCTGGTGGTTGCCGTTTTCGGCATCGCAAGCTTTTTCCTGTTCGCGAAGGACAAAGACACACCGCTGCAATTCGTCACCGGCGAGGTCACCCGGGGAGATCTGACGATTCAGGTCACCGCCACCGGCACGCTGGCGCCGATCAACCAGGTGGACGTGGGTAGCGAGGTCTCGGGCATGATTGAAAAGGTGCTGGTCGATTTCAATGACCGGGTCACGCAGGGACAGATCCTGGCGCGCCTCAACACCGACGAACAACGGGCCCGAGTGGTTCAGGTACAGGCGGCGCTCGCGGTGGCCGACGCCAGGGTATTACAAACGACGGCCACGGTGCTGGAGACCGAACTTAAACTGAAGCGTTGTCAGACGCTGGCCGCGAAAGGTCTGTGCACCGCCCAGGATATGGACGCTGCGCAGGCCGGTTATGCCCGCGCGCAAGCCGACGACGCCAGCGCCAGGGCCCAGGTGGCGCAGGCCCGCGCGACGCTGGATGCCGAACAGACCCGGCTGGCCAAGTCGGTGATCCGCTCGCCTATCGACGGTGTCGTGCTCAAACGCCAGATCGAGCCGGGCCAGACCGTCGCCGCCTCCTTGCAGGCACCGGTACTCTTCACGCTGGCCGAGAACCTGGCCCAGATGGAACTGCGCGTCGCAGTGGACGAGGCGGACATCGGCAAGGTGCGCGACGGTCAGACCGCCACGTTTACCGTCGATGCCTACGGCGAGCGGATCTTCCCCGCCACCATCGCGCAGGTGCGTCTCGCGCCGTTGAGTGTCGGTGGTGTAGTCAGCTACGAAACCATCCTGTCACTGAATAACGCGGAGTTGTTGCTGCGCCCCGGTATGACCGCCACCGCACACATCACCGTAGAGGAGATTCACGACACGCTGCGCGTACCCAACGCCGCGCTGCGCTTTGTGCCACCCGCAACGGCGGCCGAACAGAAAGGCGGCTTCATGGATCAACTCTTTCCGCGCTGGGGCAGCCGCACCCGCCCGCCGCGCGAGGACAACAACAAAAGCAAACGCATCTGGGCACCCGACAACGGCCAGCCGCGCGCGATTGACGTCAAGACCGGCCCCAGCGACGGCCGCATGACCCAGATATTCGTCAGCGAACAGGATGACGGCGGCAAACTTGAGGCAGGCACAACCATCATCACCGACACCGCAAGCAAGCCGCGATGATCGAGCTGCAGCAGCTGAACAAGACCTACGGCAAGGGCGCGGTAGCGGTGCAGGCCCTGCGCGATGTCAATCTCGCCGTCAACGCCGGCGAGTTCATCGCCATGATGGGGCCCAGCGGATCGGGTAAATCCACCTGCATGAACATCCTCGGCTTTCTCGACACGCCGAGCGACGGCCATTATCGCTTTCAGGACAGCAAGGTCGAAACGCTGTCGCGCAACCAGCGCGCGCTGTTGCGGCGCCATTTCATCGGCTTTGTCTTCCAGGGCTTCAACCTGCTGGCCCGCACCACCGCGCTGGAGAACGTCGAGCTGCCGTTGATCTACCGCCGCATACCGCGTGCCGAGCGTCACGCCAAGGCGCGCGCAGCGCTGACGGCCGTGGGACTGGAGGGGCGCGAAAATCACACGCCGGCGGAACTCTCCGGCGGCCAGCAACAACGCGTCGCCATTGCCCGCGCGCTGGTCACCGATCCGGCCCTGTTGCTGGCCGACGAACCGACCGGCAATCTGGACAGCGCGCGCGGCCACGAGATCATGGCATTGCTGACGCGGCTCAATCGGGAACGCGGCCTGACCATCATCATGGTCACCCACGAGGCCGATATCGCCGCCTACGCCCGGCGGGTCGTGCACTTCCTCGACGGCCGCATACAAAATGAGGTGCGCAACCAATGAACGCCCCTGACAAACGGAAGCGCCGTTTATGCTTGAGGGAAGCTGAAGTGGCGTCATTCCGGGCAAATCACCGCATTACCCCGAAATCCAGTGGTTTCGATTTAGTGGATTGCTGGCGTGTGGCCTGCACCGGAATGACGTTGGTGGAGGTGTCCTGATGTGGTGGAGTGCGCTGTCGCTGGCGCTGCGGGAAATCCGCCGCAACCTGTTGCGTTCGTCGTTGACCATGCTCGGCATCATCATCGGTGTCGCCGCCGTCATCACCATGGTCACCATCGGCAACGGCACCACGGCAAGGATCAGCGCCCAGATCGAAAGTCTCGGCAGCAACATGCTGATTCTGCGCCCCGGCCAGCGCTTTCTCGGCGGCTCGCGCGACACCGCCAAACCGCTGGAACTGAGCGATGCCGAGGCCTTGCGCCGCGAACTGCCCGCTATCGCCGCCGCCGCGGGCATCACCAACAAGGCGCTCACCGTGGTCTTTGGCAACAACAACTGGACCACCACGGTCAGCGGCATGGAAAACGACTACCTGATCGTACGCAACTGGCCGCTGGCCCGCGGCCGCTTGATCACCGACAGCGAACAGCGCGCCGGTGCGCCGGTCTGCCTGCTGGGCGCAACCGTGCAACGGGAACTGTTCGGTAACCTCGACCCGGCCGGCGAGACCCTCCGCCTCGGCAAGATCGCCTGTGTCGTGATCGGCGTGCTGGCCACCAAGGGCCAGTCGGCGATGGGCTCGGATCAGGACGACGTCATTCTGATGCCGCTGCGCGCCCATTGGCGGCTGATCTCCGGCGATCAGACGGTCAGCCACATCTATCTCTCGGCCCGCGACAATACCGGCAAGGCGAAGCGCGATGTCGAACTGCTGATGCGCGAACGGCGCCACATCAGCCCCGGCAACGATGATGATTTCAGCATCATCGATATGAAAGAGATCGCCAGGACCATGACAGGCACCACCGAAATCATGACCTCGCTGCTCGGCGCCGTCGCCGCGGTGAGCCTCATCGTCGGTGGCATCGGCATCATGAACATCATGCTGGTTTCGGTTACCGAACGCACCCGCGAGATCGGCATACGCCTGGCCATCGGCGCACTGGAGCGCGAAGTGCAGCGGCAGTTCCTGGTCGAGGCCATTGTCCTGTCGTCGGTGGGCGGCATCGTCGGCATCGTCGTCGCGCTGATCGCCTCCTATTTCATCGCCAACGCGCTGCAAGTACCCCTGCTGCTGGACGGCAGCATCATCCTGCTGGCGTTTCTGTTCTCCGCCGCGGTCGGCGTGGTGTTCGGCTACTTCCCCGCGCGCAAGGCGGCACGCCTCGACCCGATCGAGGCCCTGCGGCATGAGTAGTGTGTTGAGATAGAACGAATCAGATCACGGCGCATACAAGACGGGTTCTCACCCGAAAAAGTTAGCAGGCCGTTGAATAGGCCATGGATGCACTGCTGCCGCACTTACGCGTCGTTCCCGTGAAACCGGGAATCCGGGAATTTTAGGGGCGATGCAAATCCGCAGGTTACTGGATACATCGGCGGCCGTTCCCGACGCCACTCTTGATCCTTGCTCCCGGCAGGACTCTATCGCGCCCCTCTCTGGGTTCGTGCCCACGCGGGCAGGCGCCATTGCTGTTTTTGAATTCTCCGGCCGCTAAACGGCCATTACAGAACGCGATGATTCTTCGTTATTTCGCGTATTGCTTTAGCCGTTATCCCGGCTGATTTCGCAAATTCCGGCCATTTTTCCACGGCACCCGCCACGTCGTTAATAATTTCTTCCGGCCTCGACAAGCTGATCGACTCGCCTATCGCGACCAGGTCTTCGCGGGTAAAGTTATCGCGCTTGCCCGCCGCGCTCATTTGATGTTGATTGGTCCATAGCCCGGCGGGATTGTGTGCGTAGACCACATCATAGGCCGGCGACAGCTGCCACTTGCCATCGGGCCCCATCAGGAAAGAAATATTCTTTGTGTGATCGTCCAGGTCGCGCGCCATGATATTGAAGACCATGCGTCGATACTGCTCGGCCGCGTCCGCCTTGCTCAGACGTAACTTGCGCATTACCGCAAATGTCTGCTCATAGCTGTAAGCCCCGGCCCTGTTGAAATCATAGTGGGCGATACCGCACAGCGATTGCACATGTCGCCTGGTGTTATTGACACGATCAAAGCGTCGGGTCATAAAGTGCGCGCGGCCGTTTTCTTCCAGCAACCGGCATTCGGTCATGTTGATTCCGGCCGCTTTTGCCATCCGATAATAGGCATATTCAATACGGCCATACTCGCCAGGCTCACCCAGCTCTATGTCGGTGACACCATCGAATTTCAGTATCCAGTAATCGTATCCCGCCGGTGCTTCGGCCTGGCCCGACATCACATTACCCTTGTTGTCCATGGCGATCACCGCCTTCGGTCGCGCACCCCCTGCCGATGCGCCGACGCGCAGGATATCCAGAATCGCCTCTGCGTTGTCTTGCCCGGTGTCGCCCAGCCGGACACCGAGCGCGCTGCGTTCACCTATGATCGCCTGCGCGAGACCCACCAGCTCCGCTATCTCAACGGGTACGGAGGCGTCGTACTTGCCCATCATCGCCGGTTCAAACTCCAGTGCACCCATGCCGCGTTTACCGGTATAACAAAGGCGCTCCAGCGGACTGAAGCTGGCGCTATCGCGGCCATTACGCGCCAACCACGCATCAATGATGCTGTTGCCGAATTTATCCGGCAGCGCATCGGCCAACATGCCGGGCAAGCCAAGAAAGGTCGCCTTATTCAGCGCGGGGAACGAGAACTTGCCATCGCCCTTGCGGGCATCGTCGAGGCTCATGTGGATGGGTGACACATCCAGGCCCTTCCGCAGGAAATCCGGCGCGTATTCAAAAATGCCGTAGCCACGGTCAGCCAGCCACGATACCGCGCCGACGGTATCGCCCCACAGTTTCACAATGGCGGTATCGACCTTCTTCACCATTGCGCTGCGTCCTTCGCTTTCTCCTTGAGCCGCCCACCCGAGGCCCGTTCCCGGACCTTGCCCTGCCGTTCGGCGAGCAGTATCGGGCTGATGGAATTTTCCGGTATAAAATTATCGAGATGATCCAGCGCGCCCAACTCCCGCAGCACCGCGATGATGGTCGACAGCTTGCCCCGGCCAGACTCCAGCGCCTTTATAGCGTTGAGCGACAATCTCGTCGCGTCCGCCAGTCCCTTTTGGGGGACGTTCTTCTGTAGCCGTAGCGCCCTGATCCGCTGACCCAGCACTTCTTCTATGCCCTTGTCTGAAAGCGTATAAAAGTCCATAACAGTCCTTAATAAGATTATTATCAGCCAATATCGCCTATATCGACCTTTTATAGTGCTATTGTAGTCACCTTATTTCGAATATCAAGCAGAAGACATATAACGGCCTGTTTAACGGCCTTTATCGTCAATAAAAGGAGTTTCTGGCTTATTTTAAGGCTGTTACCTATAACAAGCGAGTCGTAACGCTGGCCCACCGCGCACGGCGGTGTCTTATATAGCTGGTTAAAACCCCCAAACTAATTCGCTCGCCGTTCAACCCGGAACGGTTCTAGAAGGAGGTCCCGACACCAAACTGAATGTGGCGACGCGCTGGCGGCAGTTTCCTACCCCAACTCCACCTCAACGACGTGGTCGCGTCGGTCATCGACCAGAGGAATGCGCCCTGCCCGATCGGCGTCGGTCACGTTTGCAGGTACACCGTCGACGATGACGCGGGTTACATGCCCCGGCGTTTCACCGGCACGGTTGACGGTGATGTGATAGAAGGTCTCGCGATAGCGGTAGTGAATTTTGTATGACGGCCAATCGGCCGGGATGCACGGCGCGATGCGCAGATGATCGACTTCCAGATGCAGGCCCAGCAGTGTTTCCACGGTCAGCCGGTACATCCAGCCTGCCGCGCCGGTGTACCAGGTCCAGCCGCCGCGGCTGGTGTGTGGCGGCGCGCCGTAGATATCCGCGCTCATCACGTACGGCTCGACCTTGTAGCGTTCAATATCGTCCGGCTCACTGCCGTGATGAATGGGATTGAGCATCGCGTACAGCTCCCACGCGCGCTCCCTGTCACCCAGCATCGCAAACGCCAACGTCGTCCAGATCGCGGCATGGGTATATTGGCCGCCGTTCTCGCGCACGCCGGGTACGTAGCCTTTAATGTAACCGGGCTCAAGGTCGGATTTATCGAACGGCGGCGCGAGCAGTTGAATGAGCTGCGCATCGCGGCGCACCAGGCGTTTGTCCACCGCCGCCATCGCCTGGCGGGCTCGCTTCGGGTCACCGCCGCCGGAGATCACCGCCCAGCTCTGGCTGATCGAATCGATCTGGCATTCGTCGTTGTCGGCCGAGCCCAACGGCGTGCCGTCATCGAACCACGCGCGCCGATACCACTCGCCGTCCCAGGCATGGGCCTCGATGTTGTCGCGCAGCAGCGCCGCCTGCGCGGTGCAAATCCCGGCAAATTCCGCGTCGTCGTGGCCACGCGCCAGACCGGCAAACAGTTGCAGGTTCTCATACAGAAACCACGCCAGCCAGACGCTCTCGCCCTTGCCATCATGGCCGACGAGATTCATGCCATCGTTCCAGTCGCCGCAACCCATCAGCGGTAACTGATGCGCACCGAAGCGCAGTCCATGCTTGATGGCCCGCACGCAATGTTCATAGAGGCTGGCGGCTTCCGCCGAACGCAGCGGCTGGTCGTAGTACGCCTCCTCTTTCGTTAGCAACTCGCGGCCCTCGAGAAAATGAACAGATTCGTCGAGCAAGCCCGTATCGCCGGTCGCCAGCACATAACGGCAGGCGGCATACGGCAGCCATAGATAGTCGTCGGAGAAATGCGTGCGCACGCCCTGCCCGTTGGGCGGATGCCACCAGTGTTGCACGTCACCCTGGACAAACTGATGCGCGGCGCAGCGAATCAACTGTTCTCGGGCGAGCCATGGTGTCGTATGGATCAGCGCCATCGTGTCCTGCAATTGATCGCGGAAACCGTAGGCGCCGCCCGACTGGTAATAACCACTGCGTCCCCACAGCCGGCACGACAGTGTCTGGTAGATCAGCCAGCCGTTGGCCAGCACATTCAACGCGCGGTCGGGGGTCTCGACATGCACCGCGCCCAGCGTGCGGTTCCAGTGTCGCCATACGTCTGTCAGTGCCTGCCGTGCGCCAGCCGTTCCGCCGAAGCGCTGGATGACGTGTTGCGCCTCGTCGGTATCGCGGGCCGCGCCGAAGACGAACACGATCTCGCGCTCTTGCCCGGCGGCCAGTTCGATTTGAGTCTGTAGCGCGGCACACGGATCGAGGCCCGCGCCGGTCTTGCCCGACAGGCGCTTGCGGCGCAGCGCCGCCGGATTGGCCAGCGAGCCGTTGCGGCCGATGAACTCGGTGCGGCTGCCGCTGACCGTGCGCGCTTTCCCACTCACCTGCGCAAACACCACGCGATTGGCGCATTCGCGGCCGTAGGCATTGCGCGCAAACAGCGCGCCGCTGTGCGGATCGGTTTCGGTCACAATGTGCATCAGATTGGCGTGCCGCCACTCACCCAGCACCAGCTCCCAGTATCCGGTCAGCGACAGGCGACGCGTGTACTTCGAATGGTTGCGCAGCTTGATCACCACGAACTTCACCGGCGCGTCCATCGCGACGTAGGTAAACAGCTCCGATGAAATACCGGCCTCGTAATGCTCGAACACGCTGTAGCCAAAACCGTGCCGGCACACATACCCCGAGCGGCCGCGCGCGGGCGTCGGCGTCGGCGACCAGAACTCCCCCGTTTCCTCATCGCGTATATAGAACGCCTCGCCGCTGCTGTCGCTGATCGGGTCGTTGTGCCAGGGGGTCAGCCGGAACTCGTGCGCGTTTTCCACCCAGGTATAGGCGCTGCCGCTCTCGCTGACGACCGTGCCTATATGCGGGCTGGCGATGACATTGGCCCACGGCAGCGGCGTGGTCTGTCCCGGCTCGAGGGTGACGACATATTCGTGTCCGTCGGGCGTAAAGCCGCCGAGGCCGTTGCAGAAAATGCGGTCGCGCGGCGCCAGCGGATGGGCCGGCTCGGCGGCCGGTTGCGATGAGGGCTCAAGACGATCCGGCAGACGCTCCTTCGGCGCGCGGCGTTCAACCTGCTCGGCCAGCGTCTCGGCGGTATCGGTGATCACGATGCGCGCGACCGCCTGGAACAAGACCCGGTCCTCCTCGGACAATTCTTCGGCGCGCCGCACAAAGACCCCGCCCGGTTTGTCGATCATCTGCGCCTCGGGACCCGTGTTGATCAGCCCCATAATCTGGTCGTGCAGCACCGCGCGGTAGCCCGAAAAATCCTCGTTCAATATCACCAGGTCCGCTATCACGCCCTTCATCCGCCAGTAGGCATGGGCCTGCAGCACCTGTTTGACCAGGTCGATGCGGCTCAGGTCGGCGATGCGCATCAGCACGATCGGCAGATCGCCCGAGATCGCAAAGCGCCACAGCCCGAACTGTCCCAACCGGTTGCTGGCAATGACGCTGGGCGCGGCGCGGCGCCTGGCATTGCCGTAAATAACGGAGCTGGCCAGACGGCCATAGACCTGCGCATCGGCCTCGCTGGCGTTGAGGTGGCGCAGCACCTCCTGACTCTGGAACCACGCCATTTCAAAGGCTCGCTCAACGAAGTGCCGGTCACAATACTTTTCAACCAGGGCCAACGCCGCCTCGCGCGTGTCGGCGACACCGGAGATGATCTGCACGGTCGCTGATTCGTCGGGCGACAGGCTGATAGTGCGGCGGATCGCCACGATCGGATCGAGTACCGAGCCCTGCGTGTTCGACAGGCGCTGCGATGACGGCGAGGCGTCGTCACTGCTTTCAAGCACCAGCGGATTGGCCGCCGTGCGACCGCGGCCGATGAAGCGGGCACGATCGGTCTCGTAAGACGCCTCGTCGGCCATCGCACCGGGGGCGGCCAGCAGGTGAAACATCCACGGCACCTGCTCGCCCGGTGTGCGCCGCCGCCGCGTGCAGAGGATTGCCTGCCGGTCGGGCAGAATTTCGGTTTGCACGAACAGGTTGCTGAACGAGCGATGGGCAAGATCCGAGTTCAACGCCGTTAACACCACCTCCGCGTAACTTGTCACCTCGATATGGCGGGCTCGCGCCGACAGGTTGGTGAGCGTGACACGGCGGATCTCGACGTCATCTTCCGGTGACACGCTGATCTCGGTGTGCGCCTCGATCGCCCGGTCGCGCCGCCGGTATTCCGCACGCGCCTGCACGAAGATCGCCTCGTAGTGATCGGCCTTGCGCAGTGTCGGTTGATAGGCAGTCGACCAGTAACGCCCGCTATCGCGGTCGCGCAAATAAATGAACGTGCCCCAGCAATCGGCGGTGGCGTCCTCGCGCCAGCGCGTGACGGCCAGATCGCGCCAGCGGCTGTAACCGCCACCGGCATGGGTCGCCATGACGTGGTACCGGCCGTTGGACAACAAATGAACCTCGGGGAGCGGCGTGTTCGGTTCGGTAAACACGCGCATGATCGCGCCGGCCTCCGCGGCGGCAGGGCGCGCGGCGGCGCTCACTTCAGCAGCGTGTGGATGCAAGGTCGCGCCCTTCTTCGGCACTCGCTCCTGCAGCAACAATTCCGTCGCCCGCGCGAGCGGGTCAGACATGAAGCGGCGCTGCATCGGCCGGTCGAGCAGGACATGCCCGAAGGCCAACAGGCTCATACCTTGATGGTGCGCCATGAACGACCGCACGATGGCGTGGCTCTTGCCGCGCGGCACACGCGATGGCGTGTAATCGATCGCCTCGTAGAATCCATAGCCGCCGAGAAAGCCATTCGCGGCCAGCGTCTGCAGGTTGCGACACGCTTTCTGCGGCATCACGGTCAGCGCCAGCGCGCTGGCGTACGGCGCGATGACCAGGTCATCGCCGAGCCCGCGCTTAAAGCCCAGCCCGGGCACGCCGAACGCCCGGTATTGATAGACCTGGTGCATGTCGGTGGCGTTATAGCAGGATTCGGATATGCCCCACGGCACCGCGCGTTGCCGGCCGTATTCGATCTGACGCGACACCGCGGCCCGGCAGGTCTGCTCCAGCAGGGTGTTCGGGTAACCCGGCAACATCAGCCGCGGCATCAGGTACTCGAACATCGAACCGCTCCACGAGATCAGGCTCACATCGCCGCCGTGACTGGTCAACAAACGGCCGAGCGCGAACCAGTGTTTCTGCGGCACCTGGCCCTGCGCGATCAGCAGAAAACTGGCAAGGCGCGCTTCCGATGCCAGCAGGTCGTAACAGGCCGGATCGCGGCGCCGTTCGCCGACGTCGTAACCGATCGTCAGCAGGCCACGCGCTGTATCGTAGAGAAATTCGAAATCCATCAGCGCCAGTTCGTGGCAACGGCCCAGCAAATTGTCGATGATCCGGAGGCGCTCCACCGCGCCCTGGTAACGTGATCCTGCCGCGACGGCTACTCCGGCCGACGACAGCGCACCCGTGCCAATGGCCTTTTCTCTGGCGAGTTCCGCCAGTGTCGGGATGTCGCGGATGTGCTGCGGCTTGGGCACCAGCGACACCAGGTCTTCCTGTAGTGCGCGCGCCTGCCGGTTGAATGCCTGCGCCCAGTAATACAGTTCGCCATCGATATCCGCCGGCAGCAATGCCACCAGCCCGCCGCCGGCACGGTGAATCTCATCCAGCAGGCTGGCCGCGGCGGCCAGCGACTGTGGCTGCGCCTTTGCTGCGAGCTCAGACGGTGCGACCGCCCGGAGTGTGTCCTGCAGAAATCTGATCTGCTGCGCAAACTCTGGATTCGGTGACGCGGGCAGGTGTTCGGCCAATACCTGCAAGGTGTCCTGCAAGCCGTGAAACGCGTTTAATGAGAGCACCGGCTGATCCTTCAGCTCAGCCAGTCCCGCATGCAACGTAAGCAAACTGCCGGCCAGGTTGCCGCTGTCCACCGACGAGACGTATTGCGGGCGTAGCGGCTGCAGCGTGCGCGTGTCGTACCAGTTGTAAAAATGGCCGCGGTAGCGTTCCAGCTTTTCCATCGTCGCCAGTGTGTTGCCGACACGCTGCAGGAATTCGCCGGCGGCGATATAGCCGAAATCGTACGCCGCCAGGTCAGCCAGCAGCGCCATGCCGATGTTGGTGGGCGAGGTCCGCGCGGCGATGGCCTCCGCCGGATATTCCTGGAAGTTATCGGGCGGCAGCCAATTGTCCTGTGGACCGACGAAGTCGGCGAAGTAACGCCACGTGCGCCGTGCCGATGCCCGCAGGAACGCCCGCTGCGCAACCGTCAAATCCAGTGCGCGGGACACCAGCGGCACGCTGATCCACCAGCCGACGACGGGCGATACCAGCCAGAGCAGCAACACCGGCACACAGAA
Organism: Gammaproteobacteria bacterium; assembly: GCA_006218035.1. GTDB lineage: Bacteria > Pseudomonadota > Gammaproteobacteria > VBWC01 > VBWC01 > VBWC01. Next base: position 90,916 of record VBWC01000018.1, read on the forward strand.
GAGCCACTCCGCCGGATGGCTTTGCCACAGCGCAACCCCCAGCGCCACGGAAAAAACAGGCGCGATCCACAACTCGACAAAATAGTCGGCCAGCGTACGGCGCGCGTTGCGCCGCGCGTAGGAGCGCAGTTGCCACAGCAACAGACCGCGGCGCGTGAACAGCATGCGCACCGCCGAGCGCCGGATCGCATCCAGGCAAATCAGCGTGTCGTAGGGCAACAACACCAACGTCAACATCGCGAGCACCAGCGGGCGGCCCGCGGAGTTTCCGGTCAGGGTCAGGTGCGCCAGCCAGTCACGGTCCGCAGGCTTGCGGATCAATTCGAATATCGACGACAACAGCGCGGGCAGGAACAGCACCGCCACGACCAGCAGTGTCCAGAACTGCACCGGTCCCGGACCGAACCACCAGCCACCGGCCAGTAACGCCAGCAGCGCTGGCGCCACGAGGCTGCGGCGCAGGTTGTCGAAGATCTTCCATACCGACAACGCGGAGAGCGGGTTAGGTTGCCGCTTGGCCCTGGCGCCGTCGGCTCCCGGCGGCCCCGGCACGCGCGGGAATAACCAGCCGGCAAGCTGCCAGTCGCCGCGTATCCAGCGGTGTCGCCGGCTGGCCTCCAGCGCATAACTGGCCGGATGCTCCTCGATGAGATCGATATCCGTCACCAGCGCCGAACGCGCGTAGCCGCTTTCGAGGAGATCGTGACTGAGAATCAGATTCTCCGGAAAACGTCCATCGACGGCCTGACGAAAGGCGTCCACATCGTAGATGCCCTTGCCGATGAAAGACCCCTCGCCGAAAATATCCTGGTAGACATCCGACACCTCGCGCGTATACGGATCGATGCCCGACTCACCGGCAAACAGTCTGGTAAACCGCGACTGGCCGGCACTCGTCAGGCTGATCGACGCACGAGGTTGCAGGATCGCGTAGCCTTCGACAATCCGTCCCCTCGCGGCATCGTATACCGGCCGATTGAGCGGATGCGCGATGTTGCCTATCAGGGTGCGTGCCGTGTCGCGCGGCAGTTGCGTGTCGGTATCCAGCGTGATGACGTACTTGATCGACGCGAGGATGGACGCATCGCCGACCATGTCCGGAAATGCCGCTTGCCCCTCGCCGCGCAGCAGGGCGTTGAACTGCTCGAGTTTGCCGCGCTTGCGCTCATGGCCCATCCATACCCGCTCGAATGGATTCCACACCCGCGGCCGGTGCAACAGATAAAAGATGCACGGACGATCCTCGCGATAGCTCGCGTTGAGTGCCGCGACCGCTGCGCGCGCGTGGGCGAGCAATGCGTCATCGTCCGGCAGCGTTTGCTGCGGCGCGTCACTGAAATCCGTCAGCAACGCAAAGAACAGATTGGCATCGCGATTACCGAGATAACGGATCTCCAGTGCTTCGAGCAGGACATCGATCTCGTGCGGCTGCCCGAGCAAGGTAGGCACCACCACCATGGTGCGATGAACATCCGGAATGCCGCGTGAAAAATCCAGTCGGGGCAACGCGCGCGGCGGCAACCACAGCGTGACCAGCAGGTTGACCAGCGGCACGGCCAGCGCCGAGGCGCCGATGACGCCGGTGAGCGCAAAAAACCAGTAGCGCCAGTCGCCGGGCACGAACCCGTCGAAGGCCGACAGTACGACGGCTGTCGCCAATACCGTCAACACCAGGATGGGGCCAAGGTAAAGGGACAAACGGTAAGGCCGGCTCGCGCGCCTGAGCCGCGCTCGCCATGACAACCGGCAGCCGATCGTGCGCTCCAGCAGCGGTCGCCCATGGTCGATCAGGTAATAGCCGACATGCGCGCTGCGGTCGCTGGCACTCAAGCGCCCGGCAGCTATCTGCGCAAGAACAATGGCTGCGCGCGCCACGGCCGACTCGCTGCACTTACCGCCCCTCGCCAGGTCCTCAATGACATGCCGGTAGCGGTCGCGTGTGGCGAAATCCTGGCCGGCATGCATTGCGGCCGGGTCTTCGCGCAATGTCTGTTCCACGACACTGAGCGACTCGACGTAATCCCGCCAGTCCATCGCGCCGATGAAACGCAGACTGCCGATACTGTTGACGATGGATATCTGGTTGGTCGCGGCGGTGCGGGCGGCTACCTCGGCCAGCTGCGTCGCGGTCACACCTTGTTCGAGCAGTTTTTGCTCGACCCAGGTCTGCACGAACGCCATCGCCGAGCCATACGCCTGGAGTCCGGCGTAGAACTCCTCGACAAACGGCGCGGTCAGCGGCACATCGGCATGGGCGAACTCGGCCAGCAACTGGATAAGCTGCTTCGGCTCCCGTTCGGCGGTGGCGAGCATGCGCTCCGCCCAGCCGATCGCCGCGTCGCGCTCCTCGCGCTGCCGGGCGATACGCACACCGACGCGACGCAGGTTTTCCAGCAGCGCCAACTGCAGCATGATCGGGAATGCCCACAGTTCGCCGAGCTTTAACGGCGCAACGGTCTGGTAGGCGGCGACGAACTGCGTGACGTTGTCGCTGTCGACGCGACCGTCCATGTGAGAAATCAACTCCAGCGCCAGATCATAGATGCGCGGAAAACCCGCCGACAGGCCGTCCGCCAGGCGCGGCAACTGCCGGCTGTAGCCGCGCGGCAGATGCCGGCGCGCCAGACCGATCTGCTGCTCGATGAGATAGAAATTATCGAGCAACCACGCCTCGGCCGGCGCGATCCGCTGTCCCGGCGTGGCGGCGGAGGTGACGACGTCATACGCCGCCAGCAGCACGCGCGCATTATCCGCCAGCCGCGGCAGCAGCCTGTCCGGTCCCCGATGCGGATCGATCTTGTGCTGGCCGGCCAGCGTCACCGCGTGACGTTTCAGCTGCTCAATGCTGAGCAGCTCCGCGCGCAGCAACTCGGTATCCCGGTCGTTACGCAACGCACTGTGTGGGCGTCCCGAAAATCCAAACTTTATGATGACGATCTCCTTGTCCGTATGCCGGGTGGACGGCACAGCACGGGCCCGATGACCGGCACATGTCGGGAACTCATGGCAGCTGCACTCAGACTAGCAGCTAACGCTCTGCCCGGTGCGATCAATTCCCTGCGCGAGCGCAGTCAGGTTACTGCTGGTCTCGATTCATTACAAGAACAGCAGAATCGCGAAGTAGTGGCTGACGCTGCCCGCGAGGACAAACAGATGCCAGATGCCGTGGAACCACGGGTGCCGGTGATCGAGCACGAAGAACACAATGCCTGAGGTATAGAAGAGCCCGCCTGCCAGCAGCCAGCGAAAGCCTGCCGGCGGCAACGCGGCAAGTATCGGATCCAGCGCGAACAGACAGAGCCAGCCCATCACCAGGTAGATAATGACCGGCACCACCCGGCGTCCCTTGCGCGGCAATGCGTCCAGCACGATCCCGAAAACCGCCAGTCCCCAGATCGCGCCAAACATCCACCAGCCCAGCGTACCCTTGAGCGCCACCAGCGTGAACGGCGTGTAGGTCCCGGCGATCAGCAGATAGATGGACTGGTGATCCAGTATGCGGAAAAACCGTTTGGCCGGACCGGCCAGGCTGTGATAGAGCGTGGACACGAGATAGAGCAGAAACAGCGTAAAGCCGTAGACGCTGAAGCTGATGATCCGGCGGGCATCGCCATCCATCGCCGCAAACGTGACCAGCACCGCGCCACCGGCCAGCGCGAACACCGCGCCGAGCAGATGCGTGATGCTGTTGAGACGCTCGCCCTTGACCATGCGCTCTATTCTACTCGCATCGCCACCCCGGCGCGGGGCGACTGATGGAGCTCCCGGTGGGTAATTTGTCGACTAAAACGGGGAACGCACGGCGTCTGCGCGAACCATGCTGTTAAGGAACCTCTGATGTGTCGTCATTCCGGGCGGAGCGTAGCGGAGACCCGGAATCCTCATGATCGTGTTGTCTGGATGAAGCGTGCATTTCAGTAGTTGAGAAACCACCGATCACATTCGAAACAACCTTCTCGCCGTGATGGCCGCATAAATACCGACCGGACGTGACAGAGCGATTCTGCATATTCGGGTTTCATATCAAGTGATGTCAGGTTATACTCGTGACCGTTCTCCGCAGGAAGCGGTTTCCAAAGCTGTTTCATACAGATTCTGCTTGGTTCGCTCGGCTCGGATACCAGGCTGGTTAGTTGCTAGACAACCCCGGTCTTTTCCACGAAAGAGAGCAAAAATCTTCCCGTTCACGGGAGTGGCTTTTTGTTTTCAAAATTCTTTAATTACGCTTTTGCGTAACGCGACTGGGGCTATCAAAATGAAAAAAACCAGTATCGTAGTTGGCTGTGTTCTCAGTATGGGCGTCGAAGCTGCCGATTTTAAGTTGACGTGGGGCGCTTATATCGGATCCGTCGGTCATAATATCGTTGCCTTTTGCGGTATCAATAATGCTACGCCTTATCAAGTTGTTTCAGTGTCGGCAACCCGAACGGTCGCAACCGTTGCATTGCCTGTATCTGCGGGTGATGCCGTCCGATGCCATCTGCGTGCACTCCGGTTAAGTGATCTGGTCTATTCCGATCCGAGTGTCCCGGTACAGGTGGCGGCATTGTCAGGCGCTGTTGCCGACCAGCCGCCCGTCGCCAAACCAGGTGGCCCCTATAACACCACCCTGGGAAGTACCGTCGTCTTCAACGGCAATGCCTCGGCGGACCCCGAACGGCAACCATTGACCTACGACTGGAATTTCGGTGATGGCTCGACGCATGGCACGGGCATCGGCCCGAGCTATATCTACAGCCGCACGGGCACCTACACCGTCACGCTCGTCGTCAACGACGGCGGGGCCAGTTCCGCACCGGCGTCTACCACGGTGACGATCGGTGATGTCAATGCTTCCACGAACCTGATCGTGAACGCCGGTTTCGAAACCGGCTTCAAGAACCCATGGACAGGCGGCGGCGGCATGACCAACGCTGCGGCTGACATACGCAGTGGAACCTGGGCCTATCGCGTGTGGGGAAGCACAACACAATGGCCCGACATCAGACAGGACGTGACCGTTGTCGCCGGCAAGACCTACGACTTCAGCGGCTGGATGAGAATTACCGGCAAGACCGCCACGTCCAGCAGCAGCGGTAACTACTATACATTCCAGATTCACTGGTACGACGCCTCGGGTACCGAGACGGGAACTGCGACCTCGTTTGGAACGAGCTACAGCAACATCGCTTACACCCGGTTTAGCCAACAGGCCGTCGCGCCGACCGGCGCCGTCAAGGGAAGGTTGCACTTCCTCGCCGCCCAGGCCGATGGTACCGGCTATATCGATGACCTGAGTATCGTCGCTTTGCCGTGACAGCGGGGGCACTGAAATTGCCGGTGAACAAAAAAAGGGGCCACCCATTAGCCGACCCTAAGTCAAGAGCGAAACCCATCTACCCCCGCTGTTTTTTCTGACAACAGGGTTGCCATTTATACCTGACTGTTGTTCCGGTCGAACCCGTTTCCTCATGCATGGCTACGACCGAGCAGCCAAGCTGCCCCAGAGAAACGTTGGTGCCGCCGAGGTGTCCGGGAAATGCTCACAGACCGGTGGCTCGCGCAAAGCGCGTCCAATCCCCAATTGGCTCACCCGGCGGACGACCCGGGGTACAACAACTCAGGCGGTGGCGACAGACCTCCACTCAGACTCGCTGGTTCGCGACCAGTCCCCTTTGCTGGCTGGTCTACCGCCACCTTAACCGTTTCAGGCGAAACAGCGTTTCACGTCAAAAGGCTGCTTCTCCTTTAAGATGTGATAACTCGCCCGCGCCAGCTTGTGGGCCAGCGCCTTGGTGGCCACCACGCCGTTGGTTTTTGCCTTCTTCTTCTCGAAGAAGGTGTTGGCTTCCTTGCAGAAGCGCCGGGCGAAATTGGCCGCCTCGATGAAGGCCCATACCAGATAGGCGTTGCCGTTCTTGGTGTTGCCTTCGCCCTTCTTCTTGCCGTTGGAATAGCGGGCGCTGTCGACGCAGCGGGCGTAGGAAGCGAAGTTGCCGACCTGAGCAAAACGGGTGATGTCGCCCGTCTCCAACAGGATGACGATGGCCAGCACCTCGCCGATGCCCGGGACACTCTTGAGTAAGGCATATTCGGGCCGCGGTTTTGCGCCCTCCACAAGACGCTGCTCCAACAGGGCGATCTGCGTATTCAGCGCCGCGATGATGGCTACGTTGGATTTCACGGCGAGGGCGACATCGGTGGCCAGTCCGAGGGTATCGACATGGTCGACCGACAAGCGTTTGATCGCGTTGCTCGACAGCCGCGAACCGAATGATCGCGCCAGGATGTTCTCCACCGCCAACACCTGTTGGGTGCGCGAACGCACCAGTTGAATGCGTTTGCGGCTCAACAGGTCGCTTAGCTGCGTGTCCGTTGTTGGTGGGCAGGATCATTTACGTAAGGCGATGTAGAGTGGGGTGGCGCTTTCTCGCGTAACCCGCCAATCGTGTAATGCCATTGGGGTCAGTGCCATTGGGGTCGGAGTCAAATTAATCGGGCAGATCATTCAAACGCCCGTAAAAAAATCGACCCCGACCCCACATGCTGCTGCCAGCCCCCTGCTAGTGTAGTGTTGCTCTCTTGATGGAGCTTAAAATCGACGGGAACCCGCGTAGATACTGGGTTTCATATGATTTCATTAGCGTGCAACACTACACTAGGTCTGTTGCAACTTCTCCACTGCCTCCTTCAGCTTGTCCAGACTCTCTTTCCCTTTCTCGACAGCTTCCTTCAGTTTTTTGATCTCTTGCAGCGTTTTGGCACTTTCCTTGTTCCCTGCCGCCTTTGCGGCCTCGATCAAAAAATCCAGCGCAGCATTGATCACGCCAAACGGGATTACCTCTGGCTCGCCTGACAGCGATTTAAAAATAAGCTGGATAGTCAGGCCGTAGAGCTGGGTACCTGCTACCCAGAGCTTGCTCAGCGCCTTGACGATGTTAATGGGCCTGAGAAGTAAGTCAGCCAGCTCCTTTTTTTCGTTGAGTTGAGAATCCTGGGTGCATTTCAGGCCGTCAACGCTATCGAGAAACCTCTGCACATTGGCTCGTTGCGCTTGCTCAGGCACGGAACTTCCGAGCGCATTTTTGTACTGTTCGAGCGCAGGCACGAGCAGATCAAGCCAGCGATTCCAGTCTTCACACGTTACGATGAGCTTCTTCTGGGAGACATCCCACTCATCAACTTTGGCAAATGCCGGATTCGCCACGACAGACACAATCAAGAATATGGCTATCCAGCGGGCCGCCAAATGCGAGCAAGTGTTGGGCGTAGACATGACTCATCTCCTTAATTGCTGGATCGTTAATGTTTCACTCCGCCTCAGCATCCTTGCATGTATTGCACATCACCTCCTTTGCCGACATGAGCCGAACATTGAACAGCCAAGAGACGAGTGCTCTGCGTGACGCCGCGATGTATTTCCCGCAAACACAAAATAATCGGTGGCGATCGCGCGACGTTGAAATTTCGGCCCAGACCACCCGTGATACTGCGAGAAGATTTGTGTGCGACAACAATCCACCGGCGATACGGCCGATCCCTCGAATACACGATCGGGTGCCGCAGGGAAGCACAGTTCAGTGATTTAATATCACACGTGCAGGGCGTACCGGGGAAAATAGTCTTGCCGTTTTCTGACTGCGCTTCGGCTCATACTTTCGTCGACGTCGCTCGATGGCGCACGTGGCGCGCCGTGATGCATCAAACGTGCCGTCGGGCATTCGTTAATAAACAGCTTATGTACTTCGCACGATTGGCGGGATACGCGAGAAAGCGCTGCCCCACTCTACATCGCCTTACGTAAATGCTATTCGTAGAGCGAGCCTTTTATCGCAGTTAAATCCCCGCTGCGAACACAGCCATCCTGTTCTGCTCGGTGAAGGACTATAGTAATTACACGGCAAGATGGATTGCGCCGATCCGGCGACGGCCAGAAACGGAGTGCGAGCAATGAAAGCAGTGATTGCGATAGTGGCCTTGCTGGTGATCGTTGGTTTCGGCCTGATGTTTTATTGGACGAGAGGGCCAGACGTGTCGCAGTTCGAGCACCTCAAGGACCCGGCGATTTCGCCGAAGAACGCGCAGAAAATGCTGGTCGTGAAAGCGACCGGCGATCCGAACGTGGTCGGACAGGACGCGTTCGGGTTGCTATTCGATATCTATTACAAAATTGACGGTGTACCCAAAAGTCTGACGCCGCCGGCGCCGCGCACGCGCTGGCCACTGGCGCTCGACACGCCGAAGGAACAGTGGATTGGACTATACGCACTACCCGTTCCCGCGACGACGAGCGCGCTTCCTGCGTATAAAGAGAAGCCCCGACTGGAGGTCGCGCTGACGACATGGGAATACGGGGAGGTCGCCGAAGTTCTTCATATGGGTCCGTATACCACCGAAGAGCCGACCGTCAATCGGCTGAAGGATTTCGTCGGCCAGCAGCGTTACGCGATTGTCGGCGAGCACGAAGAGGAATACATCAAAGGCCCCGGCATGTTCGGCAAGGGAAATCCGGACAAGTATCTGACGATCATCCGCTACCGCGTAAGCAGAACGAGCAAACCTTGACGCCGGCGCCGGCCGGACGACACGATCTTCCCCTCCCGATATTCCTTACGCCAGCGCGATAGCATAAAAGGATGGATATCTAATGTCTTGGCGACCGCCTAGACTTCTACACCCTCGATTAAACTCAACTGGACGGCTTTGGTTTTGAATTCATTGCTGTATCGATGGGTCTTCTTGGGCTGTTGGTACCTTGGCATTTTCCTTCTCCGTTTCAGTTAGACTTTTGTGTCTACTAAAACGGGGGAAGTACAAAGTCAGCTCCACGCCCTTGTTAGGCCGGCTGCGGTCCGCAGGCATGGCGGAGCAGTTTAGCTCAACCGGCTGACAGATTCTCGGATCCATACGTAAACTGATTATCACTGCAATACAAGCGCAAATCCGTATCCTGTGACACAACGAACGCAAGTGCACCTGGGTGATCACGGCAAAAATCACATGCTGACCCATTACGTTTGCCGAGTTTCCTAATCGCTTCCTCAAGCGATACGCGAGAGTCCCAATCCAGAAGCACCCGGGGCACACTGCCACTCGCGTGGCTTGCCGGTCGACGCTCTAACTTCGCGCCGAAAATATGACAACGTAGATGTCGATCCATCACAACACAACCATCGATCGCCGTAAGATCAGCGAGCATAGTGAGCGCAAAACGCAAGTTGCGCCGCTTTATCAACCATTTCCGTTCTAAGTCAGAAAGTTCGCGGAGGCTGTTAGCACTGCACTGCCGTGTGGCCAACTTTCGCAGTCGGTACAACGCTTCGCTGGCTTGAAACAGGTCGAGAAAATACTGCCCGATGTCCAAGTTGATGGGATAACCGTCGCGCACTCCATAGTGCTCTCGAAGAGATTCCACCGTGGTTGTGAGCTCGGGCACTACAATGAAACAGCCACCGTGATGCCGTGAAACGACCATCTGCAGCACGCGCGTCCACATTGTGATTACCGCTGGCTGAACTTGATGGCACGGGGAGATTCCGTCGAACTGCGAGTGCGTCCGTAACAATTCGTCATAAAATTGCTCACTGATTATACGGAACAGCGCCCCCGCAGGGGGCGCCTCTGCGATGCTGTGAAAGGGTGTAATAGTCCCAGCCCGTAGGGTGAATTCCCTGTGCATGGCGAATTTTGCCCGCAGATGACCGCAACCTTCCACTTGCAGATTGAAGTACGTCGTGTTGTCGATAGTCGTATCGCCAAAACGCATCACTGTTGTAACGGTACCATCTGGGAACCCAATGACGAAGTCTTGGGCATCAAACCCCAAATCGAGCAGCCCAACGCAGTGTAAGCCGGCGTTGTCGGCACCAATAAAGGTTTCCGAAATCCACAGGCCAATATTGTCACTGGACAATGCCGGAGCAAGTTTGACCAGGTCTGCGGGCTCTTGGATGCAGAGTGGGCTGGCGAACTTCACGATAACCCCATGCGGCAGCAGGTCCGCGTTGTCACTGCCGAAGACGACGCGAAAACGAAGGGTACGCGTCTCCTCTTGCAGTAAGCTCGCGTAGAACGCCAAGTCGACAAGGTCGCGAATTCCATTGTCAGAACACGGAAACGATGCTGCGTTTTTTTCTCGAAAGTCAGCGATGAGCGCTTCCGCAAACTCATGTGGCCCTTTTCTTTGTACTTGTGAGAGGCCCATGGATCCGTCCTTCAGCGCTAACAGATTATGTGTGCAGAGTGAGCCGCACATGGGGTCAGGTCTTGCAATAACACATCTCATGAACGCAAGACCGTCATTGACGGACCCCAATTGGCTCTTGATGGGTTGCGCCGTGCTACACCCATCCTACAAATACTCATCCCACGAGCGCGCTACACCAGCATACTCTTGAGTTCCGGACGTGGCAGCCACAAACCCGAGCCTGATGCCGTTCGACTCAATGATTACACCTTGCCGGCGACGTTCCCACGTCGGGTTTGTGCCGACGTAGCGGAAGCCATCCGCCTCCAGCAAGTCGTGGACACTGCTTACACCCTGTACGCCACCGTCGAGAATGTGGTTGTTGGCGGTGGAAAATACCGTGTACTGTCGGTCGGCGTAGCCCTTGTAGGCTTCATATTCGTCTCGAGTCACGGTTACATGCAAGCCTCTCGCATTGGCGTCAATGTCGATAACGGTGGATTCCAGATTGGCGAATGACACATCGGCGCCGAAGATCCTGTCGGCAACCGACGCATAAAGTTTTCCTTGTGAATTCCCCAGACCGTGCGCACGCATCAAATCGCCAACGGCACTCAGCCGTACGACGCGTTCCGGTTGAAATCCCTCGGGCAGGAGAGGCGCATCCGGATGGCGCTGCCGTACGAAATAGCCTTCGAGCCCGGAGCCTTTTTCCGCGTTGATAACCGGATGGATGGATTTATAAATCCAGTTCAGTCTGGCCAGTCGGTCCCCGGGAGCGTTGTAGATGTCCCGGTGAAACGGATAGCGCCAGACACCCGATCTGTCGGCAAGGAACAGGCCGACGCGGATGACCACTTCTCGAAGCGCCAGGCGGACCGCCCTGATACTTAATGTCATACGTTCGGCTCAAACTGAAAAGACGAGCATAAGGAATAAACAGGCTCAGAGTCGCGTTTCCGTGCCGCGATCGCACCAGATTTTGTCGTTGCCCAGCATGATTCAACTGTCCCCTGCTACTCTCGTCGCGCCTGCAATGAGTTGTTAGGCGTCGAGATTATTAGTAACAGGATCTTCAAGCAGTTGCCCCAAACAAAGCTCCAACTCCAGCGGTCAAGGCCATAGCCAAGGCGCCCCAGAAGGTCACCCGCGCGGCAGCGGTAATCACAGAAGCACCGCCGGCGCGCGCCGCCAGGGAGCCTAGTAGCGCGAGAAACACGAGTGAGCTGGCCGAAACAACCCACATGAGCGCAGATACCGGCACTAACAGGACAACCAGGAGAGGCAGGACAGCGCCAACTGAAAAAGTGCCCGCCGACGCCAAGGCGGCTTGAACCGGACGTGCGGTCAATGCTTCGGATATACCCAGCTCATCGCGCGCATGTGCGCCGAGGGCATCATGATCCATCAACTGGCTGGAGACCTGGGAGGCGAGTCCCGCATCAAGTCCACGCCCAACATAGATAGCCGACAATTCCTCGTGCTCGTGTTTGGGGTCAGTAGCTAGCTCTTTACGTTCCCGATTCAGATCCGCACGCTCGGTATCGGCTTGAGAACTCACCGAAACATACTCGCCGGCAGCCATTGACATAGCACCAGCCACAAGGCCGGCAACGCCCGTGATCAAAATATTCTTTGAATTCGCGCCTGCCGCCGCCACGCCCAACACGAGGCTAGCGGTGGAAACAATACCGTCATTTGCGCCAAGAACAGCCGCACGGAGCCATCCGATGCGGTGTGTTCTGTGTCTTTCAATGTGTCTCACAACGTCGATCCTGATTTAGGGAGATGCATAGCGGCGCGTGATTCTGCCTCAGCGGAGGCACTCCCATTGGGGGTCCGGGTCAGATACCGTAACTCGTGACCTTGCAAGATTCAACCCCTGGCTCAACGTGTCGCCTGCAGGCAGTTGGCCGCTGGGTGTCAGCTTGTCGATGACAACGGGCAGCCACTGCGCAAGCGAATTGGCGGCGGCATCCGGGGCGACACCGGCCTTTTGGGCGAATTGCTTCACCGTATCACTGCCCGGCACTTGTTGAATTTGTTGACTGGAAATTGGCAGATTCTTTCCAGTGCTGATCCAGGACGACACAATATCACCGAGCCCGCCTGCCTTGAATTTTTGCACTAGCCGTTCCAGGCCGCCCGTCCCGGTGCTACCGAGCAGGCCCATGATCTGATCCATCATTCCACTTTCCGGCGCGGCTGCACCGAGCTTCTGTTTTGCTGCGCCTACCACGGTGTCGAGTATGCTCATGGGGAATCCCCCCTTTCAGTTAAACGAAATTCACGATGTGAATGAATGCGCGGTAAGGATCTAACCGCTGCGAAAGCATGACTTTCGCAGGAAACGCCCCTGGCGCGTTCAGGATGATTATAGGCCTGTGCCTGGACAATGGAGCGCCAGCCGGGCTTTTTTGCCGTGAGTCAAATTCCCGGGACAGGACAAGATTCAGGGATCACACGTTCACTGAATGAACATGTCTATGATGACCAGGGAAGCTCTGAACAAGTGGTTTCCTGTCATTTCGACCGCAGGCGACCGCCATGGATGGCGGAAGGTACGACTCCATGGACGGACAGTTGCCGGGAGAAATCTCGATGTGACTGAATCGCCTCGCCTCTTTGACCACAACGATTTCTCGCTTCGCTCGGAATGACACTTGATCAGAACTTCTCTCACGTTGTTTGACGATAGAAGTCAGCTCGCCATTTCATAAAATCACCGGCCCTGCATCGTTGCCGCCGAGGCAGCGCGCCGGGAAATGCGCGACGATGTAGTCCCAGGTCTGTTTCGCCTCACCCAGCGTGAAGCTCGGTTCGCCTTTGGTATAGAGCAGCTTGGGCAGGGTCCACCAGTCGAACCAGCTGTTCTGGCGCGACGAATACATGATGCGGTCCACGCCATCGACGTGACACAGCCCGAAGTAATGCCCCAGCTCGTGGATCGGCACGTACTTCCAGACGATGTCCGGCTTGTTGTCGATGAACGTCACGCCCGACGCGTCGTGCAGATGCTGGCACGAACTGCCCTTCAGGCAGGCGGCAATGCCGCGCAGCGTGTCGGTGTAACGGAACACGCCGACCGCGACCGGGGTGCAGAGATCGCCGAGCGCGGCGGTCTCGTCGATGAGGTTGCCGTTGGCATCGCGCACCTTGCGCTGCCGGCCGATGGGATCGACCAGAAAATTCACCAGTGAAGTCGCCGCGACGCCGGTATCGAAGCCCTTGTGCTTGATATGCTCGGGCAACTTTACCTCTTTGGTTTCCTGCGTCCACTGCGGCATCAGCCCCAGCTCCCGGCCCTTCAGTTCGGCCGCGCGCAATTTGGTTTTCAGCACGCCGTCGCGCATGCACAGCACAATGAACTTCGGACCCTGCGCGCCGCGCGATGACAGATAGGTATCGAGCTCGTCTTCCGAAATCGGATTGTCGATCTCGCCAAAGCCACCGCCGCCGGCGTGCAGACCTTTCTTCAGTGTCTTGTAACGCTTGCGGTTCCAGAAGCCCTCGGTGAAATCGAAACCGCACAGCTCGCGCAGATTGATCTCGCCCTGCTCATGCAGCACGACCAGATTCGACACGCCCGGCTCGCGCGGCGACGGCGTCTCGGAATCGAGGAAGGTGCGGATCGCGCGCATCGGAATCCGGTAGCCGAACGCGCCGTGATCGACGCGTAAAGTCTTCTTGATGTTATCGAGCTCCTCGCCGCTGTACTTCTTTTCCAGCAGCTTGCGCACGTAATCGCGCAACTGGCCGCGGTTGTATTCCTCGATGATGTAATCGAGCGTGTCGCCGAGGTACTGGATACGCGCCAATGTCGCGACCAGATCGATGAAGCCCGAGCCTATCGTGATCAGCCCGTCGAGTATGCGCCGCCAGTCGAGTGTAAAGATGCCGGCGATCACGTCCCACAACCCGGTAAAGAAGTCGCGCACGAAACCGAGCACGGCGCCGACGATCTTGCAGACCGTGCGTACCACCCACTTGCCGACCTTGACGACGACCCAGCGCACCACCTTGACAAAGGTCGTCACCAGCCAGCACAACCAGCGCCGCGGGTCATACCACTTGCGCTTCTTGCACTTCTCTTCGGTCTTCTCGACCCACTCCTCGACCGGCTTCGAGATTTCTTCCTCGATCCATTCCTGGGTTTCAACGCATTCGATGGCCATGACTGAGAAACCTCCGTAAAGGCAACTACGACATTTCCTTACAGCGATACCCTACACGCCCCGATGGCGTCGCGCTGTGAGATATTGCCGAACTGCCGGGGCAGTAAGGACTCAGCATGCTCGCTGGCGAATGACCTGACCGGCTGACCGGCGCGGTGATAGACTCGTGGACGTACAACGCAGGAGGACGTAGCGATGCTCGATATTCGTCACGCCGATCAACGCGGCGTTGCCAACTTCGGCTGGCTGGACAGCCGGCACACGTTCTCGTTCGGGGAATACCACGACCCGCAGCACATGGGCTTCGGGCCGTTGCGCGTGATTAACGAGGACCGCGTGCAGCCCGGCCGCGGTTTCGACATGCACGGCCACCGCGACATGGAGATCATCTCCTACGTGCTCGAAGGCGCGCTGGAACACAAGGACAGCATGGGCAACGGCTCGATCATCCGGCCCGGCGACGTGCAGCGGATGACGGCCGGGACCGGCGTGCGGCACAGCGAATTCAATTCGTCGCCGCGCGAGCGCGTGCATTTCCTGCAGATATGGATACTGCCGGAAGTGGAAGGACTCGCCCCCGGCTACGAGCAAACAACCTTCGGCGACGATCAAAAGCGCGGCAGGCTGTGCCTTATCGCGTCGCGGGACGGCCGTAACGGCTCGGTCACGATACATCAGGATGTCGACCTCTACGCGACGCGTCTCGGTGACGGCGACGAGATCACGCATCCGCTGCGTGCCGGACGCACGGCCTGGGTCCAGATCGCACGCGGCCGGGCCAGCGTCAACGGCACGGCACTCCAGGCCGGCGATGGCATCGCGCTGGCCAATGAATCCGCGATCGCGCTGCGCGGCCAGTCGGACACGGAAATCCTGTTGTTCGATATGGCGCCGTAATGCGGCGCTGCATTCACGGTAACAACAGGTACGGCGTTCCCGCGATAACGCGGCGATTTCCCGTTTTTTTTTAAAGCGCGTTATAAACCTGCCGAACACGCGGTTTTTTCGCCTTTTGATTTTATTTCAATTGCTTTTGATCGCTCCGATTTCTATACCGAGGTCGGGGATATATCCGCACTTGTGCAGACTGTTCAACAGGCGTATATCTTGAACCCCCGGATTGCCGGACGGTCTCACTGTATGGCGACCGACGTCGTCAGAATTAAGGAAACTCTGAAAAATCCATCCGTGGATTTTTCAGAGACGAAAAACGAAAAATGTGATTTTCGTTTTTCTTCATTTTCCAATCACTTGAATGATTGGAAAATGGCGGCACATCCCTGTGCCGCGCGGAACCTCTGAATTAATCAGAGGTTCCTTAATCGGTATCGTGGCCACATGCTCAGGAGGATTTCCGATGGGACGCAAATACATGGATTGCCGTGAAATGCCCAGTGAAAAGAATTGCACCATTGCGATAGCCGCCGACAACGACAATGAATTGCTGGAAGCTGCGGTGCAACATGCCGTGTCCGTGCATGGACACAAAGACAGCCCGGAGTTTCGTAAGCAGTTGCGCGGCGCGTTCAAGAAAGGCACTCCACCACTTGAGGCGAAACACGCTTAAGCGATTTCGGTACGCGCGGCGGATATCCCCGTCGCGAGGCCGGGTTTGTGACGGGGCAAGGGCTCTAATCCCGTTATCTGATGGACATTGATCATCCCCGATATTGGGTGGGTGGCGCGGACGTCGGGGATCATCTCAAATGGTGACAATGTTCCTGGCGTTATTATTTCGGGGACGAAAAGCCCATTCCAAGGTTGGATTGCACGTCGTTTGCGATTCGAATGATCTTCGGATCAATTGCTTGGCGTGGTCCGACCAGGTAGCCAAATGACCCGGCGGGCCGATTAGAATCTGAGCCGGCGAGCGGCGTGCCGTCAGCCGCGCCGGTAGACCGGCTTTTACAACCGTCACGATCAGCTGCGCGTCCGTTATTTCGTAACCGATCCGGTATATCCCCTGCCGAATCCGGTAACGCTCGAGTCCGGATAATTTTTCACTGCCCGCCGGACGAGGATCTTCGCGCAGCGCCTCGATGCGCCGAAGAATGCGGGCAACGTCCTGTTAGGAAATCGGCCGAAGGTCCTTCGCGACGGATCGCTTGATGACAAGTCTATAACTTGCCATGCGCCTTCAAATCTTTCAGCAAGGCTTCATAGCTCATCGTCGGCTCGGAAACACGCTCATTGAACGCCGCCAGGTCTTCCTGATCTTCTGCCAGCACCGCCCGCACCGCGTCGTTGACGATGTGCGACACCGTCCGGTGCGTATGAACCGCCTTCAGCCGAAGCGCGGCGTGGATTTGCGGATCAAAATAAATCGTTGAACGCTTCGAAGTTTCGCCCATGGCGTGCTCCTGCCGATAACTAACGCCAGTGCATTTTGACGCTATACATCAAAACGGCCAATGTCTGCTTGTACTTGACCCGTCATTGCGGCCTGCTTTCCCAAGCCGGACCGGTTCAGCGCCGAGTTTGTGTCATTCCCGCGGGGGAAAAGCGCGGAAAAAGGCTCTGGCCCGATTGGCACTTAACTTAAGCCAAATGCAGGATGGGTTAGCGCTTCTTTGCGTCACCTACCAAACGTGCGAAGCACACAAATCATTTTTTACGAGTGCCTGACGGCACAGCGGGTGGGTGACGGCGCGCAAAACGCGGCTCGCCACCCTACATCAGTGATGAAACCGCCTAAGTAAGTGCATTCGGCACTGACCCCTTATCGCATAGCGTGGGGGCGCATGCCCCCGGGCTATGCTAAGTCACTTGGAGCAATCTATTACTCCTTGATACGCGCTTGCCATGCGGCAAGCTGCTTCTCCGCTTCGTCTTTGGAAATACCGTAGGACTCCTGGATTTTGCCGGCCAGGTTATCGCGTTTGCCCGCAATCACATCAAGCTGGTCGTCCGTAAGCTTGCCCCACTGTTGCTTGACGTTACCCTTGAACTGTTTCCAATTACCTTCAATACGATCCCAGTTCATGTTGAATTTCCTTATGGTTAGCTGAAAAGTACGGCCAATAACACCACGTAGAAAGAACGTTCCGGCCTACACGAAAAGATTATCCCCCATCCTCAATATCTTTCTCTGTGCGTTAGGGCACAGAGAAAGATATTGGTCGTTATCGCCAGAGCGGTCTTTGATCGGCTTGAAGTGGCGCCTGTACTAAAAAAACATCCGGTTCTAACGGACAAGATAACGAGCACGGCCATGTAGACCACGCCGTTTTGGATGGCGCGGAACGCGGCGACGTAAAGCCGTCAATCTGGACAGACAATCGCACTGCTCGCGAGCCAGTACAGAATAGTGTTGCGGTGCATCCCAAATAGCGGCTCGAGCTTAAGAAGCTCCGTGCCCATCGCGGCGCAAAGAAACACGGGTATCGAAAATACCAGCGCAATGAAGAAACAGTTGCGCATGTCGCGCACCATCACTTGCATATCCATGCCGGCACCGTGGCCCTTCCCATGCTCCACACTGCGCATGCCCGCACGCTCGGCACGTTATGTGGGTTGGGCGGTCCCGGCTTGTTTAACATATTTGGTGTGCAGGAACATACGTTTATTTCGATAGCGCGGGCGCATCGTTTCTGCGCCATGATGACAGCGTCTGGACAATCTGGACCATCACATCATGGCAGGCTGGCTTTACTCATCCTGGCCGTCTGCTAGTGCGGCCGCGTTCTGTCTGCTCCAGATTTCCAGAAGAAATCTGGTGATTGTGAATATCACGGGGCCCAGGATCAGGCCGGACGGACCGAAAACAATCAACCCGCCAACGACAGAAACAAACGCGAGGACGGTGTGTATTTTTAACCGTTTTCCAACCAACTGCGGATACAGTAGGTTGTCGATTCCGCCGACCACGATCGCACCCCAAAGAGTGAGCACCAAGGCGTCCCACCCGTTGCCTTCCAAAACCAGAAAGATGGCAGCGGGAACCCAGATAACAAAGGCGCCAAGCACCGGCACCACGGCCAGCAGTCCCATTACCATTCCCCAGAGCAATGGTGCCGGCAAGCCCAGCCACCAAAACATAAGTCCGCCCAGGGTACCCTGCAATACGGCGACGGCAAGCGTACCGTAGAGGATCGCGTGAACGGTATCGGTGACATCGTTAAACAGCCGGTCCATTTCCGCCTCGGACAATAGCGATAGGGACCGAAGCGACTCGAGCACCGCGCGCCGGTCACGCAGGAAATAGAAAAGTATGTAAAAGGTCAGGACAATACCAATCAACTGCAGCATGGATCCACGCACCAAAGAAGCGGCAGTGTTGGTCAGCCATGAGGTCGCGGTTCTGACACTTCCCGGCAGATCTAACTGCTGCTCGATCCAGTGGCCGATGGGCGCAATGAGCGGGTGGGCCTCGAAGGCACGGCGCCATCCTCCAGACTGGACCATTGCATTGATGGTCTCCGCGCCTCTGGCGGCCTCGCTAATTATCCGCTCCGCCACGAACGTCGCTGGCACAACCACGATCAGAACGACCACCAGGACGGAGATCGTGGCGGCCAGGTTGGGGTGTTTTACTTTCGACTCAAGCCACCGATGGAGTGGCGCGAACAAGATAGCCAGCGCGAACGCCCAGGCGAGCGATGAAAAGAATGGCGCCGCCAGCCGGTAACAGAAATAAATACCGGCGACGGTCACCGCCATCAGCACGAGCGTATAAACGTGGCCGCTTGAACCCCAATCATTTGCGATTAGAGCAGCAATTTGCCTGGTGGTTTTGGGTTTGCTCATCGTCGGTTTAACCTGGACTCGGATAGCGGTCATCGCTCACGGGATGACCTCAACGCCGGCGGTCGTCGAACGATCCGCGCGGCCCCCAAAGATACGCGCACCCTGCAGCAATCGCGACAGGTACGACACCGAATACGATGAACGCCAAATCACCGGATAATCGGCGCCACTCCAGTAACCACGGCACATCGCCCATTTGCAGGACTCCGGCCGGAAACAAGCCAAGGTCGTCTGTGCTATAGCACCACTGGCGTGTCCGGCAATTCATTCTGATCCGCGCCCGAAGCGGGGAAATGTTTGATCAGATGCCGCGTCACCGCTTCAATGCCGCTGATCACGCCGCCTTCGTAGTCGGCGTCGCTGAACGCGGTTTCCATTCTGCGGCATATCTTCTCCCATTCCTCTGCACCGACTTTCGCGTGTATGCCGCGATCAGCGACGATCTCGACGTCCCGGTCGGCGAGCAGCAGATAGATCAGCACGCCGTTGTTGTGCGCGGTATCCCATACCCGCAATTGTGAAAACACGTCGATCGCGCGTTCGCGTGCGGATTGCCCGCTGAACAGCGGCACTGTGTCCAGCGCGCCTTCGACGGCGAAACGGATTTCGCCGGCGTGCATGGCCTCGCTCGCCTGGAGCGATTCCTCGATCGCGAACAAGGTTGGGCGCGGAAACGCCCGGTTGACCTGGCGGCGGGTCATGGCGAGATGGCGGAACAGGCGCGGGAGGTTCATCGTTACCACCGGCCCGATGCGCCGCCACCGCCAAAGGTGCCGCCGCCACCGCCCCGAAACCCGCCGCCACCGAACGGGCCGCCGCTACGCACCCCGCCGGTCCCGAATCCGCCACGACGACCGCCGATGCCTCCGATACCGGGGCCGCCACCACCGCTGAACAACGTGAACAGCAACGCCATTACACCGGCGATCAATGCGATGGCGAAGGCGCCGAAGAACATCCAGGCGACCATCGTCACCACCCCGCCCGTGGCAAGCGCGCCGGGCAATCGGCCGAGCGCGACGCGCAGTACTCCGCCCACGACGAACGCCAGAACAAAAATGACGGGGATATATTTCTGAATACCGGCAGTGCCGCCGGCAGGCTTGCTTTCGGGCGCTGGTAACGGCTCGCCGTCGATGACGCGGATGATCTCGTCGACCCCGGCGGTAATACCACCATGGAAGTCGCCTTTGCGAAAGCGCGGCGTCATTACCTCGCTGATGATGCGCTTGCTGGTGGCGTCCGTGAGCGCTCCCTCAAGGCCGTAGCCCACCTCGATACGCAGCGCGCGGTCGGTCATCGCGATCACCAGCACCGCACCGTCATCGATTTTCTTGCGGCCGAGCTTCCATTGCTCCGCCACGCGCAGCGCGTATTGCTCGATGGTTTCGGGAGCGGTGGTGGGCACAATGAGCACCGCGAGCTGACTGCCCTTACGCGCTTCAAACGCTTGCAGCGTCTGCTCCAAGGCCGCCGTTTGCCCGGCATTGAGCGTGCCGGTCTGATCAACGACCCACCCGCCCAACGGCGGGACAGCGACTTGTGCCCCGGCGATAAAAGACCAGCAAAGCGTAAATGCGAGCCCTAACGCTCGTGCCGTATTCATCACCGACATCTAGCGGATCACGGCGTCTCGCCCTGGGGCTGGGCCGGCGCCGTCCCGAAATCTACTTTGGGCGCGGTGGAGATTTCCTTCTCGTTTTCCACCGTGAAGTTGGGCTTGGTTTTATAGCCAAACGCCATCGCCGTCATATTCGATGGGAACGAGCGTACCGTCACGTTGTATTCCTCCACCGCCTGGATATAGCGGTTGCGCGCGACTGCTATACGGTTTTCGGTGCCTTCCAGTTGCGCCTGCAGATCGCGAAAGTTTTCGTTGGACTTCAACTGCGGATAATTCTCGGCCACTACCAGCAACCGTGAGAGCGCGCCTGAAAGCTCTCCCTGGGCGGATTGAAATTGGGCAAACGCCTCCGGGCTGTTGATGAGCTCCGGGGTAGCCTGAATGCTGCCGACTTTGGCGCGGGCGTTGGTGACGCCCAGCAATACTTCCTTTTCCTGCGCGGCGAAGCCCTTGACGGTATTGACGAGGTTGGGCACGAGATCCGCACGCCGTTGGTACTGATTCACGACCTCGGACCAGCTCGCCTTGATTTGCTCGTCGTTGCTTTGTAACGCGTTGTAGCCGCAGCCGGTCAGGCTTAACGTCACCCATGCCGCCAAAGCGACCCATAATGTACGCATGTCAGTTCTCCCGATATGAACGAGGTTTCTTGCACGCTGGCGCATGGCCTCCGAAACCCTCCAGGCGGGCCGGGCCCGATCAGGTCGCACTACTATATCCTCTTCGACAACATCCCGCAGGCGACTATTTTCTACAGTGGTTCTATTCCCATGCGGCGGATGACGCTTTGCTAATCCGCCCTACAACTAAAATATCCCGTCCCGGGTGCATCGCCAAACTGTTACGGCGGGATCATGAACTCGGGGCTGCGCGTGCCCGGTTGTTGTGAAATTTCCCGGAGATCGATCAGGTGGTCCGCGATCTTGCCAGCCTCGTCAACCGGCATGGTGGTGAACACCGGCATGTTGCTGTCGTGGCGGCCGCCGCCGCGGATGTATTCGACGATGCCATCGCGGCTTCTCGATGTGAGGACATTCGCCGGCAGTCCGTCGAACAGCCTGCCCGCGCCATCGTCACCATGACATTCCGCGCAATGGTATTCAAAGAGCTGCTTGCCCGTCGTCAGGCCGGGATGGTTGTGGTAGTCCTTTGCGCATCCGCCGAGTGAAATGACCGTGGCGATGATTGCCAACCACCGCCCCGGATGACATCCCGTTTCCGTTCGCGCCTTCATTGTGGCGTTCCCTTTCCGAGGCAGCCTTATCGATGGGTTGCGTTTCGCTCCACCCATCCTGCGAATTTCCTGCGCAGCCATTGATCCAATTCCCGGGGCTAACCGGCGTGTGCCCGCCGAAGCGCGGCGATATCGATCTTCTTCATCCGCGGCATGGCCGCGAAGACTTTTTGGGATTTCTGATGATCAGCATCATTGATCAGGTCGAGCAGAATGCCGGGGACGATCTGCCACGACACGCCATATTTGTCCTTGAGCCAGCCGCACTGCTGCGCATTCCTGTCACCGTCCTCCGTGAGATTTTCCCAATAATAATAGTCCACTTCTTTTTGCGTGTCGCAATACACCTGATCGGCGCCGCTGATCGCGCCGCGACTGGCAAAATCGTGACCGTCGAAGTCAGACAATCCGCTTCAGAAGAGCCCCGAGGCCGGCGGTAAAGGTCTTGAGGTTATAGCTTTGCTCGGCCAGCCGGCGCCCGCGCTCCCCCATAGCCCTGGCCACGCCGGGCGACGCTATTAAATAAGAGAGCGCCTCGGTCCAGCCGTGGACATCGCCGGGTTCGACCCAGAGCCCGATACCTTCCTTTTCGATATCAATGTCGAACAGATCGTTTCGGGTCATGACCACCGGCGTCCCGGCCGCCATCGCATCCAGCAGACTGGTCAGCCCGTAGAGATCGGGTGTTTTATCGACAGGCATGCGGATCGGAATGGCGATCGCGTACGCGTGCCGGTGCTCGTCGATAGAGTCCCGTGACGAGACCCAGCGCGCGCGCACCGTGACGTGCGGCGGCACATCGTGCATCGCCGGCGCCGCGCCCTCGCCGCAGGATATCAACACGGGAAAATCCAGCGGCTTGCAGGCCTGCAAAAACGTGTCGTAATCACGATGCGTCTTGCCGCTGGCGAGGATGTAACCGCCGGTGCGCCGGTCGAACTCGATCATCGGCCCGCAAAAGTCCAGGTCCTGCCCCCAATGCAGCGTCTCGATCTTGCCGTCGGTACGATACGTATCCGCCAACTGCTGCTGGATCCGGCTGCTGAGACAAATCAACTTGTCATGACCATCGATGAAGCGCTGACCGACCTGCACACTGTACAGAATCGCCACCAGCCGCTTTGAAAACATGCCGTGCTGGCGCAAGCGCGCCAGAAACGCGGTCGTCGACGCGCAGGCCGAATAAATCACGTCATAGCGCGACGCGCGCAACAGCGCGCGCAACTGCTGATCCATGTCGCCGTAACGCGTGTGTTTCAAACGCACAATGCGCTGATAGGGCAGTATGTCGACCTCGATCCCGTACTCACCAAGACCGGCCAGCCCCCACAGATGATGCGCGGGGTATTCCCCTGCCTTGACCAACTGCCACGCGGTATCCATCGGATAGTTATTCATGAAAAGTAATCGCATGCATATCCCCGAATTGTTACCCATCATTCCTTATTACCAACAGCCGACCGAGCAATCCTGAAAAAACAACGCCATGAACATGAACCACAGACTCATTAGCTTAGGGAAGCTCTGATTAATTGTCTTATTGTCATTCCCGCGAAAGCGGGAATCCAGTAACGCACTGTTTTAAAAGCGCTGTAATCAGAGGTTCCTTAGCCATTTTGAACCGGAAATGTGAGATCCAAGGCCCTAAAGCGTACCGTCCTGAATATGAATTGATATGGTATCAGTTACCTGGAATGGTCCGACGTGTTGTTGCGGTACCGCCGATGCCACGGTCCACGGCCGGGGTGTGAAACACTGCTTGAGTAGCTCCGGTTCTGTCCGCGCCCGGAATACCTTGTCAGGTGTGCCGCCATCAGGAAGAACCGGGCGAAGATCGCGATGTCTCGCCCGGCACGCAGAATCAGGCGTTGAACGCGCTGGCGTTTCTCTGCAAGGTGGTGCCGAACCGGCCGCTGTGAGGCGTATACCCGGTTGACGCTACGCCACGGCGCTGGACAAAAGGCTTTTTAATTCCGGAATACATGACCCGCAATTCGTGCCTGCCTTGACGCACTGGCCGATCTGGTCGACGGTCTTGAGACGTTGCGCGGCGATGGCGTCCTTGATGGTGTTTTCGCCGACACCGAAGCACGCGCAAATAATCCGGCCGGCGTCTTTCATGCCCCTGGCCGGTTTGCCGGCGAGCAGGCTGGCGCGTTCCTGCGCAGTGAGTTCGTCTTTCGTGAACAGCTCCGCGAGCCAGGTGCGGGGCGGCAGTTCGAACGAGTTTGAAATAAAAATGCAGCTTTCGATTCGGCCATCGACCAGGCGCGCGCCGCGATAACGTCCGGCGGGTTTATCGAGATAATCGAGCCATTCGATCTTTTCATCGTGCGCGCACAGATGGCCGCGCACCCAGCGCGCGTAGTCGTCGGGGCGGGTTTCTCCGGCCAGTTCGTAGCGCCAGAATTGTTTTCCGATCGCGACCGTGCAGTAGGCGGCGTCGCCGAATTCGAGCCGGCGGCGTGACAGCGCAAAGCCGTACCACGCGGCCTGCCACGGGGCGATGGCAACCGGCGTGTGCTTGGACTCGGGCTGCCCGGAGACCGGATCGGTCGCCGGATTGACCAATCGATCGACCGTGCCCTGGCGCGCGTTCTGATCGCTCCAGTGCAACGGTACAAACACGCTGCCCTGCTGCTGGTCCTTCGTAACGACGACGCGCGCGAGCATCTCGCCCCAGCGGCTGTTGAGTCTGGCCAATGCGCCGTCGGTCACGCCGTAATGCCGGGCGTCGTCGGGATGGACCTCGACAAAGCTTTCGACCTTGTGCGCGGCCAGCCGCGGCGATTTTCCGGTGCGTGTCATCGTATGCCACTGATCGCGCAGTCGGCCGGTGTTCAGGATCAGCGGGTGCTGCGCGTCGGGCCGGTTCGCGGGCGGGCGCGGATCGGTCGCGATGAAGCGCGCCCGTCCGTTCGGCGTGAAGTAGCGTTGGTCTGTAAACATGCGCGCCGTGCCGGACGCGGCGTCTGCGGTAACGGGCCATTGCCGCGGTGTGAGTTCGTCGTAGTCACCGCTGCTGATATCCGCCCACGCGCTGATATCGAAGTCGCGCGCGCCGTTGTTGCGATACCCGGAAAGCCGCGCATGCTCGCGAAAAACATCCGCCGCACCTTGGTAGCCAAACTGATCCGCGTATCCCATACGCCGCGCGACCTGTGTGACGATCCACCAGTCGGGTTGCGCTTCACCAGGCGATGGCAGAAACGCACGCTGCCGCGAGATCCGGCGTTCGGAGTTCGTCACGGTACCCTCTTTCTCGCCCCACGCGGCGGCGGGCAGCAGCACATCGGCGTAGCTTGTGGTGTCGGTGTCGCGCATGCAGTCCGACACCACAACGAACTCACAGCGGTCGAGTGCCTCACACACGCGGCCGGCATCCGGCAGACTGACGGCGGGATTCGTCGCCATGATCCAGACGGCCTTGATCTTGCCATCGCCTATCGCGCTGAACATGTCGACTGCCTTCAGCCCCGGCAGCGTTGCCAGCTTAGGCGCCTGCCAGAACGCGCGGACGGTATCAGTGTGCGCCTCGTTGCCAAATTCCATATGCGCGGCGAGCTGGTTGGCGAGCCCGCCGACCTCGCGGCCACCCATCGCGTTCGGTTGGCCGGTGATCGAGAACGGTCCCATGCCGGGCTTGCCGATGCGGCCGGTCAGCAGATGGCAGTTGATGATGCTGTTGACCTTGTCGGTACCGCTCGATGACTGATTCACGCCCTGTGAGTACAATGTGACGGCTTTTTCCGTGCGCAGGAACATCTGGTAAAACCGCGCGATGTCGTCCGCGTCGAGCCCGCAGGCCTTGGCTACCGCTGGAATCGATCCGGCGGTGTCTTTTGCTGTCTTGATCGCCGCGGCAAAGCCGTCGGTATGGTTCTCAATAAACAGGTAGTCGACGCCGTCCTCGCGACGCAGGAAATTCAGCAGGCCGTTAAACAGCGTGACGTCGGTGCCGGGCTTCAGCGCAAGATGCAGGTCGGCAATATCGCAGGTCGCCGTGCGGCGCGGGTCGATGACGACGATCTTGAGGTTTTTGTTTTGCTCTTTCGCTTTCGCAATGCGCTGGAACACCACCGGATGACACCACGCCGTGTTGGAACCGGTCAACACGATCAGATCGGCGATATCCAGGTCTTCGTAGCAACCCGGCACGGTGTCCGAACCGAACGCGCGCTTGTGACCGGCGACGCTGGAGGCCATGCACAGCCGTGAGTTGGTATCGATGTTGGCGCTGCCGATGAACCCCTTCATCAGCTTGTTCGCGACGTAGTAGTCCTCGGTCAGCAACTGACCGGAGACATAAAACGCGACGGCGTCGGGGCCGTGTGTATTGATGATGCGCCGGAAGTTATCCGCAACAGTATCCAGCGCGTCATCCCAGCCGACACGCTGGCCGGCGATTTCGGGATACAACAAGCGGCCATCCAGGCCTACCGTTTCGGGCAGGGCGGACCCTTTCGAACAGAGCCGGCCAAGGTTCGCGGGATGGGAGGGATCACCCGCGACGGTAACTGCGCCGTTTAGTTCGACAGTGGCCTGGACGCCGCAACCGACACCACAGTAAGGGCATGTGGTGGAAACCGTTCGAGTATGGCTCACTGCCTGCGCGGGCGGCATCTCACGCCTGCGCGGCCGCGGCGTAATCGGCGATATTTACAACCGTGCCGCGCAACTTCAGAAACACCTTGCCATCCTCAACCTTGACCGGATAGCGATGCGCGCAGCCCTTGTCGGGCGCGACAGCCTCACCAGTGTCGAGCTGTATCACCCAGTTGTGCAACGGGCACGCGACGCGCTCGCCATACACAATGCCCTGCGACAATGGCCCGCCCTTGTGCGGACACTTGTCCGTCAATGCAAACACCTTGTCGGTCGCGGTACGGAATACCGCGATATCGCCAAGAGCGGTGCGCACAACGCGCGAACCGAGCCGAGGGATATCCGTCATGGCGCCGATTTCAAACCAGTCAGTCATTCATCTGCCCTTTCTTCTTCACCACTCCGAGAACCGCTGCTTCAGTTCTTGTCTGTCGTCTTTCGTTACCATCAGCGGCCTTCTGGATTCCGGGTCTACGCTGCGCTCCGCCCGGAATGACGATTAATTATAATGCGCCTGATCAAATCGCTCACCCCACCTTCTTCATCGGCATGAATTCGTCGCGATCGATGCCTTCGGCGCGCTCCGCCCACGGGTCGACCTGTGCGGTCTTTTGCGATTCGTGGAAACGCCCGGCGAGTTGCATGCGCCCCGCTGCGTCCTCGACGATACGCTGCTTGACGTAACTCAGGCCCACGCGCTCGATCCACGGTGCGGTACGGTCGAGGTAGCGCGCCTCTTCGCGATAGAGCTGCATGAACGCCGCGGTGTATTCGAGCACCTGCTCCATCGTTTCAACCTTGCACAGCAGATCGGTCGCGCGCACCTTGACGCCGCCGTTGCCGCCGACATGAAGCTCCCAGCCGGAATCGACGGCGACGACGCCGAGATCCTTGATCGTCGCCTCGGCGCAATTACGCGGACAGCCGCTTACTGCCATCTTGAACTTGTGCGGCGTCCACGAGCCCCAGGTCATGCGCTCCATCTTGATGCCCATGGTCGTCGAGTCCTGCGTACCGAAGCGGCACCATTCGGACCCGACACAGGTCTTGACCGTGCGTAGCGATTTTCCATAGGCATGGCCGGACACGAAGCCCGCCTTCGATAGATCGCCCCACATCTTCGGCAGATCTTCCTTCTTCACGCCGAGCAGGTCGATGCGCTGGCCGCCGGTGATCTTGACCGTCGGCACGTTGTATTTTTCAGCGACATCGGCGATCGCGCGCAGCTCGGCCGGATTGGTGACGCCGCCCCAGATGCGCGGCACCACCGAATAGGTACCATCTTTCTGGATATTGGCGTGCACACGCTCGTTGATAAAGCGCGAGCGGCTGTCGTCCTGATATTCACCGGGCCATGCGCACAGCAGGTAGAAGTTCAGCGCCGGGCGGCACTGATGGCAGCCGTCCGGCGTACGCCACTCCAGAAACTCCGTCGCCACGGGGATGGTCTTCAGGCCGTTGTCGGTGATCGCCTTGCGCACCTCGTCGTGCGTGAAGTCGGTACAACCGCACATCGACTTCTTTTTCGGGGTTTGCGAGTAGTCGCTGCCGAGCGTCGATGCCAGCAGTTGCTCAACCAGCCCGGTGCACGAGCCGCACGACGCCGAGGCCTTGGTGTGGGCGCGCACGTCTTCGAGCGTGAACAAACCATTGGCCGTGATCGCGTTGACGATGGTGCCCTTGCAGACGCCGTTGCAACCGCAGATCTCGGCGCTGTCCGCCATCGCCGCGATGCGGTCTTCGCCATGGCCGGAATCGCCGAGATGCGACTGGCCGAACAGCAGGTCCTCGCGGATATCGGAGATATCCGTCTCGTTGCGCATCAGGTCGAAGTACCAGCTGCCGTCTATCGTGTCGCCATAGAGCACCGCGCCAGTGATGCGGTTGTCCTTGATCACCAGCTTCTTGTAAATACCCGCACCGGGGTCCTTGTAGATGATGTCTTCGCTGGTCGCGTCGCCGTTGAAATCGCCGGCGGAAAACAGATCGATGCCGGTGACCTTCAGTTTGGTCGACGTCACCGAGCCTTCGTATCTGGCGTAACCGAGGTGAGCGAGATGATTGGCGCAGACCTTGCCTTGTTCGAACAGCGGCGCAACCAGACCGTAGGCGATACCGCGATGCTGCACGCATTCACCGACCGCGTAGATACGCGGGTCATAGGTCTGCATGGTGTCGTTGACGACGATGCCGCGTTCGCAGTGCAGACCGGCCTGTTTGGCCAGCGCGAAATTCGGCCGGATGCCGACCGCCATGACGACCAGATCGGCGGGAATCTCGCTGCCGTCCTTGAAGCGCACGGCAGTCACGTGGTCGTCGCCGAGGATAGACTCCGTCTGCGCCTGCATCAGAAACTTGAGGCCGCGACCCTCGAGTGAACGGCGCAGCAAGTCGGCCGACGGCTTGTCGAGCTGGCGCTCCATCAGCGTGTCGAGCAGATGCACAACCGTGACATCCATGCCGAGCTTCTGCAATCCGTACGCGGCCTCGAGGCCGAGCAGACCGCCGCCGATTACAACGGCACTCTTGTGCGTCTTCGCCGCGTCCAGCATGAAGTTCACGTCATGGATATCGCGGAAGGTAATAACGCCCGGCAATTGATGGCCGGGCACCGGGATAATGAATGGATTGGAACCGGTCGCGAGCAGCAGACAGTCGTAGCTGGCGGTCGTGCCATCGGTCGCGACGACCTCGCGCCGCGCACGATTGATCTGCTCGACGGTCTTGCCGGTATGCAGCGTGATGCCGTTGTCGGCGTACCAGCGCAGATCGTTGAGCATGATGTCGTCGACGGTCTTTTCGCCGGCGAGCACCGGCGACAGCAAAATCCGGTTGTAGTTACCGTAGGGCTCGGCGCCAAACACGGTGATGTCGTACATGTCCGGCGCGAGCTTCAGTAACTCTTCCAAAGTGCGCACGCCTGCCATGCCGTTACCAACCAGCACCAGTTTCCGTTTCATTGCAGCCTGTCTCCGATCGTTGCCCTGTTAGAAAGCATTGAGCAACAACCGTACCACCACAGCGAAATGGACTTAATACAATGATTTGGCAATTGATTCCTGGGAGTGCGGAGCATGTATGGAGGCCGCTGGAAAAACGGTAGCGCCCTGTTCAGGTGCGCATCACAGCCGCGCGCCCTAAACAGGCACAGAAACCGGCGGGCGGTGCGGTGCAGGCGGGAAATCCTCGCGGCAGGGTCAGTCTTGATCGCCGAGGCGGTCGCTCGCACAGGGATCCGGGTTGGTTACGGCGATTTTACCGATCAAAATCGGCGGCTGGGTTCCGTCCACGGCGACGCCCACAACATGCGCCACATAGGCCCCCGCGACGCCATCGCGCTGCTCGATCGCCGCTGCGCGCGACGAGTGCGCGCCTATGATGTAGGCGCGCCGGTCGGGATCATTCACACTCGTGCCATATACCAGCCAAACCGTCATTCGAATACCCGTACTGGTTATCTATCGCTGGTTATGGATTGTCCGGGTCGCACGAGCCAACCTGTACCCACATGCCGCCATCGCAGCGCAGCAGCTCGCCGCTGCCGGTGCACACGTAATTACCGAGCGTATAGGCGATGTCATTGAAATAACAGACGCCGGTATCCTCCGCTTCCTGGGCGAGCACCTCGCGGTCCTCGTCCATCTCCTCCATGATCGGCGATGTCCTGAGTTCCGGATCCGGCGCTCCGACAGATTCGGGATGGTGTTGCGTCGTCATCGTTCAGAGTCCTCCCGTTATTTGGCCAGGGCCAATCTGCACCGCGGCCGTCAGAACCTGACGCCAACCATACTGTTGTACGAGGTGACAGCATCTGTCTCGTCGATCTCAAGAGACAGATTGAACAACATGAAATTTATATTTGCGCCCAGGAAATACTTGTTCTGTTGAAGGCTTTCACTGGTCAGTCCGGTACTGGTGGCCGGCTCGCTGTCGGTCCAGATACGGCCGACGCCGGCATAGGGCGTAAATACGGCGAGGCCCTTGGAAATACTGAGCTCAACGCCGGTCGTATTAAGATCCAGCTGGTCCACACCGCTAAGCCGACTAAACGTGCCACGCACGGATAGCGACGGCAAGGCCATGCTGCCATCGATGATCGCGTAACCGAGCTCGCCACCCAGTAACTGGATATTGGTATCGGGCACCGACGTGATAAAAGCACCGATATCAAAACCGGCGGGAAGGCCTTTGCTCACCTGCAACTTGGGCACCAGCAATGTGTCCGGCGCGTCTGCCGACGTCGTCGCGCCCTGCCAGGCCTCCGGATGCTGAAGATCTGTACCGGTGAGCGACAACCCGATAGCGAATCCTGTCACGCCGAGCGGTTCACCGGTTGCCAGCGCCTTGTAACTGAGCGCCGCACCGAGATCTTGCGACAGCAAACGGAAATTCGCCTGACCCAGCGCACCCAGATTATCGATATCCTTCGCCGCGTGCGCCACCGGCATGCCGGTGGCGACCAGTACAAACAGTAGCGATGATAGATATTTCATAAACTTGTCCATACTGGCCCCAGTATAACCACTTACCTCTGAAATTGGTGCGCATTTAGCGCACAATGCGGATTGGTGGGCGAAGCCGCGGCGTGCCGTACCGCTGCGGTGTATCGACGGCCCCACCAGAAATGGGATGTGCGTGGCGCTTCGGGACTGGTAGACTAACCGTCGTAACCTGGCAATTATGCCGTACTGCTCCGGCTGATCACCTGACAGGCGCATCTGTGGACACAAATCGACTGATTTTGATTAGTGCGTTCGCGATCATCGCCGTCTGGGCGTTTTCTTCGCAGATGACGGCATCCGTGGCCAACCAAAATGCAATCGTGCAGCCCGTGTTCGGCCCTATCGGGCCGCGCACGCCGACACAGTGGGGCAACCACGCGCAAGACTTCATGTTGCCGGATTACCTCGGGACGCCGCACAAGCTAAGTGAACATGCCGGCAAGGTCGTCGTGGTCGGCTTCTGGACCACCGACTGTGTTGAGTGTGTCGATGAACTGCCGGTCTATGAAAAAATGTACAAGTTGTACAAGGATCAGGGCCTCGAGATCATCATTATTAATCGCGGCCAAGCAGCTGACGAGGCGGCCATCTTTACCAGCGCGCTTAATTTGACCTATCTGGTATTGCTCGATGCCAACGATACCGTCGCCAAATCCTACGGCCTGGACGTTACGCCGTCGAGCGTGCTGATCGGCACCGATGGCGTCATCCAGCAAGTGCGCTACGGCTCACATTACCAGAAGGAACTGGGCTATACGTTGCGGGCGATCCTCGCCAAGGAGCCGCTCCCCCACGACGTGCCGAACGGGCTGCCGTTCCTGGATGCGCTGCCACCCAGCGAGCTACCGTCCGACCGCATCAAGGACCCGCTGTCCTGGTAAGCTGAACCCCGCCGATCAGTTACGCTCGGCCTCTACCTCAAGAGACAGATTCATATCGTTGCCGATGGCGGGCAATGCAAACGTGACGTCAAAATCAGACCGTTTGATTTTTGCCGTCGCGTCGAATCCGCAGACGAATTTCTTCTTGGTGGGATCCATCGGGTTAATACCGCAGTTGACGCTTTGCACGTCCAGCTTCACCGGCTTCGTCACACCCTTGATGGTCAGGTTGCCCTCGACCGTCGCCTTGTGCTCGCCGTTAAACGTCACCTTGGTGGATTTATAGGTGATTTCGGGGAATTCAGCGGCGTTCAGGAAATCGGGAGAACGCAGATGATCATTGCGCTTCGCCATGCCGGTGTCCACTGAAGACGCGTCAATGACGATCTCCACGCTGCCGGTCGTGCGTTTCTCATCCATGGTGAGGCTGCCGCTGGTCTTGCCGAACCGGCCGTGCATCGTCGAGAAGCCGAGATGATTGATCGTAAAATTCGGAAACGTGTGATTCGGATCGATGGTATAGGTATCGACGGCCAGCACCGGCGCGGCTGCCATCATCCCTGCGAACGCGAAAACGGCTTTTCTCATCTTCTGCTCCTTGTGGTTTAATGATGCGTGGCTTCTGATTATAACCCGGGAGCACCTTCCGCCCACCACGCTGCGGCCACCGCGGTCATCACAAGCGGCGCCACGGCCGCGACTATCAGTGCCAGGCGCAACCATTTCGATTTGTCCGCCGGAACCGGCAGACGTGCGGCCAGCGGAATAACGGCCAGCACCGGCAGCGTGTACCATGGGGCACGGGCGTATACCAGTCCTGCGTAACCCAGCAACGCGCTCAGCAACATTCCCGGCAGCAGCGCAATCGAGCCAACCTTGAATGTGCGGCCAAGCACGCCAAGCAATACACAAGCGGCTGCGGCGGCGCCTGTCGCCAGCGCCATCTGACCGAGCAAGGCAGAAGCGCCGAACAATACTACGCCGCCAGTGCCAAAACCGAGCGCGGCCAACGTGACCAACCCGGGCAACGGCCGGTGACGCAATATCTCTGCCGATGCCGCCAACCAGCCGACATATGCCACGCCACCACCCGCCAGCAGCCACATTTCGGCACCTTCCTGTCTGGCGAGTACCGGCCAGATCACCCAGGTCACCGCGACCGCGCCGCTGAGGAACAGCAGTGCCGGCAGGTAACGCCGCGCGAACGACACGTGATCAAGCAAAATACCCACAACCGCGGCAATCGCACCGATCAACAGTATTTTCCGGGTGCTGGTCAACGGTGACCATTTGATATCGATCATGAGACTGATCGCCGCATAAACCGCGATAGTGATTGCGAGACCCGCCCAGTATCCGCCCAGCGGGCGCAACAGCAATCCCGCGATCAATGCGACGCCAAACGGCAGGATGCCGGACTGAAACGCCGGATTCGTCAGTAAGCCCTCTAGAAACGCCGGCACAACGATCAGCCTCCGCGACCGCGCTACTTGAAGACCGAAACGAGAAACGACTGCAGCTCCGTCCACGAGGCACGATCCGCTGCCTCGTTATATTTCAGCGGCAGATTGAATTGCTCGCCGTAACGATCGGCGTCCGGATTCGTGAACGAATGCACCGCCCCAGGATAGGCAGTGAACTTATAATCGACACCCGCGTTTTGCATTTCGGCCTTGAATTGCTCCACCTGTTCCGCCGGTATAAACGGATCATCGGCACCGTGCAGAACCAATACCTTCGCGCGTACCTTGCCAGGCTGCGCCGGTTGCGACGTACCGAGATGGCCATGAAAACTCGCGACACCGTCAAGATCGAGACCAAGACGCGCCATCTGCAATACCACCGCCCCGCCGAAACAGTAGCCGATCGCCGCAATCTTCTCGCTATCCGTCGCCTTGTGTTTTTTTAGAACGTCCGTCGCCGCGAGAAATCTGGCTTGCGCCTCGGGCAGATTATTGGCGATCGCACTCGAAAACTTGCCGGCGTCGTCGGGATGAGTCGCTTGCCTGCCATCCCCGTACATGTCGACCGCCAATGCGACATAGCCGAGTTCGGCGAGCATCAGCGCCCGCTTTCGCGCGTAATCGTTGTGTCCCCACCATTCATGCACGACCAGCACGGCTGGCCGCCTGGCATCGCTGCTGTCGTCATAGGCGAGAAAACCCTTGAGTATCGTATCACCGGACCGGTATTCGACCGGCTCACCGACGACCGTCGCGTTGACAGCACCTGCCAAACCCAGCAGAAAGAATGCAAGACACAGTCGTAGCATAATTGGCACCCTCCACGACTTGATAGTGAGTGACTAATCGGGCTGCAGGCCCGTCGCAGCTGCAGATATCCGGAAAAGCCTTGTCACCATCTAACCACTGTTAGATCGTCAGCACAACCCTGCCAAGGGTATGCCCCGGTTCAGTCAACGGATGAGTCTCCGCTGGTCGGGTAGAAACGCCTGACTCACCTCAATCTTCAGTTTCCTGATTCGATCAAAGCGCTGCAAGCATCCGGTATCTCCCCGTGATGCGCGCGGGCCTCTGGCCACCGGCTTCAACTACCTGAGTCGGCAACCGGACTGCGGGCTCACCGATATCCGCCAGACGCAGTACATCACATCAACATCACCCGCCGCGAGCGTTCAGCAAATCATATTCGTCGCTTGAGATGATTACGCGCCTTGAATCCCGCCGGCTTGGCGCTGATCCACTCGACGAATTGCTTGATATCCGACTGGCCGAGCAGCCGCTCCCGCGAGTTGAATACGTCGCCAAGCTCCTTCTCCGAAAATATCGCGTGGACCTGTCCGTGACACGCATGACATAACCACAAGGTGTTCGCGTACATTACCTCGATCTTGTGATCGCGCCGCAGACGCTTGGTACGATGCGTGGTCCGCGGCATCAGATGATGCCGCGTCAACGCGTCCACAGTTCGATCGCACAGTTCACAAACACCGTCCTTTCTGGTATTACGGGGATGACTGTTCATTGTCTCCTCATTACGGCTCAGGTCCGGTTAACGGGATTGTCGATACGCTAAAGCGCTAGATGGTAATTATTTTTCGCAGGGCGCGTCCATAATGTTTGGATGCCCGCAGTGTCGCGCCCGAGTCCACGCGGCCGCTCGGGGTGAGACGAAAATACTGCAACTGCTAAACTTGATCCGTCTGCTGGCCGAAATTTGGTAGTAACCTTATAACATCGAGTAACCACGATGAACCATAGTTTGGCGAACATATGAATCACAAACCGGGGGCTGGCGAAAAGCTGCTGTTGATCCATGCGGATGATATTGGTATATGCCATGCGGCCAACCAGGCTGCTTTCGGGACGATGGAATTCGGGCTGGTAAAATCGGGCAGCATCATGATGCCCTGCCCCTGGGTCAATGAAGTTGCCGCTTACTTTCGGCGAAACCCGGCGGCGGACTTCGGCTTGCATCTGACCGTTAACAGCGAATGGCAGACTCTGCGCTGGGGCCCGGTCGCCTCCCGGGATAAAGTCAACAGCCTGCTGGACCGCGAAGGCTGTTTCTGGCGTTCTCCGGCGGACACCCGCTCGCATGCGAAAAGTAACGAAATCGAGATAGAACTGACCGCACAGATTGAAAAAGCGCTGCTGCTCGGATTCGAGCCGACTCATATGGATTTTCATATGGGCACGCTGTTTCTTAACCCTGAATGGGTTGAAATCACCTGGCGCCTGAGTGACCGGTATCGAATTCCGTTGACGATGGTGCGCTGGTCGAGTGCGTTCAGTAAACGTGAGGTCGAGAGCCGCGGTGTACCGCCGGAATACATGAAGCCCCTGCTCGAGTCATATGATGCACGCGGCATATCCAATATTGACGACTTTATCTCGGTCGTCAACGGCGTGAATCTTCAGGAGCGGAGGGAGAGCTACTTCCAGATATTGCGGAATCTCAAACCGGGAATTTCGAAGCTGGTGATTCATCCCGGCCTCGAAAACGACGAGATGAAACATATGATGGAGGGCGCCGCTGATGGCCTGCCGAAACGGGCCGCGGACTATCGAGTGTTCACCGACACCCGAACCCGGGAACTGATCACGTCCCTTGATATCCGGCTGGTTGGCTGGAGAGACATTTTGCCGACGGCGCGACAATAACCGCGGCTGGAAATCGTATATAAATATAATGATTGGTTATATGAGCGCGCCTTGATTTATCGGCCAATCGGCCCGACAACCCGCATGGAAGATGATTATCTTCTGCCGTTTGATTATAATATTTTCGTATTTTAACCCAAGCAACAGGCACATCTTTCTGTTTGTACGGTAATTTCTGATCTGCCTCCATTTACCCGATGCGAGACCAATAACCTCTATGCGTAGCGTTGCCGACACCGAACCCAGAATCCGGTCGTACGAAGATGAAACCGTTCGTGAACTCAATGAGCGATATCATCATCTGACCGTGGAGGAACGTATTGATCAACTATATAAGGACTTTGATCCTGCGCGCGTAATGCTGACGTCGTCATTTGCGGCGACATCAGCATTATTCCTGCACCTGTTCTCGCGCATGGCTCCACACCAGAAGGTGTTTTT
Source organism: Gammaproteobacteria bacterium (assembly GCA_006218035.1). GTDB lineage: Bacteria > Pseudomonadota > Gammaproteobacteria > VBWC01 > VBWC01 > VBWC01. Next base: position 127,413 of record VBWC01000018.1, read on the forward strand.
TATCGATACCGGATTCCATTTCCCGGAGACGCTCGAATACAAGAAATTGCTCACAGACCTTTACGCGCTTGATGTCGTCGACATCCGGGCTGACGCCTGGAAACACGAACTGACTGCCAAAGAACAATGGTACAAGAAGGATCCCGATTTCTGTTGCTCGATCAATAAGGTCGAACCGCTCGATGAAGTCAAAAAGAATTATGAGGTTTGGGCTTCCGGCCTGATGAGCTGGCAATCGGATCATCGTGCGACACTGGATATCTTCGAACAGCGCGGCGGTATTCTGAAGTTCTATCCGCTCATCGATGTCACCAAGGAACAACGCGAAGCGTATATTCGGGAACACAACCTGCCCTTCCACCCGCTGGTTGCAAAAGGATACTCGTCGATCGGCTGCACACACTGCACGGCGCCCGGCAACGATCGTAGCGGGCGCTGGAACAACAGCCCGAAGACCGAATGTGGATTGCATTTATAGAGCGCCGGTAATCGCCAACCCGTAGCGAGTGGCATTTCTTCTGCGACGACCCGGACTACAGCCGCCGGACGACGATATCGCGAATCTCGCGATCCTCCAGCAGTATCGGGTTGGTCTCCATACTACTGCCGCGGGAGCCCGCGACGATACGATCAACATCCCGCTCCGACACACCGTACTCTGACAATCGTGGAAGATTCAACCGCGAGGTCCACTCATCCAGCAGGTCCACCAACCGATCTTGTGCTTCCTGCTCATCGGCGAGTCTCTCACCAGCCAGTATCTCTCCCACCCTGGCGTACTTTTTCAGGGCCGGATTATCAGGACCCAGACACATAGTGTAGTAACGATGATTCATTCAATCGTGGTTCCTGGATGATTGCCTGATTTACGGTGCATCCTTATCCGCCGCAAGAACCGCGGCAAAAATATCAGGACAGCGATAAGGCCAAGGGCCAACCATACCTTGATGGAAGCATCCTGATCGCCGCTCAAAACAGCTCGTCCGGCATGGCCGGCGTATGTAAACGCGAACATACCCGGCAAAACAAATAACATCGTCGCAGCCAGATAGTGGGAGAATTGAACACGTGTTACGCCCAGTGCGTAGCTGATCACGCAAAATGGGAATACCGGCACCAGCCGGGTAAACGCCACAAAACGCCAACCCTCCGCCTCAGCACTCTCCAGGACGACGGTCAATCTTGCCCCCAGTCGTGCGCGCACCCATTCTGACGCCATATAACGGGAAATAAAAAATGCGAGGGTCGCGCCCGCCAGCGCGCCCGCCATATTATAGGTCGTCCCCAGCAACGGTCCGAATACAATTCCACCGGCAACAGTAAGTATCGACGCAGGAACGCAGGAAACTACCGATATTGTGTACAGGAATATGAAAGACACCGATGCCCAGGTACCGGCATCTTCAAGGCGGGCCTGCAAGACTCCAATATCCAATATATCCCGATGAGTGACCAGCCAGAATATCGCAAACAACACCAACAGGGTTAACGTAAGACGAATCAGAACCAGCGCGACATTCATCCAAAATCACCTGCCCGACCATTACGAGTGCCAGTGTCAACCCCGGTTGGCCCGACGTACCTAATCACTTGTGCCAATTCAAACGTCGGCAACAATCGTCAAACGCCCGCGCGCGGGTCCGCGTCCTTCAGGCCAGCACGAGCGAAGATCACGAGGAGCGCTCCGTACCCCTCAAATGCCTGACTATCCCCTGACCTGCCTTACCCATCGCCCGTGAAAGCGAGTGAATCAACGCGCTCGACGACAGCGCCAGATACCACTGTATATCCTGATCATTGTGAATTTTTATGTATTCGCGCAACTCGGTGTCGCTGGCATCCTGATAGGTGAATAGAAACGATATCAACGTCATGCCCTGAGCCTCTTCCCGCACATGCTCCGCCATCACGGCAATAGTCTGCTCGAGCATATCACCAGCAAGTTGTGGCGCGCCCTGTTCGGACGCATAGGCTCCCATCACCAGCATTATGGTTCTGAATATCTCGAGTTGCATCGCCACGGTCAGCTCGGTGGTATGCGATGCCCGATCAAGTTCCAACAATACAGCTACTCGGCCCTCATCTGGCGGGGAAGCCTCCAGCTTCGCCGCATAATCAAGCATTGCTTCATATGATGCAGGAGTACTCGACGCCTTCTCCAGTGCAATCATCTTCGCGCCCAGCGGCGACGTCAGATAATTCAACACATGGGTAATCCGCTGCTTGTCGTAATGCAACTCCATATGAGCTATCGTGTCATGCATAATGACGTCGCTCGCAAACGACTGCTGCAGAATATTCGAGATCGCCGATACATCGTCGCGCGATATTTCGGACTCCTGCCCCTGCAACGAGTCGTTCATCCCCTCCTGAATGAATTGCGGCAGCTGCTCGATCACCTGCGTCAGCCCCGAATGCTCGAGTAGCACAAGAATTTCTTTGTGCTTGTCATCCAATGCGGCTGCCATCGCAGCATGACAAAGCACTGCGATCAGCGCAAAACCTGCTAGAATTATCTGGCGCATGAATTGTCCAAAGTATAGTTTGACGTCACGCACAACATTAGAAACAAGCAATCTTTACCGGCAATTTACCATGTAGCGACCGCTGACCGTTGGTCTTGAAGGCCGCACTGAACAACCATCGTCGCTTTGGCCTGCCGTGACACCCCGAATTTTCAGTTTATAACATGTTATGTTGTTAACGGTTGTATTTCATATATCCACTACTACAGCAGACTGGCATCATGGTCGTTAGTAACACTCTGGCCACAGGTACCCTGTTGGCGCTCGTATTGGTCGTCGGCATGGTACCGTCAAATCCTGCCCATGCCGCCTCGGCGCAGGAGATCGACATCAAGGTCGATGCCACCATTGACCGCTTCTACACGAGTGTTTCGGGCGGCAAGGATTTTGTCAGCAAGGCCAAGGGAATCCTGGTGCTCCCGAGCGTGATCAAGGCAGGCTTCGGTATCGGCGGTGAATATGGCGAAGGAGCGCTTCGAATCGCAGGAAAGACGGTCGACTACTACAGCACTGCGGCAGCGTCGATTGGCCGGTAATTCGGCGCTCAGGCCAAGAGTGTCGTGCTGGTTTTTCTTGAAGAGGACGCACTCAACAACTTCCGTCGCAGTGAAGGCGGGGAGGTCGGCGTCGACGGGGCCGTCGCACTCATAGAGCTCGGTGCCGGCACATCAATTGATTCTACTGCCGCCAATCAACTGATCGCGGGATTCGTTTTTGGCAACAAAGGATTGATGTACAACCTGACGCTCGAAGGCTCGAAGTACACGAAGCTGAAACGCTGACAGTGCCCCGCGCCAATCGCGCCGCGCCTAAAGCGTAATCCCGGAGAAACTTGTCACCTGGCGATGCGCCGCATGCGGATCTCGCGTACCGTCGCGCAGCAACCAACCAGTCTGAAACCCGGCCGCGCGTGCAGCATCAAGTTCCTGCTCGATGTCGGACAAAAACAGAATCTCTGGCGGGGGAAACCCAATCGATTCGGCGATCTTTATATATGACCGCACATCCGCCTTCGCCCCGGTAGTCGTGTCAAAGAAACCGGAAAACAGCGGTGTCAGGTCGCCGCATTCGGTATGCCCGAACAGAAGCTTTTGCGCATATATGGAGCCTGATGAGTAGACGTAGAGCCGAATCCCGCGGGCATGCCACTGCCGTAACGCCCGCTCCGCGTCAGGGTAGACGTGACCGCGGAAAGCCCCGATCTGATATCCGCGCTCCCAGATCAACCCTTGTATCGCCTTCAGTGGTGTGACCTTCTTATCCTCGTCTATCCAGCGGATCAATTGTGCAATGACGCTATCCAGCGAAACATCACCCCGCATATGTGCCCGCACATCCGCGATCAACGGCGCGACTCGCCCATCATGCTCGTGCTGACGAATATATGTCGCGATTTGTTCCCGCGCGTACGGAAACAGAATATCTTTGACGAATGACAACGAGGTAGTAGTACCTTCGATATCGGTAACGACGGCTTTCGTCACGCCGCTTCCCGCATCAACTCATCGAATGTCGGGAATCGCTGCGCAATCTTGTCGCCGGTATAGCTCGCTACCCAGCCTTCGGGCGTGGTAAAGAGGCGAATACAGGTAAACTGCGGCCGGGTACCCATATCGAACCAGTGTCGGGTATCGGCAGGCACACTGATCAGGTCGCCCTTCTCGCACAACACGCAATACACCTTGTCGCCTGCATGAATGTAGAAAAGCCCCTGTCCTCGTACAAAAAAACGCACCTCGAAATCCGTATGGGTATGTTCGTCCAGAAATTTCTTGCGGAACGTCTCCCTGTCAGGGTGATCGGGCTGCAGGCTGACAACGTCGGCGGATTGAAAGCCGTATTTGGCCATGAGCCGGTCAACCGGGGTTTTGTACGCGGACAAAATGGTGTCGCTGGAATCGCTGTCCTTGAGCGGCTGACTCGCCGACCACTGCTCAAACAACACACCGATCTTTTCCAGCCGCTTGCTGACAGACGCAAAATCGCTGAAGGACCCCAGTTCACTCGCGTCGCTGTCCTGATAGATTCTGAGCATACTCATGGCCGACTTGCCCTCCTCATCTCGAGTTCACACTGCAACAGAAATTCAAACGCCTCCAGATGCCGCATGGCCTCGTTCAGCGACGCTCCCCACGTATATAAACCGTGCCCGGCGATCAAATAACCCGGTATGGGCCCATGCGCTTCCAGATATTGGTCTACCGTCGACGCCAGCCGCTGTATATCCTGATCATTCGCAAATACTGGCACCACAACAGACGCCTGGTGCGTGTCAATACCGCGAAATGCCTTAAGCACTTCCAACTGTTCAAGCACCAATTCGCCGTCCACCAAGCGCGATAGTACGGTCGCATTCACGGAATGCGTATGTAATACCGCCTGTACCTCCGGAAAACGGCGATACAGACTCACGTGCAGCAACGTCTCTGCGGACGGCCGTTTCTTGTCAAGCGCTCTGCCACTGCCGTCGACGCGCATGATATCCGCTGTCGTCAAACGGCCCTTGTGTCGGCCGGATACCGTGATAGCCACTTCGTTCGGACCGAGACGGACAGAAAAATTCCCGCTGGTCGCCGGAACCCAGCCACGCGCAAACGCCTCAAGCCCGACGCTGACGAGCGCTTGCGCCTCATCTTCAAAGTTCTTCAGCGGTATTGCGGACATAACACTCCTCTCCCCGTACTCCGGGTCGATATATTCCAGCATTGTATCGCCCCGCCGACAGGAAAAAAACAAGCTTGACGCGCCATCCGGCGCGCTATGAGACAACGTCTGGAAATGTTCGGCCGGAGAATTCCCCGGTAGCGTCGGTTCCTAGATATTGCTGGCCCAGAGCACCTGTTTTAACAGTACGCCTGCCTGCTCAAGACGGCACGCCAGCAAAACGGCGATCCGCCGCATTATCACAAACCCCGCGTCCGGATTTTCGGTCATGAACCGCATTAACCCCGGGCCGTCTATCGAAATCAACTCTACCGGGCCGACGCATCTGACCGTTGCCGCCTTCGGCGCATGGGTCAGCCAGCTTATTTCGCCGAGCACCTCCTTGTCCTCGCGCGACAACACCGTTTCGTCACTGACCAGACCTGAGCCTGTTGACACAATCTCGACCCGGCCATGCCGCAGAATATACAAGTTGAAGTCCGACGAATCTTGCTCGGAAATAATTATATCGCCGTCGTCATGCTCGCTTACCGTACAGAGCAACGCTATATGATCCAGAGCAGCGTCGTTCAGCCCCGCAAACAACGGGAGGCTCTGTGGATCGTCAATCATTCCATGCCGCCTTTATCACGTTATCACGTTTGGAAATAAACGGACCCGACAACTTATGCGTGATCGAGCGCTCATTCCACCGTCGACAACGATCGGATGATCGGCGCAAACCATGCGCCGTGGAAAGCGCCGGAAGTCTGTCCGCAATCGAAAACCTGATATATTCAGCATTGAAAAGCTCACAATATCCTTGATTCAACCCAGCATCGCAAGGATGCGACGATATCGTTTTCCGGAGTGGGATCTCTTACTGATTCGATGAACAGGAATCGGAATACCAACGTCTTGTGATTCAGAATACCAGCACAGCATGAGGCCACCTCCCGAGTCTCTCCAACTATTTTTTTTCGGCCCGTCTTTTACAACACTTTAATACGCCAAGAAGAATTCTGTGAAATCGGCGGATTTTCGGGCGATTGAACCTGACGGGATACACTAGCCCCTGCGCCCGCTCCGTGCGTCAACCTGCGAACGTGGAAATAGCTCGACCTGGGCCACAGGGGACGGGACCGCGCGGTGACACCGTATACCAGAAAGGTTTACAACGCCTTACGCAGAAAAATGCTGGCGGGGCCATCGCCCGCCACGCTCCAGAGCGGCACAAATTATCGGCGCGGATGGTGCAAAAGCGCGGTCCGACAAGTTCCGCATAATCACTCGTGTCCGCGCATCCTGGTCTTGCCTGCAGGGCATTCGGCATTCGTGCTGACCTCATGTTCGGTGTTCGCCGATGGGTACATGTCTACGCGCCCCTCACCGGAGCGGCGCAGGCTGCTGCGCCCACCCAAGACGAGGTATCATCGGCGGCTGGTGGAAATCTGGTCGCAGATGTCGCCATTGCCCTGGCATCGCCCGGGGACCCGACCGAAATCGACCAATAATTAGAAATTTACGCTAACAGCCGATACCATTGTGGATCGTGGGCACGGCGCTGACCTAGGTCGTGCCGGTGAAGATTCAGGGAAAAGATGAGCTCTGCGACAAATAAAAAGAAAATGAACGGTTTTCAGGTCCCTCATCATCGATCAAGTCTGGTCATCCTGTTGTTGGCGCTGGGGCTAACGGGTTGCGTCTCTGTGTCAGGTGGCCTGTCACGGGGAATTGTGCAGGCCATCGCCAATCAGGATGATCCGGCCATCGTCCGTGATGGCGCACCGGCATATCTGCTGATGATCGACGGTTTTATCGAGGACAGGCCGAAAAGCCGGCCGATGTTGATTGCCGGCGCCCGACTTTACGGCGCCTACGCCGCCGCGTTCGTTGAAGATCCGGAACGCGCCGGGCGGCTCGCGGTTCGCGCCCGAAATTATGGCCGTCGCGCACTTTGTCTGGATTACCCTCAAATATGCGAAAAAGAGCATCAACCCTATGAAGAATTTCTTCAGCGGCTGGCAACCGTTGACGAAGGCGAAATCGACGCGCTTTATACCTACGGACTCTCGTTGGCGATCTGGATACAGACCCATACCGGCGAGTGGAACGCCCTGGTGGACTTACCCAAGGCCGAGGCGGTCATGCTGCGGGTCGTGCAACTGGATGCAAGTTACGAGAAAGGCCAACCCTATTTATTGCTGGGTGTCATGAATTCCTATCTGCCACCAGCGCTTGGCGGACAACCCGAAAAAGGTCGGGCCTATTTCGAGAAGGCTATCGAGTTGTCCAACGGGAGAAACCTGTCGGCAAAAGTGGAGATGGCCGGTCGATACGCCCGCATGGTATTCGACAAGCCACTGCACGATCAGCTACTCACCGAGGTTCTCGAGGCGGATCCGGTCGACCCGGCAATGACATTGAGCAACACTTTGGCCCAGCAACGCGCTCGCAAGTTACTGGATACATCCGACGAATATTTTCTGGAGTAATTGATGACACGCCTCCTGCTTACGCTGTCGCTCTTGCTGGTCACTTTCTCTTCGCAGTCGGTAGCGCAATCGTTGAAGATCGCCACGCTGGCTCCGGACGGCACCCACTGGATGGAAGAAATGCGCAAAGGCGCCGACGAGATAGAAAAACGTACCGGCGGCCGTGTGACGTTCCGGTTTTATCCCGGCGGCGTGATGGGCAACGACAAGAACGTACTGCGAAAAATACGCGTCGGACAGTTGCATGGCGGCGCGTTGACCGGCGGCGGGGTCGCCGAAATCTATCCGGACAGCCAGATATACTCGCTGCCACTCGCATTCCGGTCTTTCGACGAAGTCGATTACGTGCGCGGGAAGATGGATGATCTTCTTCTGGCCGAGTTGAAGGAGCGCGGATTCGTGAGCTTCGGCATTGGCGAGGGGGGTTTCGCGTACCTGATGTCCAATCGCCCTGTTGAAAAAAGCGAGGACCTGGCAAACCAGAAGGTCTGGGTGCCGGAGGGAGACGAAATCAGCCGCGCGGGCTTACAGGCGGTTAATGTGTCGCCGATTCCGCTGCCGCTGGTAGACGTCATGACAGGCCTGCAGACCGGACTCATCGATACCGTGGGCGCCTCTCCAACCGGCGCGATCGCGCTGCAATGGCATACCCGCGTGCGGTATGTGATGGATACGCCATTGATGTATATTTACGGCCTGCTAATCATCGATCGCAAGGCATTCGAGCGCATGACATTGGAAGATCAGGCCGTGGTCAACGACGTAATGAGGTCCGTCTTCCGCAAGCTCAATCAGCTCAACCGCGAAGACAACGAGAAGGCGCGCGCCGCCTTGCAGAAGAACGGCATACAGTTTATCAAGCCGTCCGAGGAAAACCGGCAGCGCTGGCATAACAATGTCATCCGCGCCATGGATCGGCTGAGCCAGAAAGGCGTGTTTTCCGAAGCCATGCTAAAAACATTTCGTGGCCATCTGGATGATTACCGCAAACAAAATCACGCCGCACAATAGTGGCCTGCTCAGTCGTGCGGCTCGGGCGATAGCCGCCGTCGAGGACGGCGTACTTGTGCTGGTCGTCGGCATAATGATTGTGCTGGCCGCTTCGCAGATATTCCTCCGTAACGTGCTGGACAGCGGGTTTTCGTGGGGAGACCCGTTACTACGCATCCTGGTGCTTTGGGTTGGCCTGGTCGGTGCGATGGTAGCCACACGCGAGGACAACCAGATCACCATCGATATCCTGTCGCGCTTTCTTCCCGAGAAGATCCGGCTACTCTCACGCGCGATCACCGACCTGTTCGCGTCACTGGTGTGCGCAATACTCACCTATCACGGCGGTCGTTTCGTATGGATGGACTGGGCGGATGGCGCCATCGCATTCGCGAACATACCGGCATGGGCATGCGAAATCGTCATTCCAATAGGATTCGGCGCGATCGCTCTGCGATATGCGCTGCTTTCCCTGTCCAGACTGAAGCACTTGTCGCCCATCCGCTCATGATCGTTGTCGCATTGCTTTTGATTGCCCTGGCTGTCCTCGGCGCGCCGTTATTTGCCGTGATCGCGGCAAGTGCATTGATCGGGTTTTATAGTGCCGAAATTGATCTGTCGGTCGTTCCGATAGAATTCTATCGGCTCGCCGAAATGCCTGTGCTGCTGGCTATTCCGCTGTTCACGTTTGCCGGATACTTGCTCAGCGAAAGCCAGGCGCCTATGCGGCTGGTACGCCTGACCCGCGCATTGCTCGGCTGGATGCCGGCCGGCCTTGCGGTTGTGTCGCTGCTCGCATGCGCATTTTTCACGGCGTTCACCGGGGCATCAGGCGTCACCATTGTCGCGCTCGGCGCGTTGCTCTACCCGGCACTGATGCAGGCCGGCTACCGCGAGAATTTCAGTCTCGGGCTTATCACCACTTCAGGCAGTCTGGGGCTGTTATTTGCGCCGTCTTTACCGCTGATTTTATATGCCGTTATTGTCCAGCAAATCGGTATCGGCGAGCCGGTTACCGTCGACGAGATGTTCCTTGCGGGCATTTTTCCAGGCCTGCTGATGCTCGCATTGCTTTCCGCGTGGGCGCTATGGGCCAATCGTGACCGCCCGGTAACCGATTTTTCTGCGCGTGAGGCATGGCTGGCAGTCTATGAGGCGCGCTGGGAAATGCCCATGCCATTCATCGTGCTCGGCGGAATATACAGCGGATACTTTGCCGTTTCCGAGGCGGCAGCAGTGACGGCGCTCTACGTGCTCATCGTCGAGGTCGCCATTTATCGCGAAATCCGGATAAGACAATTACCGAAAATCATGCGCAATTCCATGGTCCTCGTCGGCGCGATTCTGCTTATTCTCGGCGCCGCACTCGCATCGACCAATTATTTAATCGACGCGCAGATCCCGACTCAGCTTTTTGAAGCCATCCAGGCAGTCGTCACCAGTAAATACACGTTCCTGATACTGCTCAATATCTTTCTCCTGATCCTGGGAACCATGCTGGATATATTCTCGGCGCTGGTCATCATGATCCCGCTGTTGCTACCGATTGCCATCGGCTACGGGATCGATCCGGTGCATCTTGGCATCATCTTCCTCGCCAATATGCAAATCGGTTACTTCACCCCGCCGGTGGGCATGAACCTCTTTATCGCCAGTCACCGTTTCCAAAAACCGGTGATGCAGCTATGCAGCGCCACGTTCCCGTTCTTTTTTATATTGCTAGCCAGCGTGCTCGTCATCACCTACTGGCCCGCGCTGTCGCTCGGCTTGCTGTCGCATTAACCTGCACTCGCGCGACTTCGCTGCTTCACAACCAAGGAACAATCAATTTTCAACGCGTCGATCGAAAGGCGCTTCAGGTAATTTAACGAGAAATCGCCGACGCTAAAATCGCCGATCGACAAACCGCTACCGTGCCTGCCTGGTTCGGCCGGCGCGAGCTGGACGTTTCTCATATCCTGCGCCAGCAATCGTTCTGTATGGTCCGGCCCGAGACGCGCCGCGCTGCGTCCCGTCAGCATCAGGCAACGTTTGGTTGTCATCGGCGCTATACCGTGCGAAAGATCGAAGACATACGCGGTACGATAGCTGGCGAATTTAAGGATTGCCGGTACCGCAGTCTCCCAAAAAGGAAACTCGCTGAGTTTTTCGGCAAAGGGGATACGATGTCCAATAGATTAATATGCGGCCGCCCGAAGGTGCCGGGCAACGCCACTTCCAGGACACCAGGCATCCTGTCGACGACGGCCCTGATGTGGCTCTGTTCGCCACCGGCGTTAACGACTGATATTTACTCGATCGAAGTGGCGCGACAGGGCGCGGCATACACGGTAACGGTCGATGCCATCGTCGCGGGAACGAGTGACCAAATCGTCAGGGTACTGACCGATTACGAAAGGTGGCCAATCCTGAACGACTCCATTATCGAAAGCACTGCCGTACATGATCCCGACTCCGGAACGGACACCGTCCGCTCAACCACCAACGTCTGCATCCTGGTATTTTGCCGGGTGATCAAACAAACACAGACGATCGAGAAGATCGACGACGCTACCATCGTCGCCCGGACCATTCCGAACGACAGCGACTTCAGTGACGGCGTAATTTTCTGGAAAATCGAGTCGAGCGGCACTGGAAGCAACAGCCGGGTCCGGGTCGAGGCACGACTGACACCCGCTTTCTGGATTCCTCCGATCATCGGCCCGTATGCAGTACAGCACGTGCTGGAACGTGAATCGAAAAAAACCCTGGCGGCGTTGGAGCGTTACGCGAATTCCGCGGTGCACGTAAAATAATCAGTCCGTGTTTCGCCGCACTCTTCATCAACATTGACTATTTCGTCCCTCACCCGGTCTCGCAACCGCCGCTCGACGCGGCATCCGCGGTCGGCGGCGGATACCCTGCGCTTTCTAATTCCATGTTTAATTGAAAGAAAATGATTTTTTACGCCGACAGCAATCGCGCCACACGAAAATTCGACTAGAATTCGAACTTCGCTTTTCTTCACATGGCAGTGTTTGCAGGCGTGTTTACGTTGGCGCCGGTCTTGCCTTTACCAACAAGGGAGGTAATCGATGGAGAAATATCTGTTAATAGAATCGCGTGATCCGTATGAAACAAGGGAAGTCGAAAACAATTATGCGCTGGCATCGTCGCTGGCGACCGCGGGAAATGACGTCACGTTATTTCTCGTGCAAAACGGCGTACTCCCAGCACGCAAGGGCGCCAAACTCAACGGGCTCCAGGAAGTTATCAACAGCGGAGTGCATGTATTGGGCGATGAGTTTTCGCTGCGCGAGCGCGGCATCGCAATGGATACCTTGCCGAAAGGTATTCGTGCGGCCCCCATCGACGTCGTCGTCGATCAACTGGCGGAAGGCCGTAAGGCCATCTGGCTCTGAGGAGGCAATATGAAGGACAAGAAGACACTGACATTTTCGATCATGGATGGCCCTTACGAGCAGGCGCGCACCGTCACGGTCTTCCGCTTGCTCGATAATGCCGCCCGCCGCGGATATAACCTCAATGTGTTTGCCTATGAAGGTGCGGTCAACCTGCCCTTTTCCAAACAGTCGAAGCATCCGAACGCAGTGCATGGGCATGATGCCGCGGAAGAAGATCACCCGCTGCCCAAGGACTGGGTCGCGTCACTGATTCAGACCGCGAAAAAGCATGGCGGCGCTCTCGACTGGATTAACTGCGGGCTATGCGTTGACGAACGCGGCGCCCACGAGGCCATCGACGGTTGCCGGCGCGGCACCCCGGGTGACCTGTGGAACTGGGCCCAGCAATCGGACAACACACTTATCGTCGGCACTCGCTAGGGGGATCAAACATGAAGGTACTGCAAATAATCGATAGCGCCTACCGTTGCACAATTGAGGAGCAGGATGATCCCGCTGTATGGATTACGCACGCAATGAAAGGCGCCGGCGCCGACCTCGATGTTCTGTTGTGCGGCAACGCCGTTAACTATGCGGTGAAGGGCCAGGATGCCTCGGGCCTGAGGTTTGGCGAGATCGTCCAGAAAAATCCACCGAAACTGGACAACGATATTGCGAGGCTGATCGGGAAGAACATCAACGTCATGGTGTATACGGAAGATACCGCGGCACGCGGTATTACCGAGGCGCAGACGCTGCCGGGAGTGCGGCGCGTCTCGCGTGCCGAGGCACCGACCATATTTTCCCGGTACGATCAGGTCTGGCACTGGTAACATCGATACGACCACGGGTTATGATTTCGGCTTCATGCCCGTAACGCCGCTCATATCGTGAATACCGGCAGGCAGATGCGATGATATTTCACCAGATTCGCAGCGGCAACTGCCTCTCCTACCTGATCGGTTGCGAGGAGACCCGCACCGCAATCGTCGTCGATCCGGAATCCAGCCAGATTGATCGATATCTCTCGCTTGCGTCTCGCGACGGCCTGTTGATACATTTTGTTTTCGACACGCACACCCATGCTGACCATTTCTCGGGCAGCAAACAGCTTGCGACACACATCGGAGCACGCGTTATCATGCACCGTGCGGCGGCCGCACCGTTCATTGATATGCCGGTGGATGACGGCGAAACATTAATTGTCGGCAAGCTGCGCGCGCGGGTCATGCACACGCCGGGGCATACGTCGGATTCAACATGCATGGTATTCGGTGACCGCATCCTGACCGGCGACACGCTGCTGATCGGCGGAACGGGCCGGACCGACCTGCCGAGCGGGGACCCTTACCAACTGTACGACAGTCTTTTTCACGGGATATTGCTACTCGAACCCGCGCTAGAAGTGTTCCCCGCGCATGACTATAAAGGGCGCACTAATTCAACGCTGCGCGACGAAATCGAGAACAATCCGCGGCTCCAAAGCCGCGATCGCAATACCTTTGTCGAGCAGATGCGCGCGCAGGATCTGGGCATGCCTGTGCACCTGACCGAAGCCCTGCGCGTCAATCGCAGCGGCGGCAAATCGGTCGCGAGCCTGATCGCGGACGCGTCGGGCAGGATCGCTTTCATGGCCATGGAGGAGGTGCTCCGCCTAGGCGATGCACATGACAGCGATATCGTTGTCCTCGATGTGCGCGAACACGAGGCCTATCGCGCCGGGCATATCCCCGGCGCGATCAACATTCCGCGCGGCCAGCTCGAATTACGCGTCGACGACCTGTTGCCGGATCCGACGCGGCGCATAGTGGCGTGCTGCGAATACGGCAAGATATCGACGTTGGCGGCGGCAACACTCAAGGACATGGGGTTTGGCCGGGCGGTCGCACTCGATGGCGGCATACAGGCATGGAAGCGTGCCGGCTACCCTTTTGTCTGCGGACCCTAAACTCGCGCCTGGAACCGTGAACCATAAATAAAAACGCCCCTCCCGGCATCGGCATCGAGAGGAGCGTCAGGATTTTACTGCTCAGTAGCCGGGCTAGCCGGCCAGATAGATCAGGTAGACCGACATTGTGGCCAGAGTCAATCCGGCAACCGTGCTGAAAAACGCGGCAACCGGCATGCAAGCGACGCCCGCTACCATGGCGGTTAAGGCGAGAAAGGCATTCTTGTTCTTATCACTCATCAAAACTCCTCCTTATTACATAATCAAAGCGGCCCCAGACGACCAGGATTTTGAAAAGTTACCGTGACACTGGCAGGAACTTGCCAGGGACCCCTCCCCCGGTTTGCAGAACGTATCCATGCGCACCGGGATCCCTAGCGAGCGCTAGAATAAGGGGCAAAATTTCGAATGGCAAGCCGGGCGTTGTCGTCGCATCTTATCGAATTCCCGGTACCCCCATCCACCGGACGATGCCGATGAAACCCACCCGCCCTGACAGCTGATTCCCGTCGCAGAGCGCAATTCTCGCGATGCACACTGCGCCCACCACCGAACGACGGATTTCCGTCACCCGAAGCGCGGACGCGGAATAAAGATCATCCCTCGATAGCCGATAAGTCGGCGACGATGCTCGGTACTGTCTGCCGCCATGACGAATAACCGTACCGACCCAATGTCTACCAATGAAGAGTTTTGTGGAGGATCAAATGGCTACTGCCCCGCACACACAGCGCAAAATGCCCGGCCGCCGGGATCCGATAAAACGCCGCCCGTCGAAGCGATTATCCGGGAAACCAGCCCCTCAACAGCTTCTGGATGACGTTCATGAACTTTTCAGTCTGTGTACATTCGTCGGCCACGACTACCACCTCACGACCGCCAAACTCACCGGTTTTAATCGCCGTGTGCAAGCGCCACAAGAGGTCATGCTATACGGTTGCTGGGAATGCCGCCGCTGCGGCATGACCAAACGCCGATCTTTCCGGCGCCGCACGAAAGGCGCGTAAGTTCTCGTTCGCTCCTTCTTGGCTCACCGAGTCGTAAAGCTACCGTCGGTATCGCGCTGACGCGTGCCTGCGACCCGACTTCCGCCTACACTAGCAGCCCACAATTGCGTCAGGAGGCGCCCGATGGCAGAACTCGGTCATGTCGTTTTTTACGTCCGCAACCTGGAAAAGTCTGCGGGTTTTTATAACAAAATCGTCGGACTGCAACTCGTCGGCAGCCTGTTCGGCGGCCGGGCAGCGGTATTCAGCGGTGGGCGGACACATCACGAACTGCTGCTCATCGAGACCGGCGACGCTCCCGGACCCCTGCAAGGCAGACGCGTCGGTCTTTATCACGTTGGCTGGAAAGTCGGCGACTCGCTGGAAGCACTACGCGACGTTCACGGCCGCATTGTCGCCGCCGGCTACACGCTCGACGGCATGTCGGATCATACGGTGAGCCAAAGCCTCTATCTGCGCGACCCTGATGGTAATGAAATCGAGTTGTTCGTCGACGATCCGGCGATTGACTGGAAAAAAGACACCGCCTGGATGAACGAACCGGTCAAGCCTTTGCGGCTGTAGCGCACTACTCCGGAGCGGTTTCCTGCGGTGGATTTTCTATCACCGCCTGGCCGGCACGCGCGCAAGCTTCATCGAGATGCGCACCCGGTGCGCCGCCTACGCCGATGCCACCAATCACTTTGCCGTCAATCCTGACAGGCAGGCCGCCGCCGAGCATCAGAATGGAATCGTTCATATCGCGTAACGCCTGCAACTCCGGCTTTTCAGCGATCAGCGCCGCAAGTTTCGCTGTCGACTCTTTCAGGCTCATGGCCGTATAGGCCTTCTTGCGGCTGCTGTCGACCGTATGCGGTCCCGCGGCCTCGGAACGCGCCAGCGCCATCAATACGCCTCCACCATCGACAAGCGCGGCGCTGACTCGAAACCCGTCTGTTGCACAGCGGGCAACCGCCGCGAGCACCGCACGATTAGCACTATCCAGCGTTAAATCGGTCGCCTCGCTTGCGTGCGCCGGCGGGGCCATACCAGCGACTCCGAACAGCACCAGCGATACTGGCGCGACGCACCGACTCCATCGACCCAGCATCCCGACCAACATCTGCGGCTCACACGCTGCCGCCGTTACGCTCGACAACAATCTTCATATTCGCGACGACGCCACCCAGCGCAGCCAGCACTACCACGACCGGTGCGAGTATGGTCGCGACGCTGCCGATAAACACGCCGGCCGTCACCGGCATTTCCACCAGTACGCGTCCGGCCGGCGTCTTGACCGCCAGTCTGCGCACATTGCCTTCCCGGATCAGTTCCTTGATCCGCTCGACAACCTCCTCACTTTTTACAGAAATTTCCTCAACTATCCCCCGAGCTTTATGTTCGGAATTACTTTCCATGGTTCGTTCTCCTAACCTGTCGAAGCTGCCACTCTAGATTGGCAATTGACGCGCCAATTGTCCAATATCGTCGCCGCAGGCACCATATGTCCTGAATTTCATAGTGGTTTTCGGCCCGGCCGCCGGCCCAGGTTGTCCAGCAGTCAGGCGAACTCGCCCTACGTAGCGGCTTTTGTAATACCATTAACGTCCGTTCTTTTCCCAAGAACCCAACTCGATCGCTTGAGGAGGTACTACATGAAATCCGTAAAATTTCTGTTACCCGCACTGTTACTGTTGTCGTTCGCCAGTAGTCAATTCGTATTGGCCAGTCCTGACGCCGCACAAGGTGCGACGCCAGCCATAAAGCAAATAGCCTCAATACTGGTCGACCTCAATCACCATCCTGACGCGTCCGGCAAAGCCGCGCTGCAGGAAATCATGAACGACACGTCCGCCAGCGTGGCCGAGCGCACACTGGCCACCGCCATCGCAAACCTGGATCACAAGGCGAGCGCCGGGGACAGAGAGAAACTGCAGGCGGTCGTCAGCGACAATAAAACTCCCGCCGCAGCGCGCGATATCGCGAATATCGTATTAAACCTGACCCATAAGCCGAGCCCGGCAGACAAGCAAACGCTCAAGAACATCATGCAATAATCCGCTTACTGGCAAAGTGACGGGCGGCCGGACAAGCCGCTCGCCACATCCGGTCAGCGCCATTGCCTGGCGCCAATCAGCCCGCCAGCGACAAAATACGCGAATGCGGACTCCCGTCCGCGACGCTGATTTTCTGCCGTAGCGTATCGCTTGCACCGTCGATAACGGCCACGGCACCTTCCGCCGAATTTGACGAAAACACCAACTGTGTCTTGCCGTTCTTGTTCAAAAACGCCAGCGATCCCGCCGGCGCCCCCAAATCGAGTTCTTTCAGCAGTTTGATTTTTGGTAATACCGTCAGGTCAAAGATCAGCAGGCAGTCACTCTTGCAATTGGCCTGCTGAGCGTCGCTACCCGAACTACTGGTCGTCAGATAAAGTTTGCTGCCGTCCGCGTTAAAGTAATACTGGCTGATGTAAACGTCGGACAGTTTAGCGGAATCGACCACCTGCTCGCTGGCGACGTCGAATACCGTCAGCGTCGCGACGACATGTTCGGCATCACTTTTGCGATCGGCGCCGCGTCCGATAATAAAACGTCCATCCGGCGTCACCAGCAGGTTGCTATGGCCCTTGAAGGCGAAAGTCTTCTCGATTTCATTGCTGACCGGATCGATCACGGATACGGTGCCATAACCATTTTTCAGTATGTACAACTTCCCCGAAACCGGCGAATAAACGAGGCCGTGCGGAAACGAATTATTCGGCACGCCGCCCGGTGGCAGCTCTTCCTTACCGCTTTCACCGAGCTTGATCGTCGCGATAATCCGGAGATAAGTCGCCTTGTTGGCCGGATCATTGCCGATCGCTGTGATCGTACCGTCCGTGAGATTACTGATATACGCCGTAGGCGGTACACGCGGGGCCGGCCGGGATGGGTAGACAAAGCTGGCCTGGTGATGACCACGACCCACACAGATCGTTGTCAGGTACCTCGCCGTTGAACTGCCGCTGTTTTCCACGACGGTAACCGATGATCCTTTGTCCGCGCAATTCAAGGTATCGTTGCCGGACTCCTTGTCACCGTCATTCATGTACCAGGCACGATTGGAGCCGGAATCAGGATATTTGTGCGCCGGAAACGCATCGACCGGGAATTCATCCAGGCACTGGATCGCTTTTGTAGCCGGATCAAGCAGAATGACGTGCTGCTCTTCGGTCATCCCGATCATCAGCGGTTTCAACGCCTTTTCCCTGTCAGTGCCAGGGGAACTCCGCATGGGCTGCGCCATGGTCTTACCGTTGCGGTGGCGGACAATGGCGATCGCACCGGTCTTGCGATCACCGCTATAGTACGCGAGGGAAAAATCCGGTAGCGCCTTGGTGTTGTCAGTCATTGCAGTTTGCCCACCTTTAAATTCATTCAGATGCGAATCGCCAGACGCGGGAAATTATACATAATGCTTTCGGCGCCGCTTGGCCGATTATTCCGCCGGTAAAATATCGCTACGCTTCGCACCGCTCCCGGCCATTGTCTTGAGCGACAATTCGCGGGAAACCATGGTCAATCCCGCCAACCTTCTGTGTTACCATTCCGGGCAGGCGTCGGTCGGTGCCCCATAGCCCCATATTGGAGCCGATAACAACTCCCAGCTTGACCGGCATATTTATCCAAAATACCCAGGAATTATCCCATGGAAATCGCGCACAACAAGGTTGTAACGATCGACTACACCCTGACAGACCTGGCCGGCAATCTGATCGATAGCTCCCAGAACAGCGGCTTCGCCTATCTACACGGCGCCGGGAATATCATTCCGGGGCTGGAGGACGCCTTGACCGGGAAGACCGCCGGCGAGGAACTGGATGTACAGGTTGCACCCGAACACGCCTACGGCATGCGTGATGAATCCAAAACACAGGTAATACCGCGGGACATGTTCCCGACCGAGGAGCCGGTCGCGCAAGGCATGCAGTTTCACGCCGAACTACCGAACGGTGGCATGGCTGTCGTAACCGTAACCGAGGTCGGCGACGACGAAATCACGATTGACGGGAACCATCCGCTGGCCGGCATCGACCTCAGCTTCAGCGTTAAAGTACTGGATATCCGCGATGCCACCGACGAGGAGCTGCAGCACGGTCACGTGCATAGCCCCGGGGACCATCACCACGACTAGCAGGCTGTTGAAAAACAGCCTGCGTGCGGTGCATGGATGCACTGCCATTTTTCAGTTCTTGTCGGCCAGCGGATTCTTGCACCCACGACGGTAATCTGCGACCCAAGCGGCGGGTTCGATTTCCATCAAGCCTGCTGAATTACGTTCCGGCGAATAATGGTCTCACTTGCTGCCTGGGGCACGGCGACAGGGTCTTCGCCATCACTGCGGATACGACGTTTCATGGCGCAGCCCTGGCACCAGGCGCGCGGACCGCGCCTGGTGCTCGCTCCGGCACGGGTTTCGATGAATACCACCAAGGCCCGCGCCGACGCCCGGGGAATATCAGTCTGTTTGGGTACACTTGCGATGACCTGCGCCGCATTGGTATCGGTGTCTGGCCTATATTACTATTCACTGACAGAAACTCTCCAGAGGCTGCGGCAACCGTGTTCGATTCCGTAAAGTTCCGTGTGGAGCAGCTTTGGCAAAACTTGTCCGAAAATATTCGGCGATTAATCAGCCTCTATCGCCCGAACACGATGGCGGAAAAAGGCATCGTCTGGAGCAGCGGGCTGATTATCGTCACCCTCATTCTGGTTATCGTGCTACTTGGCTTTCTGTGGAACAAGGAGCCTGACCCGTTCGACGTTCGTCAGGTCGCGCTGGAACGCGCCGACGGTAACGCCGACGCGCTGGTCACCGGTTATATCTTCACGTCAACGCTTGAGAAAATTGGTGAAACGCTGCTCGATAAACGCGGCGGCTACCTGTCCAACGACCGGTTACCTCCCGGAGTCCTGATGGACAACGTCCCCAACTGGGAATTCGGCGTATTGGTTATACTGCGCGACGCGTCATCGGCGCTGCGCAACCATTTCTCTCGCTCCCAGACCCAGTCGACAGAAGATCCTGATCTGGGCGAGGCAGAACCGAAATTCAATTTCAATAACAACAACTGGATACTGCCGCCAACAGAATCGATTTACCGGGACGGCATCGGCCTGCTCGCTGTATATCGCATGCGCCTGGCCGACAAGTCGCGACAAGATACCCAATTCTATGCGCGCGCCGACAATTTGCGGCAGTATCTGGAAATCGTCGAGAAACGTCTTGGCAGCCTGTCCCAGCGCCTGAGCGCAAGCGTTGGACAGGTCCGGCTGAATACGGATCTGGCCGGCGATCCCGAGGCGCGTCAGACAACGCGTACACTGGGGACCCTCGTCGTCAAAACATCGTGGAACGAGCTGGACGACGTCTTCTATGAAGCGCGCGGTGCTACCTGGGCGCTGATGCACATCCTGATTGCTATTGAACACGATTTCGCCGATGTTCTTGGCACGAAAAACGCGGTCGTATCCCTGCGCCAGATCATCCGCGAACTCGAAGCCACACAGCAATATACGCTTTCACCGGTTATTCTGAATGGCAGTGGTTTCGGAATTTTTGCCAACTATTCGTTGACGCTGGCCAACTATGTCGCGCGCGCGGATGCGGCAATCATCGATTTGCGCGAGCTGTTGGCGCGCGGCTGACTTTCCGGCCAAATGCGGGCGAAGTCCGCGAGGACGATCACCTCGGAAGTTATCAGTCCGGCGCTTGGTGCCGCACGGCAAGACCCGCGCTTCGGTTCGCGGCACGCAGACGCCTACCGCCTTGAATTAAGGCGGCCATCACAGAACCGTCATCACCGTGTCATACCCCGCGGTTTAGATAGGGACTCGGTTAACCAGCCAAACGAGGAAACTCCATGGACATGGAAAACAGCAAGGACCTGTGGCGCCACCGGATTTTTCGCGAAGTCGCCAGCTTTATCCATGAGCCGGACGCCGCAAGGCGGGCCAGGCTGATGCTATTCATCAACAGCTACGTGTACTTCCAGGATATCGATACAAATCCACAGCCGAAGAGCGGGCCGCGCCCGCAAAGCGAGGGACAATAGCTCGGTCTCTGCGGACCACCGGTCTCGCCGGCAACCTGATCTGCCTCACGCGGCCCGGCGGCCGTCGCTCGAGATCGCGCGACCGGCGCGGTACTGCCACTATTTGACCTTCGCAAGATACTGTTCGAGCCGCTCGGCGTGCATCGCCATGCCTTGCGCCATTTTCGTAGCAGCACTTTTGGCGGCGACGAGATTCACCGGGCTCCCCACCTGTATCACCCCGACCATACCAAGCGGCGTATGCAGGTCGCATTCCACGATATATACGCCCTCGTGATCCAGCGTCACGACGAGATCCTTGTTAACCGTGCCCTTCCATGTCTGCGCCCCGTCAGGTACGACGTGCGAAACAATATTGTGGCCCATATCCTTGATAACGAATTTCACGGTGTCGCCCTTGTTCATCTTGAGAAACGAGGGATCGAAGACCATGATGCCGTCCGGCCCATTATCGACCATATTGATCTGGTGTTCTGCTGCAAAGCCGGCTGAAAAAGCCGTCAGAAATACCAGACCGACGACCATCTTGAAAACGCGTATCTGCACTGTATTGTCTCCTGCTACTGTTTGACTCAACGGTTCGATATTCAGGCGCCGCAGCCCGCACGGGCGGTCAAAACGCATTTCGTCCGGCGATATCTTTCCCAACACACCAATCGATCACGCGACCGCTTGATCATTACTTCCACCCGCTGCAGCACCGTCGCGTCCGTTGGCGCTGCAGCGTTAACCCGACGGCGCAATACCATCGCTCATAACCCGATACCGGGGTGCGAGTATACCAGTCGGCGAACCATCGCTGTGTCGCCACAATCGACTCTCTTTGTCTTCGGCGGGAAATCAACGGTATATTGGCCCCATGGACCTGGGTACATTACGACGCGAGATCGATTGGCGTCTGCAAAATACGCTGACCGCCTCGTTACCGGTGATCAAGCGCAACGTCACCACCGTCGAACGCATGATCCGCGAGCTCGCTCCCGGACAGCTGAATCGTTTCCGGCAGCTCGCAGCCCAATACCCCGTTGACACGTGGGCCAGCCATTGCACGCCGAAAGAATTTCTTTTCAACCTTTACGTTCTCGATGTTCTCGACCGCCACTTGCCAACCGACAAGCCTGTCGGTCGCGGGCTCGATATAGGCGCCAGCAGCTGGAGTTACTTACCGGCGCTCGCTACAGCCACGAACCGCCAGTGGGATGGCGTGGAAATCGACGCGCATCGCCGCTACTGGACGCTGGCAACGCGGCGTGCGCATGCGGAATTCATGTGTCACCGATATCCGGGCTGCCGATATTTTCCGCGATCGCTGCTCGGCGTCGACGGTTCCTACGCCTGTATCACGTGGTTTCTGCCTTTCGTCATGCCGGCAGCACTGCATGCATGGCGCCTGCCCAGGCGTTTTTATCAGCCGGATCTGCTCCTGCAGCACGCATGGTCACGGCTGCTTCCCGACGGGTTGATGTTCGTTGTCAACCAGGGTGACCGGGAAACGGCAGAACAACGGCGCTTGTTCACGAATCATGGAATACCCGCAAATTTCGTCGGCGAACTTACCAGCGTGTTCAGCGGTTTTTCACAGCCACGATATGCCTGGACGGCAACAAAAGTAGTGTTAACTCCGGAGTAATTGACCAGGATCAATAAATCCGGCCGGAGCCCATGATATAAAATCGAAGAGATGTTTTCGCGCATATAACCGGCAAAGTGCAGCGCCCAAGGAGGGATCCGTGCGGATCAAGGATGTCATGACACCCGGAGTTGAATCGGCTACACCGGAACTGCCCGTCAGGGACGCGGCCGCCAGAATGCGCGACTGCAACATCGGCTCGATGCCGGTACTGGAAAAAGGCCACGTTATTGGATTGATTACCGATCGTGACATCTGTTGCCGTGTGGTCGGGGACGAGCGCGACCCGGCGAAAACCAGGGTCAAGGACATCATGTCGACCGATATCCTGTTCTGCTTCCACGATCAAAACATCTCCGATGCCGCGAAACTGATGGAGTCGAACCATGTGCGGCGCCTGGTGATATTAACTCGCGACAAGACCCTGGCAGGCTTTCTTTCGGTCGATGACCTGGCCAGATGGAACCACAATCTGGCCGGCGAGGTTCTTGAGGCGGTCCGACCCGCCCACTAAACGCGCCATCCGCGCGTTACCCCCGACGGCGGCGAATCCTCGCCGCCGTCTTTTTAGGTTGCAGCAAGTGCGAACACGGTCGCAGGGACTTTGCACGCGAAACGTTGATGACGGGTTGCCGCTAAATCCTGTTGGCCGATCCATTCGCCGTTGAATACTAGTCCGACTCGATCAATTCGATGCCGTTCCCGTCGGGATCCCGGCAGAAAATCGCCTTTCGTCCCGAACGGCTGTGTGTCACCGTCACTCCGGCATCATGCAACCGCATGGCAATTTCCGATAGACCGTCAACCAGAAACGCGACGTGCCTGTCGCGACCCGACCGCTCGGGACGGCAATCGACCGGGTCGACATTGGTCACTTCCAGCAGATGTATCCGCTGTCCGTTGACTTCAAGCCAGGCACCCGGAAATCCCAGATCAGGCCGTGGCACCGGTAACAAGCCGAGCAGATCACGATAAAACCGCAGCGAGCGGGCAGTATCCGCGACGACCAGGCTGACATGATGCACTGAGCGGATATTCAAAAATGTTCCATCCGGTAGTCTCTTTGCGCAGCCGTAGCCGTCGCCAGGCACCCGCAACGCGCCGCTAGAATTCGCTCTTGCCGTCGACGGTAATTGTCTTAATGGTAGGATCGACGCTGCGCGGCGACACATATCCCATCGCGTTTGGGTTGGATGACACAAATCCGACGACTGCTGCTTCGGACGAGTATTTGTAAGGCGACCGCACATCGCTACCGAAGGCCTTGACCGCCCACAACTTCGACTTTCTTTGCAAACTCATATGCATAATCGTGTCGGAAAAGTAGGCGGTCAACGGATTGTCATCCTTCAATTCGACCAGCGCGACCCGTTCGCCGCCGGGCCAGGTGATTTCTTCGCCGGTATAGAAATTCTTCAAAAGCTCTGCGCTGATATTTGTCATTGGGTTGGCCTTGTTGACTATCATCACCAACTCCCCGGCGACGACGCCACCGGCAACCATCAACAAGGAAACCACCAATACCAGCTTTCTTGCGTCAACCATTATGACACCTCGTTACTACGAAGGACCCGATGCCAGGTTTCATCGGATCAGTTACTGCCGGCGCAAGAACCGATTCCACAATTCATAACCGCTGGCGTCGCCGTACAAAAATGAACGCGATTATACCGCCTATTCACCGTCTCCGACAAAACATGACCCGTTCCCGGCATAGGACACTGTATTTTCACCTACCAGACCGGTCACGTATCAACTTTTCAGGCATTCACCGTCGCCTGAAGACCCTCCTCGTCGGACACGCCGTGCAAAGCGCACCACATATTAATCAGACAACAGCTGTTGCATATTGTTTTGGACACAGCCGCATCATCCAGCCGTTCAGCTGATGTTCAGCATATGAAGAACACTTCACCGCTCGCATAAGGGACCGGCATCACCGATGCCGGTTAGCGATGTGAACGGGTATCGCGCTATACTGGTTCTACAGCGAAATAGAATACAAAAATGCAGCTACAATTCTGGGGCGCCGCACGCGAAGTTACGGGGTCATGCCATCTGGTAAGTATCGGACGCCATCGATTGCTGGTGGATTGCGGCCTGATCCAGGGACGACCGGCCGACGAAACGCGCAACCGGGACGCGTTCCCGTTTGAACCGTCCACCATTGATGCCGTCGTCCTGACGCACGCGCATCTCGACCACTCCGGTCGTCTGCCGCTGCTCATCAAGGCCGGTTTCAAGGGGCCCGTGTACACGCACCACGCGACCCGGGATCTCTGTCACATTATGCTGCGCGACGCCGGCTTCATCAATGAAAAAGAGGCCGAATGGGAGAACCGTAAACGCCGCCGCCGCGGCGCCTCCGGGATCGAACCGCTCTACACCATTCGCGACGCCGGCTACGCGTTACGCCGTTTCAAGCCCATGTCCTACGACGATGAACACGAAATACTGCCCGGCGTGCGCATCTGTTTGCGGGATGCCGGGCATATCCTCGGGTCCAGCATCGTCGAAATGCAACTGAATGAGCCAGGCGCATCCAGGAAAATCGTTTTCAGCGGTGATCTCGGCCACCGCGGCTCGCCAATTTTGCGCAACCCAGCCACCGTGGACGAGGCAGACATGGTGGTAATGGAGAGCACTTACGGCAATCGCTTGCACCGGTCCTGGGACGACACGCTCAAAGAGCTTGGTGACGTGCTGAATGAAGCCACGCGCAGCAAAGGCAATATTCTGATTCCCGCGTTCACCATCGGCAGGACCCAGGAACTGCTATACCTGTTTACCAAGTATTTTTCTGCATGGGGTCTGGATCGCTGGACACTGTTCCTCGACAGCCCGCTGGCGATCGAGGCCACGGAAATCTACAACCGCCATACCGACCTGCATGACGCCGAAACACAGGCCGTGCGCAGCGCCGGCACGCTGCCGCTGACGCCGCCGAACCTGCATATCAGCCGCACGGCCAGGCAGTCGATGAGCATCAACCGCATCCAGTCGGGCGCCATCATCATTGCAGGAAGCGGCATGTGTGACGGCGGACGGATCAAACATCATCTGAAACACAATCTGTGGCGCGACAACTGTCATGTCATCATTATCGGCTATCAGGCCGCCGGTACGCCCGGGCGTGCAATGGTCGATGGCGCCAGGCATATCCGCTTGTGGGGCGAAGAAATCAGGGTCGCCGCCACGATTCACACCGTAGGCGGCCTGTCGGCACATGCCGATCAGGCTGGCTTGTTGAACTGGTATAGCGGGTTTAAAAACAGGCCCAGGGTTGCACTGGTACATGGCGAGGAAACGGCGCTCGCCAGCCTGGAATCAACGTTAAAAGCGAAATTTGGCGTCCAACCACTGGTGCCCGCGCGAGGGACGCTGTTTGATCTGAAAACCTTTCAGGTAGAACCACCGACCGCGTAGTTACCTACACACGTGCCAACCTAGCGCGCCTGCCATCAGCCAATCATATCGCCGTACAGGTCGTGCTCATCGGATGCGGAAATCCTGATACGAACGAAATCACCCGCGGCAACATCGTGTTCGCCGCTGTCGGCAATCACCACACCGTCTATGTCCGGCGCATCCGCGCTGGAACGTGCCACCACGCGGCCCTCATCGTCGGTGGTATCCACCAGCGCAACTATTTCAGTACCGATCTTGTGCTGAAGTTTCTCGCGGCTGATTACGGACTGCAGCTCCATGAACCGCTCGAAACGCTCCTGTTTAATCTCCTCGTCGACGGCCCCCGCAAGATCGTTCGCGGCGGCCCCTTCGACCGGCGAGTATTTGAAACAGCCGACGCGGTCCAGTTGTGCCTCACGCATAAATTCCAGTAACGTCGCGAAGTCCTCGTCCGTCTCACCCGGAAAGCCGACGATAAACGTGCTGCGGATCGTGATCTCCGGGCAGACAGCGCGCCATCGCTCGATGCGTCGCAAGGTATCCTCGGTATTCGCCGGGCGCTTCATCTGCCTGAGGATACGATGACTCGCATGTTGCAACGGCACATCCAGGTACGGCAATAGCTTGCCATCCGCCATCAACGGCAGTACGTCATCGACATGCGGATACGGATAGACGTACATCAGGCGAACCCAGACACCAAGTTCACCCAGCGCCCCGGCAAGGCCCGTCATGTGCGTTCCGAGTGGCCGCCCGTTCCAGACCTCTGCCGCAAACTTTCGATCGACGCCATAGGCACTCGTATCCTGCGAGATGACTACCAGCTCCCTGACACCGGCATTCACCAGCCGCTCTGCTTCCAGCATCACGTGCCCGATCGGGCGGCTGACCAGATCGCCGCGCAAGCTGGGAATAATACAGAACGTGCAGCGATGATTGCAGCCCTCGGATATTTTCAGGTAGGCATAGTGGCGCGGCGTCAGCCGAATACCCTGCGGCGGCACGAGGTCCGCAAACGGATCGTGTGGTTTCGGCAGATGCGCATGCACTGCGCGCATCACCTCCTGCGCCGCATGTGGCCCGGTGACTGCCAGTAGCCCGGGATAATGGCGCTTGACGATATCGCCCTTCGCGCCAAGGCAGCCGGTCACGATCACCTTGCCGTTCTCCGCAATCGCTTCGCCAATGGCGTCGAGTGATTCCTCGATCGCCGCGTCGACGAATCCGCAGGTGTTAACCACCACGAGATCCGCCTCGTGATAGGTTGGTACGACCGCATAACCCTCCGCACGCAATTGCGTCAGTATCTGCTCGGAATCCACCAGCGCCTTCGGACATCCGAGGCTGACGAATCCTACCCGTGGCGTTGACATGAAATTAAATATCCTGGCTGGTCGCGGAAAAACTGGCGCATTATACCGGGACAATCGCCGCCGGTGCAGAGATTCTCGCTGGCCGTGTACCGGTCAATCGGCGCGGAACTTCACCGCCACATGCGAGCCATCGCAAAAGGGTTTGTTCGAGGAGGCCCCGCACCGGCACAGCGCCGCGTTTTGGGCACGCACAACCGTGCGCCCGGTGCTGGCGCAGATCTCGATATTTCCCTCGACCAACAACGGCCCGTCCCTCACGGGCGAAACCGTCAACGCACCGTCTCGCGCCGGGAGCGGCCCGGACTCCCGGGTCGGCGGCTCGCCACTGGCAGTGAATCCCGCTTCCCGGTGGCTGCCGTCACAAAACGGCTTATTGCCCGATGCGCCGCAGCGGCACAGCGTTGCGCGATAAACCGGCTCGAGATCGCCGATATGCAGTTCGGCGTGGCAGGCGAGCGGCCCATTCTCCAGCACCCGGATCACGTTCACCATCGGTGCTGCCTCCTGCGTGCCGCTGTCATGGCGCTGATAGGACAGCGCGCCTGACGGGCAGGTGCGAACCAGCGCGGCGAGCATCTCGGCCGGCGCATTATCCGGGACTATCCATGGGCCGGATACGTTGGCGCGAAACACCTGCGGCAACCCGAGCACGCAGTTTCGCGAGTGGACGCATCGCCGGCCATCAAAAACTACCGAAATTTCCTTGCCCGGATAGGCTTGAGGTTTAGCCATGATTGCGACCTCCCGGCGCCGCACTGGCAACGCCTTGCGGTGGATTATCGACCGGCATAATCTTCTCGTCCTGCACGAAAAGATCCTCGAGCTCGATCAGCGATTGCCGCGCCGACGCGATCAATTGCTCTTCATCATGATAGAACTGCTGTTGCCGCAGGAGCAACGCCTCATCGTGTTTCCGGAACAGCGCCACAGCCTGCTCCGCCTCGGTCGACGGGATATTCAATGCCTGTAATAAATGCAGCGACATCTCCATGCTGGAGTGGAAAACCTCCCGGACCACATAGTCCACCCCGACATCGCTCAACTGATAAACACTTTTCCGGTTGTGGGCGCGTGCGAATATCCTGATATGGGGGAAATGACGCTTGATAGTCTCGGCAATCCGTATCGACTCGGCCGCATCATTAACTGCAATGACAAATACCTCGGCTGTTTCGATACCGGCTGCCCGCAGCAGATCCATACGCGACGGATCACCGTAGTAGACCTTGCTGCCGAAACGCCGCACGAAGTCGACATTTTCGTAGTTACGATCGAGCGCCGTGAACGGAATATTGCGCACGGTGAGCACACGTGCCACCAGCTGGCCAAACCGGCCGAATCCGGCGATCAGCACGCGGTTGCCGTGTTCATCGATTTGATCGAAGGGCCGTTCCGGCGCTGGCCCCGACAACCTGCCGAGCTGCTCCGACAACAAAAATAACAGCGGCGTAAAGGCCATGGAAATGGTAACGATCATGACCAGCAGGTCACCCAGATCCCGGTCCAGTACCGCGGACGAAACCGCGGCGCCGAACAGCACGAAGGCAAACTCGCCTCCTTGCGAGATCGAGATCGCGAGATTGGCGGCGGAGCGGTTACCGAGCCCGTAGACGCGCCCAAGGACATACAGAACAATCGCCTTGATCGCAATCAAACACATGGCGAGACCGAAGATCGTGACCGGCGCCTCGATCACCACACCGATATCCACGCTCATACCTACGGCGATAAAAAACAATCCGAGCAACAGGCCCTTGAACGGCTCGATATTGACCTGCAGCTCGTGACGAAATTCGGTGTCCGCGAGCAGCACTCCGGCAAGAAAACTGCCCAGCGCCATCGACAGCCCCACTAAATCCATCAGCAGTGCCGTGCCGACAACAACCAGCAGTGCCGCAGCGGTGAACAACTCGAGACTCTTCAGGTAGGCCACCGCCCGAAAAAACGGCTGCAACAGAAAATGGCCGGCGACAACCACCCCGCCGATGACCAGCGATGCAGTCAGGAAGCTGAAAATATTGCCATTGACGCTGGCGCTCGATAGCCCCGCGCCCAATAGCGGGATAATCGCCAGCAACGGCAGCACCGCCACATCCTGGAATAGCAATATCGCGAATGCCGCGCGCCCATGTTGCGTCGTATGCTGGCCCTTCTCGATCAGTGTCTGCAGCGCAAACGCCGTCGAGGACATTGACAGGCCAAACCCGACGATCAGGGCCGTGGTCGGCGCCAGCCCGAACCACCAGCCGACGGCGGCCAGCACCACCGCCGTCAGCGCCATCTGCGCGCCGCCCAGACCAAAAATCGGCTTGCGCAGCGTCCACAAGCGGCGTGGCTGCAACTCCAGCCCGATAACAAACAGCAACAGCACGACGCCGAGCTCGGCGACACGGCGGATCGCTTCCACGTCGGTCACCAACGCCAGCCCCCACGGGCCGATCACCAGGCCCGCCGCGAGATAGCCGATGATGGAACCAAAACCAAGCTTCTTGAAAAGCGGTACGATGGCCACCGCCGCTGCGAGAAAAATGGCCGCCTGCTCAAGTATCGATGTCATATCCCTGGCAACCCTGCTGAACGTCCTCGACCCGCAACAATCCCGTCAGGCTTATCATTATTGTCAATGGCAGCAATAGCAAGCCCGAACGCTTTTTCATACAACAATAAGGACCTGAACCTGTTGCCCCGCGTTTTCGCAGAACCAATTCCACTGTCTGCGCAATCGGAGTAGCATGCTGGGCAAGCAGCATCCAACCTCCAGCAAGGTACCGCAAGCATGTCTGAATACCGTCCCGAGTCCGTCACCATCAGCCAGTCCGTCGCGATACTGGTGGACGGCAACAATCTGGAACGCAGCATTCACGAAAAAACGGGCGACACTCAAACCATGCTGAACTTCGACCTGCTGGTACCGCGTCTGCTCGGTAATCGCGGATTGAACCGGCTGATATACTTTCGCGAAGGCAGACAGATTTCTTCCAAGCTCGAGGAGCGCCTCTACCGGCACTTCCACGGCTCGGTCCGCCCCTGTCACAAAAGTGCGGATATCCCGCTGACGATCACAGCCACGCAGCTGGCAAGCAAGGTGGATACGATTATCATCATGTCGGGAGACTCCGATTACGTCGAACTGGTCCGCCATCTGAAATCCGAAGGCGTCAGGGTCGAGATCGCGGCGGTGCTGGCCACGACATCGCGCCTGCTCACGGACGAAGCGGATTACTTTCACGAGGTAACGAGCGAGGACTGGTTTACGCTGGCGCACAAGAAAACTGCAAAAAGACCCTCGCCAGCGCGATGATGGCCGGTTTGCCCGTTCGCTCTGTCACTTAACGAAGCGCGGCCCGCATGGGCCGCGCCGGATATCTACGCACCGCCCGCGAAATGCGCCGTTGTAAAATACCTGGTCTCTTGTATTGCGGAGTAATGAAGACACCGGGCAGAAGTCGGATTCGGACAAGTCGCCGATAACCATGCCGAGATCACCCGACATAAAGGTTGCCAGCACGGCGTCGCTAATGTCACCATTCGCGACATATTTAGTGATAACAGGATCGTACGTATGACCAAGGTATGGTGGAAAACCGTCGCAGCTTTTTCGCTCGGGACAGTCCTGAGTGCATCCTCGTGGGTATTCGCGCAGGACGGTCCGCGCGTATATGAGCTCTACTGCGCGATGTGCCATAACAACGACATGATGGGCGCGCCGCGTTACGGCGAAAAAAGAGAATGGCGTGACCGGCTGTCGCAGGGGGAACCGACCCTGATCGAGCATGCCATTAACGGCTTTAACAAGATGCCGGCAAAGGGTGGCAACGGCGGACTAAGTGATGAAGATGTCAGGGACGCGACCATCCATTTGTTGAGTTCCGTCAAGTAACGGGCCGGGGACAGGCCGGGCGCGGCAAGTAAACGGGCGCATTGACCACCAGCAGGCGCGACCGCTGCGAGGTTTGCGATATATAGACAGTCAGGGCTGGTGATAACGGAAGATGTTGCAACGTATATGCGCGTAACCATGATGGCAATATTAATTGTTTTGGCACCGTCACTGAGCGGCGGGTATGCGTCCGCCGCGGATGGCCGGGAGATATACGACAGTTATTGCGCACTATGCCATAACAAGGGGATGCTCGATGCACCCCGATTCGGCGAGAAAAAAGACTGGAAGAAGCGTCTGCCCAAGGGCGACGAAGAACTGACGTCGAACGCGATCAACGGCCTGAACAACATGCCTCCCAAGGGAGGCTACAAACGCGTGCTTGGCAACGACGATGTCGCGGCCGCCACGCAATACTTGTTACAGTCCGTACACTAACAGGATGTTGAAAAAGTCCATCCATGGCCTTTTTCAACGCGCAAAGCAAAAAATAACACTGTGCTGGACAGTGTATTGTCCCGGCGCATCGATCGAACCGGCATTTTTTCGCGAAGCCCGGCAACGGTCAGAATGCTGTTAGAAATATCAGTGTTTGCAACGCCACCCACCCCGCCGCTACCACGGCAGCGAGCAACACGGCCAGCGCCATGCTGACTTCCAGCGACCAGCGTGACAAACGCTGCAGGTTTTTTGCTACCGATTTCATTTCAGTCCGCCAGTCGTGCCGGGAATCGCAAACAAGGCCAAAGCCCAATATGAACATAAAGACTACTCTACGACGACACCCGAATTGCAAAGAATTGTAAAATTTCAGCGCTCCGACGCACTACTGCGCCAAGTCCTGGCGCGAAAGCCTAACAGGCTGTTGAAAAACCCTCGGGTGGCGCCATGCAGCGTTGGAAATCGGCTCAAAATGCTCATGTACTTCTGTGTACACTGCGCTTTTTCGCCGCTTTCCGCCTTGCCTGGCATCCACCGGAGACTTTTTCAACAACCTGCTAATATCCGATGACAATTGATCGACAGACATTATGCGTTATCGATAACAAACCTCGCTCCATTTCCCCGCAACAGCGGTTGGCGTTGACCTCACTTGCACGCCAGGTGGTCAGTCAGCTCGAACTGCGCCTGAAAATCGCGGAGCAGCAACATCTCGACCGTGCCAAGGACGATTTCATATCGATGGTGAATCATGAGTTGCGCACGCCGCTGACGTCTATCAACGGCGCTCTCAGCTTGTTGCACCATTCGATCGGCGTCAATCTGGATGCTGACGCCGCGCAAATGGTCGAAATATCCTATCGCAATTCCGCACGCCGGCTATGTCTGGTCAACGATGTTCTGGACGTGACGCGACTGGCATCCGGACGGTTGCCTCTCGTCAGGAAACCGCTGGATATCACGGCGCTGGCGCGACAGGCGATCGAGCTGAACCAGGCCTATCTGGATCAAGCCAGTGCCGGGCAGAAATATCCGATGACACGGACGACACGCGCGTCATCGTGTCGGGCGACGAGCGGCGGTTATTACAGGTGACGAGCAATCTGGTGTCCAACGCGGCCAAGTTCACTCATCTGGATGACACAATCCAGATATCAGTCGTCGTCGCGGCAGGGAATGCACGGATCAGCGTCACCGATCACGGGCCGGGCATACCCCGGAGTCGGCGCAAGGATATCTTCCGGAAGCTCAGCCAGATAACTACGGCGGAAAATCACAAACTGCCGGGCACCGGACTCGGGTTGCATATATGCAAACAACTCGTCGAACTGCACGGGGGCACCATCGGTTTCGACTCCGTGCCGAACAAGCAAACGGTGTTCTATCTTACCCTTCCCATGGCCGCGTCCTGATCGTATATAACACGCCGTTATTCCCCGGCGCGCCCGCTCCGCCTCGGGGACCACGCGGCCTCTCAGTACCGTTTGGCAAACGGACGACTCGACGCCGCCGGATACTCCTGATATAAAAGTCTGGCCCCGGGAAAAACAACAACGTTCATACGCATTGCGGGAGCCGGTCATGGCTAACTTGAATAATCAGTTTCTCTGGTTCGAACTGCTGACGCAGAACAGCGCTCGTGCCGCAAAATTCTATCGCAACGTGATTGGCTGGCGTACCGACGTTTGGGAAGGCGGTGCGGTGCCGTATACGCTGCTGATCGCGGACGATGACGTCATCGGCGGGATTATCACGCTGCCAAAAGGGGCGCGCAAACAGGGCGCGTTGCCACACTGGCTGGGATACGTCTGTGTTACCGATGTCGATGCATCCACCGACCGGGCGCAACAACTGGGCGCGTCATTACTGTTCCCGGCGACCGATATTCCGGACGTCGGCCGGTTCTCTGTCATCAACGATCCGCAAGGGGCCGGTATTGCGCTCTACACACCGCTGGCCGACGCACCATCGGCGAATACCGCGCCGCAGCGCGGCCGCATGATCTGGCATGAGCTGGTCACGACGGACCCGGATGCGGCATGGAATTTCTATCATGAATTGTTCGGCTGGAACAGAACCGACGCCATCCAGACCGAACAGCAGGGAACCTATCAGATGTTCGGCACCGGTGGGCGCACTCTTGGCGGCATTATCGCCAAACCCGCTGATATGCCGGGGCCACCCGCCTGGTTGTATTACACCACGGTCGACAGCCTCGATGCGGCGCTGACACGCGTCGCGGCAAACGGCGGCCGCGTGCTGAACGGTCCAATGGAAGTCCCCGGTGGCGACGTCGTCGCACAATGCATGGATCCGCAGAACGCCATATTCGCGCTACACCAGATCCGGCCTGCCTGACAAACGCTGACGGCTCCGACACGCCGTCAACGCAGGCCCGATCGGTTCAGGCGGCCTTCCTCAGATCGTCCGATGTATCGTCCGCCGGGGCCACGTCCGTCGACGGGGTCACCGGTTGACGGCGGCTGCGCGCCAGACTGCTGATCAGCGACATCACTACCGCAGCAGCGTATGGCACCGACTGCACCGTCAGCGTCGCGATCCATAACTCGAGATCGAGGGCGCCCCAACCGTGGCGATAGACCACGCCGCCCAGCACCGCCCACAGCACCATCATCAGAAACATTTCGTCCCAGGCGGTGACAAGCGCACGAAAGAATGTCGGCCCCGACGCGAGCTTCGGCGTGCGGAAAAACGGCTTGTTACTCGTGAACATTCCTTGCAGCGATGCCTTTGCGATCGTATGAGACAGCGACAGACCGGCAAGTGCCGCGCCGATCGTCTGGCGCGTCGTCGCCACGATCCGCGACATCCGGTACAGGTAAACCAGCTTGATGCCACGGAACAAAAACAACGTCAGCGGAAGCAAGGTAAAAAGAATCAGCGGCGGATCAACCTTTTCCGGCGCGATGATCATGGCCAGCGACCACGCGATAGCCCCCACCGTAAAAATCAGGTTCAGGCCGTCCGCGATCCACGGAAACCAGCCCGCCAGGAAGTGATAACGCTGACCCGCGGTCAGCGTGCCGGCACCGAACAACGCGCGGGCGTGCCGGCGCATGATCTGAATCGATCCATAAGCCCAGCGAAAGCGCTGCTTCTTGTAATCGCCAAAGGAGTCCGGAATAAGGCCCCTGCCATAGCTCTGCGGTACATAGATCGCGTCATGACCGGCGGCGAATATACGCAGACCGAGTTCCGCGTCCTCGGTAATACACCACTCGCCCCATCCACCGATGCTCTCCAGTATCGAGCGGCGCACCATCGTCATGGTGCCGTGCTGGATGATGGCATTGCGTTCATTGCGCGTCACCATGCCGATGTGGAAAAATCCCCGGTATTCGGCGTACGCCATCTCCTTGAAAAGGCTGTCTTCACCATCGCGATAGTCCTGTGGCGCCTGAACAATCGCAATCTTCGGATGAACAAACTGCGTGGCAAGCTCACGCAACCAGTCGCTTTCGACAACATAATCGCTGTCAATGACCGCCACCACCTCTGCGCGTGGATCAGTGCGCCGCAGCGCGTAATTCAGCGCGCCGGCCTTGAAGCCGGCAAGGGTATCCTCGTGGAAGAACCGGAAGCGCGGCCCAAGAAACCGGCAATGTTGTTCTACGGGCTGCCAAACGTTCGGGTCCTTCGTGTTGTTATCTATCACGATCACTTCAAAACGCGGGTAATTAATCCGCGCCAGCGCGTCCAGCGTCTTGATCAGCATCGCCGACGGCTCGTTGTACGCCGGCACATGCACCGACACCATCGGCATTTGATGATCCGCGCATACCACCGGCACCAGGTTGCGGCGTCTGTTCTTTACC
The DNA here is from genome assembly GCA_006218035.1 of Gammaproteobacteria bacterium. GTDB lineage: Bacteria > Pseudomonadota > Gammaproteobacteria > VBWC01 > VBWC01 > VBWC01. Next base: position 163,048 of record VBWC01000018.1, read on the forward strand.
CACAGCGCCTCAGCCCATTCGTGTGCCTCGATAAGCAAGAAAGCGACGACCCCAATCATGCCGAACGCCATGACAATGCCGACGACAATCATCGTCACCGTGGGGTACTGCCGCGTGTATTCGTAACAGATCCAGACCGCTGAAGTCGCCGCTGCGGTCGCCACCGCCGCCAGAAATGCGCGCCCGCGATTATCGAGGCTACGGCTGTCAAGCAAAAGAAAGGTGAATATCGTTGCAGCGATTATCGCCGACAACCCCGCGAGCGTTCGCCATTCGGGGATCGTGATAACCGGGCTGGACATCTCGAACTTCAGATTGCGGTCGACATTGTAAACCCCCCAGTACGCGCCCACCGACCCTTCCGTTTGCTGCTTCCACTGCTGATCGAAGGCTTCCATGATGTAGTAAACGTAATTCTCTTGATGGGCGCGGTCGAGAAAACGGCGCAGAAAGGTCGCTTCGTTGGCGACCGAGGCTACCGCGGCCTGACGGGTGCGACCATTGCTTGGCCAACCCACTTCGGCGATGACAATTGGCTTGTCCGGGAAAGCCGTTTTCAGTTCGTTCATGCGCCGGACAACGTAATCACCCGCCGATTCCACATCGACGCCTTCCCAGTAAGGCAGCATATGGACGGCAATATAGTCGACATGGTCCACGAGCTCAGGATATTTCAGCCATATGTGCCACGGTTCGGCGGTGCTCACCGGCGCCTCAACAGAGCCACGCACCCGGTCCAGGTACTGAATGACCTGCTCAATCGGCACATCGTTACGCAAGATCGCTTCGTTACCGACAATCACCCGCACGACGTTGCGCGGGTTCGCGTGCACAACCGAAATCAGCTTCTCTATTTCCTGCTCATTCTTGCCAAGATCAGCGCCCACCCAGCCACCCAAGGCAACATTAAGTTGATAGTTCTGGGCCAGCCGCGGGATTTCTCCAAACGACTGCTCGACCGTGTACGTGCGCACCGCGTGCGCTTTACCGGAAAGCAGCTTAAGGTCGTCTTCTATCTCCGCGACATTCGGCAGCAACCCCGCAACGGGGTCATGGTGAGCGCGCATCGGCATGAACGAAAATCCCTGGATGATCTTCGGCCAGGCCGGCTCGGACTGCGGTTGATTGAAATAGGCCCACAGGCTCGTCGTCACCACAACGATAAGACATGCCAGCACTATGTTAGATTTGTTCATATTCGGTCTGCGACTTGGTGGATTGATTCGCGACTCACAAACCACGATGCGGGATGGATGTGCATATCTCGCCGTGGAGCCCTGAAAATAAAGGAGTAGGTAGTTTACATCGGTATCGTTGGCATTGGTGGTGCCGATAGGGGGGTATTATCCCAGAAACCAACAAAGAAATCGACGCGCCTGACCACGGTCAAAGCGCGCCCGGCACGCGCACAGGCGCACTCTTTTCCCGGCACCCGCCGTAAAATTCACCTGAGCAGGTTCGCCCAGTCGAGCGCCTTTACAGTTTTGGTCTGCGACGGGCGACCGGCCGCGTTCCTGACCGGCGTCGCGCCCACCCGGAACCGGCGCTACGATGCACTCCTTCATATCACTTACCACCTCTCTACAGCCGCCGCCCGTACTCCACGACTACCGGCATGCGCCCTGCCAACGCCGTCGGCGCCCGATGATGCGGCACTACGGCCGGTCGTGTTTTCTTGAACCCATGCTCGGTGAGGCAGGCATATCGAGCATTACTTATTATGCCAACGCGCTGCGAGCACCCTCTATGAGAAATCGATAACACGGCTATCACCCCGCTTTTCGCCCATGCCGTCAACGATCGCGTATCGCTCGGCCGGACGCCCTGGCGTATCCGTGGAATCTCCTGGACCGGTTCGCTCATCTGTCACGCGCATCAGGGTGTGTACGCGTGACAACGTGCCGACCAAAACGCAATGAGAAAATAGCCACCACAAAACGCCTGACGATCAGGCAGAACAAAAAAAAGGGGTCAAGACCGCCGGCCTTGACCCCTATCCCCACGTGCGGGCTTCCATGCCCGCCACCGACTGTCGGACTACCGGTCGAATTGCACCATGTGGATCTTGACGTTTTTGCGGCCTGGGGCGATCTGGTGATAGATCGTCACCGGCGTCTTGCTGAGATAGGCCTCGCGCAATGTGTTGGCGATGACGGTATTCACCGGCGGCGAATCACCGTGCAGGCGCAGCGTGAACACCATGTCCGGCTTGCTGTCGAGGGTCACAAATACCTCGGCATCGATCTCTTCGTTGTTGCGCCCGAACTCGAGACCTTCAACCTGTACGCGGTAAAGCGTCAGGTTCCCCTTGCTCATAATCGAGTGCGTATCCGGCACCTTCAGTGATGGCGGCGTATCGGCCAACGCGACAGAGCCCGCGAACAGGGTACCGAACAGTAACATTCCGACTTTGTAAAACGTGTTCATAACCATAACCTCCTTGTGACGAACAGAACATAACGAAGTCGTTAGCACGGAACCATCATACGACTCCTGACGAGCTATCGCCTTAAACCATGCTTAAAGAACTGAAAACAACGGTTACGAAATCGGGCCTGCTCTTACCCCAGCAAAAAAGTATGCCTTTAATGTTTTATACGCGGCAGAAAGTACGCGGCCTGGCTGATAGGCCGTATTCAAAAAGCGCGGCAGGCGAAACGGTTTTACAAGTATCGGTAGGACAAATGGTATTTATTGCGCCAGGGGCAATTACGACGTCCAGAGGTGACGCACGTCCTTGAACTGTGTCTTCAGAAACTCCATCTGGTCCGCCAGAATACGCCGGTTGCGTAACACCAGATATTCCGCAAGATTGGGAACATAGGGAACGGCCAGCAACGGCATGTTCGCCTCCTCGGGCCTGTTGCGGCCCTTGTGTGCGTTGCACCGCTTGCAGGCCGTTGCGACGTTCGCCCAGATGTCGCGGCCGCCGCGCGACAGCGGATTCACGTGATCGCGCGTCAATGCGAGATCCGTAAACTGGCGGCCGCAGTACAGGCAGGTGTGGCCGTCGCGACGAAACAGCTCGCGGTTATTCAGCGGCGGAATCACTTCCGTGTAGTGGCGCTGGTACTCGCCACGTACCGCAATAATGGAATTGATATCGAGCAGGGTCTGGAAACCGGAAAGGCGCGAGTATCCGCCGTGCAGCTGGAAAGTGTGCTCGCCCGCGGTCCACGCGACCATATCACGCGAATACAAACAGGCGGCTTCCTGCCACGGAATCCACTTGACCGGCTTGCCGGTAACATCCAGTCGCAATATCAGTGGTATTGCCATCCAAACATCCTCGCGTCCCGCGTCGCAATCAGGCTGAAATTCAGTCCGTTACGAAAAGATATTCTACATATAATGTATCGGCGAATAAAACAATTGCATGAGTGACCGGACGTCAGGTCTTTCGCGCCATCGCGGCCGTCAGCACTGCGTGGACACCGGCCGGATAACGCAGGCGCAACTGCCCGGCGGAAATCGTCGGCAACACCGGATGTGGTTCCGGCGGCTTGCCGATGTTGCAAGGATTGCCTATACCCGGGCCCACGATGCCGGCGGCCGGCCGAACAATCGCGCGGGGATCTATGCTGCAAGATACCGGCCCGTCTGTGATGGGCAGGTCGACGGAAAGAAACCGGCCGACATGCTCGCCGTCAACCGCGTCGTGTCGCTAAAAGCGCTTTTCCTGAACATCATGGATCAGCAAGGGCTCATAGCCAAAGATCGCGTTGAGATGATGCAATAACGCGTGTTGACCCTCCTCGCGCCAGCTCGCGGTAATCTGGTCGTTAATGCGAGAGTACAGTGCCTCCAGCTGTTCCAGCGAGCGGTCCTGCGCCCCCGCAGCGAGCTGGCGCGCGTGGATGTCGATCAGCGTCAGCCACATCTGGCTGACACCGTTGATATAGATCGGCCACGCGGCCTTGATTTCCGGTGACCAGGACGGATCACTGGTATCGTCAATCAGCGGCCTGGCGATCTGAGACGTATCGGAATACGAATCACCGGTTACCCGTCCTGCCTGCTTCAACGTCAGCAGCATCGGACTTTTCTGTACTTCGGCATAGACCTTGTCGGCGATGTCGCGATGCGCATAGAAGATGAAGCTGAAACGATGACCGGTCTCGTCATTCGCGGCACGCCGATGAAACCGCCAGGCGATCAGGTGCTGCTCATGCGCCACCAGCACCGGAGCTATCACCTGATGAGCGATCAGCAGATCGAGAGGCCACTGCGTCCGGTTCGGGTCCGGCCGGTCGATGGAGAACGATATCCGCCACCAGCCCTCGTCGGACGACAGCGTCAGACCGTCATGCAACGGCTGCTCGGTGAAATAGAGCGGCGCACTGACCTTGCCGGACGGCGTCACCGCGCATCCACCCAGGCCCAACGCCAACGTCAGTATCACGAATAACGCTCGACCCACGCTCACCTCCGGAATTATGCCGATGCAAAAACGTGTTACGGGCTCACCGGCGCCTCAACGCGCCCGTCAAACCTTCCAGTACGCACCCGTCGGGCGGATGCCGCTGCAGTATCGCAAATACGCCGGCGAGTTTCTCGTCGGAATACGCCAGCGCCGGCACCTTGCCCCAGACCGGCGCCGGCCATGACGGGTCGTTACGATACCGCACGATATGATGGATATGCAGTTGCGGCACAACGTTGCCGAGCGCCGCGATATTGATCTTGTGCGCGTCGAATCCGCGCGCGATCGCGCTGGCGAGGCTGGCGGACTCCCGCGCCAGTTGCAGCTGGTCCGATTCCGCAAGCTGGTAGATCTCGGTCACCTCGCGGCGCGCGGGCACCAGGATAAACCACGGGTAGTTAGCATCCAGCATCAACAGCAACCGGCACAGCCCGAACCGCCCGGCCGGCCGGCAGTCCTTATACAGCTGAGGATGAAGCTCAAACATGGCCGCCACACTCTACTAATAGAGGCCCACTGACTGTCAACAACCCCGACGCATGGTTCAATTCGTCCCCTTTGCCACGGTCTCTGGTAAAAAAACTCGCTTTTTTCATGGCTTACCCGTAGAATGCCGTTTCGCTCCTCAATGAGCGATGCAGCGTTCCTGACCTTCCCCGTGTTTTCGATCACTGGTTGTCTGGTTAGCAACGTGCGGCGGCACCGGTAACGGATGCGCGCCGGACTGAACCAGACGACGATTATCTTTCCATATCATCTTCTGACGTTCGTGGTTATTCAACTTAATGTCTGCCGTATTGCGGCGGATGGAGTTTTTATTGTGTCATTTACCGAACTGAAACTGAATGCAAAACTTTTACAAGCGATCGAGGCGACCGGCTTCACGTCGCCCACCGACATACAGCGCCAGGCGATTCCGCTGGTCATGGCTGGACGGGATCTGATGGCCTCGGCGCAAACCGGCACCGGCAAGACCGCGGCGTTCGTGCTGCCGATACTGCAGCGGCTGATGAACCCTGCCACCGTCAAAGGCAACGGCCCGCGCGCGCTGATACTCGCACCCACCCGCGAACTCGCCATGCAGGTGAGCGACAACATCCGGCAGCTCAGTCGCTTTTGCCGCATGACATCCGGCAGCATCGTCGGCGGCATGGCGTACGGCCCGCAGATTCAAATGCTGCGTCGCCCGCTCGACATCCTCGTCGCCACACCGGGTCGCCTGATGGACCATATGGAACAGGGGCTGGTGAACTTCTCGCGCATCGAGGTCCTGGTGCTGGACGAGGCCGACCGGATGCTCGACATGGGCTTCATCGATGCCGTCAAAACCATTGCCACCGCAACCCCGACAGAGCGCCAGACGCTATTGTTCTCGGCAACGCTCGAAGGCAAGGTGCTGGAGATATCGCGCAAACTGCTGAATAACCCGGCGCAGATACAACTGGCCGCGAACAAGGATCAACATGCGTCGATCACGCAGCAGATCCATCAGGCCGACGACATCCACCACAAACACAGTCTGCTGGCACACGTATTAACGCGTGACGAACTTTCACAGGCCGTGATCTTTACCTCCACCAAGCGCGGCGCGGACAAACTGGCGAAGACGCTGGCAACCAAGGGCCATGCCAGCGCGGCACTGCACGGCGACATGAGCCAGGGCGCGCGCAAGCGTACCGTCGACAGCATGCGGCACGGCAAGTTCCGGCTGCTGGTCGCGACCGACGTCGCGGCACGCGGGCTGGACATCAAGGGCATCAGCCACGTGATCAACTTTGATCTGCCGATGGTCGCCGAAGACTACATCCACCGCATCGGCCGCACCGGTCGCGCCGGCGCCACCGGTATCGCGATCTCGCTGGTAGGCCCGGACGACTGGTCCAAGCTCGCCGGCATCGAACGCCTGACCGGCAACAAGATGAACCGCGAGATCATCGCCGGCCTGGAACCGAAGCTGCCGGAACCGCGCGGCAACGGCGGTAACAAACCCGCCTTCCGCGGCAGAAAAGGCAATGGCAGCAGCCGCGGCCGCAGTTTCGGCAAGTCGGCGAACGGCCGCTCGGAGAGCCATGGCAACAGCCACGGGAATAGCGGCTCGAACGGCAATGGCCCGAACGTCAGCTACCGCACCAACAACAAACCGGGGCAACGCCCCCGCCGCCCGTCGACGCGTTCACGCAGCACGGCGGGTTAGGAAAGTAACAAGAAAATGGGGGCGGATGATCCGCCCCCATTTTTTTCGACTACCGATTTTACGAAGATCAGTTCATCATACTGTGCAGTCGTTCAACCTCTTACCAGAGCGTAAATTGATATCCCTAGAGCTATCAGCGGAATGATTTTCGAATACCAAAACATCCTTCGCCTTTCTTTTCTCTGACTCTCCTCTGACAACCGGATTCGATCCCGGCCCAACTGCTCAAGACGAGCCGTATAATTGGCATACTGCTGGGAATCTGAACGATAACCGGCCCGGTCTTGCAGCAATTGTATCTCACGGTCGTCAAACTCTTTTTTCGTGTTCATTAACCCCCCATGGCTTGTATCCCACCGGCACGTTGCACGTGGTCTTGATCCGATTTCGTCCGCGCAACAATATTTTCGGAAACCGAATGGATCATCTGTCCTCGCCACCGGACACGAGTGCCTCCTTGTCTATCCGGCTCAGCTGCTTGATCTCTGCCTCGCGGCGCGCGGCGTCCGAGCGTGATTCGCAGGGCTGCTTAAAAACCAGACTCACCGGACGGCGCGCGCGAGTATATTTTGCGGCAAGCTGGTTGTTGTTGTGCTCCTCGACGCGGCGGGCGACGTCGGTGGCGATGCCGGTGTAGAGCGTTCCGTCGGCGCAGCGGACGATGTAGACGTGCCAGCCGCCGTCGCGTTCAGCCGTTTGCTCGCTACCCTTTTTCATCGAGCAATTCCCAGCGCCCGTAGGCCACGGCCAACTCCTGCTGTACCTGCTGGATGCGCGCCAGCGTTTCGGTGATGCGGTCCTTGTCCTGCTGGTAGAACTCGCCACGGCCAATCTGTTGTTCAAGTTCCTGTAGTTCGGCTTCGAGCTTCGCGATACGTTCAGGCAGCGAGGCGAGCTCGCGCTTTTCGCTATAGCTTAGCTTCGATACACCCGCGCGCTTCGCTGCACCGGTCTTCGCCGACGGTTGCGCTACGGCCACATCATGGCGCTCCACCGTTGCCGGCTTGCCGCCTGCCGCGCGCTGCCGCAGCCAGTCGTCGTAGCCGCCGACGTATTCGCTCACCTTGCCGTCGCCCTCGAATACAATGGTGCTGGTGACGACGTTGTCGAGAAACGTCCGGTCATGGCTGACCAGCAACAGCGTGCCGTCGTATTCCATCAACAGCTCCTCGAGCAGTTCCAGCGTATCGACGTCCAGATCGTTGGTCGGCTCGTCGAGCACCAGCATGTTGGCCGGCTGCGTGAACAGCTGCGCCAGCAGCAAGCGGTTGCGCTCGCCGCCGGACAGCGCCTTGACCGGCGAGTCGATACGCTCCGGCGGAAACAGAAAATCCCTCAGGTAACCGACGACATGGCGCGGTCGGCCGCGCACGTTAACGTAATCGCTGCCCGGACTGAGGTTCTCGCGCACGGTCTTGTCGAGATCAAGATCGGAGCGGTACTGATCGAAATAGGCCGTCTTCAGCCGCGTGCCCATAACAACCTCACCGCGATCCGGCACCAGCTCGTTGAGGATCAGCTTCAGCAGCGTGCTCTTGCCCGAACCGTTCGGCCCGATGATGCCGATGCGATCGCCGCGCATGATGCGCGTGGAAAAATCGTCGATGATGCGCTGCTCGCCATAACCGAAACTCACGTGGCGCAGGTCGGCGACCAGCTTGCCTGAAAGCGAGCCGCTGTCCAGATCGAGACTGACACTGCCGGCGGTGGCTATGCGGCGGCGGCGTTCGCTGCGCAGCGCCTGCAATGCCCGCACGCGCCCTTCGTTACGCGTGCGCCTTGCCTTGACGCCCTGGCGTATCCACGCCTCTTCTGCGGCGAGCCTCTTGTCGAATTTGGCGTGCTCGCGCTCTTCGATCTCGAGCATCTCCTGCTTCTTGCGCAGGTAAAAATCGTAGTCGCCGGGAAACGATGTCAACCGGCCTCGATCCAGCTCGATGATGCGCGTTGCGAGATTCTTTAAAAAAGTCCGGTCATGCGTGATGAACATCAACGCACCGTTGAAGCCGCGCAGAAACTCTTCCAGCCAGAGAATCGCCGCGATGTCCATATGGTTCGTCGGCTCGTCGAGCAGCACCAGATCCGGCTCGCTGACCAGCGCCTGCGCCAGCATCACCCGCCGCCGGATTCCGCCGGAGCAATCCGCCAAACGCTTGTCGGCGTCCAGCGACAACCGGCTCAGCACGGTGTCGACCTTCTGTTGCAGGTTCCAGCCGTCGTTCACCTCGATACGCTGTTGCAGCTCGGCCAGCCGGTCGAGCGATACCGACATCGCCGCCGCGTCATGTATCGCATGGTGATAATCGCGCAACAGGCCGCCCAGCTCGCCGAGCCCGGACGCGACGACATCGTAGATCGTGCTCGCGGCGTCGGCCGGCACGTCCTGTTCCAGATGCGAGATACGCAGCGTGTCGCGATACCAGACCTCGCCGTCGTCCGGCACGGCCTCGCCGCTGATCACGCGGAACAACGTCGACTTGCCGGTGCCGTTACGGCCGACCAGACAGACGCGCTCGCCGGGCTCGATCTGGAAATTCACGTGCGCAAGTAACGGGTGGTGGCCATAGGCCAGCGATACGTCGGTCAGCGTCAGGATAGGCATCGGCAGGCAAGTACAACCAGTGGCAACATCGGAAGGCGCAATGTACCGAAATTCCCGGCGCCTGTCGCGACATCCTGCGATATAAATACCGGGCCGGGAGCAACTCTCCCGGCCCGTTGCCTTGCGGTCGAACGTCTACTTCAGGACAAACCCGGCCTGATGGTCGGTACCGTCCGGCAGGCGGATGATCACGACATATGTGCCGGTCAGCAGGTCGCGGCTGCTGAGGTTGTAGACCCACTGGCTATCCGACAGACGAAACACCAGACCGGAGTCGTTCGCCGCGCCGGCATCGAGATCCAGCGTGTCGATATCGAGCGGGCTGCCCATACGCTCCAGCCGGACGATCCGCGGCTTGTTCACCACATCCACCAGCGGCATGCCGCCGCAGGACAGCTCGAGCTTCAGCGGAAGCGTGCGGCCCTGCCTGAACGCCTTGTCGGGAAATGTGACGATTCCGCCGGCCGGTACCAGCATGTCCAGCGGCGGCTTCAGACCGCTGACCGCGACGCCTACCGTAATCAGAACGTCATCCGCAGCGGAATCCACCTGTCCGTCGTTGACGACCAGCGAGACGGTCGACGCCCCCAGCGCCAGCGTAACGATGGGGCCTGCACCGGCAACCGCGCCACCGCCTTCGGCAAACGGACCGGTCCACGCATAGCTCAACGCATCGCCGTCCGGATCGGAGGAGCCCGCGCCGTTCAGCATGACCGCTGCGCCGGCCGATGAGCTGCACATCACGACCTGGTCCGGTCCGGCATTCGCGACGGGCGGCTGATTCGTCACGACGGTCTCGCCGCTGTAACGCGCCAACGCCACATCCGTATCGCCGCTGAAGGTCTTGCTATCGCCCACCAGCACCAGCTTACCGTCCGCCTGCATGACCAGCGCGTTGCCGAAATCGTCGCGGCCCAGTGCCGGCGCGCCGAATGGCGTGGTCACCAGCCCGGCCGTGCCGAAGGTCGCGTCCAGCGTGCCGTCGCTGTTATAGCGGGCCAGCGCGAAGTCGTTCCCGGATGCCGGCCCGGGTTCGCCGGTCGCGAAACCGCCGACGACAATCTTGCCGCTGCTCTGGATAACGACATCGTTGGTCGCGCTTTGAAAGGTTGGGAACGGCGTGATCACGATGCCGGTACCGCCGAACGAGGTGTCGAGACCACCGGTGGTCAGGTAACGCAACACCACCATGTCGGGCGCGCCGTTTCCTGCGTTGATCCGCGAACCGGCGGCGACGATCCTGCCATCGCCCTGGATGGCAACCGCGTTCGCGGTATCGATCGAGCTGCCGATGGTTGTCGTCACCTTGCCATCACCGTCGAACGTCGTATCCAGACTGCCGTCCGAGTTGTAGCGCACGACGGCGAGAATCGCGTTCGGAAAATGCGCAAGATCATAACTACGGCCAACCGCGACGATCTTGCCATCCGCCTGTAGCGCAAGATCAAGCGCCACGTCACCACTGCCACCGATGTCGGTGGTAACAATACCGTCGCCATCAAACAAGGTATCGAGCGACCCGTCGGTATTGTAGCGTGCCAGCGCGAAGTTCAGACCGTTTAGCGCCAGCCCGGTATTGCCGGCCACCACGATTTTGCTGTCGGGCTGTATCGCTATGGCGGAGCCCCCGGTGCCACTGCTCCCGGCGGAGGTAACGACGAAACCGCCGGACCCGAACGACAGATCCTGCGTACCATTGCTGTGGTAGCGGGCCACAATAATCCGCGCACCGGTCGTCAGCGGCGTAGTCTGAATGGTCCCGGCAGCGACGATCTTGCCATCGCCCTGCACCGCGACATCATAAAACACGCCCGGAAACCCAGGGTCGCTTTGCACCAGTCCGCCGACGCCAAAACCGGCGTCCAGGCCGCCTTCGGTGTTATAACGGGCGACCATAAAATGCTGCGTCGGGATCGTACCGGAATCATAGGTATAGCCGACGACAAGAATTTTTCCATCTGTCTGGATGGCAACACCGTTGGCCGAATCAATATCCGCTCCCGCCGCGGAAAAATCACTGACCACCTTGCCGCCGACGCCGAACGTCGGGTCCAGATCACCTGGCCCGGCAAACACCGCCGGCACCGGCGCGCCGCCGCACAGCGCGCCCGCCAGAACGATTATCGACAGCGCATGCCGCGCGACAGCTTTTTTTTTCGACGGCTGCACGTTACCGCAATCACCTGTCCCTTGTACCTGCATGATGGTTCTCCTTGTCGCGAATACACGGTGGCCAAACGAACGACGTACTTCCGGACGCTAAACTAGAGAACAATCGATAAAACAGGAATGTCCAAAACTGACCTGACGCAGGAGGACACAAAAAATATCTGCCGGCGATCGATCAGCCACCGTCTGGCGCCAGGGAACCGGCGCGGCGCTGTTGCCAGAACGGTGCCGGTATCGCGCTGGCAAGATAGTATTTCTGGCGTTGCCGAAAATGCTCGTCCCGAACGCCCTGTAGCCAGCGCAGATACTCCGGCTGCCAGTCGGCGGATAGCAAACGCGCGGCCGCATAAAGACGCATGGCCTGCATACCTGACTCCAGTGCGAACGCGACCCCCTGGCCGCTCAGCGGATCGACCGCGCAGGCCGCATCGCCAACCGCAACCCACTGGTGACCGGCACCGGGTTGCAACCAGCCAACGCTTGCCGAACGTCCGTGCCAGCGGCGGCTAGCGACAGGCGCGGCTAACGCCGACGTCGGCACTGGCGTATCGGCATGCCAGGCCGGCCATTGCCGCAGGTCGGCCGCATGGACCTCGCGGGAATGCACGGACGACGTGCAGTAACCGGTAAATGTTCCGCCCGCTGGATGCGGCAGCGCGTACCACCAGCCACGCTCCGCCGCGGCGAGTGTCAGCATGTGATCCCTCGCCGCGACCGAGGCCTGGGTCTCGTCCCATAACTGGAACGCCACCAAATCATCCTCGCACCGGTAGATTGCGCCGAGCGACTGTCGCAGGCGCGCGCCGCGCCCCGTCGCCAGTACCAGCAGCCGCGACCGCAGACCGACCAGCCCGGCCTCAGTCTGGACCGCAACGCGCCAGTCACCGTCGTCATGAAATTCGGCTGCGTTCGCCAGACCGGTGTACTGTTGCGCGCCGCGCGCCGCGGCCGCCGCCAGCATCGAATCATCGAACACCGTACGATCAACGACCCAGCCGGCGCCGCGCGGCATGAACGGCGCCAACCGTTCTACCGGACTGTCGCCACCCCAGCTGGACCAGATGCCGGAACATTCAACCGCGCCTTGATCAGGCAAAAGGCGGAACACACCGAGCTCATGCAACAACGAACAGGTGCGCCCGGAAAGCAGCTCGACATTCGGTGAACGGTGGCTGCGTTGCGGACTGATAATGGCGACCGTCATTCCCGCCGCGGTCGCCGTCAGCGCCGCCGCCACGCCTGCGGGACCAGCGCCGATTATCGCCACGTCGAACCGTGTTGAATGTTGTTCCATCGGTCAGCGATCGCAATAGTTTGGAAACGACCGGAATGCTATTTTCAGGGAATGGTCGGCTCGCGTTCCAGCTCGAGATGGTAGTACTGGGGTCCTTCGCGCAGAATGCCGAACTTGTACCAGTGCTCGACCATTTCCTTTTTAACCGGCGCGACGCCGCCCGACGGCCAGTTCCCGGTCACGCCACCGGTGGAGGCACGATCCCAGTTGACGCTCTTCTTCGGGCTGGCGTCGTAATCGGCCTTGGTCTGATACGCGATGTCGGGACGCTGCGCCGGCCACCAGCCGTTGCCGCTGTCGAGGCGGCATTCGAGAAAGTCGGCCTGCCACGGCACGGCCATCTGCCGCGAAAAATGACCGGCGCGAATCGGCGTGGCATCGCCAAGATACTGCGACAGCGCGGCGTGATTGATCCGGAACGGTTCGCTGAACAGCGCCTTGTTGCGGATCTGCCAGCTCACTTCAATGCCCGGATAGAACGCCGCGCCGACACAGTTTTCGAGTGCCGCCCGGTCCAGACCGTGCGGCGTGATGACCGCTGGCGGCAGTGGCGGCGGCAACACACCGGCGGCGGCAACGAAACTTCCTTTTGCCCATTGCTCCAGCAGCGCGTGCTGCGTCGGCGTCACGCTGACCATGCGGTGGGTGTGCGCCGGTTTGTAAGGCTCGTCGCCCTGCAGCTTCGGCATGTTCTTGGTACCGCCGGTTCCCGCCAGGCCGGGCGTGTGGATCCGGTCGAAAACCGCCTGCCGCGCCGCCTGCGCCGCCGCGCTCGAATCGCCGAGACTGATTTTCTTGACGCTGCTGTGAAAGAATTTCAGCATCTCGAACACGAACACCTGTTCGAGTCCGCGACGCAGAAACGGGTAGATCTCGTCGTTGTACGACGGTTTATACGCCGACAGTTTGGCCGCGCCGGCGGCCTTGAATTCCTTGTTGATATCGCCGAGCGACTTGAGCACGGTGATATACAGCGCGTCATTGGCCGGCAACGTCAGCTCGACCGCCGCCATGTTGTACAACACGTCATATAAAGTAATTACGCTGGCGAGAGACGGCGCGAAGTCGGGCGGCCCGCACATCACCCAGGCACCGGTGGCCTGCACGGTCTTTTGCTTGTTGTTCTTGTCACGTATGACCACCGTCGCCTTGACGGGGCCGTCGGAGACATCGTCGAACCAGTTATCGTTATTGGCATAGTGCACCAGTGGCGCGCCGCCGACCGAGCTTGACAGTCCCTGTCCCCCGATGACAATCAAACGGCCTTGCGCATCGGTGCGCAATTCACCGAGGTACTCGATCGGCGGCGACGGCGCTGGATTCGGCCAGAGTTCGCTGGCCGGATTGCTGCTGCTTCCCTTGCTGAATTTTACCGGCGGCTTGCTTTTGCCGCTGATCGAGCGCGGCAATGGATCGATTTCCAGCCGACGCCGGTCGGCGGCAAAGGCGTCGTTACGCCGATTACCGGCCGGATGGGCCCGCTCCTCGCCCATCATGCCGTCGAACTTGAAAAACGATGCCTTGCGGTTGGCGAGATGCGCGGTCCAGTTGATCGCGACGCAATCCTTTTCATCGAGATTGATTTCGCGGCTGGCTTCGTACTTTCCGCCTTTGTCGACATATTCCCAGATGCGAAAGCGCGCCGCCTGCGGTTTGATCTTGCCGCCGGTTTTGAAATCGGGAACGGTCGTGCCGACGGTCGCATCGCCGGCCGCCGGCCGGCCGGGATACTCGGGGCCGATGAAAAAAGTATTGCGATCGGCATTGCCCACGCGCGCAATGCCGATCGCCGGATGGATTTTATAAACAGGTGGTAACGCCACGGAACCAGACCCCCGGGTTTGCCGTCGCTATACCGGCACCCATTCACCCTGCGGATTCTTCTGCCACTGAGGCAGCGTGGCGACGTCCCGCAACTTGAGCAGCGTCGTCGGCAGATGAACATCCCACGGATCGCCATGCGGTATCTCCGCGCCGGGTGCCTTGTCGCGCTCACGGATCTCCTCGATGATGCTGACATACAGCGGACTGGTGATGGTCGGCAGATCGCCGCCGTCCCAGGTCTGCCCGGTGTCCATGAAATGGGCGACGGCCTTTTCAAACCCCGGCCTGACCGGCAACACGACGCGCGCCGCACCAGCCTTGATAAAATCCGCAAACAACGGATCGACGTCCTGTAGCAGCGACCGGTTGACCCAGTTGCCCTTGCGGCCCCAGAAATACGGGTACAAAAAGAACATGGACTGTTCCCACTCGAACGCCTGCTCGAAGAAGCGGATGTATTTCCCTTCGGCGTAGGCCTCCGGCAGGTTCGCCTGCGGATAGCCCTGCACACTCGTCGTGATGGCGCCGAACAGGTCGTAATGTTGCGCGGTGAACACCGAAATGGCGCTCTTCTTCAGTTCGGCACGTATCATCCGTTCGTTTTCCAGCGGATTGCGCCCCTGGATCTGCTGCGCCGCCTGCACTTCCAGCGCGGCGAGCTTGTCTTCGTAATCGCGCAGCAGCTTCTGGTAGGCCTGCAATATGGCAGTGTGGGTTTTCAACTTCCAGTCCATCAGCAGCCGGTCGGAACGCTGGCAATAGAGCTCGATGGACGCCACGTACACCTCCGCCTTCAGCGTCTTCAACGCAACCGCCACCAGCCCGGTTTCACCGGACAACGGAAACGCCCAGCCACCGTTATCGCTGAAGCGATTCATCGCCTTGCCGACGACAACGTCGACGGTACCGCCGCCCCAGCGGTTATACCAAACCGCCACATGACCGCTGATCGCGCTGTAGCCATCGAGCAACGGCACCTCGAACGCCTTGGTCGAACCCTCGTGCTCGCCACCCTTGCCTTCGAGCGCCTTGGACGCGGTCGTGTACGGCAGCGGCGGCGGACCGACGCCAGCGGCCTGATACAGCTTGACGTAATGCGCGTAGTTCCATTCTGAAATATCCGCCGGCGTCAGCGTGAACGGCGACGGCTTGACCAGACCGGCCCCAACCTTCGGCTGGCTTCCCGTCGCGTAGAGCAGGAACGCCGCCGGCTCGGGAATCATGATGTCGAACAACAAACGCTTGCCGTAGTTGAAGACCTGGGCCTCGTACACCTTGTCCACCCACTGGTACTGACCGATGACATGATCGGCGCCGGCCTTGTTGTCGATGCCGTGGGTGTTCTTCTCCTCGAATACCTCGATGGTCTTGAGGATGCGCTCCTCGCGCCGCCGTTCGAACACCTTGCTGGACGCCCGCGTTGTGACGTCCTTGCTGTAACTCGTCGCGACTTTTTTTGATTCTTCCTTGGACTGGTTCATCGCAAAATCTGCGGTCGCCTTGATCTCGACCATCGGACCGTATTTCGCCGTCACCGTCAGCCCCAGCTTCAGACTTTGATCCTGCTTCAGGACCTCGCTGGCCTCGGTCTTCAGTTCGAACCGTTCGGTGGTCTGCTGGTCGCGCTCCTCCTCCTTCTTGCCCTCGGTCTCGACCGTGAAGGTTTCCTCGGTGGTACGCGAACGGCGATGCATGCGCTCCTTGTATTCGCCGCGCAGGATGTTTTCGATATGGGCGAGCTCACGACCCTCATAACGCTTCAGAAATTGCTTGACGACCAGCAGGTCACCAATACCGGCCGGCGTCACGCTGCCGTGTGTGCCGGGCACCGCCTTCGGTTTCGATTCGATATAGCCGGGATAGAACGCCTCGCTGACGTAGTAGTTGCTGCCGAGACGGCTGACCACGGTAAGCGGCGCGGCCGTCGCCTCAAACAGCTTCATTTCCACGTCGGCAAGTTCCACCGACAGCCGGTCGAGCGCCATCGGCACGGCAACCGTGGTCAGATCAATATTGCGCTGCGCCAGTACCGTACGTTCCGTCGCGCCAAACGCCGCCGTAACCTCGGGTTTCAGCAGCACGCGCGCCGCTGCCACTGATCTCAGCATACCGCCATCGGCGGCCGCAGACATGCTGAATGCCTCGGCACGAGCACCGGCGGGCTCGCTGCGCATTTCTCTTACCATTGGCGGCATGGCGCTGGCCGGCGATGGCTCCATCGCTTTGCTATCAGAGATGTCCTGATTTTTCGGCACATCGACGTGATCCGGACTGATGTGGGTCAGCATCGAATAGGTCGTATACAGCGCATTACGCTGCTGCTTCAGCGCGTCGCTGTCGAATGCCGTAACACCGCTCGCCATTACGGCGCTGCCGACCGATGCGGTCGCTCCGGCTTCGCGCTGCAACGGGATCGGGAAAATGCTATCCGGCAGCAACAGGGTCGCGGACATCGCATCGGCGAGCTTGCCGTGATCGGCCAGCGACCCGTCACCTGCCGCAACCGCATCAATCACGGCCATCACGCGCAACAATCGCGCCGCGTGGTCGGCTACGACCGCGCCGTCCTGCCCGAGTATCGCGGCGGTGACGATCACATCACCAAGATACTGGCGATCGCGCGTGTAACTGGTGTTGGACACCAGCTGTTCGGCGTCGACGTCGAACAGTTTCGTAACAAGCTTGTTCAGACCGTCGAGCGGCATGTCGTCCACGCCCCGCAATTGCTTCGACAATTCGCTCAGCAGTTCGCCGTACTTGAGGTTATCGATCGATCTGATTTCCCGGCCACCGGCGCGAAATTCAGCGGCGATGCGCGACGACGCCACGCGCGGATTCCCTGACACCCGCGCTTCGTTCAGTTGCGCCTGATAGTCGCCCGACGGCCGGACCCGGACGGTATCCTTCTTCGTATCGATACGATCCGCCGGACGCGCCAGTACAAACCTGAATAATTCTTCCATGTATGTTCTCCGATAATCTCACCGGGATCAGCGAGCATTGCCTGGGGCGATGCGTTCGCTGGCCTGACACCTGAATCTGCCGTGGACCGGAAAACCGGCCAGCCCGAAATCACTCGGCGGGAAATATCACTCGCCCCCTGGGGCGATAATATTTTGCATGAAGGCGTGAACCGATAACCTTACTCACCGCGTCGCACTGCATTCGTAGCGTAACCACGCGATTGAGGTTATAACGAAATTGACACTGTCGCGGTACCCCCCGGACAGGGGGTTATGCCGGGTGAATTTTCGTGGTATCGGTTTGTCATCGAACCACCGCAATGAACAAAGTGCCGCAGCACTGAACGCGGCGCCAGCCGCGTCAGTGTCGCTCCTGCTCCGCCGGAAACGATGCGCCACTGATGCGATTTTCCAGAAAGATGTCCAGCAATTCGTCGCGGCTGTGCACGTTCATCTTCTGGTATATCTTGCGAACGTGATCAATCGCCGTATGTATGCTGATGTTCAGCTGGCCGGCGATTTCGCCATGCGATAATCCGTCGGAGAGCATCAAACAAACCTCCTTTTGCTTGCCGGATAACGGCGCGTTTTTCATGGCTGCCAGCAATTTAAGCGGTAACGGCACCTGATGTCGCACCATGATACCGATCATCGGCTCATGGCCGGCCTGCGCAACCTCAAGGCGGAACGAACGGAACAGGAACTGTCCCCAGCGATTCTCCTGCAACAGCGGGGAATCGCTGGCAACAGGCTGATCGTGGTAGCGCGAATGTCGTTGCAACAAAGACCGCAACGCAGTGTTTGACAGACGAATCTGGTCCGGCTTCGCCTCGCATAGTGTCAGATTGGAATGGCAGGACAGGATAAGCAGGTGGCGCGCTTTCGCGCACAGATGCCGGATAGACCCGTCGCTGTCGCTGATGATCATCCCCTCTGCGCCGGTATCGCTGTAATTCGGCCGGCTCGTGTGACGCCGGGTCAGCGCCACCGACAAATCCAGCGAAATCCCCTCGAGCAGCTGCCTGTCGCACACGGCGAATCCCGGCTGTCCGGCGGCACGCACCAGAAATAACGCGCCCTTTGCGATACCGCGGTCCCCCGCCACCGCGGCAATGACCGGACCGAGGCGCAGCCTTTCGGCGATGACCGGCCACGAAATTGCCGACAGGAACGCGCCGGCATTAACGACAAGATCCTCCTCGGCATAGACGCCCGGCCGGATATCCACACGCAACAGGCCTTTTACCGGCGTGCCTGCACTGCCGAGGACGCAGGCCGCATGATGTTCGTCGCGCAACGATTCGTAAAAATCCAGCGGCTCGGAATAAAGATTTCGCAATTCGCCGTTAGAGCCGATCCAGCAAAAAACGGCGCACTGGTACGGGACAATCGCGCGGAGTTCCCGTAACAGCACGGGAATGGTGAGCTCGCTATCCAGACCGAGGCAGCATAGCTGCCGAATGTACGCAAGACTCGACGGGGACTTCACGAGAGGCCCCTCCTTGAGACCAGCCGCGAAACATTGGGGTGATGTTGTCAGTCAACCATCCGCGCACAAGAATAGGCAATCCTGCCGCGACTTGCTACCGATCAAATAATAAGGAACCTCTGATTTATTCGTCATTCCGGGCGGAGCGTAGCGGAGACCCGGAATCCA
>VBWC01000018.1:182184-223723 GCA_006218035.1 Gammaproteobacteria bacterium
CGCGAAGTTTATGCCCGGAGGGTACGGGAATGACGAAAAGGTGATTAATCAGAGGTTCCATAAATTAATTTTATCGTTCGGCGGAACTCTTGCGGGGCACTTGAGAAAATATCGAGCATCGACGCCGCTCGATGCGCGGCGCTTTACTCCGGCACCAGCCACTCGATGCGCGGCCGCAGGTGCGGCACGACAACCAGTGCCTGGTCCAGCCAACGCAGCAGAGTTACCAGCGTTGCATCAAGCTGCCACGGCGGATTGATGATGATCATGCCGGAACCGTTAAGCCGCTTCGGCACATCGTCCGGCTGCACCAGCAGCTCACATAGCAGCATCTTGCGGACACCGGTCTCGCGCAGCAGACGATGCAAGCGCGTTACCATGGTGCGCAACTGAATCGGGTACCAGAGGGCTATCATGCCGGTCGGCCAGCGCCGGTGGGTTTCCTGGACGCCGGCAACGACGCGCTCGAATTCATCCGACAGTTCATAGGCCGGGTCTATGAACACCAGGCCGCGCCGCTCCTGCGGCGGCACATATGCCGTCAGCCCTTGATAGCCGTCCTGATGATGCACAACCACCTGCCGGTCACCGGCGAACAGCTGCGCGAGTACCGGCGCCTCCGTGTTGTGCAGTTCCATCAATACCATACGGTCCTGCGCGCGTAGCATACTGCGCACGATCAACGGCGATCCCGGATAGTAACGCATTGACTCCTTGCCGGCCGACGGATTCGCGGCACGCACGGCGGCCAGATACGGCGCCAACTCCGGCGGCACATCACCGGCCTGCCACAAACGGCCGATACCGTGCTCATGTTCGCGCAGCTTGCCGGCGAACTCACCGCGCAGATCATAGCGACCGGCACCGGCGTGCGTATCGATGTAACAGAACCCCTTGTCCTTGCGCTGCAATGCCTCGATCAACAGCGTCAGCACGGCGTGCTTGTGCACGTCCGCGAAATTTCCGGCGTGGAAGCCGTGGCGATAACTCAACATGTCAGCGTATTATTTTCAGGGCCAGAGGCAAGCAGGCGGGCATGGCGTCAATAGTCGGAATACTTCTTCGACTGACCGCGCACCTGGTCAGCCGGGTACCGGCTTTCGTTGATGCGGATCTTCTCGTCCACCGCCTGCGGCAGGTCGATATCCATCCGGTCGGCGATTCTTACCAGGTAAATCAGAATATCCGCCAGCTCATGCCCGATCTCGCGGCGTTTGTCAGCCGCAAGACTGGCGCTTTGTTCTTCCGTCAACCATTGAAAGTGCTCGACCAGCTCCGCCGCCTCGACGATCAACGCCATCGACAGATTCTTGGGCGAGTGAAAGCCGCCCCAATCGCGCGCGTCGGCAAACTCCCGCAGGCGGGACTCAAGATCACCGAAATAATCGCTCATGGGCGGCACTCGTTGGTGACAACAATCAATCCCGTTCCTGACAAACTCTCCGCTGTTCGGCGAGAGATTCGTCCGGACGAAGTTTACCACTTAAAAAGGCGCCGCCGTTTCCTGATCGCAGGGTGTTCGAGATACCTCAGGGTTTCCGCGCTGGCCCGCGGACCATGCACGGGCGCCGCGTCGCGGCGTACCCGACGACGGTACGACGCACTAAACCAAAGCGGGGTATGACGTCGAGACAGTGGTCATCGGGAAACTGCCAAGGGACGCGCCTCGCTTGCGCGGTCATGTCAACCGGCAAGACCAGCGAAGCGCGGCACACGAAGCAACATCGTCGCAACATGCCCCGGGCGGGGCGGCGCCGCCCGCGGTGTAACCGGTATCCGCCTGTCGTTTCGCTTTGGCTAGAACGCCGCCAGCTCGACAAACACTTTGCCGTTACGAACCTTGACCGACTTCACCTGCTGCTTCGATAACATCGTCGCCTTGTCGCTGCTGTCGAGCACATAGATGGGATTATTCGACAGCAGCTCACGGACAATGGGCTCGATCGACTGGCGTATCTGATCCGTATAAAAGCCGGGCACACCCTCGACGCGCAGATCGTTGATACGCGTCTGCTCGAGATGGAACGCGCCGGTTTTCGGCTCGTAGCGCAGCTTGCCGTCTATCGATACATTGCCGGTCGCGGTCAGGCCGCCGGCGAGTTCGGATACCAGTTCGGCCCGCAAGCCGATACGGTCGCTGCCGTTTTTCAGCAATATCTTCGGATCGCGCAGGAATATCGAGACCAGCGTGTCGGTTCTGCTGACCGGGAAAAGCTGCTCAAGGCCCAGTTGCAGTTCCGGCTGGCCCAGTTCCAGCTCATACGTCAGCGCATGGGCCGGCGCCGCCATCACCAGCAACAGGGCCAATACACCTAGTCGGTACTTCATGTATGCACTCCTTCGCAACATCACAGCAATGCCGGTGCCTACCGGGCGCCCGGGGCCGAGCCGGTCACCGCCGCCTCTTCCATTAACAGCGGATAGACATAACCCGCGCCGAAATCGACATCGGTCGAGACCTTGCCGGTTACCACGACTTCATCGCCGACTTTGGCCGTTTGGCGCGTGGTAATCGTCAGATCATTGTTACCCTCGTCACCGGTCCCGTCCTGCAGATGAAGAAAGTTACGATTCATGATGCCGGTGTTGACCTTGACCACCTTGCCGCTCACCTGCACCTGCTTGCCGGCGAGCGCTGCCTTGTCGGCGTACAGGTCGGCAACGGTCTTTTTGACCGCCTCTGCAGCGGACACACCCGTGCCAAAGCACGCCAGCAACAACACAGCGGGGACAACCATCGCACGCGGTTTGATCGACACGGTAACAATCTCCTGAATAGTCATAAACGTGATCGGATTGTACCGGGAAGCCTGTTGCAAGGAAACGAAAAAGAACCGGGTGGTCAACCGTGCGACGTTCGCTACTACTCGCGCAGCTGCAGCACAAGCTGGCCATCCTCGACACGGATATGCTCGATGCCATCGTCGAGCGCTTTCCAGAACCCTTCCGTGCCGCCGAACTCCTGCACAAGATCGACGTTCTTCAAGCCGCCCGGCCATGCGTTCGGCAACGGCACTGGCGAAAACCGCGCGAACAAAACAGCGCGATGCCGTCCTGAAATGTAAACCTTCGTAAAAAGCGGCCACGGGAGCGAAGAACGACGCTTTCCCGGCGGTGTCGATCTCGCGGGGTTTTCGGCGTACGCTAGCGTAGTTATGATTGACCTCCAAACCGGCCGCATGTCTACCCAACCGCTATCACGCATTGTCATCATCGGCGCCATTCTCGCCATCGCCGGGGCGGCGACCATGGTGGCCGCCAGCATCGGCTCGCGTCTGGCCTGGTGGCCCTTTAGCACCGGCTTTACGTTATTGCGTTACGGTACCATCGCCGCATTGGCGGCACTGCCGGTGCTGTGCTGGGGCGCGTACGCGACGCGGCCAGGCAACCCGATGCGGGGGTTCGGTCTCGCCTTGCTGACGATGACACTGGCATTCGTTGCGGCCGCCGTTCCGTTGAGCTGGCTGTATACCGCCCGCACCGTGCCACCGATCCACGACATCTCGACCGACCTGGACAACCCGCCGGCGTTCGCTGCCGTGCTGCCGTTGCGCGGCGACGGCTCCAACCCCGTTCCACCACGAGTGACGGGCACGGCCGCACAACAGCGCGATGCGTATCCGGATATCCGTCCGGTTTTATTCAGCGGGTCGCCCGAGGATGCCTTCGACCGCGCGCTGGCGGTCGCGCGTTCGATGGGCTGGGAAATCGTCAGCGCCGACGACTCCGCCGGGCGCATTGAGGCGACGGACACCACGTTCTGGTTCGGATTCAAGGACGATATCGTCGTGCGGCTGACCGCGCAGATCGATGGCACGCGCGTCGATGTCCGGTCGACATCCCGCGTCGGCCGCAGCGATGTCGGCGCGAACGCCAAACGCATCCGCGCCTATCTGGTCCGGCTGACCGACAGCAAACCCGGTTAGCCATCGGTACGTCAGTCGTCCGACTGACCGACACCAGCCGTATAAATCCAGAGTGTGATTGGGGGATCCCCGTAGCGAAGCGGGCAACGCATGCACGTGATCCGGCACTACAATTTTTCATCAGTTCCATTACTATATGGCCGTCCAACCGCATAACCGTGCAAGGAGACCGTCCGCCATGAGCGACCAACCCGACGCCAAGATTATCCGTTCATCGTCACTCGGTGAGGAGCTCAATGACAAGGAATGCCAGACGCTGGCCGGCCTGATGCGGGTACAACCCCTGAAAGATAACCAGCAGCTGGTCGGAGAAGGCGAAAACGATAATGCCCTTTTTCTGCTGGCCAAGGGGAAACTGGCGGTACTGAGCCGGGTCGAGGAACAGGACGTCGTTGTCTACCGGATGAAGGTCGGCGAATGTGCCGGCACCCGTGCATTCGTCGACCGCACCGCCCGCAAGGCGACGCTGCGTTCGATCGGCGATTCCGTGGTCTACTCGCTGAAACCGGCCGATTTCGAGTCGCTGCTGGAGTCCGATCCGCATCTGGTCTACACGGTCATGCGGGCGCTGTTCCGCATCACGCACGCCAATTTGATGCGCATGAACCAGGAAAGCCAGCAACTCAGCAACTACATCAGCAAGACGCACGGTCGCTACTAGCAGGATGTTGAAAAAGTCCATCCATGGCCTTTTTCAACGCGCAAAGCAAAAAACATGCACCGCACGCAGGCTGTTTTTCAACAGCCTGCTAGGGTCGCCAGCGCCGGTCCCGACGCGGCCTGCTTCCTTCTGACCCGCTGTTTTCCGGTGTGTTTGACAGCCGCTTGACGGCTGACCGGGCAACGCATGACGGACTCGCGACCCGTACAACGCCAATATTCGTCCCATGCACTGTTGAACGCCATCCGATAGCTGTCCTGCGCGCGCCGCGCCAGGCATCCGGCCCCCGCCCGCGCTTTGCGTTACTATAGCCCGCATGTCCATCCAAACTCCCGGCAGGAATGAAACAGGGGCGCCTGACGTCACGCCGTCGCTGGACGAGGAAAACCGCGCCTACGCATCGCTCGGCCCGGACGACATCCTTGATGCCGTCGACAGCCTCGGCTATCTGTGCGACGGCCGGTTTCTCGCGCTGAACAGCTACGAAAACCGCGTCTATCAGGTGGGTATCGAAGGCCAACCGCCGCTGATCGCTAAATTCTACCGGCCGGGTCGCTGGTCCGACGACGCGATCCGCGAGGAACACAGCTTCGCCCAGGAACTGCTGGATCAGGAAATACCGGTAGTGGCACCGCTGGCAAGCGCAAACGGCGAAACCCTGCACCGCCACAACGCGTTCCGTTTCGCCCTGTTTCCGCGCCGCGGCGGTCGCTCCCCCGACCTCGACAATCCGGCGCATCTGGAACAGCTCGGCCGGTACCTGGGCCGGATACACACGGTCAGCGAGACAAAAAAATTCCGCTTCCGCCCGACGCTCGACATCGAGCATTTCGGCGTCGACTCGTACCTTTACATCCTGCAGCACGGACTGGTACCCGCAGATCTGGAAACCGCCTATGGCACGTTGGCGAAGGAACTGATCGAACGTGTCCGCCACTGCTATGCACGGGCGCACAACGTCGCCTGTATCCGGCTGCACGGTGACTGTCACCCGGGCAATATCCTGTGGAGGGACGATGGACCGCACATCGTCGATCTGGACGATGCGCGCATGGGACCGCCGGTGCAGGACCTGTGGATGTTCCTGTCCGGGGACCGGGAATACATGAACGCGCGACTGGGCGATGTGCTGGCCGGCTACACGGACTTCCGCGAATTCGACGCGCGGGAATTACACCTGATCGAACCGCTCAGGACGCTGCGTATGATGCACTACGCCGCATGGATCGCGCGCCGCTGGAATGATCCGGCGTTTCCGCTGGCCTTTCCGTGGTTCGGCACCGGCCGCTACTGGGAAGAACACATACTAACGTTGCGCGAGCAGGCGGCCCTGATGGACGAGCCGCCGCTCGTCTGGGACTAACCGTATGTTGAAAAAATCCGCCCATGGCGTTTTTCAACACGCCAGGCAAAAAAGTCGTTTTTGCCTGGCAGTATTTTTCCAACAAATGGCACCTGCCTGGAAAATGGCGGCGCATCCGTGCACCGCGCGCAGGCTGTTTTTTCAACAGCCTGCTAGTGACTGACGCGCGTATTGCCCTTGACCGTCAGCACGCGCACGCGGTCACCGACGGCGAATGATTCGTTGTCCGTCACCTCCTGAACGATCGCCAGCACCTTGCCGTCCTCGAAGCGCACAGTGACTTCCACGCCCTGGCGCTTGGTCACCTGTTCCTCGGTCGCGGCACCGGCCATGCCGCCAACGACAGCGCCGACGACACCGGCGATGCTGCTGCCCTTGCCGCCGCCGACTCCACTGCCGGCGATGCCGCCAACGATGGCGCCGGCGCCGGCGCCTATCGGTGTTTTGGTACCTTCTATAACCACCGGCCGCACGAATTCAACCACGCCTATCTTGACCTGTTGCACCTTGCGCGCCTCGTCACGGGAGTACGACTCACCGGACAGATTGGATGCGCAACCCGCCAAAACCGCCAGCACGAATACCCCGAGGAAAACCCACATTACGCGTTTCATGTCCTTATCCTCTACAACACTGAAGAACGATCACTATCCGCCCCGCAGAAGAACCGCCGCCTCTATGCGAACCACACGCCGCGCCGTAACCTTGCCGGTTAATTTTACACCATGGGCAGCCGACACATAAACTGTCGCCGCATGGTAACGCAAATTCACCCACTATTCCGCCCGGCGGACCGCCTGCTTCAGCCCTGACCCATGACCAGAAAGACCGGACCCGATCAAGTTGACGCCGCGGGCAATGTCACCAGCGATTTTCACATCGACTGGGGGCTGCACGGCCTGCTGCGCGTCGTCAGCGGCCATGATTTCAGCAACGTTCTCGATATCGGTGCGGGCGCAGGCGAGCACAAACGTTTCCTCGAGCTATTCGGGAAACAGGTGTATTCGGTTGACATCCTGAAACACGCCGACTATGTCGGCGACTTCATGGAGGTGGCGCTGGACAGACGGTTCGATCTGATCTGGTGCTCTCACGTACTCGAGCATCAGCGCAATATCGGGCTGTTCCTGGACAAGATATCCGGCGCGCTGACGGATGACGGCGTGCTGGCGATTATCGTACCAACCCATCCGCGCGAGGTGATGATTTCGGGTCACCTCAGCTCCTGGAGTATCCCGTTACTCTGTTACAACCTGATCATGGCCGGTTTCGATTGCGCGAATGCCGCGATCATGGACACGTATGAGCTGTCCCTGATCGTCCGCAAGCGACCCGCGGTGCATAACGAACTGCATAAGCCGTCGGCGCACGGCGCCGACGCCGGTATGGAGTTCGCGCATCTGAAGCAGTTCTTTCCGTTTGACGCCGGACAGGGGGTCGCCATTTCCGGGCCCGGCCAGGTGAACTGGGATCATCCGTTCGACTATGCGCTGCCGCAGGTCCGCGGCACCGATAATCAACTGATCCGTATCTACTCCAAGAACCTGAAACAGTATCCGGATTTCACGCCGCAGATATCCTGTCCGTCCGGCCGCTGCGTCATCAATCCCGAATAATCGTTCACCATCGCCGGACGCCAGGCAGCAGCAGCCGTCCCGATCAGCCCGGCGGCGCGACGATCGCACTATGAAAGGGATGACGGGTCTCGATCATGCGATTGAACGAAAACACGTCCAGCAAATTATCGTAGGCGCCGCGGGAAATCTCGGGGTCCGCCCGCCAGCAACCCAGATTCCGGTAGGCGCGGATCGTCTCCGTTAACACCAGCCGATCGACGTCGACAAAGAATCCTGCCCGCTGCAGTTGCGCGGCGATATCCGCGGGCGACACGGTCAACACGCAGGCCAGGGCGCGACGGTAGGCGCGCATGAACGCACCCGCCATGTCCGTGCTCAACCACGCGCGCCGGGCGCAGAGGCTGCTGAAGGCGACCTCGCCAACAGCATCACCGACCGCAGCCACCACGTGGCCGACGCCATCGTGCTCCAGCTGTTGCGCCGCCGGCCCTTGCAAATGAACGTAGGCGCCGATGCCGGCGCGGAATGCCTGCCCCATTTCATCGACGCCACCGGCGTCGATTGCGTGCAGCGATTCATAAACAACGCCCTGACGATGCAGCCCGTACCTGAGCATCGCCAGCGGCTGAAAGAAGTGATCCACCAGCACGTCCGCACCGGCGAGCCGGCTCCATGAAAATTCCGGGTCCGGCCGGCGCGCGACGATGAAAAACCCGTCGCGGCTATTGATCTGCGCAAAATGAACGATGTCCGGTGTCGCCCCGTCGTCGAGTCCGGCAAACGACGTTGCCACTGCCGACTGCGCCACGTGGCAGGTACCGGAGGCGAACCCGTCCGCGACAGAGCGGTCACGCGTCGCGGCCGCGTATTGCGGTTCGAGACCCTCATCTTGCAGATACCCGCCAGCGATCGTCATCAGGTACGGACTGTAGAATGCGGAGTGGCGCAACGCCATCAATTGAATTTTTGCCATACATATATTATATGGATAGTCGTCCGGAAACAGGCCATCACCGCGACGAGGCCATCGCCCGGCGCCACGGCTGTTATATCAGTTTCTGTGGAAAACGCGCACTGCGAACGCGCGTTACGGCTTGCGGCGCGCTATCAACGCTTCCAGCGGGGAATCCGGCGTCAGACGGCTTTTCTGAACGCCGATACGATCACGCATCTTTTTCAGGCGCAATGCATTCTGCACGCGCACTCCCAGCTCGACCGCATTAAAGGGTTTCGTGACAAAATCTATTGCGCCCTTCTTCAACGCTCCCAACACGGTTTTCGCATCGGCGATCGCCGACACCATGATGACCGGAATTCGGCTCAAGTCTTCCCGTGAGCGAATAAACTGCAGCACATCAAAGCCGTCTTTCCCGGGCATGCTGATATCAAGCATGACGAGATCGTAGACCGATGCACCCGCGGACAAAAGACGCACCGCCTCCTCGCCATCAAGGGCCCCGTCGACGTCGCAACCCCATTTCTGTACGCGCCGCGTGAGAATATCCCGATTAAACTCGTTATCCTCGACGATCAGGATTCTTCCCGTCACCGGCTGATTGCGGTGTTCCCGCAGGCTATCGCGCGCCATGTAGCGGCGACTCTCCAGCACTTGGCTGATACGGGATTTCAGGATTGCCATCTCGATCGGTTTTGTCACGTAATCGCAGGCACCTGCCTGAACGCATTTCGCCAGCATCGCCCGATCACCGACGGCGGTGACAACGATTACCGGAATCTCGCGGGTTCTGTCCGACCGCATCATCGCCTCGATGACCTGTAACCCATCCAGGCGCGGCATCATGAAGTCGAGCAGGACCAGATCGAAATGCTCAACGCCGAGACGATCAAGCACCTGCTGGCCATCGTTTGCCGTGCCGACCAGGTAGCCGGCCTTTTCCAGGCTGCGCGTCAACAGGTCACGGTTTTGCTCGTCGTCATCGACCACAAGCACCGAGTAGCGCGACGTATCCATTGACGACATAAGTAACTCGCAGTCCGGTACAGGAATTATTCCGCACGGCGCTGTAAGGCGGGTTCGTGCGGCGATATCTTACGGATGATTGCGGTTTACTGTGTCGACCGTGATCGGGGGTTCTTTACCGCTCCGGCCCAGGCAAGGACCCGTGGCGGGTGCTTTATATGTGGCAGGACTCCAGCGCCGGTGCCCCAACGCTGCGCTTCAATCCCGGCACGGATTGCGACGGCGATTGAATCGGCGGCGACTGGCCAATGCGCCACATAGCCAGAGCAGCAACACATCCGCGGGGCCGACGGCACCGCCGCCACTGGCGGCGGATGCTGTCCCGGTGTCGGCAATGGTGACCGTCGCGCTGGCTGTCGCGCCAATCGCGTAACCGGGACCGGCGACCAGGGTCAGCATCACGGTTTCGTCGCTCTCGGCGTTACTGTCGGCCAGCGGCGCCAGACTCAACACAACCGAACTGCTGCCCGCCGGAATAATCACGCTGCCACCCAGGGCCTGGTAATCGGTAATCGATGTCGCCGAACCGCCGACGGAGAAGAATACGGCAAGCGCCGCGTCGGTACTGCCGGTGCGGCTGATGGTGAACACGCCCGGTTGCGGCCCGGATTCGCTGGCAGTGGAAGCCGTCGCCGCGATGGTGACGACCGGGATGGAGGAATCATCGTTGTCGGTGACGGTAACCGTCGCGCTGGCCAGGGTACCGACCAGATAGTTCGCGTCCTCGCCTAGCGTCAACACGACAGTCTCGGCCGGATCGGCCAGCGTATCGTCCAGCGGCGCCACCGACAACACCACGTTGGACATGCTGCCCGGTATCACGGCGACGCCCGACATGGCGATATAGTCCGCGCCGGGCGTCGCCGTTCCGGACACCGTATAGAAGACCGCGAGCGGCGCGCCAAGAACTCCGCTGCGACTGATGGTGAACAACCCCGGCTGCAGGTCGGATTCGCGCGCATTGGTGCTGCTGGCGGCCACGGTAACCGTGGGCAGCGGGGTTTCTTCATCGTCGAACAGCGTAATCGTCGCACTGTTCGGGGCGCCGATGACGTAGCCGTTGCCAACAGTCAGCAGCGCGATGACGGACTCGGCGCCCTCGATAGCGAGATCGTCGATCGGCGTAATGGTAATGATTGCGCTGGCTGCACCGGTGGATATCGTCACCGGAGATGCCGGCGTTGCGATGTAGTCGGTGCCCGCGACGGCCGAGCCACTCAGCACATACCCGACCTGGACCGGCGACGCGGCGACACTGTTCAACGATAGGGTAAACGTCGCGGAATCTTGTCCGGTCTCGGACGCATTCACGTCGGTCGCTACGATGGTTGCCGTCAGAGTATCGTTATCGGTATTGATGACCACGACATCGGCGACATCCAGCCCGATAAACGCGGCATCGCTGCCACCGGCTATCGCGGTACTGATGGTCACGGTCTGATCGCCGTCCAGGTCGTCATCATCCTTGCCGGTCACCGTGACGAATTGCACGGTGGTCCAGTTCGCGCTGGTGAAGGTCACGGAACTTGTCGACAACCTGACCTCGTCCGGCTTGTTCACCGCCAGGCTGACCGTTACCGGGGCAACCGGCGCGGCATTGAGCACAACGCCGAATACAGCGGTACCGCCACTCTCAGACGTTACCAGCCCGGAGGTCGGCGAAACAACGACGCCGGCGGGCACGCCGTTTCCATAAGGCACGACAATACTCGACACCGTCGGTGCGACAGGGTTAGCGTTGTTGTTGGCCACCAGCGTCACCTTGTACGCGAACCAGCGATCGTTCACGCCGTCCCGCAGATTGGCGGGCATGACACTGCAGGCCACGACCGTCGCATTGCCCGGCTTGAAACAGCCGCCATTGGACGGGCTGTTCGATGAATTCCACCAGGTGGCCCCAGTACCGTCCGGCCCGACAAACACCACGGCCGGGTTTTCCAGCGTCGCCTGATCGGCCGCCGTGGCGATCTGCAGTCTGACTTCCGTATTCTGCGCCAATGACTCCACCCACTCGATCGCGCCGATATATGCATCTGAAAACCCGGTATCGAAACTTGACGAGATCAACGACACCTGTGCGCCCGCGACCGGATCACCTACGTAGTTGACCCGCACACGATCCAGCGTCGGGGTCGCACCGCTATTGCGCGCCAATTCGACCTTGTACTGCACATACTGGTAGGTACCGAGCGACGCGATGCTGTCGCCGCCGGCGGCGATCGGCAGCCAGTCGGTCCACTTGCCCGCCTCAAACTGCGGATTGGCGGCACTGCCGGCACGCACCAGCAGGTTCGCGCTCGCCCCGCCCGGTACGACGCGATCAAAATCGATGGTGAGTAACTGACGCGGCCGGACCAGGTCGATGATCGATGACTCGTATATACCGCTGTTAGAACTCGCCGCCAGTTGCACATGGCCGTCACACGGCGTCCCGGTAGTGCAAATCACATCGGCATCGGTCGCGGCTGGATAGTTCAGGAATGTGATCGTCACGTCCTGCAATAACGGTGTGACGGCCGGATCCACGGTATCGAGCTGGGCTTTATACTGGAAATAGCGCTTGTTGCCCTCGGTCAACAGGAAGAACGAATTCGCATAGCCCACCCACGGACTCCACGAAACTCCGTCGGCCGATGTGCGTATGCCCAGCATCATGAACGAATCGACCTCACCCTGCCGGGTGATTCTCGTGAACAAGGGCCGCGAGATCGTAAAAAAAAGGCGTTTATAACCAAGATGCGCGCCGGTATCGATCACCGGCGATGTGTAAATCCCGGTGGTTTGGCCCGGGGCCAGCCGGACACTGCCGCCGCTGACTTCGACATTATTCAACGTGCCCGCATTGAAGTCCGCGTCGCTGGTATGAAACACCATGCCGGGCGCGACGGCGAAATCGGTGCTGGTCGTATGTTCCACGAATACCGACATGCCGGCGATACCGAGATCACCACCGTTATTGATGACCAGCAGATCGCTGTTCTTGTCGCGGAACTGTGTCCAGCCGGTTTGATTCGTGCCGTGAGTGGCAGCAGCGGTCGACGCGCCGCCGCTCCAGACCGTCTGGCTGAAGCTGGCCGCCGATGCCGCGAAAGCACTGCCCAGGCAACTTACCGCAAGCACGGCAAGCTGGCACCGGCGCAACCAACGATTACGCGCGCGGATCCGGCAACCGACAGTCAACATCAAAGCACCTGACATTCTCTGATCCTTCACCCATTCCCCTGCATTAGCGATCCCGCCACGACCGTGCTCCGTATACCGCGCGAGTCGCGCCGTATCCGCCTGACGCTTCGATACAAGATGACGGCGCACAACGGGATACCCTGGCACTGACAGTTATCGCGCCATACCTGGCACAGCCGATGTTCGACCGAATGCTGATTGATGCGGATAAACAGCAGATTTCATGCCAAGCCGTCGCGTGCCATCGATTATACCGGCAATCGCCTGTCCTGAATAAGTTTTACCGCATCCGCCGCCAGCGGAGCATGCCGAACTTCGGCATGCGTCCCACCATCTGTAAGTCTTTCCGACGGTTTTTCCCGAGGCGCTGGCCACGGCCCGCCGGGCAATTTGTCACAACCCGCGGGTGACTTGCTGCCTTTTGCCGGCGCGGCAAACCCGCGATGATTCATCGGGTGTTCCCCAAAATGAAAAGGAGACCGCGATGAAAAAACGCCACATGATCATTCTCCTGGCGATGGCCACAACCGTCGGCGGACTGGCTACCCAGGTGGCCGTTGCCGAGGACGGCAAGGTCTACCCCGGCACGATGTGCCAGAAATCCCTGGGGGTCGGCACCTACGGCGGCGGCGAAATCGCCAACGATTCCACCACGGGTTCGTTGACGGTTGAATGCCCCGTGGTTCGTGACGCCGTCAGTGGCGGTATCAGCAACGCCTATGTCCGCGCATACAAGGCGACGACATCGGCTTTCTGGTGCGATCTGCATGCACAAAGCACCTATGGTACGGCGGGTTTCATTCAGCACCGGTCCGCGACCGGCACCGGCTACAAGACCTTCAGCTACGTAGCGATGTCAGACTACGACGGCGCGCATTATTACTTCTGGTGCGCCGTGCCGCCCTCGGCATCCACTGCCTGGGCCAACAAATCCCGTGTCATCGCCTACCGCCTTGACGAAAACTAACGGACAGCGGCATGGGCTGGCGTGACCACCGGCCCATCCCGCCAGCAACAGGAGACACGTCATGGCGGACAAACTCACCCGGTACGCAAGCGTTGTTGTCGTTGCCGGATCACTCATCGGCGCACTGATCGTCGTCAACGCCGGCGATACCACGACGCCGCGGTCAGACCAGGGCGCGCAACAGGTATTATTCAACCGCTTCGACCCCGCGTCCGATCCGGCGAAAATCGCAGCGGCACTGGTACAACTAACCGCGGAAATCGCGCGCCTTGAAGCCGATACCGGTAACCGGCTGCGGGATCTTGAAATACGTGGCCTGAAACTGGATCGGTCCGATCACACGTCAGCGCCTGCCCCTGACGAGCCCCTGTCGACGCCCCATCAACCGGCAGGCGAACCGCAAGTCGCTACACAGGAATCAGGCGAAGCAAAAACAAGCGCCGACGCACTGGCAGTTATCGATCGCGCCGATATTGACAAGATGCAGCGGGCACTGGAAAACCGGTTGTCGGGCGAGCCCTACGATGCGAGGTGGGCGCCAGAGGCACAGGACAGCCTGACAACGGCGTTACAACAGCCGACGTTTACCGGCAGCCAGCTCATCGACATCGACTGTCGCACCACGCTGTGCCGCCTCGGCGTCGATCACGACAGCGTCGATGCCGAACGCGAGTTTCTGCATCGCTTTATCGGCGCTGCAGGCCTGGACGACGCCGAAGCGTTCTATCGGCGCGAAGAGGGGCCGGACGGCAACGTCCGGATGACGTTTTACCTGAGCCGTGACGGTCGGCGCCTGCACTCGCTGGCGCTGGGCCACTGACAGCAAAGGCGCCGCTGGCTTGCGGCTGATCGCTACCGCGTCAGGAAAGACCCTTGAGACGCTCACGCCACGCGGCGCACTGATCGCGGAGCTTTTTTGCGCGTATGCAGCTTTGCACGCGAATATTGAGTTCCACCGCGTTGAATGGTTTCCTGACGAAATCGTCGGCGCCCATCTCCAGGGCACGCATGATGGTGCCCGAGTCGTCCAGCGCCGAAACCATAATAACGGCAATATGGTTGTATCTCGGGCTGGACTTGATGAAGCGCAACACCTCGAACCCGTCCATTTTGGGCATCGCGATATCCAGCAGGATCAGATCGTAGCCGCCGGCACTACCGGCGATACGCTCGATGGCCTCCAGGCCGTCGCCAGCGCAATCGACCACGCAACTCCACTGCACCAGACGGCGCTTCAGGATGTCGAGATTCGCCTCGTTGTCTTCGACCAGCAGCACCCGCCCGCCGACGGGCTCCGGTTCCGACGCACTTTCTTCCTGCGGGCGAGCATAGCGGCGATACTCCAGTGAGCGCCATATACGCGCCTTCAGCACATCCATTTCCGATGGCTTGACGACGTAATCACACGCGCCAAGCGCGAGGCACTTTGCCATACTCTGCCGGCCGCTGATAGCACTGACGACCATGACCGGCATCGCACGCAGGCGCTCGGATTCCCGCATGATCTCCAATACCCGGTAGCCGTCCATCTCCGGCATCATCAGATCAAGCAACACCAGATCAAAGCCCTCGACGCCCATCATCTCGAGTGCAGCCGGACCACCGGCGGCCGTGGCGACCAGATACCCGGACCTGGCAAGACTGCGCGACACCATGTCGCGGTTCATCTCGTTATCGTCCACCAACAGTAATGAATATGCCGGCTGGTGCGTCATGATGTCCCTGCTCCGCTGATGCCTCTTTAGTACCCTTGACCCTGCTTCGTCTACGTTTTCTATCGCGTCCAGAACCGGCCCCGACGCCTGTCGGGACAGGCGTACACTATGTCGACGCCGGCCGAATTTTCTTTATGAATCCGCTGGTACGCGTCAATAGCGACTTTATCCTCGACCCGTCACGGTGGCCATGAAAATGCCGGGGCCGGCGCGGGTCTTGAACAATAGCCTGCCGGTTGTTCGCGTCCGCGCGGCGAGCGCGATTACACGCGCTGTAAGGCGGGTGCGACGAGACCGACAAACGGACGTTATCTGAACAATAGTCTGCCATGGCGGACCACCGCCGAAGGGGTATAGGATGAATCGACGTCGCTTTTTGATCAGTGCCCTGGGGCTTTTACCCGTTACGTTTATCGCGAGCCGCACATTTGGAGAATCGCCGGACATGACGACGACCATAGACAAAGTAGTCCATTCCAACGCTGAATGGAAAAAGCTGCTGACGCCGCAGCAATATGACATTTTGCGCGACGAAGGCACCGAACGCTCGTTCAGCAGCCCGCTCAATGACGAAAAGCGCGCCGGTACCTATGTCTGCGCCGGCTGTGACCTGGAGCTGTTCGCCGCGGAAATGAAATTTGACAGCGGCACCGGCTGGCCAAGCTTTTTTACGACGCTGCCAGGTCACGTTGAAACCAGGCTGGACTTCAAAATGATCTATCCGCGCAAGGAATACCACTGCGCCCGCTGCGGCGGACATCAGGGCCACGTGTTTAATGACGGCCCCAAACCGACCGGGCAGCGCTGGTGCAATAACGGACTGGCGCTGAAGTTCGTCCCCGCGGCCAACGGATAGGGGGTACTAACATGAGGCTACGCCACGCAACGACACGGATTCTGGCGGGAATGCTGCTGACCGGCCTGTCCATCGCCATACAGGGCTCCGAGGAGATTCAAATGACGTCCGGTCATAACCAAAAAGCGACCTTCGCCGGCGGCTGTTTCTGGTGCGTCGAGTCCGATTTCGACAAGGTACCCGGGGTTATCGAAACCGTGTCCGGTTACACCGGCGGCGCCGAAACGAATCCCACGTACAAACAGGTGTCCGCAGGCAGCACCGGGCATGCCGAGGCGGTGCAGATCACCTACGACCCCGACAAGATCAGCTACGAACGGTTGCTGGAGATATTCTGGCACAGCATCGATCCCACCACGGCGAACCGCCAGTTCTGTGACGTCGGACGTCAGTATCGAACGGCGATTTTTTACCATGATGAACACCAGAAGCAGCTTGCCGAGGCGTCGAAAGCGACGTTGGGTAGCGCCAAACCGTTCGCGGAAACGATCGTGACGGAAATCGTACTGGCCACGGAATTCTATGCGGCCGAGGACTACCATCAGGATTACTACAAAAAGAATCCGCTGCGTTACAACTTCTACCGCTACAGTTGCGGGCGCGATGCGCGACTGGAAGAGTTATGGGGAAAGTCCGGCTGACGACGAACGCTGTCGCCTGATGCGCTGCCCGATTTTTGTGGCGTGGAGATCAGCCGGCCTTTTTGAGCAACGCGAGGCTTTCGTCGTACTTTGCCTGCACCGCGCTCAGGCGCTTCTCGGCCAGACAACCCGCTCGAAATTCAGGCTGCTGTCGCCAAATCCGACGAACCAGACCTGTTGCATCGCCCGCCGAATATCTCTGGACAGCCGGATCGCGACGACGATAATCACCGCTGCCCGCACCAGCCTGAGCGCGTTGACCGGTGTCTCGTCTATCCCGGGAAACACTGCGCCCGGCAAGGCGTATCCGCTTGCCGGATATCTCCTGCCCGCCATAACGGACGATTGAACGCTACGGAGCCATCGCCCGTGCCGCCGGCGGAAATCCCGGAAATATGGCGCAGTACGGAATTCTCCGGATCACAGCCACCGCCTTATCTTGAAGACCGCCAGCAGGGTCACCGCAATCAGCACCATGACGCCGATGACGATGTAGTAACCGCTTTCCGAGTGCAGTTCCGGCATGTTGTCGAAGTTCATCCCATAGATACCGGCCAGAAAGCCAAGAGGCACGAACACCACTGTTACAATTGTTAACACTTTCATTATCTGGTTCAGGCGGTGCGAGGCCAGCGAGATATAGCCGTCGACCAGATCCGACGCAAGCTCGTAATACAACCCGGCCAGACTCACCGCGCGCTCCTGATGCTCGTATACGTCGTTAAGCTCGTGATGACGCTCCGCCGAAATCCCCGGGAATTTCCCGGAACGCAACTCCCCGAATATGTGTTCATGGTAAAGAAACACACGGCGGTACTTCTTTAGCTCGGTCTTGTAACCGAGCAACTCGGCCAGGACACTGTCGTGTGGATTCGCCACGATCTCCGCTTCGATGTGTTCGAGCCGCGGCTCCAGTGCGAGCAATAACGACAGATATCGACCGACCAGAATACGCGCCAGACGCACCGCGAGCGCATCCGCACCGCGCGCAAACAGCTCCGGAGTGGCGCCAATTTCCGCGAATAACCTGTCCACGCTTGGCGACGGGCCGGAATGGCGCGTGACCAGGAACCGCTCACCGATAAACAGCGCCAGCTGTATCGTCGAGAACTCGATACCTTCTGGTGCACTGCCTAGCCCTTTCAGCAAGATAAACGTATGGTCGTCGAAAACCTCAAGCTTGGGCGGATGACGATCCCGCTGCGCGTCCTGCACCGCCAGCGGGTGCAACCCGAAATTCTCGATCAATAACGCCCGCTCGGCGTCGGCAGGATTGTTTTCGAGGTCCAGGAGGATCAGCGTCCGGGGGTCACGGCGCCATTCGCCGATCAGTTCCTCGGCACCGGTAACAGTCTTGCCGGTATCCCGGTGGTACAACATCGCCCGTTTCATCGGTCACTGACTCCTTTATCAGCAGGTGGCGCAACAGGGTTGCCGATCGATAGTACCAGCCGCGTCCCCCGTGGCGCGATCCTGTGCCTCACGCCGTATCCGGCGGTGCACCACGCCGCTAGACCATCGGGCGCCGCATGCGGCGGTGCGGAATCCCGGCGTCCAGAAAGACATCGCTGCACACGCTAAAGCCGAATCTCTGATAAAACGCTATCGCGTGAACCTGCGCGTCGAGATACACGACGGGGACGGCGTGTGCGTGGGCGAGCCGCATGATCTCCTCCATCAGCGCACGCCCGACGCCCCGGTTGCGCCACGGGCCGAGCACGGCCATGCGGCCGACCCTGCCATCGGGCAACAAACGCGCGGTACCGACCGCGCGGCCGTCCATGTGTGCGACCACGTGGTCCGCCGTTTCATCCAGTCCGTCCCACTCCATTTCGAGCGGGACATGCTGCTCATGAACGAAGACCTGCTCACGAATCTCGCGTATCGGAGCCAGCGCCTCATGAAAATTCACCGGCCTGACATCGATACCGGATAACGCCGCCTGACCGGCTATCCGCGTTTCATTACTCATTTTCGGGCGTCGCGTCGCTCGACAACCTCGCCATCAATAACATTTCCGGGCGGCGGATCGGGAATGACCGGCCGCTTTTTTCGCGTACCGATTAGCAGTGTAAGAAGTCCCAGAAGAATCTCGTCAGCGAACGGCACGAAATCCGGCACCAGAATATCGAGGACAAACAACGTCGATGTCAGCGCCATCAGCTGCGGATAACGAAGCCGCGAGCCCCACGCCATGATCAAAGCCACAAACCCGCGCCGTGCTGCCGACATCACCACTTCCCCTGATGTTCACCCGGAGCCGGGCCTGTGCACACGACCCGACAAGTCAACGATAGATCAGCGAACCGCCGCGGCGCCGAACAACTCGGCATGCGCGTACAAAACTACGGCATAGCCGACCAGTCCGGCGATGACT
This sequence comes from Gammaproteobacteria bacterium, assembly GCA_006218035.1. GTDB lineage: Bacteria > Pseudomonadota > Gammaproteobacteria > VBWC01 > VBWC01 > VBWC01. Next base: position 201,432 of record VBWC01000018.1, read on the forward strand.
ACGGCCGCGTCGGCGCCAAATGTTACTACCCGGTCCGCGAGCCGTGCGCCACGCCGGTTGGCGGACCACATGGCGAACAGCGAATAAACCGCAAATCCGCCGAACAGCGTTACCGATGCCTGATCGCCGCTGGTCAACAGATGCGCGACCGCCCACAACAGCACACCCGTCAGCATAGGATGGCGCATAAAGCGCCGGATATTGTTCGGCACATAGGCAGCCACAATCAATATAAACACCACCGGCATTACCGCCAATGCGGCGATGCTGCTCCAGGACGGCGGATTCCACAGCGGGACGACGTCAGCGCGTGGAAACCCGTAGACAATCAGCGCGAGACCGCCCAGCGATACCAGCGCGAACAAGCCCTTATACGGCCACAGCCCGAAGCGTCCGACCAGTTGACCGCGTAACGTCTGAAAGTGCGGCAGCATATGTACACCGAGCAATAACACCATCCCCGAAATCAGCCAGCCCATACCAGCCCTCCCCTTTCGCGCTAACACGTCCGTCGCTCGCACAGGAATTCCCCACCGCCGGCATTCCGTGCCCCGACTTACCCCAATACGATCACTACGCACGGCACCGCTAATAGTACACCGCCGTCCTGCACGTCGCGCCCGCTTTTCTTCCCACGGTGACTGCCGCCGGGCGCAACGGCGTTCTGGGCACACATACGCGGCAAGAACGCCGATTTTCTGGCAAAGGATTCATGACACGCGACCGCGAACAGGCCCGCTGCTTGCTGTGCTGTCGAGCCGCCGCGCATTACGCGGGCAGCGAGGTAACGCCGGTATTTCTCGAACACGACCGTGAACAATGACCGGAGAAACCGCTGTGCATCGACAGAAAAACCCTGGGCCAGACCAACACTGTCGACAGAAAATCGAGGACCACTGACCACGGCCCGCGCGAAGCATGCCGACACCGCCCAGGCACGCACGCATGGACCGCGCCGATGACAAACCGGCATTCCGGCCACTGCTCGACAATGAGAAAACGAAGGGGCGGCGAGCCAGGCTCGACGATTCCGAACAGCGAAAAAAGGACGCGAACGCACTCCAGCGCGGTTAGCCGCAGCTGCTTGCGAAACGGCAGCCGCGCCGCATGACCGGCATGCTGACCGGCGCCTGACTCCCATGCACATACGCCGGCGTCACGCCGAGGCCACCGAGACACCGTGTCGACAGAAAATTGCGCTAGCGTTTGTACCCCGTCACCATGATAAACGGGCTCGGCGGCGCCATCTGGCGTGACTCGACATCGACGAAGCCGACGTCACGCAATATGTCTTCCATCTCGGCCGTCGAATACGACGATCCACCGACGGTATTGATGATCTGGTTGACACCGATCAGCGCCGCCAGCATCGGCCCCTTTTTGTCGGCGTGCAGTAACTGCTCCTGAATCAGGATCACGCCGCCCTTGTTCATCGAGCCGTGGCATTTCTTCAGCAGCTTCCGGATATTCTCCGGCGACTCCTGATTGGTCATCGACGACAACAGCATCGCGTCGTTACCGGTCCCCAGGCTGTCCTGGTTGTAATCGCCCGGCACCAGCCTGACGCGGCTTTGCATGCCGTACTGGTCGACGATCTGTCTGGCAATCTTCAGGTTCTGTTCACGATCCATCGCCACGGCGTTCAGGCCGGCATAACGCTCACAGAATTTCACCGCGAAGGTAGCCGGCCCGCAGCCGACGTCCATCAACTGCTTCTTGCCGGTCAGATCGATCATGCCGGTCAACACGTCCGCCTGCGACAGCGCACGGTTGTGCATGCCCATCATGTAATCCCGCGTCTCCTGATCGGAGTATTCCTGATGCATCAACGCCGACGGCTTGCCGGTCGTGACCGTGTCATACAATCCGCCCCACGCCTCGTACCAGTTTTCAAACATATAGACGATGCCGCCCTGGTAAAGCTTGCTGGACGTCGTCAGGAAGGTCTTGCTGAATTCATTGTTCATAAACACGTCGCCGTCGCGATCGAGAAAGTCCATCGACACCAGCGCACTCAGTAGCGCACCCAGGCAACGCCGGTCGGCGCCGGTTTCGCGGGTCAGCGTGTCCAGATCCTTTTTCGCGCCATCAAGACGATTGAATATGTCGAGGCGGTTGGCCGCGTGCAGCGCGCACGACTGCCAGTACGCCGACGCCACCTGCATGACCCGCATCGGGTCCATACCTTCGGGCAAAACCCAGCCGCCTGCATCACCCTTGCTTTTATCCCATGATGACATTCGTAAAACCCCTTGAATACGCGGAAAAGCCTGAAAATCGTGTGTCAATATGAAGGATGAACGAAAGTTTGTCCAGACTGGCAGACATGAATTCCCGCCGCCCGGACGGACCCGGTGCCGCCTCAGGCGTCGAGCAGCCGTCGGCTTGCGGTCGCGTCCGGATAGCGATTCTTTTCGATCTCGTAATAGGCGCGCAGCAGATTGGCTTCAACACCGATGCGCTCCCGCACGACTCGCAGCGGCATATCAAGATACTGTCGGAAATCGATTTCATCCAGCGGCTGGCAATCCGATACGTAACCGAGCCGCACCGCGTCCCTGAAAACCTCGATCTCGCGCTCGCCGAACTGGTAGACGGTCGGATACAGATACTGCGCGATCAGCGCGAACAACTGCTCTTCGGTCTCCGTGACCTTCTTGGTGCTGCCCATCGTAAATCCAATCGTGAAGGCCTCGTCGAGCTCCAGCATGCCGCGTCCGAGAATGATGTGGATGTAATCGTGCTGCTCGAGGTCGACGGCGCCGTGGAACAGCGTGAAGCCCGGAAATTTATATCGCGGGTTCTCCACCAGCTGGATCATCAAAGGAATCTCGTTCTGGCCGGCGCCGGCGCGCGACATGCTGTCGTATACCTGGCGGAGCGTCAGCAGATCGCGGCGCAGCGGATGGTGCCAGTATTTGTACGATACGGTGTCTTTCACGCCCTATATATCGGCACCGGTTCGCGCCCCAATGAGGGCGCCTGCCGGCCACCGCGCTCAGAGCAATTTCGTCGGCCGCTCCAGCCGTGTCGGACCACGCGGAACCCCGATCACGTCCAACCCACGGCGCCGCCCGCCGATGAACTTGCTCAGTATCCTGTAGGTATCCATATCGAACCGCGCCGACGCATGCCGCGTGATCGCATCCAGCCCGGCCGCATCGTTGACCACACCGAGATAACACCACTGATCGATGACGTGAATATCCGTGCGCTCACTATCGGCGCCGGTTTCACGCACGCCGACAGGACCATCGTATGGCCAGGTCTGCAAACGAAGCGGCTCCAGCGCCTCGCGCAGACGAACGCGGTGCTGCAGCGCGGATTCCTGACCGGTACACGCGCCGCGGCAGCGCTTCAGCTGCCAGCCGAAACAGGCGCCGGTGCCTTGTTCGAGGCCTAGTACCTTCAGACAAAGCTGCTGCTCCCGGGCAAGGGCGCGCAGTGCGTTCTGGCCCTGACGTACGGACTTGAACAGCCCGTACAAATGCCGGATATCGTCGAGCTCCAGCTGCCCGATCTCCACCAGTCGCGGCAGGTGCTCTTCCGCCGCGTCCCAGTAGAATCCAACCGCGCCCCTGGTCTGCCGCAGACGACGGTTGCAGAGCGGCGCCATCGTCTTGATCAGTTCGACTTCCTTCAACAATGCGCCCAGCTCGCCGGCGGTTTCTATCCACTCGATACGCCGAACCTGCAACGACAGCTGCATGTCCTTGTTGTTTTGATGATCGCCGGAAAAATGTGCCATCACGCGCGAGCGCAGACCCACGCTCTTGCCGACATACAACGGCACATCCTTGTCGCCATAGAACAGATACACGCCCGGCCCGTCCGGGATGGCGTCCAGCAACGACGCATCGAGATGCGGCGGCAAACTGGCGCGCTGTTGTTGCGTGTCGAGCGCGCCCTGCACGGCATCCGTGCCTTTCTGCGCGACAAACGCGCGCAACAGGTCGTGCAACACCCGCGCGTCACCCAGCGCGCGGTGACGCGCGGCGCAGTCCAGCCCGTGGCGTTGCATCAGCGCATCGAGATTATGGCGCGCATGCTCCGGATACAGACTGCGCGACAGTTTGACCGTACACACAGACGCAGGATTAAACCGCTCCCCGAGGCGCCGAAACTCGTTGCGCAGAAAACCGTGATCGAAACGCGCGTTGTGCGCGACCATCACCCGCCCGGCCAGCCGGGCCGCGATCGCCGGCGCCACTTGTTCAAATACCGGCGCATCGGCCACCATCTCATTGGTGATGCCGGTCAGCACCTGGATATATTCCGGAATCGACGCCTGCGGATTCACCAGCGTGCTCCACTGCTCGACGATCTCGCCGTCATCGACGAGCACGACACCGATCTCCGTGACACGGTCGTGCGTCGGCCGCGCACCGGTGGTTTCGACATCGAGACAGGCAAGGCGGTGGTATCGGTTCAGCATTGTCAGGGACACCTCCGCAAAAGGTGCTGGCGGCAACCACAGGATAGTACCGCAAAAGCAGTCGCAGTCAGTGCACCGGTCCGCCCGATCGTCATTGTCCAGTCACGTCCAACCGGCCGGATCCACGTGATAATAGCCACGCAACGCTGCGTACAGTTCGCGATGCTCGCGCGCCAGCTCGCGCGGCTTTTCGAAAAACGTCTCGGTGGCGACCGCGAAGAACTCCGCCGGCTCCGTTGCGCCGTAGGGGTTCAATACCGTTTCCCGGCCGGCCTCGACGTCGGTGAGCAAGCGGTCGTATTCACGCTGGAATACGTTCGCCCAGGTGGCCGCATCCGCCGCCGAACGGAGTAACGGCGCGCCGTCGCCCCCGCCGATCTCGAAATCCAGCTGATGGGCAAACTCGTGCAGCACAACATTGCCACCGTCCTCGAAGTTACTGGCGCCGTATTCCACGTCATCCCACGATAAAATCACCGGGCCGCGCTCCCACGCCTCGCCGGCACGCTCCTGCGTTTCCCCGGACACGACGCCAGCGTCATCCTCGTCCTGATGATCCACCGCATAGCTGGATGGATAGACCAGAATCGTTCGGAACAACGGGAACATCGTCGTCTCGCGATTCAACAACAACAGGCACGCCTGGGCCGCCACCACCACGCGGACAGCATCCGTAATCTCGAATCCGCCGCGACCGACGAAGGTCTTGTCCGCCAGAAAAACCAGGACCAGGCCATGCAGCTGCCCGCGCAACTCCATGGGCAACCGCCGATACACCGGCATGCGGTCTTTCAGGATGGCGAGCCACGCGGACGGAAACTGCTGCGCCCCGATACGCGCATGGCGGCGCCGCCGGATCGCGGGAGCACCGAGGATCCATGCGATGATCAGGACACCGACAGCGACTGCCACCAGCAACACTTCCACGTCAAACCTCCATCGCTTAACAACATGTTGTGCCGTCGCGATGCGCCACGCGCGGGCTAACGTGGACCGGGAACGGCGACCGTTCAATTTATCACAACCCGTTAGCAAAAATTGCCACGACCAGGTCTCCATGAGACCGGTATCACGCGCCACTTGCCGCGGACATGCAATCGCTATAGTGTCTGTAGCGCGCCGCCTGACGCCGCGTATACGACACGGGAGCCTGCCATGAAATTGTACGGATCACTGACCTCGCCCTACGTGCGCAAGGTACGCATCGTCATGCTGGAACACCGGCAGGACTGCAAGTTTATCGTCGAGGGTCCGGCGGATCTCGCCGGCAACGTCGCGCGGCTCAATCCGCTCGGCAAGGTCCCGGTGCTGGTGCGTACCGATGGCGAGGTCATGTTCGATTCGCCCATGATCGTCGAATACCTCGACGGCCTCGCCGCGACACCGTTGATTCCCACAGGCGATGAACGTTGGCGGGCACAACGCTGGCATGCGCTCGGACAGGGTATGGTCGACGCCACCGTGACGCGCATGATGGAAACCCGGCGTGCCGCCGAAAAACAGGATCCCGGCGTGATTGCCCGCCAGGAAGACAAGATCGCCGCGGCGTTGCGCTTCGCAGACGATCATATCGGGACAGGGGAGTTCCTGATCAACAAGGTATTCAGCATCGCGGATATTTCGCTCGGCGTCGCGCTGGCGTATCTCGATTTGCGCTACACGCGTGATTGGCACAGCGCGTATCCGCGCCTGTCGCGCTGGTTCGGCACCATCAACCGCCGACCGTCATTCATGGAAACTGCCCCGCCGTCGGGCTGAGCAACAGGCGTTACGCCCCCCCCTGAAAAAACAGGGTCTTTTGCGCTGATCTCTGTCCGGGCATAGCGGCCGACAAGCGCGCAAGCGCCGGGCGGCGCCGTTTTCCCACTGCGTGATGCTTCTGCGATATTTGCAGGCTATTATCGGCGCCATCGTCCGTGACGCTGGCATGAGGTACCCCTGTGCATTTGCGAAAATCCGTTCTGCTCTTCGTCCTCGCTGTCATCAACATGCACGGCGTGCGGGCCGCAACCATTGAGCTGGCTACGGTAACGATTTTTTTTGATTCTGATGCCACCGGCTGGCGACAGTCACCCGGCAAAGGGACACTATTTTCCCGACCGCGCGACTCTGTTGTTATTGCCAGGGAACCGGCGTATCAATATAAGCAGGCACACAACCTTGTGAAGGAGCGATGCCATGAGCAAAGGATTGTTTAATCTCGACACCCTGGTGGAAGGGCTGCAACAACAACGTGATGAGATCAAGGTCCAGCTGCATCTCGCCAAGGCCGAGGCCCGCGACGAATGGGCAGAGACCGAAAAGAAACTCGAACAACTGAAGACCAAGGCAAGCCGCATCCGCGAGGAAGCCGGCGCGGCATCAAGCGATGTGATTGAAGCGGCAAAACGGGTGGCCGAGGAAATCAAACGCGGCTACGCGCGCATCCGCAAGCAGATCTAGACGATCGGCGATACCGCCTGGCTATCCTGCGCGACGCGATGCAAGCGGTCGAACAATCGCGGCCGTTTATCTGCCGCGATTCTGCCCCCGGGCATCTTGACCGGAACATCGCAGGCCACACGGTTATTTTGCGACGCGGTAAACAACCGACAGCCGGTGCTCGGCGCCGGGCGCCAGGGTGATGGCATTCTCCGCCGTGTTCGCGCTTTCAACGCACACCATGCCGAGGTAGCCATCCTCGCCCATGTCGCCCATTTTTTTTGCCTTGTCTATCCACGGATTCCACACCACGGTCGAGTGACTGCCGGACTTGGTGATATGAATGCGCCGCTGCCACTCGGCGTCGTCGATAATGCACTCCGCCTCCGTGTTTACATAAATGCGGTCGGTCTCGCCGGTAAACAGCACCGGCCCGATCTGCTGCCGGCGCTGCGCCGCGCCCACCTTGTCGAGATACTCCGCCCCGTCGAGCCCGTTTACCTTGACCTTGCGCACGTCGCCGACCGCGAAATAGGTGTGCAATGCCTCGGTAAGGGTGAGCGGCTTTTTGCCGGCGTTACGCGTCACCAGCTCCAGCTCCAGCGTATTGCCCACCGTCACATGCAACTCCACCGGGCTTGCATGGGGCCACTGCCTGCGCGTGATATCGTTCTCGATCAGTTCGAACGCCAGGCGCACCCGGCCGTCGATCAACGGCCCGGCCCTGGTCACACGCCACGGCACCGTGCGCGCATAACCATGTGCCGGGTAACCCGACTCGGACGCATGTGTCCCGAACCACGGCCAGCACACCGGCGCGCCACCGCGCACCGACTTGCCCGGCACAAACTTCGCGTCATTCGACAGCCAGATCACCGGCTTTTCGCCGTCCGGCGACCACGCGATCACCTGCGCTCCCTGCAGCGCGATTGTCGCCTTGCCGTGCGCCGCGGTCACCTCGGCAATACCGACCCCGGCATACTCGCTGAAAGTCAGCGCACCGGGGATGCCAAAACGCGTGTTCAATTCCGCTACATCTGTCATCACCGCTCCCTCACTATTGTCCTTGTCTCATTGCTCAGACAGGAATCCGGATACCGGCACCGGGCAACGCTTCCCGCATTGAGGCCGCTACAAAGCCGAATCAACCCTTCGATATACGCGTACAACGTACCGGGCGTTACACGCCCGGTATCCCGATCGGCCCAGGCATATCCGGAATGATCGAACAACCGGCCAGCCAGACAAGTAATACAGTCCCCATGACTATTCTCATCACCGATCCCTCGCGATTGATCCGGTGTTTTCGGGCGCCCGGTTAATGCTGATGCCCGCCCGCGCCGTGCGCATGGCCATGCGTCAGTTCCTCAGGTGTCGCGGCGCGCACGCCGACCACTTCGACATCAAACACCAGCGTCTTGCCGGCCAGCGGATGATTCGTATCGACGTCCACGGTTTTCAATCCGGCCTTGACGACGATTACGTCGCGCGGGCCATGATCGGTATTGACCTGAACCGCCATGCCTGGTTTTAGTTTCTTCGCGGCGCGACCGATCACATGCTTGAGCGACACCCGCTGTATCGTATCATCCTGCCGCTGCCCGTACGCCTGCTCCGGCGGCAACGTCACCGACACGGTGTCGCCGGCCTTTTTGCCGGCCAGCGCCGCTTCCAGCCCCGCCAGCATACCGTGATGCCCGTGCAGATACACCAGCGGCTGACCGTCGCGCGAATCCTCAAACACTGCCTCACCGGGCTCGCTCAACCGGTAATGAAACGACACCACCGAATTCTTCTCAATCAACATGCCTGCACTCCACCCCCTGTCAATAAACCCCGCGGCAACGACCGTCCGCCGGACCGACGATACCCGCCCGGGAATGCCGCGCTTGCTTTCCCCGGCGCGCCAGCAATAATAGCGGGCTTTACGTGCACCTACCAAGCGTTATCGAGGGCATGTCCGTGTCCGTGATTGCGATCAATCCCTGTCTGAACTGCGGCGCGTGTTGCGCCTATTATCGCATCAGCTTTTACTGGACGGAGGCCGCGCCGGAACTCGGCGGCACCGTGCCTTCCGAGTTTACCGAACAGTTGACGTCGACCCGCGCCGTGATGAAGGGAACCCACGGCGGGAATCCGCGCTGTGTCTGCCTCGCCGGCGCGGTCGGTGAACCGGTGCATTGCACGATCTACCCGCAGCGCCCCGGCGCCTGTCGCGAATTCGAATACAGCTGGCAGAACGGACAACCAAACGAACGGTGTGACAAGGCCCGCGTTGCCCATGGCCTGCCGCCGTTACCGGGACCCTCTCCGGTCACACCTGATCACCCGATCGCGCCCGAAGCGGCATAGGATTTCGTGCGGTGAGTCACTAAAACCCGCAAGCGACATTTCCGACAATGTCGACATTGTGTGACGACATCTTCCGTTTTCATTGCCTGCGCTACCTCGCTGCAAAAAATTTTCCGCTATTGGTTCATGCGCTTGGAAAGAACCCGCCGCATTGGCACGACGATTGCGACAGGCTTGGGTGCCACACACTCACAGGAGCACATGACCATGGCTAAAAATCTGTCAAACAGCGAAGCAATCCTGCGCTACTCCGCGGCCTTGCTAGTCAGCATCGCCACGCTGTCGCTCGATCTTGCACCAGAGTGGATCGCCCTCGCCTCGTTCAGCATCTGCTATCTGGCATTCACCGCGATGATGCAGTGCGATCCGCTTTATGCGGTGATCAGCGAACTCGCCAGAAAGGCCACCGCGAAAACCCCAATACCATCCGGTGTCAACGCCCCTGCCACGCTGTAAACCCTCATAACAACAAGATATTCCACCCCTCCTCCTTTCCGGACCGAGCCACCCCTGCTTGGTCCGGTCCTTCATTGCCACGCGCCGGCACGAACGCGTGATCATGGCATTTAAAATGCACGCCCGAAGATCGATGGAATGTCATCAAGCCTTAAGAACCATGTCTCATTATCCGGTGTGACGCACTGTTATTTTACCGAGGAACCATACTCCCCATGAATCCGGAAACCTGTCCGATGCTTTGTTCAGAAACGGCGAGCGTTATTCTGAGCGCAACTAGACTGATCGGCAATTCACTCGCAGCGCCAGCGGCGATCGGCGGATTGCTCGAGCTGCTGTCCGATCGCCTGTCGCTAGAACGCGGCCGGGTGATACTGCCCGACCCGATCACCGGCATCCTGCGTATCAGCTACGCGCACGAGCTGACGGAGCGCCAGAAACGGCAGGGAACGTATGCGCCGGGAGAGGGTGTCACGGGCCGGGTCATGAGCACCGCCGAGATCGCCTTGATCCGGGATATCCGCAAGGACGCGGAATATCTGTCGCGGGTGACGATTCCGCCGCTGAACGGTACGGAACCGGTTGCTTATATTGCCGTGCCGATTATTCATCAGGACTTGCCCGTCGGTGTGCTGGCGGTACACCGCGCAACAAAACACCAGGACGGGTTCGAAACCGACCTGTACATACTCCAGATCTTCGCCGCAATGATCGGGCAGCTGCTGCTGCTCAACCGGCAGATGCAGCAGCAGGCGCAGGAGGTGGACAACGTAGCGCGACCATCGCCGGCCGCAAAGATCTACGAACCGGCCTCGGTGCACGGGATCATCGGCAACAGCGACGCACTGCGGCACGCAGTCACCGAAGCACAGAAAGCAGCCGGATCTGACGCCACCGTGATGCTTGTCGGCGAGTCCGGCTGCGGCAAGGAGCGCTTTGCGCGCATGATCCACCTCGCCAGCGAGCGTCGCGACCAGCCCTTCGTCTGCATCAACTGCGCGGCGATTCCGGCCAACCTGCTCGAGACCGAACTGTTCGGTCACGAAAAAGGCGCCTTTACCGGCGCGGTTGCCGCGCGTGCCGGAAAATTCGAAACCGCCACCGGCGGCACGCTGTTTCTTGACGAGATCGGCGACATGCCACTCGATCTGCAGGCCAAACTGCTGCGCGTGTTGCAGGAGCGAAGCGTGCAGCGTATCGGCAGCAATCGCGAAACGCCGGTAGATGTACGCATCCTGACCGCGACGAACAAGCAGCCGGAGGAAGCCGTCAAGCGCGGCGACTTCCGCCTCGATCTGTTTTACCGCTTGAACGTGATACGCATACTCCTGCCACCGCTCAGGGACCGGAACGGGGATATAGAACTGCTCGCGCTGTACTTCCTCGCCCGCTACAACCAGCAGTACCGGCGTGATCTGGTGCTCGATAAATCGGCACTGACCTGCCTGGCGACGTATGACTGGCCGGGCAACGTCCGGCAGCTCGAAAACGTTGTCGAACGGCTGGTGATCATGTCCGACCACGACCGCGTCGGTGCAGCCGAAATCAGTGCCGTGCTGACCACAGAGGCGGCTATCGATATCGACGACATCGCCGGGCATTCCGCCCCGGGCACCGACACCGCACGCACATTCTGGACCGCCACCGACGCGCGCCCGTACCAGAAAGTCAGCCACGCCGAGAAGGTGCACATCATGGCCGCGCTGCGTCTCGCCAAGGGCAACAAGACCCATGCCGCACGCGCTCTCGGCATGAGCGCGAGACAACTTCAGTACCGCCTGGCGAAGCTGAATATCGCGTCATAACCCGGCCGCTGAACCCCCCGTCCGGTTGATCGCCCGCACGCCTGCCCCTACGATGCGGCCAACAGCTGCTCCAGCGCTGCGCGCAATGACCGCTCATCGGTCACGTTATCCAGTGCCGCCCGCCGCTCGCCGTCCGGGCCAAACAGCAGCAGCATCGCCGAGCTCACCCGCTGCTGTTGCAGAAACGCCCGATCTTTCGCCGCTTCGAGCTCGACGACAACAAACTCCACGCGACCGGCGTAATCGTCGCGCACCGTGTTCATCAACTCCATGACGCGCTGGCTGTACACCGTGTTTTTATCGTGCGTCAGCACCGCCACAGGTTTCCCCCGGCCGATTTTCGACGTGTCGTCGCTGAAGCCCCTGGGCAACAACATCACGCCGGCGGCCAACACCACGCCAATGATCGCAACCGTGATCAGCGTACTACGGATAGCGAAACCGGATTGAATTCGAAGCATCGTCAAACCTTTTTACTGGAACGCGTGATTGCCAGCCGCATTAATAATCGAAAACGCCGGCGTTGTCATTCCCGGACAGCAAAAAAATATCGCACAGCAGATGAGGTTAATTGTCAGGTACTATGTGCGCCGGGCGGATATAGGGGCGGATAGTGATGGCACATTGGCTGGACGGCGTTATAAAGGAAAAGCACCAGTGGACGGAGCGGTTGTTTTCGCTGCGCATTGCAGCACCTCTGCCAGGCTTTACCGCCGGGCAATTCGTGCGTATCGCGCTGGACATCGACGGTGAACAGGTGGACCGCCCGTATTCGCTGGTGAATGCACCGCACGAGCCGCTGCTGGAGGTCTATTTCGATATTGTGCCGGGCGGACCGTTGACGCCGCGTCTGGCCAGGCTGGAGCCTGGCGATCCTGTCAAGGTCATCGACAGAGCGGCCGGTCTGCTAACGATCAATGAGATACCCGATGTCGACCACCTCTGGATGCTCGCGACCGGCACCGGCATCGGTCCGTTTCTGTCGGCATTGAAGACCGACGAGCCATGGCAGCGCTTCAAAAAGATCGTGCTCGGCTATTCCGTGCGCCAGGCCAGGGAATTGTCGTATATGGACACCATCGCGGCACTCCAGGCGGCGCGTCAGGACCGCATGGTGTTTGTACCATTCGTTACGCGAGAAACACCGGCCGGCGCGATTCATGCGCGCATCACGTCAGCGATTGAAAGCGGCTTGCTCGAAGCACGCGCCGGCATAGTGCTGAGCCCGGATTCATCGCATGTGATGCTATGCGGCAATTCCGCGATGATCACCGAGGTCTCCGACCTGCTCGGCGCACGCGGCATGCGCCGCCACCGGCGCCGCGAGCCCGGCCATATCACGACAGAGAAGTATCACTGAGCGTGCCGTCGGGCGGCCGCTAACCCGACACCACCGGCGGCATCGGGCAATGGATCGCCGCCGCAATCGCACGGATGACCTCGATCTCGTCTATCCGCACCTGCGCGTTGGCGCGGACGATCGCAATGCAGGCCTCCAGCAGTTTTTTCTTCTGCTCCGGTACCAGACGGTCGAGTTGCCTAAGCGCGTTGTTGACAGTGACGAATTGCAGCGATGCGGCCGGATAGAGTTCACCGCCAACCATTTCGATAGCCTCCATACCCTTGACGAAGGCGTGCCGGGCGGCAGCTTCGTCCGGCGCATCGGCGTGGGCGAGCATCGACAGCACGACACGGGTCTGGATGCCGTGCTGTCGCAGGCGCCGGTTGTAGACAACGCGCTGCGAGGCCTCAAGTCCGCCATCCAGCGCGTTGAGAATAACCGTGCTGACGACCCATTCAAACATGCTGATGTGGTTATCCGCGCGGATGATCGCCATCATCACACCGGAAAATCGCTGATTTTGCAGCGGCGACAGCGCACGCAGCGCTGGAATGGCCATTTCGACCAGCGGCAAGTAGTGCTCGCGCGGCTGCATGGCGAGCAGTTTATAGAGCACACCGACATGCTCGAACACGCCCTCCTCGGCGCGGCCATGGATCACTTCGAGCTGCTGGCGTTTGATGGTGTCGTCGCGGTCAAGCAGCATCGCATAGACCAGTGCCCGCGCCGAATACGGTTCGCGCGCGGCGGCCTTGAGTGGCGGCGGCAGGTTATCGAGCAGTCCGTAGCTGGCCGCAAGCTGTTGATCGCCGGGCATGCCGAACGTACCCAGCTGGTTTAGCGCGCCGCTAACCGCCGTGACGACCGCAATGCGGCCGGCGACCTGTTCCTTGTGGCCGTCAGTGATCTCCTCGGTCTTGCGCTGCTCGAGCCAGGCGGGTGTGATCCGGGGGTAAGCGCCGTCCCACCCCGGGTCGACACGGCGGATGCGCTCGGCGAGCGGCGGGTGCGTTGCAAAAAAGGACTGCACTCCGGCGGCGAAGTAGAAATGGCTGGCCTGCGGTGCAGCGGGGCTAGTCAGTCGGGAATGGTACGAATAGCCGCCGATCGCCTTCAGCGCACCGGCGATGCCGTGCGGCGTGCGCGTGAACTGCACAGCGGACGCATCGGCAAGATACTCGCGCTGACGATTGATCGTGGCCTTGATCAGGTTACCGAAGAACGTGCCACCATAGCCGATCACGGCGAGGCCACCGCCGAGCATCGCCAGCGCCGCGACGCCACCGCCGCCGCGCGATGACGAACGCACGCGACCGTACGACAGCATGCGCAACAGATAAGTGCCCAGCAGGCCGAGGAACAGGATGCCGTGCAGCCAGCCCGTGAGGTGGCTGTTCAGGCGCATGTCGCCGTTGAGGATGTGGCTGAATTCGTGCGCGATCACGCCCTGCAGCTCGTCGCGGTCCAGCAGTTCGAGCGCGCCCTGCGTGACGCAGATCACGGCATCGTCGGTGGTGAGTCCAGCGGCGAACGCGTTGATGCCGTCTTCATTTTTCATGACATACAACCGCGGCACCGGCACGCCGGCGGCGATAGCCATTTCCTCGACGACGTTGACATAGCGGCGCAACAGAAAATCCTGCGTGTTCTGCGGCACCGCGTGGCCGCCGAGCATTTCGGCGACGACATGCCCACCGGCGCGCAGCTGCGCTGACTTGTACAGCGTGCCTAGCGTAACGATCAGCAGGATAAAGAATGCGACACTGGCATGGACGCCACCGTCCAGGCTGGCCGCAAACAATCCGAAGTCGCGCTCGACCGGACCGGCATTCAGATACAAGAGAAAGATGACCAGCAGGTCGGTCAACGCGATCAGCGTAATAACGGCCAGCACAAACAGGGTCACGAGCCGGAAAGTGGCGCGGCGCGCGTCTGCCTGTGCCTCGAAAAAATTCACTCGCGTCCGGAACGCGGCCTAAAACGTCACGTTGGGCGCCGACTGGATCGCAGCGCTGTCTTCAAACTCGAGCAAGGTCGCATCCTCGCCAAAACCAAACATATTGGCGAGCATGTTCGGCGGAAACGACTGCCGGAAGGTATTGAAGGCCATCACGGCGTCGTTGAACGCCTGGCGCGCGAATGCCACCTTGTTTTCGGTGGAGGTCAGCTCCTCGCTGACTTGCTGCATGTTCTGACTGGCCTTCAGGTCCGGGTAGTCTTCCATAACCACGCTGAGCCGCCCGAGCGCATTGGTCAGCGCACCTTCGGCGCCGATCAGCGATTTCATTGCGCCGGCATTGGCCGGATCGGCGGCAGCCGCGCCGAGGCTTGAGAGTGCTGAGTTGCGCGCCGCGATGACCGCCTCCAGCGTCCCGCGCTCGTGCTTCATATAGCCCTTGGCGGTTTCCACCAGATTCGGAATCAGATCGTAGCGGCGCTTGAGCTGCACCTCGATCTGCGCGAATGCGTTCTTGAAGCGGTTCTTCAACGCGACCAGCGTGTTGTAGATGGAAACAATGTAAAAGACAAGCAGCGCAATGATCACCAGCGTGACGATCGAGGTGGTATCCATTGTTGTTCTCCTGTAACAGGTGAGTGTTGTCTGTCGCTTATTGTCGGTATTCGGCGCACAGCGCGCAAACCCGGTTCGGGCATTTGTTGGTTAGCGTACTGGATTCCCGCCTGCGCGGGAATGATACGGCGGGAATTAGCGGGGTTCGTCCGGGCCCGGGCGACGCAGGCAGACAGGGGATCGCGCCGTGACTGCCGGCATTGACGATATCCACATGCACTGCGATCAAGATTTTTTTACCAAGAGTGGCAACGAGTCAACGCGCAAGGTCACCCGCTACTTTGGCGCGGACAGCATTACCTATTCAAGGGTAAAACAATCGTCGCTACACCAGCTTGGCAAGAAGCTTCGACACGATATCAGGCCCGGTTTCGGCGTTGATGGGCTTCAGTACATAACTGGTAATGCCCTGCTTGCTGCATTCGACAATGGAATCCTTGTCAGCAACCGACGTCAGCATGACGACAGGCAGCTTCTGGTCCGTTTCGCGGATCTTTTTCAAGGTCGCCTTGCCGTCCATGATCGGCATGACGATATCGAGAAACATCAGGCGGACCTGATTGGCCGGGTTCTCGAGTATCTTCATCGCCTCGCGGCCGTTTTCGGCCTGCAAGACGTTGGTATAACCGAGCGTTGCCAGCACACGCCGGAGACCTTCGCGCATGATCATCGCGTCGTCCACCACCAGAATCGTCGCGTTCTTGTCCAGCATGTTTCGTCACGCCTCGTTATGCATAAGATAGCTGAAGTAGAAGCGACCACTGTCCTGGATGTCGATCGGCACACTCAGGATCTGTTTCACACCCTCGAGCAGAAAATCGCCGTCTTCCCTGTTGAGCAAATAAATCGGCGTGCCGAAGGAAATTTTTATGTTTTCCTCGCCAAGATGGCGCGTCGCCAGGCCGATCACGGTGTTTGAAAATTCCGCCAGCGCACCGCGGATATCCTCGTTTAGTACCGTGGCGGCCTCCATTGGGCCGAGCATCTTGGCCAGCACCCGGTTGCCGATCGCCAGCGCCGTACCCAGGTCGTAATTCATGATGATCTTGCCGACAACGCCGCTCGCGTTCCTGGCGACGATGCACACCGCAAAATCCTTGAAGTTGAACACGTCGAGCGGATCACGATAGGTCAGCAAGTCACTGTTGCCCTTCAGATCGGCCATTACGTTCAGCGTCCTGATCGTCTCGTCGACGAACGGCAGCAGTATCGTGTTACGAACTGTACTGCGAAATTTGCCTTGCAGCTCCATCAGATGGCCTACCATGGATGTATTTCGGATTCTACGGTCATCGGCCAGGCTCCCAATATTCTTGAATGCCGATGGCGGCCCAAGCATCGAACGACCCGGCCCGCAATATCTCTCCGGGCATGGCTCTTGAAATGAGTATCCGACCGGGCCTGTCGTCAGAAGATCGACTCGGCGCACCATAACACTCCTCGGTCGCCGTCATGCAACAGCGCTTCAAGGCCCGTGACTCCGGCAACATTTTTTCGTAATGTGGCTGTATGGATCCGCTCTTGTATAAGTATTCGGAATACGCATGACAGCCCGAGGCGCAGACAAATGATCATGGTCGCGACGTGGGTGTCGCTGGCATTCGTCCTCGGCCTCGTCGTACGGACCTTCGGCCTGCCGCCGCTGGTCGGTTACCTGGGCGCCGGCTTCATCCTCAGCGCCTACGGTTTAGAGTCCGATCCGGCGCTGGACGCCATCGCGCACGCCGGCGTGCTGTTATTGTTATTCATTGTCGGCCTGAAGCTGCGCCTGCGCACACTGATTCAACCGGAAGTACTGATCGGTTCCGTGCTGCACATGGCCATCGTCAGCGCGGTCATCGTGGCGCTGTTCTACTCAATGACGACGCTATCCATGCAGGCCGCGTTGTTTACCGCCGTTGCGTTGTCGTTCTCCAGCACGGTGATCGCGGCGAAGGTGCTGGAAGGAAAAAAGGAGTTGCGCGCATTCCACGGCCGGGTCGCGATCGGCATTCTCATCGTGCAGGATCTTGTGGCCGTTGGCTTATTGAGCTTCACCGGCGGGCACGCGCCATCGCCATGGGCGCTGTCATTGTTCGGGTTGTTTTTCCTGCGACCGCTGTTTTACCGGCTGCTCGATATCAGCGGCCACGACGAATTATTGCTGCTGTTCGGGTTGTTGATCGCATTCGTGTTTGCCGGCGCCGGCTTCGAGTTTTTCGGCCTGAGTTCGGAACTGGGCGCCGTGCTGTTCGGCATATTGCTCGCGGATCACAAGCGCGCGGTCGAGCTGTCGGATTCGCTATGGGGGCTGAAGGAGGTGTTTCTGGTCGGATTCTTCCTGCAAATCGGCATGGCGGGCGTGCCGGACTGGCTGACATTCTGGCATGCGGCTTTGTTGTGCCTGCTGCTACCGGTCAAGGCCATGCTGCTCTTCTTCATCCTGCTGGTGTTCAAATTACGGGCGCGCAGCTCGTTCCTCGCCGCGCTGACACTGGCGACCTATAGCGAGTTCGGCCTGATCGTCGCGAACATGGGGGTGCGTAACGGCTGGCTCGCCACCGACTGGCTGGTGCTGCTGGCGATTGCGGTGGCGCTGTCGTTTGTCATCGCCGCGCCGTTGAACCGCCATGCGCATGTGATCTACTCGTGGCTGGAGCAGTGGTTGCTGCCGTTCGAATCAGGCCGGCGACATCCGGACGACAAACCGATCCTGCTCGGCAACTCGCATTTGCTGGTGATGGGGATGGGCCGGGTCGGCACCGGTGCCTATGACTTTCTGTCGGAACGCGGCCAGCGGGTCATCGGCATGGACTCTGACCCGGCCAAGGCCGAACGCCATCGCAGCGAGGGACGGCGTGTGCTATATGGCGACGCCGAAGACCCCGGCCTGTGGGAAAATCTGTCGTTCGATGAGGTGCATGCGGTACTGCTCGCGATGCCGGATCTTGAGGCCAATACGATGGCGGCGAGACAGTTGCGCAAGCGCGGGTTTGGTGGCCTGATCTGCGCCACGGCCGTGCATGCAGAAGAACTCGACAAAATACGCAAGGCCGGCGCCGACGTCGCTTATAACTATTATGACCAGGTCGGTGTCGGTTTCGCTGAACGTGTCTGGGAATTGATGCACCGGAATACAAATCAGCCGGCTTCTGAACACAACAAGGATCCCGTGCTGCCCGAGTAAGCGCCCATGGAACTCCGCACCCTGCCCCTGGTTACCGGCCTGTTGCCAATCGGCGCCGTCATCAGCGCGTATTTGATTGCCGCGTATTTCGGCCATGTGCCATCATGCGTGCCGTTATTCGACGGGTGTACGACCATTAGCTCGGCCGGCCGTGACGCGCCCGAGAGCCTGCTGTTTCGCGCAACCATGATCCCGACCGCAATGTTGCTGATGCTCTACTGGCGCCTCGCAGGGGAATGGCTGATACGAAGCGGCGATCCGCGGACGCGCGCCGGTCGTGTAATGATCTGGCTGGGATCCATCGCCGCCGTGTTTCTGATCGTGTACACGGTCGCGCTCGGATTCATTGGCGAACATTATGCGTTACAGCGACGCATCGGCGTGACGTTGTTCTTCGCCTTTACATTTCTCGCACAGCTGTTATTGGTGCATCGGCTCGGGCAGCTGATACAGGCCACGCGACAAACGACGCTGCAACCGGCCTATCGCATCAAGGTGTCGATCTGCGTGGCGATGCTGGCGCTGGGACTGGCGGTATCGCCGCTGAAGGCGATCTACCCGGATCACACCTTCATCGAAAACATCGTCGAATGGAATTTCGCGCTATTGATGTATCTGTTCTTTGTCGCGACCTCGCTCGCCTGGCGATCGACGTCGTTCGCGGCGGAATTTTCTGTAAGATTTCCCGACAAACGCGGCGAATGATGTTCGCGATGCGGATTCACCGGACTGAAATCATTTGGAAAAACCGCCGTTCGTCGTCATCCGCTTCCGTGGCGCACAAAAAAAATGTAGAATTCAACCGTTTTCTGATTAAACCCGAAACCCTGGAGGCCTTAGTGATGCGCTTGAAACTCGCTGTAACAGGAGCCGCGTTGGCTGGATTATTGGGCGTGGCATTGCAGCCGGCGGTCGCCGGCGATAGCGACAAGAATCGTCGCTCCAGCCCGCCACCCCCGTATCAAGGACCGACCGGAAGCACAACGACCCCGGGCTATGCCGAAAGACTTGGTTTTATCTTGGCCCCGGTAACCCAGCAGCCGCCGCAACTGCTGGCACCGTCGCCACGCAGTAGCAAGAGCGATTAATAACTGACGTGTGACGGGCTACCGGTCCGGGAAAGTCGTCCGGTAGCCCGTCACACGCAGGATCGAGGTTGCCTAACATAGAGGCCGGAGCGATATCGCTCCGGCCTTTTTTGTTTGTGTCGAGGAAGTACTGATATCGGCGGCAATGTGCGCCCGCGTGGCCCGGTCGCCGCCGCTATTTATTCACTTGCCGGCACGGCAGCTTCCGCGGCCGGTGCCTGGTCTTTTTCCATCGCAGTGACGGGCTTTGCGGCCGGCGCGACAACGGTGACCTGTTGCGTCGCTGTGCCCTTTTTGGCGGAACTATCAGTCGCCGTCCACGTGACCTTGTGCACGCCGATCTTGAACGGGCCGGTCTTGTCGGGTTTGGCGTCGAGTTCACCGTCGATCACATCGACCGCAGTCGCGGCGCCCAACTCAACGTCGGTTTCGTCACCGTCCGACTCAACGGTAATATCGGCGGGCGGCGTCACCACCGGCGAGCCACGATCCTCCACCGTGACGAACTGCGTGAGGCTGCTCTCGTTGCCCGCGCGATCCTTCGCATGCCAGGAGATCACCGTGGTGTCGATCGGATAAACGGCGGGCGCATCGCTGGCCACGGCCACTTCGCCGTCGACCAGATCAACCGCCCTGGCCTCGCCGGGATCGACGGTGGTTTTTTGGCCGGTCGCTTCCGTCACGACATCCTCCGGTACCACGATCTCCGGCGGCGTGGTATCGGTGACGGTCACCCGCTGGATTGCCGTCGCCGTGTTGCCCGTGCTGTCCGTTACGCTCCAGGTGACCGTGTAGCTACCCGGCGCGAAGGGTCCGGCCTGGTCAGGCACCGGGGACAGCGCGCCGTCGATGTTGTCTGTGGCAGTCGCCTTGCCCAAGTTTAGCGCGGTCAACAGTCCCGTCGCTTCCACCGTCAAATCCTTCGGCGCCGAAATCGTCGGCGCCGTCTTGTCAGTGATCGTCACGGCCTGTGTCGCGGTGCTGGCATTCCCGGCGGCATCGACGACACGCCACGTGACGGTATGCGCGCCGGGCGCGAACGACCCGATATGGTCCGGGGTCGCTTTCAATGCGCCGTCGACGCTGTCCGTTGCCGTCGCATCACCCAGCGCGACCTCGGTCTTCGCACTGGTCGCTTCGAGCGTAACATCCGCGGGCGGCGTGAGTACTGGCACGGTGGTATCAACCACAGTCACCGTCTGCGTCGCCGTGCCGGTATTGGTCGCCGCGTCGGTGGCGCTCCAGGTAATCTTGTGTACGCCGACGGCGAACGGACCGGCCTGGTCCGGTTTCGCTGCCACGCTACCATCGACCAGATCAACCGCTGTTGCTGCGCCCAAGTCGACCGACGTCGCGCGACCAGCGGCTTCCAGCACCACATCCGGGGGTGGCGTCACCACCGGCACGGTTTTATCGCTGACGAACACGCGTTGCGTCGCGGTGTTCAGATTGCCGGCCCGGTCGCTGACACTCCACGTAATGATATGCACACCGGGCGCAAACGGTCCGGTTTGATCCGGCGCCGGCGCCAATGGGCCGTCGACCTTGTCAGTCGCCGTCGCGCTGCCGAGCTCAACCGGGGTTGTCGCACCGGTAGCTTCCAGTCGTACATCGGCCGGCACGGTAATCAACGGCGAGGTCGTATCGACCACCGTGATTGTGCGCGACACGCTGCTGCTGTTGCCGGCCTTGTCGGTCACGGTCCAGGTCACCGCGGTCGTTCCGACTGGATAGGCATCCGGCGCGTCGCTGGTCGGCTGCATCGCCCCGTCGACCAGATCGTCCGCTGATACCTTCAGCGTCGCTGGTGTCGCCGGGCCAGTCGCCTCGATGGAGATATCCGCTTCCGCGACGATGCGCGGCGGCGTTTTGTCCGTCACTGTCACCGGCTGCTCCGCGCTGCCGGTATTACCGGCCTTGTCCGACGCGCGCCAAGTGATGGTATGAACTCCCGGCGCAAACGGCCCGGTCCGGTCCGGTTTCGCTGCCAGGTTGCCGTCGACGAGATCACTTGCAACCGCTTCGCCGAGTTCTACGCCGGTAGTAGCACCGGTCGCTTCGATCGTGATATCGCGCGGTGTATTAACCACCGGCGGCGTCGTGTCCGTGATCGTGACACGCTGTTTTACGCTGACGACGTTACCGGTAAAATCTGTCGCCTTCCACGTCACCTGTGTCGTGCCAACCGGAAATGTACCAGGCGCATCGCTGGTGATGACCAGCTTGCTATCAACAATGTCCGTGGCAGTGGCGTTACCCAGCGCCACCGGCGTGGCCAGGTTGGTCGCTTCCGTGATGACGTCCCCCGGCACGGTAATCACGGGCGCGGTCGTATCCCGGACAGTTATTTTCTGCGTCGCGCTACCGGTATTGCCCGCCTGGTCCTGGACGCTCCACCTAATAGTATGCTCGCCAACGGCAAACGGCCCGGTGACATCCGGTGCCGGCGACACGGCGCCGTCGACCAGATCAACAGCGGTTGCGATACCGGGGTCGACCGGCGTGCTGAGATCGGTGCCCTCGATCACTACCGCCGGTGGCGGCGCGACGCGCGGCGCAGTGGTATCCGTTACCGTCACCTTTTGCGTCACCGTCGCGGTGTTGCCGGCCGTATCGGTGATGCTCCACGTGACGGTGTGTTCGCCGACCGTAAAC
>VBWC01000050.1 GCA_006218035.1 Gammaproteobacteria bacterium
CAGTAGTGTCCCAACGTTGAGCTCATCGGCACGTCTAAGCTCTTGAACAGGGTGCATAAAATACGTTCTGTGGCTGGTCTCGATTTGAACATCGATAGGCCCTCGCGCAACGTGCCTGCGGTTCTCGCCGTGGAGTCGCTCGATGCATCAGGGCCAGCTTGTCTTTGCGCAGTTGATGCGCCATCTTCCGCTCAGCACGTTTCGCCGCTGCGTGGCGCATTACGCCGGCGAGCACAAGGTCAAGAGCTTCTCGTGTCTCGATCAGTACCTGTGCATGGCCTTTGCGCAGCTGACGTATCGGGAGAGCCTGCGCGACATTCAGGCGTGCCTGCGAGCCCAGTCCGCCAAGCTCTATCACCTGGGGATCCGTGGCTCCATCGCGCGCAACACGCTGGCGAACGCCAATGCCACACGCGACTGGCGCATCTACGCCAGCTTTGCTCAGCGTCTGATTCGCCTGGCGCGCGACTTGTATGCCGACGAACCCTTCGGGGTCGACCTGGCCGAGACGGTTTACGCGCTCGATGCCACGACCATCGATCTGTGCCTGTCGGTATTCCCCTGGGCACCATTTCGCTCCACCAAGGCGGCCATCAAGCTGCACACGCTGCTCGATCTGCGCGGCAATATCCCCAGCTTTATCCATATCAGCGACGGCAAGCTGCACGAGGTCAACGCCCTCGATCTGTTGCTGCCGGAGCCCGGCGCCTACTATGTGATGGACCGCGGCTACCTCGACTTCGAGCGGCTCTATCGGCTGCACCAAGCCGGCAGCTTCTTCGTCACGCGCGCCAAGTCGAACCTCAAGGCCGAGCGTCGCTACTCGCATCCGGTGGATCGGACCAGTGGCGTGATCTGCGATCAGACCGTGGTCTTGAGTGGCTTCTATTCCCACAAAGGTTTTCCCGTACCGCTCCGTCGCATCAAGTACCGCGATCCCAAGACGAGCAAGCGGCTCATTTTCCTGACCAACCAATTCGCCTTGCCCGCCCTCAGCATCGCCGATCTCTATCGCTGCCGCTGGCAGGTCGAGCTGTTTTTCAAATGGATCAAACAGCATCTGCGCATCAAGGCGTTCTTCGGCACCTCCGAGAACGCCGTCAAGACACAGATCTGGATCGCCGTCTCGGTGTACGTGCTCGTCGCCATCGTCAAGAAGCGCCTCAAGCTGCCGCTCAGCCTCTATGAAACTCTACAGATCCTCAGCCTCACACTGTTCGAGCAAACACCTCTGGATCAGCTACTTGCGCGCGCCGTCACTGACCTCGATCCGACCGGC
Organism: Gammaproteobacteria bacterium; assembly: GCA_006218035.1. GTDB lineage: Bacteria > Pseudomonadota > Gammaproteobacteria > VBWC01 > VBWC01 > VBWC01. Next base: position 1,280 of record VBWC01000050.1, read on the forward strand.
TCGCATAACCAGATGAATTTATTCGAGTAACGTTGGGACACTACTGAGCTCACCCCAGTAGTGTCCCAACGTTGAGCTCATCGGCACGTCTAAGCTCTTGAACAGGGTGCATA
>VBWC01000051.1 GCA_006218035.1 Gammaproteobacteria bacterium
AACCGATTGGCTTGAGCATGAAACGTTCAAGTCTGGCGGTCGAACTCTGTACAAATGCAGCAATCGCCTGGAGGTCCGCGCGAACTGAAGTTCGCGGCTCGCCACACCTGACTGTTATGTGCCCTAGTGTAGTTAGTCATAATTGATGCAACTTATATTCTCGTTGCCGGTATCACCTTTTGCAAGGAGGATGATACCGATGCGAGTAGCTCCAAGAGTGGTTCTGACGGACGAACAGCGAACGGTGTTGCAGCGATGGGCTCGCGGTCGCACGACGGCAGCACGGTTGGTTCGGCGGTCCAGGATTGTCCTGCTGGCGGCCGAGGGCAAGGAGAATCTGGAGATCGCAGACGAACTGCAGGTCGAGCGGACCATCGTGGGTCGCTGGCGTCGTCGGTTCGTGGCGAATGGTTTGGCGGGCATCGAGAAGGACGCTCCGCGCGGTGGACGTCCGGCCAGCAAGCGTCAGCAGGTAGCACAGCGCATCGTGGAAGTGACCACGCAGCAGACTCCGGTAAACGCCACGCATTGGAGCACCAACAGTCTGGCGCGACGGCTGGGGGTCAGCCAGTCGATGGTCTCGCGCGTATGGCGGGCCAACGGCCTGAAGCCGCATTTGTCGCGGACATTCAAGGTCAGCAATGATTCGCGCTTCGTCGAGAAGCTGACCGATGTGGTCGGACTCTACCTCGACCCCCCGGAGCACGCGCTGGTGCTGAGTTGTGATGAAAAGAGCCAGATTCAAGCGCTGGACCGCACGCAGAAGGGACTGCCGTTGAAAAAAGGCCGTTGCGGCACGATGACGCACGACTACAAGCGGAACGGAACGACCACGCTGTTTGCGGCGTTGAGTATGCTGGACGGTCGGGTCATCAATCGCTACGACTCGCGACACCGTCACCAGGAATGGCTGAAGTTTCTGCGGCAGATCGAGTCCCAGACGCCGCCGGAACTGGACCTGCATCTGATTGTGGACAACTATGCGACGCACAAACATCCGCGCGTCCAGTCCTGGCTGAAGAAGCATCCGCGCTTTCATATGCACTTCACGCCGACCTCCAGCTCCTGGCTGAATCTCGTGGAACGTTGGTTCCGCGATTTGACCGACAAGCGCATTCGCCGCGGTACGTTCACCAACGTCGCAAAACTGGAGGCGGCGATCCAAAGCTACATCGACGAACACAATCAAAACCCCAAGGCGTTCCAATGGACGGCCAAGGCCGACGCCATCCTCGAGAAAGTCCGTCGGGCCCGAGCGGTCCTTAATAAGATGCAAACAGCGTGACTAACTACACTAGCTTGGCGTCCAATAACCAATTTGCACCATCCTGCAATAATCTGATCCCAATAAAATGCG
>VBWC01000052.1 GCA_006218035.1 Gammaproteobacteria bacterium
CACCGCCCGCCTTACGCGGCAGCGTCTTGGGCGCAAGCTTCGGCGTTATCGGTGGTGGCGGCAAGGCGGTCGGTTTGCGCATTTCTTGTTGTTTTCCCAACTCTTTAGGATGGCGCGTTTGTTTCTTCGGACCGTGCTGCTGCACCGGCGCCGCCAGGTTCCGCGTCGAGGTGATGCTCAACGGGTCGGTGAGCGTCGTTGTACTCCCCGACGCGGCCCTCGAATCAGTCGAGACCGACGGCGCCCGAGACGAGGCTTCCGACGAGCCGGAGCCGACGCGACCGACACGAGGTTCGAAACGCTTGCCTACGCGCGCTACTGCGGCGACGTTCAAGAACGGGTCGATATACTGCATCGACCAGTTATAGACGGCGTCGTTGTAACCGTCGTCCCGTGCGGCGGCACGACCAGCGTCTGCGAAGATGGACGATTCGACCGCCGCGATCTGATCTTCCAGAGCCCGGTCGATGTGATTACCCAGACGAGCAGCGTCCGAGTTGATCACTATACCGCTCACACGAATCTCGACGCCGCACGGTTGGTCGAAGTAAACCCACCGCTGCCCAGACAAATCGTCTGAGTCCGCCGTGCGGTAGCAAACTTCACGAACCTGCACGCGCACCTTCGCCGGCTCGTGATAGAGAGCAGCCAGGTGACGGCAATCCACATCGGATAAGCCGCCCATCAACTGACTAACAGTCCGGACGTATCGCTACCGTATCCTTCCTCCAACCAGATCGCGACGTGCTCCAACGCGATCGCCAGTCCCGGTCGGCGGAGAGGCACGTTGATAATCGCGTTGACGTCGAGTCGGGCCTGTCTCGCTTGATAACACGGACTCCGCACGCCACCGTCCACGTACTCGGCCGGCAACGGAGTCGACGAATGCGAGAGGAACGCCGTTAACGATAACCGCGACCAGCGGAACGGGAAGGCGTAGTTCGATGCCTGCACCGCCTGAGAGGATCCCTTCGCCGACGATGACATATCGGCTGCCGACGCCCGCCTCCAGCCCGACAGGAACTTTCGCCGGATCCGACGCGAACGCATGTCGGAAGCTGACTTGGAAGTGCGGAAGCGCAGCGGAATAAGGTGACTGCACCAATCGGCGATCGTGAAACTCAGCGTCCGTCCATTTCGACGCACCAACGACCAATCGCCGCAGCGACGGAACGTAACACGCGTCCGTAGCCGATACCTCGTCCGGCGTCAGCCACTTGTACCGCAACTCTGCCCACGCCGGGTCCACCCAGAAGTGAACGTAGTCGTCGTCCTGATCCGGGATGACGCCTTGCGCACTGCGTTTGCGGAACTCCGTCTCGCAGTAAGACATGAACTCGTCGTAGAATGCTTGCGGCAGGTCGGACACGCGAATGATGAGGCCGCCTAGCATTGCGTACCAATACAGAATGAGATACTCCTGCTGCTCATGGAGATACTCAACATTCTGTTGTTGTATCGCATGCGTCGCACGATTGAACTCCGAGTCCGCCGTCCCGTAACCGTGCAACTCGACCGGGAGGCACGCCGCGCGGTGCTCCTGTTGGGTAGCCTCCTCCAACAGCAACTCGACGTACACACTGAACGCCGCCATAACCGGGTCACCGACCGGGAACGTTTGCGCGAACGAGTCGAAATACGCGAATAACGGGCCGGCCGGGACACCCGGTGTGCGGTATCGAGTCGGTGACCGGAATCGTACACGCAGTTCTTCCGTGACGAAAACCTCGTCGCGGACCGGTTCCCAGTCGAACAACGTATTCACTCCGCCCTTCAGTCCGGCAGAGGATGACGGTCCCATCGATGATTGTTGTAGCGTCTCTTGTCTCGACTGAACCACCGCGCGGAGTCGCTTCCCGTAAAACAAGCAGTCGGCGTTGAGAAGAATCGCAGCCTGCACCGGAGGACAGACGTCGGGTGCATGACCGATTCGGCCGCACAATCGACATCGCACCGACTCCGACGATGCTCGCGAACCGCCCGACCGGTACGGGTTCGCTCGCTGAGCGAACGTGTAGTAGCCGGCCTCGGCGGGACGAGGACATTCGGACGAACAATGATCCTTGTCGCAGAAATCGCACATCGTCGCCGCGCGCTGCGCCCCGTATCGAGAGGCGCAATCGTTGAGACGTTCGAGCATCGCCAGCACCATCTTGGCGTTTTTCTTACACTGCTTCGTCGGTACGGCGCAGTAGACATCACGCGCATGCTCTGCCCGGAACGCCCGGCGGAACATGTACTCGAGCCGGAGCGGAAGCTTCC
>VBWC01000019.1 GCA_006218035.1 Gammaproteobacteria bacterium
ACCTTCTGGCATCACCGAGTGAAAGCTTGGCAAAGAGTGGGCGTCCATGTATGGGTTAGCGATGCCCCAGCATCGCGTAACCCACCAACCGTTGCGCAGAAACACAAACTCACGAAGACGCGGCGCATCCGATAGACATCCGGCGCAATGCGCCTTGCTTATTGCGCCCTACCTTTCTACCGTGGCCGACTGGAGGACTGCTCTTCTGTCGGCGGTGGATGCTCGTAGAAGTATCCCATGAGATGGCTGTATCGAAATGCCAATTTGCTGTTTCCAGAATCTTGGTGTTTCCGAAGTTGAGCCATCACAAATGCATATGCCTCGTTGTAAAGAACCACGTGATTGTCTTGTGTAACAGACCACCTGAACGATTCCCCAAGATAATGTAGTGTCCAAGAACCGTCAGCATCCGGAATAAGCATTTTTAAACACAGATCGGCAAGCGCTCTGTTGAACCGGGAAAAAGGGTCGGTATCGGTATTCCGAGAACAGGCTTGTAAGAACTGGATGGTGCGAGAACTTACGACAATACGCGGATACTGCGCCACCTCGCTTTCCAATTCATAGGCCCGTACAACCGCCGGCCCATATAATTCGCCCACGTGTAGTTCCATACCCCACGCGACGTCTATCGCACCACGTACAGGTTTCCCCCTAGTAAGGCCCAAGAAACATAGAGTCCCGGATAGACAAAAGATGCTATAGATACCATTCATTAAGCACTTAATGTCACGATCTCCTAGACTCACGAAAGAAACCAAACCATCCGACCATCGCTGCGTGGTTAAACGGGTAAACTGCATCGCATCCCATGTTACCCGCTCCTCGTCAGATAATGTCGATCGAAACGGCGAGTTTGGGTCCGGTTCAATAACCCTCTTCACCATTGTTTCCGCGTCTCTCTGAAGTCGAATTATCGCACCGATACTTTCTCGTATAATCGTGAGAAAGGCTTCCCGGTCAGCATCAGTATTCAGAACCGGCAAAAGGCCCTGGCCATGAAGAGCTTCTCGCTGCCCCAGTAGATCTATAAAACTGACGCAATAGTTATAAGTAGCGTAGTTTTCTTGGCGATTGCTCATGCCATCTTTCCAGAACACGTAGGGCGCAATAAGCGAAGCGCATTGCGCCGGATGTCAGTCCGAATACTCCAACCCAGTCTCATTACCGCCAGCCCAATCCACCGGATAGACGCCCTGATCCACCAGCCGATGAAACGTCGAATACGGCCATTGTGCCACAGCCTCCACCAAACCGGGTTTCACCGGGTTGATGTGCACATATTCAAATGGCCCTGAAAGTCGGTGTCGTTCGGCGATAATTCTATTGCACATACATGACGCTGCATGATAGCCGTCATTCCGAGCGTAGCGCAGCGCAGACCCGGAATCCAGTAGTCGTAGTAAGACTGGATTCCCGCTTTCGCGGGAATGACGTTCTTTAGATATGTCAGACATTTTCCTGACAGGTTATCGATAAAGAGGCCGAACCACCGGTACCAGGTGCGGCGATAATCTGGCATGGCGAAGCGATCGCGCCATTTTTCATCCGGCGCAATGCGCTACGCTTATTGCGCCCTACGTCCTGACCAAATCGCGCCTTGTCATTTCGACCGCAGGGAGAAATCCTGCTGCGATTGAATCGCCTCGCGGATTTTGACCACTAAGATTTCTCCCTGCGGTCGAAATGACACTTAACCAGAACCTCCGTCATAGCCCCCTCCTCACCCTAACCCCCTCCAGAAGGGAAAGGGAGACGAACAGGCGTTAGCGTCGAGTGCTACGCGGATCGCCCTCGACCGCGTGTCGATCCGCATGCAATCATGCGGACGTCGACGGCGCAATCAACCCGCATTGGTTGACCCTGTTCATGTGTCGCCCTGCCACTTCCAGTTGCGGATCTCCGGCATGTCCTGGCCGTGCCTGTTGATGTATTGCCTGTGCTCGATCAATTTTTCCTTGATCTGCTGCTTGAGGTAAATGCCTTTGTCGCCGGTCTGCGGCAGGCGATCGATGGTATCCATCACCAGATGGAAGCGGTCCAGATCGTTCAGCACCGTCATGTCGAAGGGCGTGGTGATGGTGCCCTCTTCCTTGTAGCCGCGCACGTGGATGTTGTCGTGATTGGTGCGGCGGTAGGTCAGCCGGTGGATCAGCCACGGGTAGGCATGGTAGGCGAAGATCACCGGCTTGTCCCGGGTGAAGAGCTCGTCGAAATCCGTGTCGCTCAGGCCGTGCGGATGTTCACTGGGCGGTTGCAGCTTCATCAGGTCGACAATATTGACCACGCGGATCTTCAGCTCGGGCAAGTGCTCGCGCAGGATGGAAACGGCGGCCAGCGTTTCCAGCGTGGGCACGTCGCCACAGCAGGCCATGACCACATCGGGCGCAACCGCCTGGTCGTTGCTCGCCCACTGCCAGATACCAATGCCCGCAGTGCAGTGCTTGACGGCGGCGTCCATCGTCAGCCACTGCGGCGCCGGATGTTTGCCCGCGACCACGACGTTGACGTAATGACGGCTGCGCAGGCAGTGGTCCATCACCGACAGCAGGCAGTTGGCATCCGGCGGCAGGTATACCCGCACGATCCCGGCCTTCTTGTTCACGACGTGGTCGATGAATCCGGGATCCTGGTGAGTGAAGCCGTTGTGATCCTGGCGCCAGACATGCGAGGCCAGCAGGTAGTTCAGCGAGGCGATCTTGCGCCGCCACGGCAGCTGCGCCGTGACCTTGAGCCACTTGGCGTGCTGGTTGAACATCGAATCGACGATGTGGATGAACGCCTCATAGCAATTAAATAGTCCATGCCGGCCGGTGAGCAGGTAACCTTCGAGCCAGCCCTCGCACTGGTGCTCGCTGAGCATTTCCATCACGCGTCCGGTGGGCGCGAGAAACTCATCGTTCGGCACGGTCGCCGCGGCCCATTGGCGCTGCGTCACGTCGAAGAGTGCTCCCAGACCGTTGGAGATCGTTTCGTCCGGGCCGAAGACGCGGAAATTCCGCTGCTCGCTGTTCAGCTTTGCGACATCGCGCAGAAAAGGCCCGAGCACACGGGTGTCGCCGATGCCGCGTATTCCCGGCGCAGTCACGTCGACCGCGTAGTCGCGAAAATCCGGCATGCGCAGGTCGCGCAGCAGCATGCCGCCGTTAGCGTGGGGATTCGCGCCCATGCGTCGTTCGCCCTCGGGCGCCAGTTCCGCCAGCTCCGGTTTCAAGCGGCCCTGCGCATCGAAGAGCTCTTCCGGCCGGTAGCTCCTGAACCAGTCTTCCAGCAACTGTAGATGTTCGGGATGCGCGGCCGGGTGGAGCGGCACCTGGTGTGAACGGAAGGTCCCTTCCACCTGCCGACCATCGACCATCGTCGGCCCCGTCCAACCCTTGGGTGACACCAGGACGATCATCGGCCAGTGCGGACGTGTGAGATCGCCATGGGCACGAGCGCGCTTTTGAATATGCTTGATCTGCTCCACTGCCGCATCCAGTGTCGTTGCCATCGCCTCGTGCATCAGCGCCGGTTCGTGACCCTCGACGAAGACGGGCGTCCACCCGTAGCCGCGCAGTAACTGTTCCAGTTCTTCGCGGCCGATGCGCGCGAGCACGGCGGGATTGGCGATCTTGTAGCCATTGAGATGCAGGATCGGCAGCACCGCGCCGTCGGTTACCGGATCGAGAAACTTGTTGGAATGCCACGCCGTGGCCAGCGGCCCCGTCTCCGCCTCGCCATCGCCAACGACACAGGCGACGATGAGATCGGGATTGTCGAACACCGCGCCGAACGCATGGCTAAGCGAATAGCCCAGCTCACCGCCCTCGTGGATCGAGCCCGGACACTCCGGCGAGGCGTGGCTGGGAATGCCGCCGGGAAATGAAAACTGCTTGAAGAGTCTCTGCAACCCGGCCGCATCCTGGCTGATGTCGGGATATATCTCGCTGTAAGTGCCTTCAAGGTAGGTGTTGCCCACGACGGCCGGGCCGCCGTGCCCGGGACCGGAGACATAGATCATGTCGAGGTCGTATTTTTTGATGACCCGGTTGAGGTGCACATAAATAAAATTCTGCCCGGGCGTTGTGCCCCAGTGTCCCAGTAGCATGGGCTTTATATCCGCCAGCGTCAGCGGCCGCCTCAGCAGCGGATTATCGTAAAGATAAATCTGGCCAACCGACAGATAGTTCGCGGCGCGCCAGTAGGCGTGCATTTTGTCGAGCAGTTCCGGGACAAGGGATTTTTTCTTCATCGTTCAATGCTCCATGTTTCAGCCCATGCCGAGTACGCGGCAAACCGACCTGGCTATCATGCGCTCTTCGTCCGTGCGTATGACGCGGACCGGGACCCGGGCGGTCGTTGCAGAAATCACGCCTGCATTCGCCGCGTTGTGCGTTTCGTCGAGTTCGATTCCAAGAAATTCCAGCCCCGCACAGATCCGCGCGCGGACGGTGGGCGCGTTCTCGCCGATCCCGCCCGCGAATACCAGCGTATCCAGCCCGCCCAGCGCCGCCGCGTATGCGCCTATCCATTTCTTGGCCTGGTAACAAAACAGCGCGATTGCTTCGGCCGCCCGCACGTCCCGCGTTTCGCACTCCAGCAAGTCACGCATGTCGGCGCTGGTCCCGGACACACCGAGCAGCCCGGACGCATGGTTGACCATTGCCTGAAATTGCGTCGCGCTCATTTTCTCGGTGCGCGCCAGGTAGGCGACCAGTCCCGGATCCAGATCCCCCGAGCGAGTGCTCATCACCAATCCCGCCGCGGGTGTGAAACCCATGCTGGTGTCGATACTCTTACCGTCGCGCACGGCGGCCAGGCTCGCGCCGTTGCCGAGATGGGCAAGGATCACGCGACCCTGCGTTGCCGCCGGGTCGCCGACGCGGGCGAGTTCTTCCATGAGGAATTCATAAGACAAACCGTGAAACCCGTAGCGCCGCACGCCGGCCGCCTCGTAGCGTCGCGGAATCGGCAACAGACTGGCGACCCGCGGCATGGTGCGGTGAAACGCCGTGTCAAAGCACGCCACCTGAGGCAATGCCGGATGGCGTTGGCGGAATGTCTCCAGCAACGCGATCTCCAGCGGCAGATGCTCGGGATCGAACGGACTGAGCCGGCGCAGCTCCTCCACCAATGCCGCAGTGATACGCTGCGGCTCGCTGTACTTTTGCCCGCCGTGCACTACGCGATGCCCCACTGCGGTCAAGGCATCACGCCGGTTGTGTTCCTCGATCCAGCCCATCAGCGCACCCACCGCCGCCGTGTAATCCGGCGCCGTCACCGACCGCGAACAGTTGTCCGCCGGGTTCAGGCCTTTTACCCGCAGGGTGGTCTCGGGCAGTCCAATCCGCTCAATCACGCCTGCCAGCATCCGATGGTACGAGTCACCAACCTCGAACAGCGCAAACTTGATACTCGACGAACCGCCGTTGATCGTTAGCACGCGTTCTTTAGTCTGGCTCACATTTCATTCCTTTGTTTTTTTGCACGCATTGGATTTCGTTATTAACTCCGATGCCTTGCAAAACTGAATTACTGTTGCCACAGGATATGGGCGTCTTCCAGCGGAACCGCCACGCCGTCGCGGTGCGGTATCAGCCGCGCGGTATAGTCTGCCGCCGGTCGGCTTGCAGCCACCTTCGCGCGATAGGCGAAACCGTTTATAGCGCCCACCACATGTCCAGCGCAAGCTCGGCCAGGGAATCGAATCCGTCGATATCGGCGGAAAAAAAATGCTGCTTGGGGTGACTGATCTGTGTTTGTTCGTTCATGGTGTCTCCTGCAAGGCCCCCGACAGGCCCTCACTCGTTTTCGGTCGGGCGCCTTTCACTGGCATAGCCGCTGATTCCCGTCATCAATCGCAGCACACTGTAACTAAGCCAGCTTATAAACCGTAAACCAGCGCGTTGCTGTTTCCAGTTTTCCGCCAGAATGCGCTGACCATCCGTTGCCACGGTATTTTTCAGGCTTTTCGCCAGGATCGCGCCAAACGCTTCGTCATCGACGACCACATTCGCTTCGCGTGAAAGAAGCAGACTGAACGGATCGATATTCGACGACCCCACCGTCGCCCAATGCCCGTCGATCACCGCCACTTTGGCGTGGAGGAAGCCCTTGCGGTATTCGTAAATTTCAATTCCGGCATCGAGCAGATTGCCGTAGAGCGCGCGCGATGCGTAATGTTCGAGAAGATATTCCACCTTACCCTGCAGCAGCAAAACCACCCGGACGCCGCGCCCGGCTGCATTGATAAGCGCATGACGAAAATCCACACCCGGCAAAAAGTAGGCATGGGCAAGAATAATTTCGGACTCCGCCTGCTCGATCGCCAGCATATACGCCGCCTCAATATCCCGGCGATGGCGGAAATTGTCTCTCATCACGAAGGCCGCGCTCATCGATCCCCCGGTGGTGGTCGGAACCGGTAGCGCCTTGTTCCGGACCGTCCCTTTGCGAAACGTGCTCCATGCCACCATGGACCACAAGCGCCGGGCGGAAAGGTGGACTACATCCACCAGCGGTCCTTCCACGGCAACGGCGTAATCATAGCGAGTCGCCATATCGCCCGCCGGTTCCCCGTCGTCAATAATGTTAATCCCTCCGACAAAGGCGATCTCGCGGTCTACCACGACAATTTTCCGGTGCATGCGGCGCAGGCGCTTGCGCCGCAATGTCCAGGGGGATATTTTTGGCCGGAAGATGAGCGTCTTCACACCGTCCGCCCGCAGCCGGTCCAGCATGCCGCGTGGCAGGTCGCTGGATCCGTAGCCGTCGATCAATACATACACCTTTACGCCGCGCCGGACCGCCCGTGTCAGCGCGTCGGCAATCCGCAGTCCGGTAGCGTCATTTTTGTAAATATACGTCTCAAGATAAATTTCATGCCTGGCCCGGTCGAACGCCGCTTCGATGGCGGGAAAATAGGCTGCTCCGTTCTGTAACAGGGTGACCTGATTGCCAGGAACAAAACCGGACCAACTCGCGGACAAGACCGCTTGATAAAAACTTCGGTGTCGTCGTTTTCCGTGGGGCATAACAATAGACTAGTCTCTTATGCCCTCAGTAAATATCCCCGCAAGGTTGCCGGACTCTCCATGAGACGGCTGCGAAATCGTTTGCACGGGCCATATCCGCTCCCGGTTGCGGCCGATCGCTATGGCTGCGGGTGTGCAAACGATATCGAACACCCCGTATTTCGCTGCGGCCTGCATAGTCCGACAGCACTCCGCTGCCCGTGTTCCCGCAAGGGGTTTTACTAATCATCCGGGGTGGCGGGCAGCGGTGTGCGGCACGAGGGCACCCAGCGCATACGGCAGCGGGGGAAGACTATGTTTCACTATCTTTTTCCTTGGTGACCATTTCAGTAAATGGTCATTTGCGCTGCTCGCCGTCTGGATGTGTCTTCCGGGCAAGCGCGTCGCTTTTTGACGCGATGCAGGCCATCAGGTCGCGCCAGGATTTTGCGAAAGATTGTGTACCCTCGCGCTGGAGTTGGCCAGCGAGCGCTGTGTCATCTACCCCCGCTCGCACGAACGCGGCGAGCACCTGTTCGGCGTCGCCGCCATCCAGCGGCAAAGCGCCTTTCACTGCGCCGTGTTCGGCGAAGGCGAGCAGTGTCTTCTCGGGCATGGTGTTGATGGTATCCGGCGCGGCGAGCGCTTCGATGTACAGGTTGTCCGACGCGTTGGGATTCTTGGTGCCGGTACTGGCCCACAACAGGCGTTGCTGCCGGGCGCCGGCGTCGGCCAGTTTCTGCCACCGCTTTGATGCCAGCAGATCGCCATAGGCCTTGTAGGTGCGCCTGGCGATGGCAATGCCGAGACGATTGCGCAGTGCATCGGCAACTTTGTCCTTGATGGCGACGTCCCAGCGGCTGACGAAAAGCGACGCGACGGAAGCGACATGGGGATCGAGTCCGGCGGCGATGCGCCGCTCGATACCGCGCATATACGCCTCGGCGGCGGCAATATAGTGCTCGCGGGAAAACAGCAACGTTACATTCACCGGCACGCCGGCGAAGATCGTCTCCTCGATAGCGGGTATGCCCGCGCGGGTACCCGGTATCTTGATGAACAGATTGGGGCGTTGCGCACGCGCATGCAGTGTCGCCGCCGCCTTGATGGTGCCTGCCGTGTCATCCGCCAGCAAGGGCGATACCTCCAGCGATACCCAGCCGTCCACGCCGCCGGTGGCAGCGTGGATTGGCCGGAAAAGATCCGCGGCCTGGCTTAAGTCTTCCAGCGCCAGCTCGAAGAACAATGCCTCGCCAGACTTGCCGGCCAGTGCCTTTTGGCGAATGGCGTCATCATAGAAATCCGCATTTCTGATGGCGTAATCGAAGATTGTGGGATTGGAGGTCAGCCCGGTGACGGCCAGCTCACGGATATAACGCGCCAGTGTGCCGCTGCGCAGCAGGCCGCGCGTGATGTTGTCGAGCCAGAGGCTTTGACCGAGATCGTGCAGTTGTTGCGTGGCTTTCATGACATCTCCTGTTGCGCTCAGCCGGCTTTCGGGGTGCCGCGCAAGGTGGAAAAATCGACATCGGTCAGCGCGCCGATACGCTCAATCGTAATGTCAGCCGACGGACAGGCGGCGATATTCGCGGCGTCGAGCGCGTAATGTCCCTGACGCGGGAAAACAGTCGTCAGACGATCGCCCCAGCCCTGTTTCATCGCGGCCGGAATGCGCCGCTTGTCGTCGACCATGACGTAATGGCGAGCGGGGTAACACTGTTCGACGGCCTCAAGCATTTGCTCTTTGTGCAGGTAGATCAGCACCCGGCCATCGACCGCATCCCACAACCCCGATCGCTGCACCTTGCGCGGCTGGAACACCACGTCGCCATCCGTCAGTATTACCGTCGGTCCCCAGCGGCGTAAATGGGCGAGGACGCTGAGCGCGCCCGGGTAAAGGCGCTGCGCAAACGGATAGTCCGCCAGAAACGAAGGCATCATCACCGTGAACAAGGCATAAATCGGGATATCATCAGCTGAGGGTTTACGCTACAGCGAGCTTTCAACGTGCGCACTCTGCGGCGCCGTAATTTTTGTATCTTGCGGTGCCCGCAGCAACTCCCGGAAAACGCCGTCGTCGCCAGTAAAAACGGGGATGGCGTCCAGGAACCACGGGGAACCTCAGCGACTCAAACCCGACTCTTTAGCGAAGCTCTTAATAACCCCCTTGTCGTCATTCCCGCACCCTCCGGGTATAAACTTCGCGGGGATCCAATAACGCACTGTTTCGAAAGCGCTGGATTCCGGGTCTCGACCACTGGTTCCGGACGTGGTCTCGGTCCTTGCTCCCGGCAGGACTCTACCTTGTCCATCCGTGGGCTCGTCCGCTACGCGCAGCCTGCCCCTGCGAAAGCAGGGGCCCGGAATGACAACACATCCGCGCTTCCCGGATACCTTCACTTGAATCTGGCATTGGCTTTCGCTATGCCGGCCCCAAGGGCATCCCGAACCTGACGGGCGATCATCTGGACCTTCCCCCACACATCGCCACGTACGCCCTCCAACTCGCCGATCTTGAGGGCGGCCTTACGCCGCTTCGCCTTGATCTCACCAAGTTCGCGGGCGTACTTGCGTCTCACTTCCGCCAGCGCATGCTCTGCCTTTGCACCTGACTCACTAATCCTGGGGTTCCATTCATGTAGTCGCGCCCCCGGCCTTTTCCTATCTGCCTGTTTCGTTTCCACGAATTCCTCCTTTGAGGGGCGCGCGACAACTTGCTGCTAGTTGGTGCCGTTTACTAACAGCTGGTTTTTCACTTCTTTTACTCCAGCCACCGCCGTCGCTATTTCCCTGGCTCTATCACTGCTTTGCTGCGAGTCAACTGTGCCGCTCAGCGTCGTCACACCTTTCGCGGTGTCGACATTGATCTGCAGTACCTTGAGACCAGGCTCCGCCAGAATCGCTGCTTTGACTTTGGTGGTAATCGCTGTGTCACCGACGGCTACGCCGGCCCGGTCGCTTTGCTCGCCCAGGTTCTCGGAAGCCGCGGCCATTTTATCGCCGGCCTTCCCGGTTGCCTGGTCGATTGACCTGCCCGCCGTTTCCGCCGGCTTTTCCTTGTCGCACGCGGCAAGCCCGGTCGCAAGAATCACTGCAACCCCTGTCAACAAAATACTTTTTGAAATATTCATTCGTAGCGATCCTTATCAGTATATATGGTTCAACAATGTATCCGTTCGTTCATTCACTGGTGAGACGCTCAAAGAAAATGCAGCGTACGGGCCGTACTTTGAACGAACGCACAGGATACCGTGCCACACGGAAACGCTCTGTTCGTTGTCGAACATAAGCGGGACAGGGAGTACTTCATGGTTCGGTTGCTCAGGCTCGCAGGCCAGTGATCCAGCCATTACGACGGCGCGAGGGTTCTGATATACCGCCTTTAAGTAGCTTGGTGTACTCCTCCGCGACTACCGGCCGGCTGAAATAATACCCCTGCCCCTCGCCACAACGCTCGGCCCGCAGGAAAGCGAGCTGTTCCAGTGTTTCCACACCCTCGGCACTGACCCGCTTGTTAAGACTATTTCCCATGCCGATCACGGCGCTGACGATGGTCGCGTCGTCCGGATCGATGGTGATGTCGTGCACGAACGACTGGTCGATCTTCAGAGTATCGATCGGAAAACGTTTCAGATAACTTAAACTGGAATAGCCGGTGCCAAAGTCATCGATGGCAAGCTGTACCCCCATGGCATTGAGCACTTGCAGCGCGGCGATTGTGGACTCGCCATCCTGCATGAGCACGCTTTCGGTCAGTTCGATCTCCAGATAGCGCGGTTCCAGGCGAGTCTCCTTCAGGATGTCGCGAACACCCTCGATAAAATCCTTGCTGCGGAATTCTACCGCAGAGATGTTGATCGCCACAGGGGCTGGCCGAAGGCCCGCATCCAGCCAGGCGCGGACTTGCCTGCATGCTTCGCGAAGCACCCACCGGCCGATCGGCACAATCAGGCCACACTCTTCGGCGACGGCCACAAATTTCTTGGGAGCGAGTAGTCCACGCGTCGGGTGCAGCCAGCGGAGGAGCGCCTCGGCGCCGGTAATTTCGCCTGTCTCAAGATTGATTTTTGGCTGATAGTGCAAGACAAATTCCTGTCGTGCAATGGCGCGACGCAAGCTGGCTTCGATGGATTGCCGCTCGACGACCATGTCGTTCATCTCTTGCTTGAAGAACTGGTAATTGTTTCGCCCTTTTTGCTTGGCGTGGTACATCGCGGCGTCGGCGTTCTTGATCAGGGTCTCCGCGTCCTCGCCGTCACCGGGATACACGCTGATACCAATGCTCATGGTGATATTGAGATCGTGTTCCGCGATTCTGTGGTAATCCTCCAGCACCGAGATGATATTTTCCGCGCGGCGTGCTGCATCTTCCGAGTGCTCGATATCTGAAAGCAATATCACGAATTCGTCCCCGCCCTGGCGACTGACGGTATCCGAACTGCGTACACAAGTCAGCAAGCGATCCGCTACCGACTGCAATAACTTGTCACCAACCAGGTGCCCCAGTGAGTCATTGATGTTTTTGAACAGATCCAGATCCAGGAACAGCACCGCCAACAGTTTGCGGCGCCGGCGTGCCAGGGAAAGCGCCTGGGTAAGCCGATCATTTAAAAGCACGCGGTTGGGCAAATCAGTCAGAGCGTCGTGTTGGGCGAGATGCGACATTTTGAGCACCATCGTCCGGGCTGCGCTGACATCGTGAAAAACCATCACGGCGCCGATGACGTGGCCGCCACGGGCGTGGATGGGGGCGGCGGAATCCTCTATGGGCAATTCAACCCCGTCGCGCCGCACCAGGACACAGTTTGCGCTGAGACCGACAGGTTTGTTGTGCTGCACGGCCAACTCGATGGGACTGCGGCACGGTTCGCGTGTAGCACCGTCGATGATTTTGAGCACCTCGGCCAGCGGCCGGCCGGCCGCCTCTTCCCGCGACCAGCCGGTCATGCGCTCCGCGACCAGATTGAGGTAGGTAACATTGCCAACAATATCGGCACTGATCACGGCATCACCTATGGAATCAAGCGTGACCTGAGCACGTTCCCTTTCGATAAACAGTTCCTCCTCCGCTACCTTGCGCGCCATCACATTGCGCAGCGCGTGAGACAACGAGTAGCCGTCAATATGATCTTTCAGGACATAATCCTGTGCGCCGTGTTGTATGGCTTGCTGGGCGATGCCTTCCTGGTCGAGGTCACTGAGAATCAGGACTGGAACATGAACCGCAGTCACGTATAGCTTGTCAAAGGTTGCGATACCCTGACTATCCGGCAGGGACAGATTGAGCAAGACCGCCTTGATGCCACCCTTATCGAGCCGATCGAGGCCGTCGGAGAGTGTTGCAACCCACTCGATAGCGAATGGGCCATATCGTGCGTCAGCGAGCGCCTCCCGGATCAACCGGGCGGCAGCAGGATCACTCTCGATGAGCAGTATTTTTTCGTCCATGTCGTCCATTTCGTCCATGCGGCCGGAACGCTCCTGTAATTCGAGTCACTCGTACCCCTACCACGGTTTAATTTGTATAACGAACGGTCGCGCTGGTATCGAACCGCATGGCTGACCTGACGGAACCGCGGTGGCCAGAATGCGCCGTTATTGCGCGAGAATAGGCTGCCGAACAAAAACGCATTCTGTCGGCTCATTTATCCCGCTACCCGGCATAGCTCGCCAAGATATTGTGCGATGAGGAATCCGGCGTTATCTGTGCGGTACCGCACGTTAAGAAACAAGTCACTGTCAATCTGAAGGCGACACTGTCGGAGTCCACTCAATAGATATGGAGATAGCCGTCGTAACACGAACGGATTTCTGTCCACGTCGGTGACAGCGGTTCTATCACGCCCAAAAAAAAGCCCTGCAAGGGGGTTGCAGGGCTTAAGGGGGTAATCCACTTAATCAAATTCAGGCGCAATCGCAATATGTCCCGGCGTAGCGGCTACAAATCCTTTGCCGGCGCGGGTCCTGGTGCGCGATACCGCGAAATCACCGTTGCCGGCATCACGACGCCGAGGCTCATCCGCCGACACGAAGGCGGGCAAGCCCACTCGCCGCTCGCGCCGTCACACCCAATACCAGTTGCCATAGAGCACTCCCCCAATGCGCAAGGCCGGATCGAGGGCGTGGGCCTCGTAACCTTGATCATGACCAGGATGGCGACCCAAGGCCGCGTCCACCTGATACTCCAGGGTTCCGCACCGGTTGCTGTCAGACAACCCGCATGTCCGGCTGTGAAACACCGAATACAACGGATCCCAGCCCATCATGCCCGTGAGCAGCAGATAGAAAGAAGCAATCAGGGCGTATGGCTGCCCGTCCATCAGCGCCGTACTGATTGTTTCCATGGTGATCACTAGCGGCACAATTAATACACTACCCACTATCAGCCGCACGGCGCGATCGACTACGCCCATGTTTTCCTGTATCGCCAGTTTTTCTCGTAATATTTTCATTTGTGACATCTCCAGCTATCTTCCGTAATGTTACTCATCTATCCTTTTCCTACTCGCGAACTCTACAATGAAGACATTGCGACCTCTGTCTGCCAACACACATACCGACAGTACAATTTGATATTTCACGGGTTTTATCTTGTCTCATGCATCTCGTTTCAGTTCTCGTCAAACATGTGAATCGTTGAAACGACGCATGCGCGCACAATGCTCCTTATATAAATAGGCTAAAGAATATCAAGCGTCCGAAGGACGATCCCCGCGCACTCCGTCGTCGTCTGCGTCATTCACTCGAAGACATTTTGAAGCACTGCATTTTAATCTTTGGAACGTGCGCCTTGGACACATCGATCCACATCAAGGGTTGGTTACAGGCAGAGCGCGAGGCCCGCAAAGACAATTTCAAATGACCCGACACGAACGGATGGCCGGCATAGCCTGCAGAACCGTCACGCTCATATGTACGGTATCGCACAGAGCGCAGGCGCAATTTACTGGATCATGTGCCGTTATGGATACCTGTTGTGTTAGCGGTATCAAACGGAATCAAAGAAAACAACCGGGCCCCGTCGACAAAACTTGCATATGAACGCCTTGCGCTATGTCACCCGACCCGTCAGTTACCTCGTCACCGCCGGCATCCTCGCCCTGAGCTTGCCGGTCGCGCACGCCGCCATGGTCGGTACCGAGGCGACGATCAACACCACGCCGATTCAGCAAGACCGCACTCGCGTCCCGGACGCCCTCAATCGCGACGAAGTAAAGGCGAAGTTGTTGTCGCTCGGTGCGGACCCGGCACACGTGCAGGCGCGGGTGGATGCGCTCACCGGGAGTGAGGCGCTAATGCTCTCGCAACATCTCGACCAGATGCCCGCGGGCGGCAATACCGTGAATTTACTGCTGGTCATCCTGCTGCTGATCCTCATCTTCTAGGCTTGGCTAATACGAACAGGTTCTATAAGACAATGTTCAGGCCCCGCCAGCGGTTGGCCCGCGCAATCCATCAGACAAATGTTCATTACTCATTTGTCTCAATCAGGCCGCCGCTGACAGAGTCTGCTGTGACCCCTCAACCCTAAGGAGTACTTTCCGTGGAAACGTTCCGTCGATTCACTAAACCCGTCAGCTACGTGGTCACCGCCGGCATGCTCGCCCTGAGCCTGCACCTGCCGGTGGCAAGCGCCACCATGGTCGGCACCGAGGCCGTGGTGTACGCCGCTCAGATCCAGCAGCAACGTTCCCGCATTCATGAAGCCTTGAGCCGGCAAGAAGTGACCGGAAAACTTGTGTCACTCGGCGTCGATCCGGCGCAGGTGCAGGCGCGCGTGGACGCGCTCACCGATGACGAGGCACAACGGCTGGCCGAGAGTCTGGATAAAATGCCCGCCGGCGGTGACGTCGTGGGTGCGCTGGTGCTGATCTTCATAGTGTTGCTGGTTACCGACCTGCTTGGCCTTACTCACATGTTCCCGTTCACGAATAAAGGCTCCGCGCGCCCGTAAGCACCCGTTTCGGCTTTTCTCTACATGCGTGGCGACAGACACACCCGGCCAGCACCGGACATTATTCTATTAGCGTTGCTACTGGTGACACTGGCCGGTTGCGCAACGCCGCAGACCGATCGATTGCTCGAGTCACGGTCGGCGTTGCCACGGCAGGTGGAACTCACTGCGGTGCCGTTCTTTCCGCAGGAGACCCACCAGTGCGGCCCCGCGGCGCTCGCCACCGTGCTTGATTATTCCGGTCTGAATGTCACACCCGAAGATCTCGCGCCACAGGTCTATCTTCCCGGACGTCATGGCAGCTTGCAGTTCGAATTGCTCGCGGCCGCGCGCCGCCACGGCCGCGTGCCGTATCCGCTGCGCCCGCAGCTCCACGCGCTCACCACCGAAGTCGCTGCCGGAAACCCGGTACTGGTGTTGCAGAACCTGGGGATCGCCGCCGCGCCCGTCTGGCACTATGCGGTGGTCGTGGGCTTCGACCTGGCGCGCGCCGAGGTGATACTGCGCTCCGGTCGCGAGCGTCGGCATATCATGTCGCTGCGAACCTTCGAGCACACCTGGCGGCGTAGCGACTATTGGGCTGTCGTGGTATTGCCAACGGACCAGATTCCGCAAACGGCCGAGGAGCTGCCGTATTTGCAATCGGTACTGGCGCTGGAACGGCTCGCACGCTGGCAGGACGCGGCGACGGCTTATGGTGCAGCTCTGCAACGCTGGCCGAATAGTCTCGGGGCACATATGGGGTTGGGTAACAGCCGCTATGCACTCGGCGATCTGCATGGCGCCGAGGAGGTGTTCCGGGCCGCGATACGCGGGCATCCACGGGCGGCGGTAGCGTTCAACAATCTGGCGCAGGTCCTGGCCGATCAGGAGCGCTGGGATGACGCGCAAGTGCCGGCGCGGCGGGCGGTGGAGCTGGGCGGCGAGAACGCCGTGATCTTCCAGCAAACACTGACACATATCGACGCGCGCACCAAACAATAATGCAACGCGCGGCCGGCGTCGCGGGCACTTAGGAGGATGTTGGAAAAGTCCATCCATGACCTTTTCCAACGCGCAAAGCAAACAGTGTCGCCCCGTAATTGAGAGGGTGCTTTGCTTCATTTTTCAAACAGATAAAAACCTGTTTGAAAAATGGCGGTGCTCCCCTGCACCGCGCACAGGCTGTTTTTCAACAGCCTCTTAGCAAGCCATGGCGGCTGGTTCAATCAGTCATCACCGACGCAACCCGAAGTCTTTCGACGACGCTGATGCAAACGCAACCTTGTAAAATTTCGATTGCGTGTAACCGAAGAGTTACGTCGGCACAACACCGCACAGTCTCCAACTTCTCGTAATCCCTACGCTCCGCGGGTAATTCAGGTACTCAAAACCAATTCACCATTGTTAACGTGCGCCGTTTGATATCTTTCCCGGATAATTTCCCCTACGAAGATAGTTGTACAGTAAATACTTCTTTTGAACGCCAACGCACATGTTGTTTGGTCCCGCTGATTCCGGTAAGTGAACGTGCTATCGTTTTGACAATTATCACGTTATGTTCGGTATAGGACATATCGGGTTGGGGGGGGGGTATACTGCGCCAAAGGAAGTCAGTTCACATCGCAGGCTATCCGCCATGTTATTAACGTCGAACCATCGGACAAGTCCGACAACCGGGAGGCATCCCATGTCTATCCCACGCCTGGAACAAAATAGTCTACTCGCCGTCCTGCCCGATGCCGTACGTGAGCGGTTGTTTCCCAATCTGGAATCCGTACAGATGCCGCTTGGCGAAGTCCTTTACGAATCCGGCAGCGAATTGCCCTACGTCTATTTCCCCACGACCTCTATCGTGTCGCTGCTTTACGTCATGGAGGATGGCGCGTCGGCCGAGATTGCGGTGGTGGGCAAGGAAGGCATACTCGGGGTTTCCCTGTTCATGGGCGGCGAAAGCACACCCAGTCGGGCCATAGTGCAGAGTGCGGGCCACGGCTTCCGCCTTAAGGGGAAGATTCTGAAGGAGGAATTCAATCGGGCCGGGCCGCTGATGCACCTGTTGCTGCGTTACACCCAGGCATTGATTACGCAGATGGCCCAGACGGCGGTCTGCAATCGGCATCATTCCGTAAACCAACAACTGTGTCGCTGGCTGTTGCTGAGTCTGGACCGGCTGCCGTCGAACGAGCTGGTCATGACCCAGGAGTTAATCGCCAATATGCTCGGCGTGCGCCGCGAGGGCGTCACAGACGCCGCCGGTAAATTGCAGGAGGCCGGGTTGATTCACTACAGTCGCGGACACATTACCGTCGTGGATCGGCCGGGCCTGGAGGCGGAGAGCTGCGAGTGCTATCAAGTCGTCAAAAAAGAGTTCGATCGCCTGCTGCCCGACATCATCGCCGTGTGAATCCTGGCCAGGCTTTACGCCGTCACGACCAGACCGCCTGCCGCGCAATATCCATGCGCTAAGTTGGACAGCGCACAGACGTTACCGACATCTCAGCCTACTCTGATATCCGGCACACGACCGAACGGTCGTGTTACTTTGTGACCTGTGTAGTTTTTCTTGCGAGCAGATGAGCATCTGAGGGTCATCTGTCCGGAATCTGTGCGGACGCCCCACGCGTTACGGCGCGTCGGGCGTCGATGCCGGGTTTCCGGGCACAGGTGCATATGGGCCGGGAAGCGGCATGACAGCGGCTTCCTCACATGGATTGCCTGCCTTACCACACTGTGGTTGACCGGGTCAGACAGTTATGAATCCCGCAAACACCATCCGACATCAGGTTCTCATCGTGCACTTTCCGCGTGCCGCCTGTTGATTTTAACAACCGATCATCCGGAGATTTTGATGTCCCCCACCAAGCGCAGTGTCCCCCATACGAATCGTCTGCTTGCAGCTCTGCCCCGCAAGGACCAGCAACACTTTCTCGCAGGCTGCGAACAGGTCGAGCTCGTTTTCGCCGACATTCTCTGCGAACCTGGCGAACCTTTTCGTCACGTTTACTTTCCCACCGACAGTTATATTTCTCTGGTGAGCACGGTCGATAGCGACGCGAGGCTGGAGGTGGCACTGGTCGGCACTGAAGGCATGCACGGGATCGCCCTCGTACTCGGGGTAGATATTGCACCGCTGCACGCGCTGGTGCAGGGAGCGGGTTCAGCGTTACGCATGAAAGCCGCAACGTTTCGCAGCGAACTCCGGCATAGCCCGGCACTGCGACATGGCCTGAGTCGCTACCTCTATGTTCGCATGATTCAGCTCGCACAGACAGCTGCGTGCACCCGTTTTCATTTGGTGGAGGCGCGCCTCGCCCGCTGGCTGCTGATGACGCAAGACCGGGCGTACTCGGAGGAGCTGCACATTACTCACAAATTCCTGGGCTACATGCTAGGCGTGCGTCGGGTCGGTATCACCAAAGCCGCGGGCTCACTGCAAAAGCGCAAGCTGATCAACTATAGCCGCGGCATTATCACGGTACTCAACCGCCGCGGGCTGGAAGCGGCTTCTTGCGGGTGTTATCGGGCCGACAAGGCAACGTATGAACGCATCATGAGCTAGTGCCTGTCGGACATAATAGATCGCGCGAATCCATAATAGATGGAACCTCGATACGGACGAGCGAACTGGTTCATGCCGAAGGCGTCTTGGTCGAATCCCCACGGGCTGCGGGTAACATGGCCACAAGAGGTAGACGGGGTCACACCGTAATCGTTGCTACCGCAGGTCTGCCGGTCACATCTGTTGTGCAGGAGGATGAAGTATGGAATCTTGAGGGCGGTAGATAAAGTACGTTTGACTTCCCTGGACTTGCCACAGTCTGACGTCTGCAAGACCGGGGGAAATCCAGGTTAAGTTTTCTAACATTACGCCTGACAGTGCATATTCTTACTTCTGTATCTTCGTAATCTTGGAACCCTCAAGGGACAGGTCGCCTATCAGGCCCTTCTCTCCGAAAACGAAGCCGATAATAGGTTGCTGCAGTGTTTTGGTGTCGTATTGACCGCCAGCACCCACGGACACGACGGCAACACCCGCGTCGACGCCAATCTTCCAGCCGTCGCTATTCTTGAACTTGTCGAGCGCTTCCTCGGTCATGAACATGACGATCTCGCTACGACTCGCAATACCAAGTGTGAGTCCGATCGACGCAGACCCGATATTGTAGTAGTCGACAGTCGCGCCCTTGACTTGCAGGACACCCTCGCCATATTCGCCGGCAACACCCACGCCGCCCTTAGTGATACTCGGGAAGACGAGCATGCCCGCTGCCTTGGCAGCGAGATCCTTGTGCTTGGCATTCAGTGCATAGAACTGGATCAACGCCTTGCTTACGCTCGCGTCGATATCGCCCTTGCTGCCGGCAACGGCCGTGGTGATAACGAAAAGACTCAGCATCGCAACGCCGATAATGGCCAACGGATTTTTCCACTTCATGTTGAACTCTCCATAAGATATCTTGCCAAGCATCGTCAGACTCTGACGCGTATTACTAACATCGCGTTCGAATCTCCCCTGGCACCCCGAAGGGCGACCATAGGCGCAAGATATTGCAGCTAATCGCCCGCCAGGTCTGTACGGTATCGCACATATTGTTCTTTCTAAATAATCGCCATCGACGCGCTGGTGTGTTGTTGCGACAGGAGAATTGCCGGTCGAACCGCGAACAGCCGGCGTTTCGCGCGAGATTTTTCATAACGCAAACGCGGTCTGCACCTGCCTCCAGTCACTGATCGGGTCGCCACCCTCGAAATGGCAGCGCTCCGCCATGTAATAGGCAACCTCTGCAATCATATGTTCGCGTTGTTCCCGAGCAGCCGCCGCCGATGCCTGCAGCTGCGCCCCGGACTCTGAACGCTGGTCGGCCCCATGCGGACGAATATGCGATTCGTATTTCGGCTGAGCCGCATAGTTACCCTCCTGTCAACAATGCTGAAGAAATTGCGAGCGCGTTGTCGCGGCGGCGCAACGTCCTGCACCGTCTCGCCTACCACATTGGCTTACCGGCGCGACGATTGACCTGACTTTACTTCGTGCTTCCCTGTACTTCGGCGGCTAAGGCGTTCCGCGCGCCTCGGCTCGTCGAGCACATAATATCGCGTCAAATGGTTGGTCAGGTCTATGCTCCATCGAACATGGTCAGCGGTTTTCCTTGCCGCGTTTTGCCCAGGCTTCGAGCGCTTCGCGCACCTGCATCAGCCGCCTTTCGATCCGCGCGCGATGATGCGCCGGGCTATCGCCATTCCGGTTAACGCGATATCGTGTAAACTGCCGCGGCAGCGCCTACGGCGACGGCGTTTTTCCTGGGCGACATCTCGAACATACGCTCGATGCCGGCGTCGTGCACCGCGGTGATGACGAGCTTGGGCTTTACGCTCCAGGTAATGGTCTTGTCGAGCTTATGCGGCTCGTAGCTGCTGAACGTGCCGGGGTCCGCGACATCGGTATCGTTATACAGCGTCAGCACCGGAGCGGTTACCCGTTTTCTGACGAGTATCGTATGTCCGGCCGGTATCCAAAACCAGCCCTGGAACGAATCGATCGGCGTTCCCTGCGGGTTGTTGTTGTTCGTGACGCTCTTGTTTATCACGACGTAGTCCGTCGTTCCAAAGCCGGATATTTCGTGAAGCTCGGCAGAGGTATTTTTCGGTCCGTCGACGGATTCGTGGCGAATGATCCCGCGTTGCTGAAAGTTACGCAGGTCAGCGCAGTCCACGTTCGGACTGCCGCGTTGTTTAACCCTCCAGTCCCGTACCAGCGCGGGCCGGTCGTTCGTGACCAGATAGTCCCGCTTGTACTTAAGTTCATAGAACAGGCCGTCCCGTATCACCGAGTCATGTTGACTGTCGAAGTCGGCTACGTCTGCCCAGTCTCCGTCGGGCTCGGAAGCCGGCACCGCGTCCGACGACACGGCGAACGGATCGCCCGGCTGGCCTTCCGGGGGTGTCCGCGTTTCCCATGCGTTACCGTTATAGTTTCTTACTTCGCCGATCACTTCCCAGTCGCCCGGGCTCGGACAGGAAAAGTTGTCGGCTTGGGCAAGGCCCGGTTCCACATTATTGATGGGGCGGACACGCCACTCGACGCTGGTGACCGGTCTGACGGAATGTTCGCGCACCATCGTCTCCACGAGTTGATCGGCCTGGTGGCTACTGTCGTCATTGAAGGTGACGTAGTACGCCTTGCCGGTGTTGTTCGTGAAGGTGTAGGTGTTGGCGTCAAACGTGACGCCGCTGATATTACCGCGATTGGCGAAGCTGTAGCCGTCGAAAAATGTCTGGCCGGTATTCGCCATGGAATCGATCGCGATGTCGGGCACCCGGATGTCCGCCCGGAACGTGAATAGCTTTTCCGTGGTGTTACCGGCCAGGTCCGTGACCTTGACGCGCAGTGTATGGCGGTCAGCAGGGATGGTTTGATGCCAGGTCGCCGCCAGCATCTCCGTCGCGACCGGCACCAGATAGCCATTTTCTCCTTCGGCAGTGTTGAGCCGACGCCACGGAGTTACCACCTTTTCATTTCGCTCGTACTGCATCGTTACAGTGACGCCGGCGCCACTGGCGGCGGGATCGGTCACGCGGAATCCAAAAAACGGAATATGGTTATTCTCCAGGTCCCGTCGCGTTATCGGTATCCCGCCCAGATCCAGCCTGTCGCTAGTCAGATACAACGGACGATCGTCGTTTCGATCGCCGAGACGTATCTCCTCAAATGCGTCGTCACCGGTAACGAAACGCGCGCTACCGTGCCGACCAGCGGTATCGATGACGGGCCCGTCGACGTCGAGACGGACACTGGCCGCCGCCTCGTTGGCGTTACCGGCATGGTCCGTGATCACCACCGTCAGCGGGTTGATTCCCGCCTGCAGGACCACGGCAACCAGCCAGGTACCATCGACGGCCACGCTTGCCGCGACACCGTTAACCAAAATAGACGATATGCCGGCACCGTTGTCCGTAGAGCTGCCGCTCATCAGATAGTTCGGATTGTTGGTGACGAGCGACGACGTCACATTGACAAACGGCCGGGTGTTATCGATGTTTATTAAAAACTCGCGATGCGTCTCGTTATCCAGCCCGTCGGTCGCGGTGACTCCTACACGGTGTGCGCCGTCGGCGTCATTGCGCGAATCCACGGCGATCGACGGCCGGGAAAGATCCTGGGCGCTGCCGATTGCCGTGCCGTCCAGCGTGAAAGTCACGGCCACGACGGCCCCCTGCACGATCACCTCGTAGGTAAATACACCGCTGTAATACAGACCTTCCGGATCGATACTATTCACTACCGGAGGCCGGGCGGCGCCCGGATCGGACGGTTCGTTGCCGAATACGCCGCTGTCCGCCTTCGCCAGGAGAACGGCCCGATCGCGCAGATCGGCGACGCTCAGACCGGTGCGGTTTTCAGCCGAGATCGCCATTGACATCATGTGCTGCGCAAACGAAACGCGATACACGTCGGCATCGAGGGGTACCGTGCCGATGGCAAGGTTTATCGGCTGACCGTCCCCGCCCGTGCCACGTCCGTCCAGCGCACCGTCGCTGCGAATATCCCGATACATCAGCTGCGCGAGCGACATTGATGTGTACGTGGTATGCGGATCAACGTTATTCGTCTCGCCCGCGAGCCGCGTCCAGCTTGAAATACCTGCCAGCAGGAATCCGTAAAAATATTCGTCGGTCAGCGCATTAGTGAGATTGCGCGGATCGGTGATCACGCGGGGAGTTGTATCGCGCACGTTGACGCCGAACGCCTGTGAGACATCGGCGACTGCGCTTGCTATCGCCGCACCGACGCCGGCCCCCGTGGAAATCCGGTATGCCGCCAGACCGGCGGCAAGATTGGTCAGCGGCGTCACAGTCACCGTGAGCGGCTGCCCCGATCGATACAACGACACCGCGCGCAGCAACTGACCGTCCTGCAGCGCGACAGCGGTTCCGGTCGCCTCTTCGCTATAATTCCCGCCCGCCACCTCGATCAGTAACGGCCCATCCGGCGCGCGAACGTCAATCGCGTAACGTCCTTCACCGTCGGTGGTGCCTCCACCCAGACGCTCGCCCTTGATGCCGTCGTTGAACACGTAAACATTTACCGTGCCATTGACAATGATGCCGTCGACGGCGCTGCCGCGTATCACTGATGCGGGGCGCTCCGGCGGCAGGTCCACGCTGTTGTCCAGGCACGCCGTTAACAACGCGCCCGACAGGAGTGCACAGATGAGAGCTCTTCTGTTCATTGGCATGCAGTAGCGTTCAGTATCGATAACATAACCGGTCCTCAATATGTGTAAAGCGCGCCCAGAGCCACCGAGAATCCGCCGATTCCGTCCTGGAGCGGAAACATTTGTTCAAGCCTGGCGATAACGTCCCAATGCCGTGTCAGGTTCCATTCCGTGATCAGGTTTACCAACACTGCGGGCTGGATATCCGTCCGGTCGGCATATCTTCTCGACAGGAATCCCCCCGGATCGACGCTGTGACGATCGGTGTAGTGCACCTGCGACACGTCCAGTCCGATCCCCAGCCATGGCTGCCAGCCGAAAACGACAGGCACACTTTGCTGAAGCGAGATTCGCGCACCATATTGCGCAATATTCTGTCCGATGCCGGCCGTCGTCGCCTCCTGTCCGGCCTGCTGATAGTACGCCTCCGCCCAGTAGCGCCGGCCGTCGGAAAGCCAGTCCGTATACACAATGCCGGACGCCTGTAGCGCATTGTCGTCGGCGGCCGCGCCATATTCCGTAGCGTCGATGGACGGAGCCATCCATCCAAACACCAAGCCTGCACGGGCTGTTTGATCCGGCATCCCGATGGCGGCGGCACGGACAGTGCCGCAGAACATCATCAACAGGACGGCGGTAAACAAGGTCCATTGCACGGTTACCGGACGCCAGCGGAAAAACGACACGGTACGTCTGCCTCGAACACTCCCTGCCACCGCCTTTAACATTCCCGCAACACCATGTCGATGAACAGATACAACGCGCACGCGGCCCCCGTCGTTTTAGTCACCGGGAATACGTATGGCGAAGCTCGGAGATCACGATGTTATCGTTGCGCCGCTCCACCTCCAGTCTGATGCGACCCAGGTACGCCTGTACCGCGCGCCGTCCTTTCGCACGGACGGTCACCGTGAACTCACCCTCGCCGCGCGACGTGTCGCCCGCCTCGCTCCAGCGAACACCGGTCACGACCATGTTGCGCGCCTCTGTCACGTCAAACAACTTGCGATACTCATCGGTTACGCCATTGCGGCCGGTCGAATCATTGGTTTTAACGTCGTCGGCGAGCAGGCCGGACAAAGACGCGAGGTTTCCCTGTTGATAGGCGCTGGTAAACCGCGATACGAGCTTGTCCAGTTCGACCCGGGGTATGTCATCAGTAACCGGCACCGGCACGGTTTCCGCGGACGCAACCGCAACGTCGGCAGGGGCGGCGGCGGCGCTTTCCCGCATCTCGATTGCTTGCCCGGTCACGGTGGCGCTCGATTCATCACGCCGGGCAAGCCCCGGTCCGGGGACCGGGTGGCGTGCCGCCAGCCCGGCGCCGGCGGCGGAACGCTGTAGTTCCGCGGCGCGCGGCACCTGCGTCCCGGCTAATTTTGCCGGCACAATCTTCGCCGCGACCGCTGCCGCAGCGGCCCCACTGGCATCGGCGGATGGCGACGCGGGTTTTTCTGACGGATCACTCGCTGCTACGTCGGCGTCTGACACGCTGTTATTGTCTTCGTCGGTTTGCCAGTGCCGTCTTGCTCCGTCGTTATCGCGCCGCGTGGCGACCGGCGCGTTGTTGGGTATACCGCCGGTTCGCTCGTTCCTCTCCCGACCATCCAGCATAGCGCTCGAATGATCGGCTCGCAGAACGCCGATGATATCGTGATCGCCCCGAACGTCGGCGGACGGGAACGATTTCGTCTGCGTTGGCGGGTTCGCCACGTTCAGTCCAGCGACGATGTCCGGGAAAGACTGCACAGGCTGCACCCACTGCGGCGGGTCGGGTCGCGCAATTTCCACTGGCGATCCACCGGTGCTTGTCCGCGCGCCGCTCTGCCAGTTTCTTGCAGCAGCGGTATCCTTTGCGACCGCCGGCAGAATGCCGATGAAGATATCGCTGCCAACGGGACGCTGCCCCTTTAATGCGTTCGCTGACAGCGTATTGTCAGGCGCGCTCACCGCGGTGAGCAGTAACGTCACCAAGGCGGCGCCTGCCGCGATATTCCCGCGCGACGTTGGTGTGCGCTGCAACCCTTGAGGTACGGTAATGCCGGAAACCGCTACCGGCGGCAACGCCGCGGCAAGCGTGTCCGCTGCGGCGCCGCCGAAGACCGGTCCGTTCCTGACGACGGGGTTCCTGCGCATAACTTCCGGCGCCGGAGTGCGCGCGATATTAGCGTTAGCGGCAACCGGCGCCACGCACGATCGCGCCGGACCAGTATCGCCGGTGCCGGAAGCCGAAAGGGTCCGCAACGGCATAACAACTTCCGTCGTAGAACCGAACGTTTCGTTCAGTCCGCCGATCTCTTCGTACAACTCCTGTATGACACGCGCGATGATCTCATCGGTAATGACATGACTCTTCTCCAGACTGCTGCACAACAGTAACCGCTGGCATATCAGGTTGATCCTGCGCGGATTGCCGCCACTATATTGATTCACGGCCATGTAGGCGGCATCGGTGAAACGCGGATTTCCTTCCCAACCGGCCCGGCGCAAACGATGTTCAATATATTCGGTAACCTCGGACGGCAGCAGCGGGCTTAGCTGATACGCGGCGATTACGCGTTCCTTGAGCAAATCCACGCTGGCGCCATCACACTTGTTTCGTAATTCAATGGTACCCAGCAAAATACATTGAAAAAGCGCCCTGGCTCCGAATTGCAGATTGGAGAGCATCCGCAATTCCTCGATAGACTCACTCGGCAGGTTCTGGGCTTCGTCGATCAACAGAATCACGCGCTGTCCGTCGCGGACGCGCGCAAGCATGAACTGACGCAAATTCTTGAGCGCGGAGGCCTTGTCGCCGCACCGCGTCAGACCGAAGGCATCCGAAATGGCGTAGAGCATCTCCTCCGGCTCCAGCGACGCGATCGCCAATTCGCCCACAATCACGTCCGTTTGCTGCAGTTCGCTCAACAACATCCGGGAAAGTTCGGTCTTGCCCGCCCCGGACTCGCCGGTGACCACAATAAAACCTTCACATTGCAACATTCCGTAACGCAAGTACGCCAACGCGCCGTTATGGGTGCCGCTCGCGAAGAAAAACTGCGGGTCCGGCGTCAGACGGAACGGATTCGTATGCAGCCCGTAAAAGTGTTCATACATGATCGGTATTCTTCTCCCGAACCGATGGATAGGGGCCATACACTCTGGATGCAGGAAATTGCAACATAAACCCCGGATATACGATATGCGACGGGTAACCGTGCGCCACTCTGAAACTACAGGGCCAGCGTAGCTTCAATACTGCGCGCGGTCGGTACGGTGACGCACATAAGACGACAGGCTCCTGGTTGCGGATGTAATCACTTCAGGTAACCGGAGCCGGGATTGACAGAAAGGGTGTTTTACTGCGAGACCGCCGGATCCCCGCGGATGCCGCCCCAACTTACGACGGTACAATATTCGCTTTTTTATGAGGGCCGTGTCGCGACATTCCCACTATAGCGACGCAGGGATAATCGATCGTTCTCACCAAACCTGATGTCCCTTACAGTTAGCGATCCATCGCTTCCCTGACCCATGATCTTGCGCATTTGCTTATGCATCATGCG
Source organism: Gammaproteobacteria bacterium (assembly GCA_006218035.1). Taxonomy (GTDB): domain Bacteria; phylum Pseudomonadota; class Gammaproteobacteria; order VBWC01; family VBWC01; genus VBWC01. The sequence continues at coordinate 26,696 of VBWC01000019.1, forward strand.
CATATGCTTCCCATGTCTTGCGGTTATTCATCGTATTTTGCAGCGATGAGCTGTCTGTTACGCCTGGTAATCGGGACTTGACATGGATGCTTTTACATTGAGAGTGCATGTTGTTCCGTGCGTTATCGTACATAGACTGCGTTTATGTGGCGCCAACGTCGACCGGGCTTACCTGAACATGACCAATCAGCGAGTGAAACGATAGACGTTTATATGCCCAATGGCTTGAGGGTGTTCAGCCATTGGGCATATAAACATCTCGGGCATCGGATCCCACGGGGGTGAACGCTACTTGATGGTCAAAAAACGCGGTCGATTGCTTGCTGTGCTATAGAGTAATCGCCAGTGACTTCCCCCAGGCAGCCACTGTTAGCCCCTTGCCTTGCCTTGCCTTGCCCTGCCTCCGCTTTGCATATATTTCCGCTTTATGTGCGACAACGTACGGAGAACGGCTGACTTGATCGCTATCGTGACAATTTACGCTCATAATTCCTCCACGAACTCGATCTCCGCGCACCTGCAAGCAACATGCATTTTTCTGTGCAGGATGAGGTATAAGTAATGAGAGGTGCTGCTGGTACCTTCGGCCACGCGATCCGCCAGACTAATTCGCGCTTTAACAGAGGTCGGCCATGTCCAAAATAATCCGCGGTCCCGCCATTCTCGACACCGCCGCTGGTACCACGGCGAGCATCACCGAGGTTCAACGCCAGGAGGCCTTGCTTAAAACCGGGGCCCTGCAGAGCGCAATCTTCAACAGCGCCAATTTCTCGAGTATCGCCACTGACGCGAAGGGCGTGATTCAAATATTCAATGTCGGCGCCGAGCGCATGCTGGGCTACACAGCCGCCGACGTGATGAACAAGATCACCCCGGCCGACATTTCCGATCCGCAGGAAGTGATCGCGCGCGCCCAAGCATTGAGCCTGGAGCTGGCAACCCCGATTAGGCCGGGCTTCGAGGCATTGGTGTTCAAGGCCTCGCGCGGCATCGAGGACATCTACGAGCTGACCTATATCCGCAAGGACGGCAGCCGCTTTCCGGCCATCGTGTCGGTCACAGCGCTGCGCGATGCGGAGGACGCCATCATCGGCTACCTGTTGATCGGCACCGACAACACCGCGCGCAAGCAAGTCGAAGCCGAGCAACAGCGTTTGCTCGAGATTCAGGAGAAGACGAATAAACAACTGCAGCAGGCCAACGTCACCTTGCAGGTCAGCGAGGAAAAGCTCGCCGTTACGCTCAACTCCATCGGCGATGCCGTGATAGCTACCGATGCCGGAGCGCGCGTGACACTCCTGAACCCCCTTGCCGAACAGCTCACCGGTTGGACACAGGTATTAGCCACCGGTCGCCCGGTGGACGAGATTTTTCACATCATCAACAAAGAAACCCGTCAACCCGCCACTATCCCGGTAATGGAAACCTTGGCGCATGGCACGATACAAGGTCTGGCCAACCACACCGTACTGATTGCACGCGATGGTAGCGAGTGCGATATCGCCGACAGTTGCGCACCGATTCGCGACCGCGACAGTCAGGTGATCGGGGCAGTGCTGGTGTTCCGCGATGTCACCGGGGAATATGCAGTGCAGCAGGCCTTGCGCGACAGTGCCGCGCAGATCCAGACGATACTCAATACCGTAGTGGACGGCATCATCACCTTCCATGCCCGCGGCGGCACCGTCGAGACGGTTAACCCGGCCGCCGAGCGCATGTTTGGCTATACCGCCGCAGAGCTCATCGGCCAAAACTTCAGCCTGCTGATACCCGAGCTTGATCGAGACCAGCGCAATGGCAATGGTTCCCTCGAGTATTACAGTGCGAGCGATGAGGCGCGCGCCAGCGGCCTCGGACGCGAGGTTATGGGCCAGCGCAAGGATGGCAGCATTTTCCCGATGGAGATGGCGGTAAGCGAGATGTGGCTAGGCCAGCGTTACTTCACCGGAATTTTACGTGATATCACCGCGCGCAAGCAGGCGGAAGCGGCGCTGCTCAAAGCGGGTGCCCTGCAGAGCGCAATTTTCAACAGCGCCAACTTCTCGAGCATCGCCACTGACGCGAAGGGAGTCATTCAGATCTTCAACGTTGGCGCGGAACGCATGCTGGGCTACACAGCCGCCGACGTGATGAACAAGATCACGCCGGCCGACATTTCGGATCCGCAGGAAGTGATCGCGCGCGCCAATACGTTGAGCGTAGAACTCTCCACACCGATTGCGCCAGGCTTCGAGGCATTGGTGTTCAAGGCGTCACGCGGCATCGAGGACATCTATGAGCTGACCTACATCCGCAAGGATGGCAGCCGCTTCCCGGCAGTCGTGTCGGTCACGGCACTGCGCGATGCTAAAAACGCGATTATCGGCTACCTGTTGATCGGCACCGACAACACCGCGCGCAAGCAGGTCGAAGCAGAACAGAAGTTGCTCGATCAGCGACTGCGCGACCAGCAGTTCTACACGCGCTCTCTGATCGAATCCAACATCGATGCGCTGATGACCACCGATCCGTCCGGCATCATTACCGACGTCAACAAGCAGATGGAGGCGCTCACCGGTTGCACGCGCGACGAGTTGATTGGTGCGCCGTTCAAGAATTACTTCACCGATCCGGAGCGGGCCGAGGCGGGCATCAAACTGGTGCTGAGCGAAAAGAAGGTCACCGACTACGAGCTCACCGCGCGCGCCAGGGACGGCAAGGAAACGGTGGTGTCCTACAATGCGACCACCTTCTATGACCGCGACAGGAAGCTGCAGGGCGTGTTCGCCGCTGCGCGCGACGTCACCGAACGCAAACGCCTGGATCAGGTACTGCAGGAAAAGAACGTCGAGTTGACCAACGCCAAGGCCGTGGCGGAAAAAGCCAACCTCGCCAAATCGGATTTCCTTTCCAGCATGAGCCATGAGTTGCGCTCCCCGCTCAATGCGATCCTCGGTTTCGCCCAGTTAATGGAGTCGGGTTCGCCGCTGCCAACACCCACCCAAAAGGCCAGCATCGACCAGATTCTTCAGGCGGGATGGTATCTGCTGGAGTTGATTAACGAAATCCTCGATCTCGCGTTGATCGAGTCCGGCAAGCTGTCGCTGTCGCTGGAACCCATATATCTGCCCGAAGTGCTGCTCGATTGCCAAGCCATGATCGAACCGCAGGCACAAAAAAGCGGCATCCGCATCAGCTTTCCTCAGCTTGAAATCCCGTACTTCGTTAAAGCCGACCGGACCCGGGTGAAGCAGGTCCTCATCAATCTGCTTTCCAACGCGATCAAATACAACCGCGCGGGGGGGACGGTCGAAGTGGCGTGCAGTGTGAACACAGCGGAGCGCATACGTATCAGCGTGCAGGATACCGGTGAAGGATTGTCCCCGGAAAAACTTGCGCAACTGTTTCAGCCGTTCAATCGTCTCGGACAAGAGGCCAGCGCCGAGGAGGGCACCGGCATCGGCCTGATGGTGAGCAAGCGGCTGGTCGAATTGATGGCGGGCGAAATCGGCGTGGAAAGCACCGTCGGGGTGGGCAGCGTGTTCTGGATCGAACTGAACCTGGCAGCCGCACAACAACTTGCCGCCGGTACAGACGAACCGCTCCCGCTGCTTCAAGCGCATGTCCCACGTGGCGCAGCGCTGCGCACCCTGCTGTATGTAGAAGACAACCGGGCAAACATGCAGCTGGTCGAGCAAATCATCGCGCGTCGTCCCGACATGCGCTTGTTGAGTGCGGGGGATGGCACGCGCGGCATCGCGCTGGCGCGCATCCATCAGCCGGAGGTGATCCTGATGGACATCAATCTGCCTGGCATCAGCGGTATCCAGGCGCTGAAAATCCTGCGTGAAGATCCGGTAACGGCGCACATCCCGGTGCTTGCCATCAGTGCCAATGCCATGCCACGCGATATCCAGAAAGGCCTGGAAGCAGGATTCTTCCGCTATCTCACCAAGCCGATCAAAGTCAACGAGTTCATGGAGGCGCTGGACATGGCGCTGGAACTTGCGGAAGCGGAATTAGACGGTGCAGTCGTGCCAGGTCCCACGTGATGATTAGTAACGTCGATATTCTTAACGCCAGTATTCTGATCGTGGACGATCAGGAAGCCAGCGTGCAGGTGTTGGAAAACATGCTGCGGGAAGCCGGCTATCGGTGCATTACGCCAACGATGGATCCGTATGCCGTCTGCGCGCTGCATCGTGACAACCACTACGACCTGATTTTGCTCGATCTGCAGATGCCCGGCATGGATGGCTTCCAGGTGATGGAACGCCTGAGGGAAATCGAAATCGATGGCTATGTTCCGATACTCGTGATCACCGCCCAACCGGACCACAAGCTGCGGGCACTGGCCTCCGGCGCGAAAGACTTCATCAGCAAACCATTTGATCTGATAGAAGCCAGGACACGTATTCACAACATGCTGGAGGTGCGGTTGTTGTACAAGCAACTCGAGCATTACGGGCGTGAGCTGGAATCCCTGGCGCTGCATGACGCGCTGACCGGCCTGCCGAACAGGCGGCTTTTAAATGACCGGCTTTCGTCGGCCATCGCGCACGCGCGCAGGAACAAGCGCACCATGGCGGTGATGTATTTGGATTTGGATGGGTTTAAGGAGATCAACGACACCATGGGTCACAATGCCGGTGACACGCTGCTGAGCATGGTCGCCGCTCGCCTGGTGGCCGCGGTGCGTCAGGAGGACACGGTGGCGCGCCTGGGTGGCGACGAATTCGTGATCGTGTTATGGGAACTAAATCATGCCGATGATGTGGCCAAGCTGGTATCGAAAGTTATCCAGGCCGTGTCACAACCCTATCGCATTCAGGACCACGGCGTCGTCATGACCGTCAGCGTCGGTATCGGTATTTATCCCACGCATGGTGAAGAGGTGGAAACGCTGATGAAGAGTGCGGATCTGGCCCTGTATGAGGCCAAGCGTACAGGCAAGAACGATTATCGTATTGCGGCGCGCACCGACCGGTTGGCGATGGCGCGTAGTTGACGTCACCTGTCGTCATAGAGCTGAATCTCAATTTAAACGAAGGAAAACGTTTTTTTATGGTGAGTAACGCTGATATTCTTAACGCCGGCATCCTGATCGTAGACGATCAGGATGCCAATGTGCAGCTGCTGGAGCAAATGCTGCGTGAGGCCGGCTACACCTGCGTTGCCTCGACCATGAAGCCACAGGAGGTCTGCGCCCTGCATCGCAAGAACCGCTATGATCTGATTCTGCTCGATCTGCAGATGCCCGGCATGGACGGCTTCGAGGTGATGGAAGGTCTCAAGACAAATGCTGCGGATGTCTACCTTCCGGTCATTGTGCTCACGGCCCAGCCCGGTCACAAGCTGCGCGCGTTGCAGGCCGGCGCAAAGGATTTCATCAGCAAGCCGTTCGATCTGGTCGAAGTCAGGACGCGCATCCACAACATGCTCGAAGTGCGGCTGTTGTACAAAACACTCGAGAATTACAGCAAGGTTCTGGAACAGACGGTGCAGGAACGGACCGCCGAACTGCGCGAAAGCGAAGCACGCTATCGCAGCCTGACCGAACTGGCCTCCGACTGGTACTGGGAGCAGGACGAGCACGGGAACTTCACCAGGGTTTCCGGCCCGGTCCTGGAGATGCTCGGAATCCGGGTCGATACCTTGGCGGGAGAATCAAGCAGTGTTCGATTGGCGGGCTGGAACGAGGCAGAGCGGGAAGTACTACAGACAAAGATTGCCGCCCGGCAGCCATTCCTGGACTTCGCATTCAGCCGCGTCAACGCCGATGGCTCGCAACAAAAGTTTCGGGTGAGCGGGGAACCGATGTTCAACCAGTCCGCCCGCTTCATCGGTTACCGCGGAATCGGTGTGGAAATCACTGCAAAGAATTAGAACACGGAATTTTGATAGCCCGCCATGTCATCACCTCATAGTCCGAATCAGAACCATCTTCTCGCCGCCTTGCCCGCGGCGGAATTCGAGCGCCTGGCGGCGCATCTGGAACTGGTGCCGATGCTGCTCGGTGAAATGCTCTACGAACCCGGCGAACAGTTGCAGCACGCCTATTTCCCCACCACCGCCATCGTGTCGCTGCACTATGTCATGGAGTCTGGCGCTTCGGCCGAAACCGCGGGCGTGGGTAATGAAGGCGTGATCGGTATTTCGCTGTTCATGGGCGGGGGTACCACGCCAAGCTCGGCCGTGGTGCAGACCGCGGGCCACGCTTACCGGCTGGAGAGCCGCTTGCTGATGCAGGAATTCAATCGCGCCGGCCTGATGCAGCGTTTGTTGTTGCGCTACACCCAGGCACTGATTACCCAGATGACCCAGACTGCGGCCTGCAATCGGCACCACTCGGTAGAACAGCAGCTGTGCCGCTGGCTGTTGCTGACCCTCGATCGATTGCCTTCGAACGAATTGATCATGACGCAGGAACTTGTCGCCGGCATGCTGGGCGTGCGCCGGGAAGGTATTACGGAGGCCGCCGGGAAGTTGAAGCATGCCGGTTATATTCGCTACCGCCGTGGCCACATTACAGTGCTTGAGCGGTCCGGCCTGGAGGCCCACGCGTGCGAATGCTACACCGTGGTCAAGAAGGAATTGAGCCGTCTGCTCTCCGATGTGCGGTGCCGTGACGTTGCCTAGCAGGATGTTGAAAAAGTCCATCCATGGCCTTTTTCAACGCGCAAAGCAAAAAANNGAAAAATGGCAGTGCATCCATGCACCGCACGCAGGCTGTTTTTCAACAGCCTGCTAGTGAGCGAATCACCCGCGCAAGAATGCACCATGACTAAACGACTTCTGTCATTGCGCCGTATTTAGGACGTACGTCACCTGCTGCCAGGTCGCAAAACGCAATCACGATCGGCATACCACGTATCAACAAAGTGGTCCCTGGCTGACCGTAACCCCGAGAACTGACCGCGTAGCACCCGGTTTTCCTACCCCGGTAATTTCTCACATTTCCGCCGGCACTATTTCGCCGTCTTATTTCGCGTCGTGTCCGATGATGATGCCTGTGTAGTGATGATGACGGTAACGGCAGTGACATAGCCGCACCGTTCAGCGGTGCAACCCTTACTGTATTCGGCCTGCACTGCCGATCTCGCGCAGTCATCACATCGATCCGGGCGGCAAGCGACGCGTGCACCCCGGCCCTGTTTTCATCCAACCGTAACGGAGCACTGATATGGACGACGATCTGAAAAAGGCCGTGCAAAAGACCGAAGCTGCTTTGCAAGAGGCACATCCGCAGGCGCGGCAGAATTTCAAACTGCTGCAACTATCCAACCCCAACTACTTCGGGAATCTCATCGAGAGCCCGTTCAAGCCGGTGTTGCCGATCTGTTGCAACACGCATTACGAATCACTGGGCTGCGTTGGCTATCAACCGCAACAGAAGCAGCTGGAGGCGGTGGTTTACGTCTATCAGCCCAGCGGCTATGGCACCGACATCTGCGGTCCCGGTACCAGCGAGCACGTGCGCTTTTATCTTTCTTACGATCACGGCGTGAGCTGGCAGGATCAGGGGGCGACCAGTTTTCAGGCCCACAACATCCCCGCGGGCACCGACGGCAGCAAGCGTCTGGAGTATGCGGTATCGCTGCCGGTCAACCCCAACAGGAAACTCTGCTTCGCCGATCCGCTGATCCAGGTGCGCGCGATCCTGTCGTGGAATATCCAGCCGCCGGCCAACCAGCCGAACTGGAAACCGGTATGGGGCAACGTGCGCGATGCGACTATCCAGGTGGAACCGCGCCGCTTCTGGTTCCCGCAGGATCTGTTTGACGTCGCGAAGATAAAGCTCTCGCCACAGCTGGCCGAGACCTTCGATCCGACCGTGCCGATACAGACCACGCAAAAGGTATTGGGCGCCGCCGAGCTGGCGGTGCTGTACAAGGACAAAGGCGTGCCGGTGCATCGCTTTGCGCTCAAGGAGATCGCGTATCTGGCCTCGGCGCAGAGTACGCTCAGCGCCGAGACGGTCGCGGCACTGCTGCCGGGTATCGCCTTCGACCCCAAGCTGATCGACGTGATCTTTCCGAAGACCGACGGCAACATCAGCTATGAGGAACTGAAGTGCATCGGCCTGGACCCGAACTCACCCGACACACTGGTGGGCGTGATCCAGGTGAAGAAACCGTCGGGCTTTTCCGGCGGCCCGTGTACCGATGGCAGCCGCGAGTACGTCACGTTCTGGGCGGACTTCGACGGCAATGGCAGCTTCGAGTCCTGTCTCGGCACGGCCAGCGTGCGCGTCTATGATCTCAACAACGTTCCGGCGCAGGGCGTGTATTACGCCGTGCGTCTGCCGGTGGATCTCAGCGCGTACCGTCAGGACTGCACCAAGGGACCGAAGGTGGTCCGCATCCGCGCGACACTGTCGTGGAATGTCGCGGTGCCGTGCGCCAACCCCAACCATGTACCAACCTGGGGTAACCGCGAGGAGACCTTGATCAACATCGCTCCGGTAGCGGGCGCGCCGGCGGGCAAGATCGCGATACTCGGTGGCATCCCGGTGTCCATGATCCATCCTGTCACCGGCCTCACCACGCCGAGTGCGGTGTTCGCCACCAACAATCTGCCGCCCGATGCACTGGGCCGGCCGTGTCCGTTCGCCGCGCGCGTCACCGCCCAGGGTGCGCCGTTGCTCGGTCACAGCTACAAGGTGGAAGTCATCCCCGACGGCGGCGGTGCGCCGACGGCGGTGGTAACCAAGCTGGTGTTGACGCGCTTCGACGGCACCACGCATATCCACCAGGCCAATCCGGTGACCGGCCGCTTCACCTATCTGCCGTTCACCGAAAACATCAACAGTGTGCTGGCGCAGTGGGACAGCACCGGCGATGCGAAATGGACCGTGCAGCTGTCGACCTTTGACGGCGGCGGCAATCCGGTCGGCGTCGACACGCATGTCGTGCAACTCGACAACACCTGGCCGGATGCGTCGATCGTCATCACCAGCGGCAGCGGTGACTGCGGCAAGTTCGGGCCCGGCACGGTGTTAAGCGGGAACTTCGTTGCGCGCGACGACTACCTCGGCAGCTACAGCCTCGGTGTCGAACCGGCGACCAATCCGCCCGGCGTCGGCGTGCCCAGCCCCAGCTCGGGACTGGTCAACACCGCGGTCGCACCCGGCAATGGCTGGACGCTGGACACGACCGGCATGAAGCCGTGCGGCTATGTGATCCGCGTGGTGGCGGTCGATCGCGCCATCGTCAACAGCCAGTCGGTGGGACATCACACCCCGTTCAGTGTCGGCTTCTGCCTGGAGGCGCCAATGGAAGGCTGAGTGGTAACAGGGAAGGTCGTGGGGCGCGGTAGCAATACCGCGCCCCTTTTTTATGCGCGGCCGAAATGTGTCTGACGGCGGTCAGCCCGGACCTTTCCGCCGTTCTTCACACGGCGTAATGCGTTGCGAGACTGTGAAAGTACTCACCGAAACTTGAAAGAAACCCGGCGCTTATCGCGTCCTGCCATCGCGCGATAGACGCGCTGTCTGAAATCGAAAGCTGTTAGCACTATTTCGCCGCATCCACCATATAAGCGACAGCCGCCTTGACGTCTGCGTCGCTCAAACTGGCCTTGCCACCCCTGGGCGGCATGACGCCTTTGTCCTTGAAGCCATTGATCGCATGTTCTTCCAGAGTTGCCACTCCTTTTGCGATGCGAGGTTGCCAAGCCGCTTTGTCACCTAATTTTGGCGCGCCACCAACGCCACTGCCATGGCACATGTTGCAGACAGCATTAAACACGGCGGCTCCATCGGCCGCCGCCAACGGTGCCGACGCCAGCATGGCGCAGACACCGGCTGCAGCAAGCAACGAAGTTGTTTTTTTAACGCAGCAATTGCTTAACGTGACAGCCATTGGTTATCTCCCGTGGTTGAGGTTATTTGTTCCGAGTTTACGCCGAACCTTAACGGCCGCCTGCGGCAGAGAAGAATATATTAAGGAACCTCTGATTAATCACCTTTTCGTCATTCCCGTACCCTCCGGGCATAAACTTCGCGCTACGCTCCGCCCGGAATGACGACACATCAGAGGTTCCTTAACTCCGTGCGCAAGGACCGCGAGACTTTCTTCCCGGCGTTTAATGAGGGTGATCATACTAATGCACGGCTTCATGTGCGCTCACTGCGGTTATGCGTCATTGTTTCAATGGTTGCATCAGGTGTGCGATGGCGCCGGTGGGGTCTGCCACTACACAAATGCGGCCAACATCCGGCACCACATGCGGGGGTACTACGACGCTTCCGCCAAGTAACGGGACTTGCCTGGCGCATTCCTCGACATCGTCCACTGTGATATAGAAATGCCAGAACGACCCCTTGGTCGGCGTATCCGGTGTCGGGTTCATCATTCCTGCCACGTCCCGGCCACTCTTTTGAAACAGGGTGTAGATACCGAATGACCCTGCATCAATTTCCCTGCGTGTCCAGCCGAACAGCTGGCTGAAGAATGCGCCGCTGCTCGTCTGATCGGGAGTGACCAACTCGTGCCAAATGAACGGACTCGGCTCTGACATGTGACATCCTCCTTCGTCGCTCATGATGCATCATGCATCCGTTGAGCGGCACGTGCACTCGAAGGGGTTGTGGCGTCACATGTGCACGAACACAGCCATTGAGCCAAGCGCTTAACGTTGCCTTGGCAAGAGCGAGCCGGCCGCGCGTACTGCAGAAAACGAAGACCTGCGGAGCGAAAATCAGACAACCGTCTTCTCTTCGACAGGCGGCTGAGGCGCGCCCTCGGGAGGCTGTTCGCCCGGTGTCCCGGCTTTACGCAACCGCTTTTCTTCCTTCTTCTTTTTCTTGGCGATATCTCGCTGACGCTTCTCGAACTGGTAATTGGGTTTGGCCATAGCCGATCCTCTGCGATTGGAACGCTAGTTTAACAAAATATCCGGGTAAGTCTTCTCTCTGTGTCTTGTTCCCGGCAAGTCACCAGAACCGGAACGCGATCAACAGACACGCTAACGCCTGACGGACGCCGCCATTACAGGATGGCAAACACGTCGTGCGGGTAGCCAACACCGCGCGTCGCCCCCGGCATGCCCTGGTTAACCGATTACTCGGAAACCCGGCCGCGCAGCGCCTTGGTCTTGCCGTGCCGGGTCTTGCTGTCCAGCCGCCGTGTTTTCGAGGCCCTGGTGGGTTTGGTCGGGCGTCTTTTCTTTTGTACCACGGCCACACCCTTGATCAGCTCTTGCAATCGCTCCAGCGCATCTTCGCGATTTTTTTCCCGGGTGCGAAAGCGCTGGCACTTGATAACGATCACCCCTTCGTTGCTGATACGCCGGTCGCGCAGACCCAATAAACGCTCCTTGAAGGCATCGGGCAGCGACGAGGCGTTGATGTCGAAGCGCAGATGAATCGCCGACGATACCTTGTTGACGTTCTGTCCGCCGGCCCCCTGGGCGCGGATCGCCGACAGATCGATCTGGTCATCCGGGATGGAGACATGCTGGGAAATTTTCAGCATGGGATGCGTGTCTGTTGCTGAATGTTAATCCGGGCGGCGCGCAGCGCCGACCCGGGATGCGGGGCCAGAAATAACCGGGATGCGGTGAGGTACGATCCGCATCGGTCGCGGGCGATCCGGTTCACCGCGTTCACCGCATCCTGCCGCACTGGATGCCGGATAACGGCCACGCCATTTCAGGCATGACGCGACGATGTCGACGGCATGGCTGTGACTCATCCCGCCTGTTCCATGCCGGCAATCCTCATCAGCAAGCGGCTGAACGCCCGGTTTGAATGCAACGACGACGATTCTTCCATCGTGTGGTAGCCGGTCGTCGGCAATTGCAGCGTCGTCCCCTGCACAAATCCATTGGACGCGGCGGTGATCCGCCCCATCTCGGTACTGCCCAGCGACTGCGGTTCCTTGCCCTGCGCTACGGCCTGCCGGTTTTGCGCCTCTATATATTCGTCCTTGAAGGTGTAGCTGACGTTCAGGGCCTTGCACAGATCTTCGAGCCGGGTCGACATCTCGCGGTTAAACACGGCATTGGCATCCCGCCGTCGCAAGACGACATTCTGCTGATCCGCACTGCCGCTGTCCGGGAAGGGGCTGGTATCGACCACCACCAGTTTGTCGGTGGCACCGTTGAAGCGGCGAAACCATTCGAGCAGAAAGCGCCAGCTGCTGCCGGATTCCTCTTGCGCGGTAAAAAATGCCGTGCCCTGGAACCCGAGACCGAACATATGCACCAGATGCGCCGCCGTCAGCACATTGTCGAGTTGCCCGCACAAGCGGTCGTCGGTGATGGTCAATCGGTCGGTGAATGCGACCGGCGTGCCCGCCACCAGATGTTCCAGACCTTCGACCTCGAATATCAGGTTGTTGCGGTACTCGCAGACATAGGACCGGGTAATCGTCCCGGAACCGCGATAGGCCCCGGACCACGGCTCATAGGCCATGACAGGAATGGCCTGAAAGCGGTCGACGATCTTCCTCATCAACTTTTCCGATACCGAATTGCCAAGCAGGTCCGAGCGATGGCCGGTGACGAACGCGGCGTACTGAAATTCATTGGGCCCGGTGCAGATCAGACCGTGCCGATCGATATGCGCGGAGAACATCGCCGATTCGGGCCTGCTCCCTTGCGCGACCAGCAGACCTTCATACCAGGTGACTTTCGCGCCGCGCTCTTCCAGCTCGCGCTGCAATACGCGAAAGAACGAGTGCTCCGCACCGACGACACTGGGTTGCCGGATAAGGGCCTTTAACAGATCGATAAAGTGTTCGGCTTGTTGCACGGTGTGGGCTGCTCCCGGGGGATGGTCGGTATATCGCCTATGATTGTAGCTGCTTCCGGCGGCAGTCGGCCGGGAAATCTGTCGGGGGTAACGGCAACCAGGCCCGCCGGCATCCCCCCGTCCCTCATCCGGCGCAATGCGCGGCGAGACCGTGAAAGTATTCGATCGACCATCAACATCACGCGCTCTTCATCGTACGCGCGACATACCTAAAGAACGTCATTCCTGCGAAAGCACGACTGCATGGATGCAGGAGGTACGAGCGCATGGAC
>VBWC01000053.1:0-1767 GCA_006218035.1 Gammaproteobacteria bacterium
ACGCACCGCGTCTCGGCGCGACGCGGGCGATTGTTGCCGCGGACGATTACTCTGTGATCTTTAACTGGCCGCTACGGCGCGTAGTCCGTTTACACTATAGCGCTTAGGGCGTTTACGTCTGACCGCTGTTTACAGAGCTTATTACTCGAAATACAACTGAATCCAAGTTACCGGCTGCAAATTCGACGGCGCCTCGTCGTTATGGTTTATTGCAGTTCAACTATTGCTAACAGCACACAGTGATCCGGGTAAACAGGCGATTCGTACACGTGAAACAAGCGTATGAGTCAAGTAAGCGTCAAGCGTGAGCATTCAGTGCAATAGTGCGTCTCGTTGTGTGTCTAAAAACAGCAGTTACCGGGCTTTTAAACCCCGCGGCTGCTCGTCAGTCACATGACTGACGAGCCAATGAGCGTGCAGCGTCTACGTGTTGCCGGCCAATCCGGAACGAGCTCCTAACGAGCGCTGACGCGCAATTACATGCGGTGGCTCGCACAAGCCGCCACGGCCGCGTCGCGTCCCGAGGCACAAAGGCGTGTGATGTGATGATAATGAGTTTGTTTATCAGCCCTAATGAAATGAGCCGCAGTGAGCAACAGCGCGGACCGTGTCGGCGCCGCGCCCGCACGCTGTGCGAGCGCGTGCCGCCGCCACGGCCGCAGCGGTGCCGCTCCCCGGTGCAAGTGCGCTTGCGGACTGCAAGTCCAAGGCGGTCGTTCGGGTGTGATCACAGCGATTCCCACACCACATCGTTGTTTTAAAACGAATTCCGTCCCGGAATTGCAGGTAGCAAAAGATGATGGATGAGTACATTGAGCGCGTAGGCCGCGGTTCGCAAAACGAAAGTAGCCGGTTTCCCGCTAAACACGGAGTCGGAGGGCCGCACCTCGAGGTGCGCCCGGCGCTTCAACTGCAAATGAAAACCCCGGCAAACAGCGATTTCGAAAGTGCCGAAAAAGCCGGGGAAATTCGCAGTGCGGTGCCTGACTGGCACGCAGCGTTGCCGCTGCACTTAAAGGAAGCGAGTGACCGCTCGCCCGCAGGACTGTCAGCTGCGGGGTGATGAACTTAAAACAGTCACAAACATGCAGTTGCACATAACACTGGAATATATACAGGCGCTCTAGAATAAAACTATGCTTAACATTCATGAATATACATGGACTAGAATTACCACTCGAGCAACTAAAGAAAAAGAAATTCTGAGTACTAAACGGGTGCAGCAAAACTCTTTTTGTTCGGGTATTTTTCTGGTTTTTGAATTAAAATATACGTGGTGATAGGTGAGAAAAACAAGAACTAACACGCACGATATATAAAAACAGGGAATTTTGCATGCCCGGCAAAAAGGTGACCGCGTCGTACATGGCAACCGGTGAGTGATTCGTGGCCGCAAAATTATCACGAGTTTTCTAAAGTCTTAAAGGGGCGGGGGTGAGGTGATCCCGCGAAGGCCGCGCGCGCTCAGGGTCCGGTGTTGGCGACGGGTGGCTCGGGTGCTGTCGTCAGGAGACTGTTTTCCAAGAACGCCACCAGGGCGCCCAGAGCGTCGGGCCCCTGTCCTCGCTGGCGTATGACTTCCAACAGTCGGTCATGTCGAGCCCGCAGGACGCAGCGCAGCTGCAGTCGCAGCTGGTGGAAAGGCAGCCAGCCCAGCAGGACCCGCGCGATTCGAACCGCGTCTTCTCCGTTGTCCGGCATCCACGCGTCCAGCGACTGCTGCGCCCAACCCGGTCTCATGGCGGTGGTGGCCGGGTCCAAGCAGAG
>VBWC01000053.1:1788-3093 GCA_006218035.1 Gammaproteobacteria bacterium
GAGGTGCGCATAAACGCGCAAGGTGTCGTATCGCGTGCCGTACGCGTGCAGTTGGTACCCGCCTGTCGTGATGCGCATCGTCCAGTGGAACGGCAAGGCCACCCGCTGCTCCAACCACCCGCCGGCGTCGTGCTGCGTGCCGTCGAGGATGGTGCGCCCCGCCTCGACGTTGTTGCAGAGGATAGTCAACATCCAACCTTGGCCGATGTCGCACGGATGGGTGACGACGCTGGGCATCCCCGTGTCCGGCGCGTCGAGGCCCATGGTCACGTCCTCCACCGCTGTGTCGTCGGTGAAGACCTCGTCGTCACCGCGGTCTCCCGCGTCGGATTCCTCCCGGGTGCTGTCCTCATTGTCTTCCTGGTGGATGTAGTCTGGCAGGTCGCCCCCTTCCGCGGATTCGTCCGCGCTGTTGTAGTCGCCCGAGTCGTCGGCCAGTTCCTCCAGGTCCGTTGACGCCGGGTTCGAAACGACCGGTGGTTGGCGGTCCGCCGTGCCGGTGGTTGATGGGTCCGCCACCCACTGCCCTGTGAACCCCGGCGCCGGAGACCCGGGACTGAACAACATCTCTTCGGCGCCCCGTCGGTTTGCGCGCGGTGGAGTCCGCGGTTCCGGGCGCCTCGCCTCGCTCGCCTCCTTCTCCAGTTTTATCTTCAGCTCACTGGCCGCTCGTTCGGCCAGCTTGTCCCGGATGCGTCGGCGACCCGGTGGGGTCCTCGGGGCGCTAATGTCGCGGCCGTCGGTGAGGCCCGGAGCTCGTCCGAGACCGGATGGAGGTACGGGTGAGCGGCGCCCGCCTCCCCACGGCCACTGCCAGCCCCTGCTGCAACGCCGCGGTCCACCGCGCCTCACGGTCTTCAATCTCATCAATCCCAATCGGTTCCATCCGGGTCCCGCTCGTTATCGGCTCGACGGTTACCCGCGCCAAGTCCCGGGCCCGGCGTGCCAAGACCGTGGGGAATTTTTCCGTCCACACCCGGTCCTTCTCCATGGCCTCTGCCAGTTCCCACTGCAGTTGTGCGATCTTCCGTCTCTTCAGCGCAATGGGCCGACCCAGCGCCGCGTGGCTGGGGCGGCGCTCATGGTGGGCCAACGGCCGCACCTCGCCGGACCGCAACTGCGACCGTTGCTCGTCCTCGGTGCTCCGCTTGCGTTTCAAGCCCTTCTCGCTCAAGATGGCGCGGTCGCTACCATCCGCGGCTCGTTTCCGCCCGCGTCGCCTGGCTCGACCGGCCCTGTCCACCGCCCGGGGCGTTGGCCGACCGGCTGGCTCCACGGGGGCAGCCTGCAGCTGCACGCGCACCA
>VBWC01000054.1 GCA_006218035.1 Gammaproteobacteria bacterium
GATGAACTCCCGGCCGCAAAGTTACCGGTAGATATCTCCAGCGTCGTGCCAACCGGATTCGTGTTCAAGTCCAAACTCACGCTCGCGCTCGTGTTGTACATCACAAAACTGGTCACCCCGGGACTCACCGACAAAGTGTACGTCGAGTTGGTTACAACCGCCGTGTTCGTGGACCCGCCCGTTGTCAAGTTACCCGCCTGCAACCCGTAAAACGTGTTCGTGGACAAATTGAATATCGTAAGGCTCGTCTGGTTACCGCTCGTCCTACCCACAGACGTCCTCGCCACATCATAGTGTCCCCCGACTCCGGTGGACACCATCACCTGCGTCCCGTCAGGGTTCCCGTTACTCCCGATCAAAATGTTCACGCTCGTCGTATATACATTGAACCCGTTCACCACGATCGAGTTGGTCAGTGTAGTCGTCGTCACCACCGTAGTCTGTGAACTGGCAATATTGTTATAGTTCAACGCCCGCGCCTTTACCGTGTATACCGTGTTCGGTATGAGGTTGGTCAGGTTCAGCGTCGTGTTCCCGCTCTGTACACCCGCTGAACTCGCGCTCGATTCAAACGAGCCCGTGGTAATAGATATCGTTGTCCCAGCAGGATTGTTGTTCGAGCCCAACGTAACGCTGATACTCGTGTTGTACACACTGTACGCTATCGCCGCAGGCGAGTTCGACAACGTGTAGGTCGCTATCACGGTATTGTACGCGCTCTGTCCGCCTCCCCTATTATACGCGCGCGCTCTGAAGTAATAGGATGTGTTCGCGCTCAACGTCGCCGTGGTCACGGAAAGCGCAAACGTCTCTGACCCGCTGTACACGCCAAAATTTAGGTCCGTAGACGCCTGCACCTGATAACTCGTCGGCGGCGTCAACGGATTGCCGTTGGCTCCCCAACTCACCGTCACCGAACTTAAAAAGACGTCCGCCGGTGTCAAGACCGTGAACGCAGGAGGAACATTCGCATACGTCGCCGTGGCTGCCGCCAACACGCTATTGCTCGCGCTCGTCGAATAGTTGACACTCCGCGCATTGATCGTGTATGCCGTGTTTGCAATCAGATTGCTGATCACTAATGTCGTCACCGCGCCGGATGATGAACTCCCGGCCGCAAAGTTACCGGTAGATATCTCCAGCGTCGTGCCAACCGGATT
>VBWC01000031.1:0-1935 GCA_006218035.1 Gammaproteobacteria bacterium
GAACTGAAGCATTTCATCGCGAGGCGCGAAGATAAGGCCGTCTCGCTGAGCAAGCCGATGGGCGAGGATTACGGCTGGGGTTTCTGGCTTCGGGAGAAAGCCTTCTCCCCCGTCTGGGTCGCCATCGCCCATGCCGGCAGCCCTAAAGACGACGAAAGGGTGGAGGAATATATCGTCGCCATCACGCTGGAGCCGCCCATCCTGCCATGGCGACGTCTGCGCTATAAGCCCGATTTTGCGCTGAGAGACGAGATCGAGCAGCGCGTGACGGAATTTCTCGCCGAGAAAAATATTCCCTTCGCGATCGAGTGGGAGGAATGGGTTGATCCCGAGCCTCATCCGCAACCGCCGCCGAGATTTTGACAACACCAATGTTAGTCGTTTTGGCGCGGTTGGGACATGATCGCCTTTTGAGCAAAGGAGCTCTCCGCGCAAGCGGATGCGAACTGGTGCAGACCAAGGAACCACGGGAGCACGCTATCTTGCCTGTGGCCGGTCCGCCGGAGACCGAGCCGGCATAATGGCGTCTGTTCAATGAAGGTTCAGGGAATTTGTCCCAGGTTGGACATTACAAATGGGGCGTCTTCGCGTTCTTGGACTACGACGGCGAACCGATCTATGTTGGTCAAACGAACGAGGTGCTGCGTACGCGGACTGGTCGTCATCTTACCAATCAGCGCACGAACGCAGTAGCGATGTTCTCGACCCTTTCGAAGTGCTGGAGATCGAGGCAGCGCTATCACAATTTCAATAGACCAATCGCTATGACATCAGCGCTCATCAACATTTGCATGCGCTGAAGCGTTGATAAAACAGCGCGCAATTGGGCAGTCCCGAATTCAAAGCGGTCCTGAACGAAAAGGATCCGCCGGCCGGTTCCCTTGTAGTTGAAGCGCCGCGATCGTTGCGGGGCCGATCGTATCGGATCGCCTCTATGAGCTGAACCCATCCGGATTTTCGAATCGCCCGAGGGGCGCTCATTATATCGCGTCTCGCGCAGGTGATTGCAGAACGAAAAGTGGAAGGAGGCCTCCGCCGCGTGCTGCAAACCCAAGCGTTGCGTCTCCAGTGGCTTGCAGCACGCCGTTACGATGCACTGGGCGGTGCCGGCATCTGTCGGACGTGGCGGTGACGAAGACTGTCACGTTGCGCTTAATTGCAAGGAGAGCATGCAAGGTTGTGGGGAGTATGTAAATTTTCGAAGGTTAAGGTCGCCTCTTTGGGAAAGGCGAGCCTATGCGAAGGCTGGTTTGGCGGGTGAAGCTTGTCGTGGACTTCGGGGACGAAGCGGCGGAAACCGAGGTCGAGGTGGCCCGGATCGAAAGAGACGAGTTCACGGTCCCGGAAACGCTTGGTCTGTCGCTTGGCGAAGGGAAACGCCTTACCGCTGCTATTCAAACGGAAATCGTCCGCGCGCAGGCGGCGACAATGGGCGAGCGCTTCCGGTGCTGCGCATTGCGGATCGACCTTGTCGAGCAAAGGATACAGATCGGTCACCTTTCGATCCCTCTTCGGCGACGTGCCGCTTCGAGTTCGTCGGTTCGCGAACTGCCAATGCTGCCGTGAAGTCGCGGGTGAACCGAGAAGTTTTTCGGCGTTGACGCTTGAACGCGGCATAGCGCCCGAACTCGCCTACGTCACCGCCAAATTCGCCGCGCTCGCGCCGTTTGCTAAGGTGGCTGATCTGCTGGCCGAGTTGCTGCCCGTCGGGGGCGCCGTCAATGCCGGCACGGTGCGCAATCGAACCCGCCGTGTCGGCGAGCATATCGCGCGACTGCGTCCCGAGGGAGCGGCGGATCCCGATATCGACGCAGTGACTCCCGCAGTCGTGATCGACCTTGATGGAGGCTATCTGCGCAGCCGACATTGTCGCCCAGAACGGAATTTCGAAGTGCTGGCGGGCAAGGTGCTCAATGTCGATGGATCGCAGCATCG
>VBWC01000031.1:1968-9753 GCA_006218035.1 Gammaproteobacteria bacterium
ACTGTGGAAGTTGCAGCGTCAGGTCATGCCAGAGGCGACTCTCGTCCTCGACTGGTTCCATATCGCCATGCGTTTTGAACACGCCCTGCAGGCGGCGCGCGGCCTTGGCGCCGGCACTTTCAGCGACTACCTCCAAGGCCATCCAATCCGCGAACTCGAGAGCGCCAAGTGGAGAATCTGGCACGGCCGCTCGAGCGCATGTCTTGGGCGCTTGGCGCGACTGATGCATTGGTTCGACGCCGCTCATGTCAGAGACGTCAAAGGCGCCGCCGCGGTCCAGCGACATATCAACAATCTGATTGAATATCTCTACGCCAATGAACTTGCGCTCGTGAACTACGGACGGCGACGCCGTGATCGGCTGCCACTTTCAACCGCATTTGTCGAAAGCGCAGTCAATGAAATCTTGTCAAAACGCATGATCAAGAAGCAGCAGATGCGATGGAACAGGTGGACCGTGCAGCCCTTTCTGGACGTGCGTGTCGCCGTTCTCAACAAGACGCTCGCCGGCTCGTTCAGGCGGCTCTATCCAGACTTCCAACCAGACAATGAAAATCACCCAAAGCAGCTCGCAGCGGGACAAACCCCACGACTCTGCATGCTCCCAAAGGCCGCCGGCCTTGCCGGCGGCCCAGCTCAAGGGAAAAGAGCCCAAGGTGGACTATGCAAGCGTCAGCATCCACACTTGGTTTCACACGCCTTTTTGGTCGCCTTTGGCCCCTCGAGCTGGCCAGCGGCGCCATACGCTTGGCTGGCCTTGATGTATTCGTCCTCGCAGGCCCTCATGCAAAGGGCCTGCTTGTCATCGTCATTGACATTGCAGCTGACAGATTGGAGGAGGCGGTTTGCGTGGATTCCACCTTTGCCAGACGACAGCATGCCTTCAAAGGCAAAGCTCGGTCCGGTCGCTCCGGCGATGATCAAGCCAGCTGTCAAAAGAACGCGTAGTTTCATGTTCTCGTTTCCTCTCCCGCCCCAAGATCGGCGCACCTCGTTGTCTGGGCACCCAGGATTGGGTGTCGGGATCCAACGAAATAATTTTGCCCGACATCCACCAGATACCTGCCTTGCTAAACCACATATGCCCAACGTCGACGACTATTGGAAAGGTGACTCTTCGACGCACAAATCTGCTGATTTGCCGGAGCCGCCGAACTCTGAATCTGATGGGTGGATTACGGCACGGTCAAAATGACCAAAACTCCATGCATAGTGACAATGGTCCCAGGGTCGTCGCATCATGAAACGGCTCGCCAGCCTTTTATTTCGGACGCGGGCAAGCCCGTGTTGCTGCTTCAAACATCCGATCTCACCCGGGCGTAGGAGCCCGGCGCGTCCTCGATCACGGTCAGCCTGCCAGCCCCGGGCTCGCGCGCGGGCGTCCGGTCGGAGGCGAAGCCGGTCACCCATTCGTCCCAGACCGGCCACCACGAGCCCTGTCGCGCAGCGGCGCCAGAGAACCATTGGTCGGGCGTCGCCGGCAGGTCATCATTGGTCCAATGCCCATATTTGCCGCCCGGCGCGTTGATCACCCCAGCCATGTGGCCAGAGGCCGCTAGAACGAATTTGACCGGCCCCTTGTAAAGGCGAGTCGCTGCATAGGTCGACTTCCACGGGGCGATGTGATCCTCCCGCGTCGACAGGATGAAGGTCGGCGTCGTGATTTGCGTCAGGTCGAGCGGCATGCCGTATAGGCGGATGCCGCCGGGCTTCGCCAGCAGATTCATCTGATACATATTGCGCAAGCAGAAAGAATGCATGGCTGCCGGCATGCGCGTCGAGTCGGCGTTCCAGTAAAGGAGGTCGAACGGCAAATGCTCCTTGCCGAGGAGATAATTTCTCACCACAAAGGACCAGATCAGATCGTTCGAGCGCAGCATGTTGAACGACATCGCCATGTCCTGCGCCTCAAGATAGCCCCGCTCCTTCATGCGCTCATCGAGCGAAGCGAGCTGCTCATTGTCGATGAACACTGCCATGTCGCCGGCATCCGCGAAGTCGACGAGCGTGACGAAATAGGAGGCGCTAGCGATCCGCTCGTCGCCGCGCGCGGTCATATAGGCGAGGGTCGAGGCGAGCAACGTGCCGCCCAGGCAATAACCAACGGCGTTGGCTGAACGTTCGGCCGTCGCCATCTCGATCGCGTCGAGGGCTGCGAGCGGACCCTCCTGCATATAATCCTCGAAGCTCTTCTCGGCGAGCTTCTCGTCGGGATTGACCCAGGAGACGACAAAGACGGTGTGGCCCTGGTCAACGGCCCATTTGATAAAGGAGTTCTTCGGCTGCAGGTCGAGCACATAGAATTTGTTGATCCACGGCGGGACAATCAGCAACGGTCGGCGACGCACGTCGGGGGTCGTCGGCGTATATTGGATGAGCTGCATCAGTTCATTCTGGAAGACGACCTTGCCCGGCGTCGCAGCTATGTTTTCACCGAGGCGAAACGCCGCCATGTCGGTCATAGTGATCGACAGCCGACCCTTGCCGCGCTGCAAATCCTCGAGCAGGTTCTCGAGTCCGCGCAGAAGGTTCTGTCCGCCAGTCTTGAGCGTCGTAGTGAGGACCTCGGGATTGGTGGCGAAGAAATTGGACGGGGAGAGTGCGTCAACGAACTGGCGCGAATAGAAGTCGACTTTGCGCGCAGTCGCCGGGTCGAGCCCCTCGACGCCGCGCACCGCCGCGAGCACAGCCTTGGCCCAAATGAGATAGCTCTCTTTGATGAAATTGAAGACCGCATTCTCAGTCCAGTCGGGATGTTTGAAACGCTTGTCTTCCGGCGGTTCATCGGTCCCGGTGCCATGCCCCATCAAGCGCTCCGCCGTCGTCTGCCAGACGCGCAGGCTATCGTTGAATAGATCGATTTGCGTGCGGGTGACCGGCGCTGGATCGGTCATCATCTTCGTTGTCAGTTCGAAGAAGGCGCCGCCGAGCGTCGTCACATCGCCCATGCCGAGCCGCGCGATATCCGGCCCATCGAGCAGGAAGTTCTGGACGAGCCGCTGGCTTTGTTCAGCGATCTTGCCGAGTTGCGTCGCGAGAGCTGCTGCATCCCATGTTGGCTGCGTCGAATTCTGAGCCATATGCTTACCAGTGGTCTATTTTCCGTCCATCCAATCCTTTTCGTCTCATCTGGTCAAATGCTGAGCGCGAGCGGACTTTCCAAAGGTCGATTACGGGTTATGGGCCGCGCTGCAGCTTGATCCGCTTAACTCGATGAAAGGAGGTCAAGGAGACGGGAATTGACGGGCTGTCGGGAGTAGGCGTCATGGATGGCGGGGTGTCTCCCAGGGCGCCAGTGGTCGGAGTAGGGTGGAGACGTCGAGGGGATGAAGCGGGGCGGCGTCCTATCTGGCCGCTGCCAAGGGAGCTCGTAGCTATATGGAAGATCCAGGAAAAGGGTTGACGATCTCGGCCCAGCCGTGCGGTTGTTCAACGAACTGATAACGGCTGGCATCCCGAGAGCCCGGCTGGTCTTCGCCTTGAACCACGTATTGACCGACGCCGAGGAACAGGCCGCGCGCGAGTATTTGCGCGAGGCTGGCTACGAGGTCTTGTCGGGTTTCCTGCCGTCGAAGACCTCCTACCGCGACGCCCAGAACCACGGTCGCAGCGTGACGGAGACGCGGATCGACGCGCTGAACGCCAAAGCCCACCGGCTGATCCAGTAGCTCATCAACAAGGTCGACGCTATGGCCGATCACCCTGCGTCGCCCCCGGATTAGGGGCGGGGGATAACGTCAAGTTAAATGGATTGGACGATATGATAGCGGTGTCGGATCATGAGACATGCACGTGATGGCGTGAGACCAATGCCAGCACGGGCAAACGGCCGCAAAAGCTGGAGTCGTAACTCCCACAAATAAAATCGCCGCGGCTATTGCAGGAATGCTGATCCATTTCCGCGCCATGTGCTCATCTCCGCTCAGGTGTCCCAGTATTGTGTGCGTGCGCACGATCGGCCTAGCCAGGGCGCGGTTCAAGATCGGGCTCGCCAATCTCGCCTACAACATGCGCCGCTTCGTATGGCTGACCGTCCGAGGCGCGCCCGCGTAAAGGACATGGGCGATCGGGTTGGACGTCGCTCACCAAGCGAGGGGGCCTTCGAAGCTAAAACGCCGACCTTCCATAGACGCGAACACGTCAGGCCGCCTCACGCGAACCATCTGCCACCGCGCCTTTCCGCCGAAGCCCCCGCAACGCGCCTTCTCTGCTTGCCCGCTATCTTGACGCCTGCGGCGCCCAAGGCATGGCGCCGGCGGGCGTTGACGCCACGCAAGAAGCGCGGCTCATGCGCGCGCTCTTGAAGGAGCCGGATGTCGCCGCATTACGCGAGGCGCGCGTCGCTCTGGCGATCGACGACGGCGTCCGGCGTGAAGCGGCGAAGGCGGCGCGATTCATCGTCGACATTTCACGGAAGCTGGCGCGATGGACGCCGCCGACATGCTCGACGCCTATCTTGACGTGCGGCGCGCCGGCGGCTGGGCGCCGCCGCATGAAGCGCCGCCGCATGAAGCGCCGACTCTCGCCGCGCTCGTCGCGCGCGCTGGAGTCGAACTGGACGTCGCGCGGCTCGAAGCCGAAAGCCTCGCGCAGGCGCCGCCGACTCAGGAGCGGTCAAAAGGATTATTCGCCGCGATGCGCGGGTTATTTGGACGCTGATTGGCCGCGCGGCTTGCGACCGTTCGCCCGAACAAGCGCTGGAGACCGCTGTCTCCGTTCTCTCGTCAGAGCCGCCGAATCAATTTGCCTCCCCGCTCGTTGCAAAGCGGCGAAAGCGACAACAGGTCGCTTCTCAAGAATGTGACACTGAACTGGAATATTCTGTCTCGGAACACGTGGCGCAAGCAACGCTGAAAACTTCGGTGCCCCATGCCCTTTTCGAAATTGAGCCGCGAGCAAAAGCGGACGATTCTGAGTGAGCTCCGGCAGTCACTGTTTCAGCACGAACTTTGGTACGAGAATTTCAACAGAACGATCATTTGCGATCAGGTTCCCGACGAGCGGGACCTCCAGGAAGATGCGAACCACAGGTGGCCGCTCGGACAATGGCTGCATGGCGCCGGCGCCAGTCGCCTGGGTTCGCACCAAAGTTTTTCCCAGATTTTGCTTGCGCATGAGCTTATGCACCGGCACGCGGCAATCATGTTGCGAACCGCGTCGGAGCACCGGTCCATTCCTCTCGACGACTATGAATTATTCCTGTCGGCCCTCAAGCAGGTCCGCGCCCAATTAGTGACGATCAAGCACGAACTCGAGGATGCACTTCGTAATCGGGATCCGTTGACAGGCGCGGGCAACCATATCGCAATGTTGACAGCGTTGCGCGAGCGGCAGGCCCTCGCGCCAAGACCCACATGCCTCGCGATGATGGATCTGGATCACTTCAGGGAGGTGAACGACACATACGGCCACACGCTCGGCGATGAATTTCTCGTGCAATACGCGGAATTCGTGATGTCCCACTTGCGGCCCCATGATGAGTTTTTTCGCTTTGGAGGCGAGAAGTTTCTCTACTGCGCCGCGGATGCGGACCTGGAACAGGGACGCGCAATCGCAGAGCAGCTACGAAAAGGCTTATCGGACAGGGAATTCTTCGTCGAAGGCTATTTGCCGCTCACGGTAACGGCTTCCTTCGGGCTTACTCTCCTCGACCCATCCGTTCCCGTCGAGCAATCGATCGAGCGCGCCGACCAGGCGTTGCACGACGCCAAAGCCGCAGGTCGCGATCGGATCGCGAATTGGCAGGCGCCAAACTAAGGCCAATCCAAAATGGGACGAACGCGCGCGCCCGCCGAGGCGGCTTGCCACTCGCACAGCGGCAATCGACCCCGCCCGGAGGGCGACTCCTGCTCAATCTATTCAAAACGTGGTCGTCAGGCGACGCTTGCCGGAACGTTCGCGTGTTCTAGATGAAGCTTACCTGCAATACAGGAACTTCGTTCAACCCAATGTTATCATTAATGTTTGGTAACACAGGAGCTGGAGTTCGACGAACCTGGTCCTACGGTCAGGCATTTTTGGGCATGTCATCTACAAGCGCCTGGAGTTGGTCGTGCCACTTTTTCATTTTTTCTAACCATGCCTTATTTTCTTCGCTCGGCTTTGCCTCGGCAAGCGCGTGATGTACTAATTCGAGTTCCTCCAATAGCGCTTCTTTTCTGTCACTGAAGGTTGCGACGAGCCTTGCTCGGCTATGCATGTACGCCTCCATGGATAGGAATTTTAGATTCGACGCGGCGACGCTATCGAGCGCCAGCAAGCACAATCACGAGAAAATTATGGACCGTTTGCGCTCGGACCCGGGAGGCGATTCATTGCGTATAAATTATAGAGCTCCCGGTTAACGGAAGCTAGAGCGTTGGGTAAATCGGAAGACGCTTTTCTGTGATGGAGAACGCAACGACATTCCCGCAACGGCCTTCGGCCGCAGCGACAGCTTGCCTGATTTCATCCGCTGCATTCAGAAAGCACAAAAGGAAATGTCCGCTAGCTGGACCTTCGATATCCGCGCCATAGGGCACATGGTGCCCAACAACTGCCCGATAAGCGTTGGCGAACATCGACGCACAGCGGGGCGCTCATGAATGTCGACCCCAATGAAAAGATTGCTAGCGTGACAATGCGCGAATTCGGCGCGTATTTCGTTTGGTGATCAGGCGAGAGGCTTTTAGACGAACTGCTAAAGCGAGACTTAATCCAGCAAGCTAAAGGTATGGAGACGGAAAGTTACTACACTTTGACATTAAAAGGATGCGCTGTTGCGAATGCAAATTTCGGTAAACGTTCGGCCGAGAAGTGGGAGCAAAGCTGATAGAGTCCGTGAGGAATCGTGCCGAGGAATTGAACGCGGACGAGTGGATGCCGCTGTTGGTCGAAGAAATCCGTATCTTCGGTAGCTGGGTTACCGGGTCTCATGACCTCGGTGACATCGATTTAGCGGTAGATTTCCAGCGCCGATACGGCATTGAATACCACATTGAACTGACTGAAATCTTGGTTGAACGGGATGGCTACGAAGGATCGTTTTTTGACCGCCTGTGCTACGATGCTGTCGCCGCGCGAAGAAAGCTCAAGGGCCGGGACTGGCGGATTTCTGTCCACGACCGCGGAGGAACTCATCGGTCTCGGTGTCGAAAGCCAGCAAATATTCAAGGCCGGCGCAATTTCTCGCGGAAACCTGCAGCAATGACGGACATTCAGCATAATTAGCATCGCCCCGTGGAAACCCGCCATCAACTTGGTCCCTCCAACTATCGCTGACCTTCGCGCTGAGGGCGCCGCCGCAAAGAAGAGCGCCCGGCCTGTCCCGTTCTCATCGGCCGCCCTACATCCCACTGGTTTGTTGTGAGCAGCGGATCGAACGGGAAGATTGTCTCATGTCCGGCACGATCATAAATCTCATCATCCAAATTGTGGCAGGAGCCATTGGCGGAAACGCTGCTGGCGGATTCCTAAAGAACTTAGACCTCAGCACTCTCGCTAAGACAATCACTGGCGCCGCCGGCGGCGGCATTGGCGGAACGATCCTCCAGGGCTTGATCCCTGCGCTCAGCAGCGCGGCCAGCAGCGGGGGACTCGATATTGGCGTGATGCTGGGCAATTTGGCTGGCGGCGGCATTACCGGCGCGGTCGTCACCACAGCCTATGGTCTCATAAAGAATGTGCTCATGAAGAAAACGGGCTGATCACAGCCACGGCGAAGGCCGACTTCGATTCGAGAACGCAGAGCTGTCGGAGGACCCATGGAACCAAACAAGATCACACTTGAACAGCGCCGCGAATTTA
>VBWC01000055.1 GCA_006218035.1 Gammaproteobacteria bacterium
GCCAAGGCCTACGACCAGATCGACGCAGCGCCGGAAGAAAAGGCGCGCGGCATCACCATCAACACCGCCCACGTCGAATACGAGACCGCCAACCGCCACTACGCGCACGTTGACTGCCCGGGCCACGCCGACTATGTAAAGAACATGATCACCGGCGCAGCCCAGATGGACGGTGCCATCCTGGTTGTTTCGGCCGCCGACGGCCCCATGCCCCAGACCCGCGAGCACATCCTGCTGGCCCGTCAGGTAGGCGTACCGTACATCATCGTATTCATGAACAAATGCGACATGGTTGACGACGCCGAATTGCTCGAACTCGTCGAAATGGAAATCCGCGAACTGCTCAGCAAATACGACTTCCCCGGCGACGACACCCCCATCGTGCATGGTAGCGCCAAGCTGGCCGTCGAAGGCGACCAAAGCGACCTGGGCGAACCGTCCATCTTCCGTCTAGCCGAAGCCCTTGACACCTACATCCCGACACCCGAGCGCGCCATCGACGGCGCCTTCCTGATGCCGGTTGAAGACGTCTTCTCCATCTCCGGTCGCGGCACCGTCGTTACCGGCCGTATCGAACGCGGCATCGTCAAAGTTGGCGAAGAGTTGGAAATCGTCGGCATCAAGCCCACCTTGAAGACCACCTGCACCGGCGTCGAAATGTTTCGCAAGCTGCTCGACCAGGGCCAAGCGGGCGACAACGTTGGCGTTCTGTTGCGCGGCACCAAGCGCGAAGAAGTCGAGCGCGGTCAAGTCCTGTGCAAACCGGGCAGCATCAAGCCGCACACCAAATTCACTGCCGAGATCTACGTGCTGGGCAAAGACGAAGGCGGTCGTCATACCCCCTTCTTCCAAGGCTACCGTCCGCAGTTCTACTTCCGTACAACGGACGTGACCGGAGCGGTTGAACTGCCGGCAGGAACCGAAATGGTGATGCCGGGCGACAACGTCAGCATCACGGTCAACCTGATCAACCCGATCGCGATGGAAGAAGGTCTGCGTTTCGCGATCCGCGAAGGCGGTCGTACCGTCGGCGCCGGAGTGGTTGCCAAGGTGATCGAGTAAG